>CAWKCN010000010.1:0-29617 GCA_963848145.1 Ilumatobacteraceae bacterium
CGTCGGCGACGAGTTCTTGGAGACCGGCGCTGGTCGTGTAGCCGACGATGTCGATCAAGATGTCGGTGGTCGGACCGGCCACGCCGTAGGCATCGAAGGTGATGTCGATCTGGCCCGCATTCGCGCCCACGGTCGGAACGCCGACCTGGACGGCGTTGGGCAGGATGTCACCGGTCGTGAAGTTCAACGACGATGTCGTCGCTGCGCCGGTGGCGTCACCGGGACGGATCGAGATGAAGCCGTCGGCGGTTGCGCCGACCGGCGTCACGTTCAACAGCACCCCGGTTGCGCCGGCCGGAACCACCGTCTTGGTGCCGGTGGCCGTCGGGATCGAGCCCGTCGACCTGCAACTTCTGCGAGACCGCCGAAACGAACGGGCCGTTGAGCCCGACGTTGTTCGGGTCGTGTGTGTCGAGGATGCGTTCGGGGGTCACCGTCACGATTGTCGACTCCGAGGGCCCCGGTGCTGCCTGGGCAACGAAGAACCCTCCGGCACCGAGACTCACAGCGATCGCAGCTCCGATCGCCGCCCATCGAGACCTCCAGAGTCCACGTCGTGCCGGGTCGTTTCCAGTGCGTCGTACGTTGCTCATGTCCGAATCCCCTGTTCGTTCGTCGTGTCGTCCACCATGCTCCTGCCGCCGCTCGAGGTCAAGAGGCGAGACTGAAACGCCGTGGCCGACTCCGGGGATCAGTTCGTGCTGGGGGTGTCCTTCATCAGGAACTTGACGAGGATCACGCCGGCGATCATCGTGAGCAGCCACACGAGCACCGTGGCGAGCACCCAGGTGAACGTCCCGTCGATGCTGAGCCCGTCGGAGACCACCACGGTGATCAGGAGGGCCAGGAACGTGGTGATGAGCGCACTCGCACTCCGCAGCAACGCAGATCGCTCCTCGGTGTGCTTCGACACGAACGGTTCGAGCACCGCCGTGAGTACGGTGAAGATGACGACCGCGATGACGAACGCCGGGCCGTCGACGTTCATCTCGTCGAGGATGATCGCGGCGAGCAGCAGCCCGATCGCGTTCCCGGCGAGCGACAGGCCGATGCGGATGAGTGAGCGCGCCATGTGGTCCTCCTCGACAGATGGTTGTCGTCGACTGCGACGTGTCGACACATCATGGCGCATCGTGGTGTTTTGGTTCGGCATTCCAGGTCTGTGGGTGCCGGCAAGAACTAGGGTCGGCAGCGATGCAACGCCTCTGCGGACGCCCCGGCTGTTCTGACGGGGCGTCGGTCGCGTACGGGATGCGTCCCGAGGATCTCGTGTTCTGGCTCGATGTGCTCGCCGAACAGCCCGACGACGACGTGGCGGTGCTGTGTCGCCGACATGCCGACGCAATGGTGGTGCCACGGGGCTGGACGCTCGACGACCTTCGCGATCCCGACCTGCATCTCTTCCGTCCGCCGGTGCCGTTGCCGCCGCCGACTCCCCGGGCGAGAACACGGCGCCCGTATCGCGACCCTGACGCCACCGGCGAGCAACTCCGGTTGCACACCGACCTCGATCTCGACGTCGACATCGTCGACCGACACCGAGCCTCCGGGCGCCGAGCGATGCCGATCGATGGCGGCGAGCTCCTGGTCGATGGCGCACCCGACAGCGCCGACCCGGGTCCATGGAGCCCAGCGTTCGACGAAGCGGACGACCTCGAGGGGCTGCTGTCGGCGCGCAGCCCGCTGCTGTCGCGAGCATTTCGCACCGCCGATCGCACCGCCGATCGCTCCGACCGCTGAGGGAACAGCGGCCCGACGCGATGGAGATCGAACGACACACCGTCGTGCCGGCGACCGCCGAGCGGACCTTTGCGCTCGTCGATGACCTGGCGGCATATCCGGCGTGGATGGATCTCGTGCACGACGTGCAGGAGGCGTCTGCGACACGACGGCCAGCGGACGTGGGACGTCGAACTGCAGGCGCAGGTCGGGCCGTTCGCCCGCTCGAAACGTCTGCGCATGGTCACGAGCGGTCTGCGACGTCCCGCATCGGGTGGTGTTCGAACGGGCCGAGGTCGACGGGCGCCGGCACTCGCCGTGGGTGTTGGCGGCAACTCTCGAGCCGGCCATGGCGGTGGGAGATGCGACAGCGGCGACGAAGCTGACGATGACGTTGACCTACGGCGGCAGTCTGTGGACCGGTGCGGTGCTGCAACGAGTGCTCGACGAACACGTCGAGCGAGGCGCCGCCACCCTGCGCGCGTTGCTCGCAGCCCCCGCGGAGCACGAACGCCCAGGGTGACGCCCCGGCTCACGCTCGGTCGAGGTCATCGGTCACTTCTTCACGAAGAGATCAAGTCCGGCGGGCTCGGATGACGAAGAATGGAGTGGATCGGCCGATCGATGCCGCTCTCGACGCCCGTCGAAGGCATCCAGACGCTGCCGGTACCGCTCTTTCGATGTCCACTACCATTTCTCCCATCAACCCTCGCCCGACGCTCGTTCGCGCGCCCTGTCCGTCGGCTGGGCGGCCGTTGCCCGCACGCTCGGCGTGCTGCTCCTCGCGGTCGCCGTGGTCGTGTCGGGTGGAGCACTGGCCACGCCGGACGCCGCCGCCCAGAGCAGCGAGGATGCTGCCCGGCAGGCTGCACGAGAGATTCAGGCTGCTCGAGATCGGGCCAATGCTGCCGCTGCTGCCTACTTCGAGGCCCAGTCGGACCTCGAGGTACTCGAAGACGACGCGGTGGGCATGCAGCGACGGGCCGAGGCGCTCGAGGCTCGCGTCGACAAGCTTCGCAGCGACGTCCAGTCGCTGGCGGTCGCCCGATTCGCGACGAGCGGCGCCCAGGGCATTCCACTGTTGACCGGCCTGCAGGCGCCGAAGGACCAGGTCCAGGCCGACGTGTTGGTCGACGTCGTCACGAATGTCGGCAGCAGCTCGATCGACGAGTTCGAGGCCGCCCAGAAGGAACTGGACGAACAGCAGAGCTGCGATCGAGGAGCAGCAGGCTGCGATCGAGGAGCAGCAGGAGCTGTTCAGCCAATTGCAGGACGAGGCCGAAGCCGAGGTGCAGCGTCTCCGTGAGATCGAAGAGCAACGTCTGACCGACGAGGCGGTGCTCCAGGCGCTCGCCGAGCAGCAAGCGGCCAACCTCGCCAGGCTCGTCGAGATCGAGCTGCGAACCGCCGAGGCAGCCGCCCGCGCCCAGCCGAACCCCGGTATCGCGGCGGCTCAGGAGGCTGCAGCTGCTGCGGCGGCAGCAGCAGCTGACCCCGACGCCGACCCGAACGCCGATCCCGACGCCGTCGACCAGAGCGCGGATACGGCCTCGACCGATCCTGCGGCTCCCGGCACGCCTCGCTCGTCGGGGGCGTCGGGCGGCACGAGCGGTGGCCGCACGGGCACCGGTGGAGCCGGCAGCGTTCCGATCGGCGTGATCAACGGCTCGACGTACATCGACGGGATCATCTGCCCGATGAACGGCTCGGCCTACGGCGACAGTTGGGGAGCACCCCGGTCGGGTGGTCGCAGCCACGAGGGTGTCGACATGCTCGCCCCGATGGGCACGCCGATCTATGCCGTCGTCAGCGGCATGGTGAACTTCAAACAGAACCGACTCGGCGGCAACGCTGCGTCGCTCAGCGGTGACAACGGCAACCGGTACTACTACGCCCACTTCTCGGGCTACGAGGGCGTCAGCCGTCGGGTGGCCCAGGGTGACGTGATCGGCTACAACGGCGACACCGGCAACGCAACCGGTACGCCGCACCTGCACTTCGAGATCCACCCGGGCGGTGGGCTGGCGGTCAACCCCACGCCGTCGGTGCGCACCGCCGGCTGCTGACCAGAGGTCCGCAGCGACCTATCGTGGCGGCGATGGGGACCTCCGCCGTCGGCACCGAGCTGTCGACGATGCTCTCGCAGCTGCTCGACGACGCCGAGATCCATGATCTGCATCGGCTCTCCGGTGGGGCCTCGCGGGAGACCTGGCGGTTCACCGCCGACGGACGAGATCTGATTCTGCAGCGCCAACGGGCGGGCGACGAGCGCGACATGCTCATCGAGGCGGGAGTGGTCGCGGCGGCACGGCGCGGCGGGGTGCCGGTGCCCGAGCTGATCGATGCGCGACGGCGCGACGACGGCATGGCGTTCATGGTGCTCGAAGCAATCGACGGCGAGACGATCGCTCGGAAGATCCAGCGCGACGACGCGTTCGCCTCGGCACGTCCTCGCCTGGCAGAGGACTTCGGTCATGCGCTCGCGAAGATCCATGCCCTCGATCCCGACGGAGCTTCCCGGGCTCGAGGCCACCGATCAGCTCGCCTACTACACCGACGTGCTCGACTCGCTCGGGCGCCCACACCCCGTGCTCGAACTGGTGCGCAACTGGCTGCTCGACAACCGGCCCGAGTCGCAGCAGTTGTCGGTGGTGCACGGCGACTTCCGTCTCGGCAACGTGATCGTCGGTGCCGATGGGTTGCGTGCGGTGATCGACTGGGAGCTCGCACACCTCGGCGACCCGATGGAAGATCTCGGATGGTTGTGTGTGAAGGCGTGGCGATTCGGTGGCCAGCCGCCGGTCGCCGGCATCGGCGAGTACGACACGTTGTTCGCGGCGTACGAGGAGGCCGGCGGGCAGCCGGTCGATCCGGTGGCGGTGCACTGGTGGGAGGTGCTCGGCACCTGGAAGTGGGCGATCATGTGCATCCTGCAGGCGAGCGTGCACCTCAACGGGGCCGCTCGCAGCCACGAACTCGCAGCGATCGGACGCCGGGTCTGCGAGAACGAGTACGACCTGCTGCGCTCGCTGGAAGGGCGGTGGTGACATGACCGCCCCCCACGACGCTCCGAACGCCATGGAACTCCTCGAAGCGGTCCGCGAGTGGATCGACCGGGAGGTGATCCCCGCCACCGACGGTCGGTTGCGGTTCCATGCCCGCGTCGCCTCGAACGTGTTGGCGATGGTCGAACGAGAGATCGAACTCGGTTCCGACCAGGAGCAGCGCCATCACGAACGTCTGGCCGTCCTCGGCGTCGAGAGCGACGAAGAACTGGCTGCGGCGATCCGCGAGCGACGCTTCGACAGCCGCTCCGAGGAGCTTCGCGAGCTGCTGTTCGACATGGTCGCCGACAAGTTGGCGGTCGCCAATCCGGGCTACCTCGACCCGATGTGACGGTTGGTGTCAGACACCAGATGTCACATCGCTTGGGGGTGATGCGTGACGGGTTGGCCGGCAGCGAGTTGACCGCAGGCGGCATCGATGTCGGTGCCCCGATTGCGTCGCACGGTGGCGTTCGCCCCGAGTGATTCGAGCAGGTCGCGGAACGCCTCGACCCGCCGCAGCGGGGTGCCCGTGGTGGGGTATCCCGGCGTCGGATTCAACGGGATCAGGTTCACGTGAGCGTGGGGGCTCAGCCGGCGACACAGCCCAGCCAGCTCCCGGGCGTCGCTGTCGCGGTCGTTGACGCCGTCGATCATCGCCCACTCGAAGCTCACCCGCCGGTGCTTCGCGTCGAGGTAGTCCTCGCACGCATCGATCAGATCGGCGATCGGGTAGCGACGATTGATCGGAACGAGCTCGTCGCGCAAGGTGTCGTTGGCGGCGTGGAGCGACACCGCCAGGTTCACCGGCAGCGGCCGCTCGGCCATCGACCGGATCCCTGGAATGAGGCCGACCGTCGAGATCGTGATGTGGCGTGCCGACAGTCCCAGATCGCCGTGGAAGCGTTCGGTTGCCGCCCACACGCGGTCGAGGTTGGCCATCGGCTCGCCCATCCCCATGAACACGATGTTGCTCACCCGGCGATCGAGCTGTTTGGCCCTCTGCGAGGAGCGAACCACCTGCTCGACGATCTCGCCCACGGTGAGATGCCGGGTGAACCCGGCTTGGCCGGTGGCGCAGAAACCGCATGCCATGGCGCAACCCGCCTGACTGCTCACACAGACCGTGGCCCGATCGGCGTACAGCATCAGCACCGTCTCGACGCGGCTGCCCCCGTCGAGTTCCCACAGGAACTTCACCGTGTCGCCCCGATCGCTGACCGACTCGGTGACCGCGGTCAACGCAGTGGGCAGCTCGGCATCGAGACGCGTCCGCAGCGTCTTGGGCAGGTTCGTGATGTCGGCGGGGTCGGCCAATTGGGTGTAGAGGCCGTCCCAGAGCTGGTCGAGCCGATATCGGGGCTCGTCGGCGAGCACCGTTGCGAGTTCCTCGCGGGTGAGGTCGTAGCGGGTCGACGCCATGGCTGAATCGCCGGATCAGTTGGCCGACGCCGCGGCGAGTCGCTGGTAGTCGTCGATGCGATCGCGCACGACGTCGAGGCTGGCGGTCCAGAACGCTGCGTCGGTGACGTCGAGGCCGAACGCTGCGCCGAGCTCCTCAGCGGTGTCCATGCCGGCGCGCGACAGCACGTCGTCGTAGCCGGCTCGAAAACGCTCGGGGTCCGTGCGGTACTCGGCGAACAACCCGAGCCCGAACAGCAGCCCGTACGTGTACGGCCAGTTGTAGAAGTGCGAGCCGTAGTAGTGGGGCTTGAGCAGCCACATGTACGGGTGCGCAGTCGACTGGTCGAGGCCATCGCCGTACGCCTCTGCCTGCGCGGCGGTCATCATGTCGCAGAGTTCCGATGCGCTGAGCGTGCGACGCTCGCGGCGGGCGAACACCTCGGTCTCGAACAGGAATCGGGAGTGGATGTCGACGATCACCTGGTTGGTGCCGACGAGATCGACGTCGAGTTGTGCGAGCCGCTCGGCGCCGTCGAGGCGCGCCAGGCCGGCTTCGACCACCAGCGTCTCGCAGAAGATGCTGGCGGTCTCGGCGAGCGCCATGGGGAGTTGGCGTTGCAGCGCCGTGCGGCCCGCCAAGGTGGTGTTGTGGTAGGCGTGGCCGAGTTCGTGCGCGGTGGTCTGCGTCGAGTCGGGAGAACCCGACCAGTTGAGCAGTACCAGCGACCGGTCGCCGACGAAGGGTGCACAGAACGCCCCGCCGGACTTGCCGTCTCGCGGTTCGGCGTCGATCCAGCCCTCGTCGAGCGCACGATCGACGAGCCCGCCGAGCGTGGCGCTGTAGTCGCGGAACGCATGCCGGACGACGTCGAGGCCGTCGTCCCACGAAATGCTGCCGGTTGCCGTCGGGAGTGGAGCGACAAGATCCCACCAGGGCAGGGCCCGGTCGCCGTGACCGTGGAGTGACGCCTTGGTCCGCATCCAGCCGCGCAGGTCGGGCAGCGATGCCGCCACCGCCGACTGCATGGCGTCGAACGTCGGCCGGCTCACGCTGTTGGCGAACAGCGACGCATCGACCGGTGACGACCAGTGGCGGCGGCGGTTCAGTGCGATCGCCTCACCCTTGATCGCGTTCATCGCCGAGGCGACGGGGACTTCGACCGTTGGCCAGGCATCGAGTTCGGCCTCGTAGGCGGCTCGACGGACCCGTGGGTCGGGGTCGGTGGCGAGACCGCGGACGGCCGGCATCGGCAGCGTGCAGGAGCCGTCGGGCAGATCGACCCTGGTGGTGAGCTGGGAGGTGACGTCGGCGTGCAGACGCCCCCACGCCGACGAGCCGGTGAGCGAGAGTTCTGCTGCGAGGTGCTCCTCGGGCTCGGACATCTGGTGCTCGACGCGCGAGGCGAGGCGGCGAAGCGGGCCGAGGTGGTCGAGCACTTGGTTGCTCACCGATGCGAGTTCGTCGACGCCGAGCGAGGCAACCCATTCGGCGAGCCGCGACGACAGCGGCCGTAGGGTGGCGTCGAGCTGGCGGATCTGGCTGTAGAGCGACTGGGCTCGCTCGTCGCGAGAGTCTGTGGACACCGTGGCGTAGACGTACACGCGGAGGTGATTGGTGTGTTCGGTCACGCGGTTGTGCTCGACCAGTACACGATCGGCGACGCCACCGTCGTCGTCGGTGACGTCACGGGGTGCCGTGGCACGGATGTCGAGTTCGTCGAACATCGCCACGAGCCGATCGGCGTCGGCGCGCACCTGTTCGAGCGCGTCGGTGAACGAGCGGGATTCGAGCGACTCGTGCACGTCGGCCACGCTCCAGCGGGGCAGGATCGGCGTGTCCGATGTCGAACGTTCGTCGAAGGTGGTCACGGGGCCGCTGCTCCTGTCGCCGCGATGTCGGCCACGAACGCGGCGTTCGTCGAGTGGATGGTGAAACCGAGGCGCTGGTACATCGTGACCGCCGTGGTGTTGTCGGCGTCGACGTAGAGCATGCCGATGTCGATACCTTCGCCGGCCAGGTGTTCGAGTCCGGCCAACGTGAGCTGCGCACCGAGGCCGTGCCCGTGGAAGTCGGGGTCGACGGCGATCACGTAGATCTCGCCGAGTGCCTGCTCATCACCGGTCGCCGGGTGCACCTTGGTCCAGCAGAAGCCGGCCATGCGGTCGTGATCGGTGACCTCGGCCTCGACCGCCGAGTCGAGGGTGCCGGCATCGAGGACCCGGAAGCCGTCGACGTCGAACCAGGGCTCTTGTTGGCGTTGGCAGAACGTGTCGACGGTCCACCCTCCCTGTTCGCCATGGTCGGCGAACGCACGGTTGTTCACCCGCAACCACTCGTCGTCGTCGGCGCCGGGTACGAACGGTCGGGTGGTGATCGTCACGGGCCGCCCGGTCGGCAGGGGCCGACGCATCTGATGGAGGGTGCGTCCCTGGACGAGATCGGCGTCGTCGGCGAGTGCGGTGTGCGCCGACGTCGGCTCGAACACCCACCAGTTGACCCGGCCTCCGCCGTCGGCAGCGACGACGTCGAGGGCGGCTTCGATCAGTTCGGGCCCGATCGTCGCCATCTCGTAGCGATGGTGCGGGTGGATCACCAGCTCGAACGCGTGGGCATCGTTGCCCCGCGAGATCTGTGCATAGGCGACCGGGTGGTCGTGTCCGGGTTCGGAGGCGAGGAACCCGGCGAATCCGTCGAGACCGCCATTGACCAGGTCGAGATACAGATGATCGGACAGCGGTCTGCGGCCGTCGGCTCGGGCGGCCGCATCGAGGAGTTCCGACACGCTGGCGATGTCCTCGGTGGCCATCTGGCGTTTGATCTCGAGGCACCGCATGTTTCGAGGGTACCGGGCTCGTTCAGCAAGGTGTAGAGTCGCCAGGAACCAGGTTCCCGCCACCTGGTTTGTTGCGACGGCTGGGATCCGCCTCCCGGCGTCGCACCGTGCGACGGCCCCTCTTCGGAGGGGCCGTCGCCGCGTGCGAGCAGCGATGCGTTCGGCCGCCGACGTCGATCGGCGACCTGCGGACGGTCAGTCGCAGACCTTGATGGCTCGATTCAAGGTGCGTTCGGCGTTGCGGAGCTGGCGTTCGGCCTCGTGGACGGCGCTGACGATGTCGTCGCGATCGGTGCCGATCCAGGGTTCGGCGAGTCCGGCGACCCGACTGCGATACTGCGCCACGTTGTCGGCGATCGCTGCCAGTTCGGCGGCAGTCGACTCGGTCGATCCGGCCATGGCGCCAAACCCTACCGGGAGGCGACGGTGCCCTCCCTCTACACTTCGCCCGGTGATTCCCGTCCGTGACGACTTGCGCGCCCTCGAGGGGTACCACTCGGCACAGGTCGACGTCCGGGTGCGGCTGAACACCAACGAGTCACCCGAACCGCCGCCCGCGGCGTTCCGTGATGCGGTCGCTGCGGAGGTGTCGCGGGTCGACTGGCACCGCTACCCCGACCGGGCGGCGACCGAGCTTCGAGCAGCGATCGCCGACACCCATGGCGTCGACGTGTCGCAGGTGTTCGTCGCCAACGGTTCGAACGAGGTGCTCCAAACCGTGCTGCTCGCCTATGCCGGTCCGGGTCGCGTCGTCGCCACGTTCGAGCCGACCTATCAGATGCATGCCCAGATCGCCCGGGTGACCGGCGCGACCGTGGTCGAGGGCGAACGGGCGAGCGACTTCACGCTCGACCCGGCCGAGGTCGAGCGTGTGATCGCGTCGCATCAGCCCCACGTCGTGTTCCTGACCTCACCGAACAACCCGACCGGTTTGGTCGAACCGGCCGAACGGGTGCAACAGCTCCTCGACCTGGCTCCCGGCCTGGTGGTCGTCGACGAGGCCTACGCCCAGTTCGCCGACTGGACCGCGCTCGACCTGGTCGCCGAGGACCGACCGCTGGTGGTCACTCGAACGTTCTCGAAGACATGGTCGATGGCAGGAGCCCGACTCGGCTACCTGATCGGCCCCTCGTGGCTGGTCGCCGAACTCGACAAGGTCGTACTTCCGTACCACCTCGACGCCGTCAAGCAGATCGCCGGTCGTCTCGCGCTGCGCTACTCCGACGACATGAACGACCGCGTCGACCACATCGTGGCCGAACGCAACCGGATCATGGCGGCGATGAGCGAGCTGGCGGTCGAGGTGTTCCCGAGCGGCGCCAACTTCGTGCTCTTCCGCGTGCAGTCGGGAGCGCTCACCGGGCGCGACGTCTGGCAGGGGCTCGTCGATCGCAGCGTGCTGATTCGCGACTGTTCGAGTTGGCCACGGCTCGACGACTGCTTGCGGGTCACGATCGGTACCCCTGCCGAGAACACCGAATTCCTCGATGCGCTGGCCCAGGTGCTGGCGCCCGCCTCGAACCAGGACGAAATGGGAGTGACGCCATGAGCCGCACCGGACAGCGCCGCCGTACGACCAAGGAGACGACGATCGAGGTCGACATCGATCTCGACGGCGCCGGTGACACCGACATCTCCACGGGCATCCCGTTCTACGACCACATGCTCGACCAGATCGGTCGCCATGGCGGATTCGATCTGCGTGTTCATGCCACTGGTGATCTCCACATCGACACCCACCACACGGTCGAAGACGTTGCGATCGCGCTCGGAGAAGCTTTCGCCGAGGCGCTGGGCGACAAAGCCGGCGTGCGCCGGTTCGCCAGCGGCCGCTATCCCCTCGACGAGGCGTTGATCGACGTGGCGCTCGATCTGTCGGGTCGGCCGTGGGTCGAGTGGCACGTACCGATGCCTGAATCGTTGCCACTCGGCGACCCCGCATTCGACCCGCAACTCGCCGAGCACGCAGTGGCATCGTTCGCGACTGCTGCCAACATCACGCTGCACGTCGAGCTGGTGCGCGGTCGCAATGTCCACCACATCATCGAGGCGACGTTCAAGGGGCTGGCCCGGACGCTGCGCGATGCGGTTCGCGTCGACCACGCCGGTGGTGTTCCGTCGACGAAGGGGGTGCTGTGACACGGCCGCTCATCGCTGTGCTCGACTACGGCATCGGCAATCTGCACTCGGCGCAGAAGTCGCTCGAACACGAAGGCGCCGACGCTCGCCTGACCGCCGATCCCGGCCTGATCGCCGATGCCGACGGCGTCGTGTTGCCGGGTGTCGGAGCGTTCGGCGCATGTATGGACGCGCTGCGAGCGGCCGAGCTCGAGGGCCCGGCACATGACGCCGTTGCGTCAGGTCGACCGTTCCTGGGCATCTGCGTCGGCATGCAGATGCTCTTCACCAAGTCGCAGGAAGACGAGCACGCCGCCGGACTCGACATCATTCCCGGCACGGTCACCTGGATCCCGTCGGGGCCGAAGATCCCGCAGATGCAATGGAACCGGCTCGACATCGTCGATCCCGACGAACCGATCCTGCGCGACCTCGGCGACGAGCCCTACGTGTACTTCGTGCACTCGTTGCACGGGGTGCCCGACGACCAGGGTGTCGTTGCCGCAACGGTGGAGTACGGCACCACGCTGAACGCCGCATTCCGGCGCGACAACGTGTTCGCCGTGCAGTTCCACCCCGAGAAGTCGAGCCGGCCAGGGCTGCGCCTGCTCCACAATTTCGTCGAGGTGTGCGCTGCGCCGGCAGGGAGCGCAACGCGATGATCGATCTGTACCCCGCAATCGACCTGCTCGGCGGCCGAGTCGTGCGGCTCCGCCAGGGCGACTACGCCGACGAGACCGTCTACGGCGACGATCCTGTCTCAGTGGCCAGGGGGTTCGCGCACGACGGTGCGCCGTGGATCCACGTGGTCGACCTCGACGCAGCGAGGTCCGGCGACCCGATCAACCGGCCGGTCGTGGCGGCGATCGTCGCTGCGGTGCGCGGCGACGCCCGGGTCCAGACCGGTGGCGGCGTGCGTTCGCTCGACGACGCTCGTGAACTCGCAGACGCAGGGGTCGCCCGCGTCGTGATGGGTTCAGCGGCGGTCAGCGACCCCTCACTCGTCGAGGCCGCCTCGGAGGTCGTGCCGGTGGCCGTCGGCCTCGATCACCGCGACGGCGAAGTCGCCGTGCACGGATGGACCGAAGGCAGCGGTCTCAGGCTCGACAACGCCTACCCGCTGTTCCCGACCGCTGAGGTGTTCGTGATCACCGACATCGGGCGCGACGGCATGCTCGTCGGTCCCGACCTCGCAGGTCTCGCACGATCGGCGGAGGCGGCTGGAGCGCCGGTGATCGCCAGCGGCGGGGTGTCGAGCCTGGCCGACGTGGTGAGCCTTGCCGCGATCGACAACCTCGGCGGGATCATCACGGGCAAGGCGGTCTACGAGGGGCGGTTCACCGTTGCCGAGGCGATCGATGCGCTGACGACGCTCGCAGCAGGCGGAATGGAGACGCGGTGAAGGTCGCACGTGTCATCCCGTGTCTCGATGTCACCGACGGTCGTGTCGTCAAGGGAACGAACTTCGTCGACCTGCGTGATGCAGGCGACCCGGTCGAGTTGGCGGCTCGTTACGACGTCGAGGGCGCCGACGAACTGGTCTTTCTCGACATCACCGCCTCGAGCGACAACCGTGACACCACCGTCGAGATGGTGCGACGGGTCGCCGACGAGGTGTACATCCCCTTCACCGTCGGCGGCGGCATTCGGACGCTCGAAGACGCGCGGCGCATGCTGCGCGCCGGCGCCGACAAGGTCAGCGTCAACACCGCCGCCGTCGAGCGACCCGAGCTGATCACCGAGATCGCCACCGAGTTCGGGGCACAGTGCGTGGTGTGCGCGATCGATGCCAAGCGTCGTAGCGACGACGACCGCCAACCGGCTGCGAACGGGTGGGAGGTCTATCTCCACGGCGGGCGCACCCCGACCGGTGTCGACGCGATCGAGTGGGCACAGCAAGCCGTGCGGCGTGGGGCCGGAGAGATCCTGCTCACCTCGATGGACCGCGACGGCACCCGCGAAGGTTTCGACCTCGACCTGACCCAGGCGATCGTCGACGCAGTGACCGTGCCGGTGATCGCCAGCGGCGGCGTCGGCACGATCGATCATCTCGTCGAGGGTGTCGCCGTCGGTCGTGCGGACGCAGTGCTGGCGGCGTCGATCTTCCACTTCCGCGAGCACACCGTTGCCGACGCCAAGGCCGAGATGTCGGCCGCCGGCATCCACGTCCGCCCCGCCTGAGCACGATCGTGGTTCCCCGTGCCCAGGGCAACGGGAACCACGATCGCGTAGGTTCTGCCACATGAGTTCCGCAGCAGTCACGACCGAACGACGCGACGGGGTGCTCGTGGTGCACCTCGACGACGGCAAGGCGAACGCCTTGTCGTTCGACATGATCGCAGCGATCAACGCGGCGCTCGACGACGCCGAGCGCGACGACGAGGTCAGAGCGATGGTGCTCCATGGGCGGCCGGGCAAGTTCTCTGCCGGGTTCGATCTGGGAGTGATGTTCGGCGACGACATGTCGGCGATCATCAACCTGGTCGCCGACGGCGGTGTGCTCGTGCATCGGCTGTACGGCTCGTCGGTGCCGGTCGTGGCAGCCAGCACCGGTCATGCACTCGCCGCAGGCGCGCTGCTCCTCCTCGGTTGCGACGTACGCGTGGCATCCGACGTCGAGGCCAAGGTCGGGCTCAACGAGGTCGCCATCAAGATGGTGCTGCCCGACTGGGCGCTCACGATCGCCACCGAGCGTCTCAGCAAGCGGCACCTGCAGCGAGCGCTGGCGAACGCTCGGATCACATCACCTCGCGAGGCGGTCGACGTGGGCTTCGTCGACGAAGTGGTACCCGACGGTGACGAACTCGACCGCGCCGTCGAAGTCGCCGAAGGGTTGGCCTCGACGCTCGACCCCTCGGCCTACGCCCGAACGGTCCGCGCCATTCGCGGCCCCGTGCTCGACCTGATGGCCGAGCAGATCGCCAGCGATCGTTCCGGGGGCGTCAGCCCCGTCTGACCAGGTCGGTCACCGACCCGATTCGGATACGCGTTTGATGGGTAGGGTCGCCGGCATGGCCACCCCCACTGTCAATCCCAACATGGAATATCGTCGCCTCGGCAACACGGGGCTCAAGGTGAGTGTGCTGTCGTTCGGCAGCTGGGTCACCTTCGACACCCAGCTCGACAACAACCTTGCGCTCGAGTGCATGGCCGCCGCCGGCGACGCCGGCTGCAACTTCTTCGACAACGCCGAGGCCTACGCCGGCGGCAAGAGCGAAACGATCATGGGTGAGGTGCTGCGAGAGCTCGACTGGCCCCGCTGGTCCTACGTGGTGACCACCAAGGTGTTCTGGGGGCTCAATCGTGAGACGCCGAACATGAACAACACGCTCAACCGCAAGTACCTGATGCATGCGATCGACGGGTCGCTCGAGCGCTTCGGGTTGGACTTCGTCGACGTGCTGTACTGCCACCGCTCCGACCCGAACACGCCGATCGAGGAGACGGTGTGGGCGATGAGCGACATCATCTCCGCCGGCAAGGCCTTGTACTGGGGCACCAGCGAATGGTCGGCCGACGAGATCCGCGCCGCCATCGACGTCGCCGACCGTCACCACCTGCACCGGCCGGTGACCGAGCAGAGCCAGTACAACATTCTCGAACGCAGGAAGGTCGAGAAGGAGTACGCCCGGATCAACTCCGAGTTCAACTACGGCAACACGATCTGGAGCCCGCTCGCATCCGGCCTGCTGACCGGCAAGTACAAAGACGGCATCCCGGAGGACTCGCGCGCTGCGCTCGAGGGGTACGGCTGGCTCGCCGGCCGGCTCTCCGACGCAGAAGCGATCGCACGGGTCGAGAAGCTCCGCCCGATCGCCGATCGGCTCGATTGCACCATGGCACAACTCGCCTTGGCGTGGTGCACGAAGAACCCGCATGTGTCGACCGTGATCACGGGTGCGTCGAAGGTCAGCCAGGTCGAACAGAACTTCGGTGCGCTCGACGTGATCCCCTTGCTCACCGATGAGGTGAAAGAGGAGATGGAAGCTGCCATCGGCCGCTGAGCCAGGCAACGGTGCGGTCGGCGACGGCGGCGGTGCGCCCGCCGATGAAGTGGTCGGCCATGTCGACCACGTCGAAGTCGATCGGAACTGCCGACCGGGTGCGCCAGCCGGCGATGATCGGTTCGGTTGTCGCCGGCGGACTGAACTGGTCGTGAGCGGGCGTGAGCACCAGGGTCGGGACCACCGGCGCGGGCACTGAGGACATCACCGCCAGCGGGGGAGCGATCGCCACGACCGCGTCGATGCGGTCGTCGCCGAGCCCCAACGAGATCCATGCACCGAACGAGTAGCCGGTCATCGCGAGCGGAACGTCGGGCGCGGCGTCGGCCAATTCGTCGATCGCAGCCAGCGCATCCAGGCGTTCGCCGACACCGTCGCTGAAGGCCGAGCGGAAGTCGAAGCGCAGCGCGGCGATGCCCGCCGCCGGAAGGGCATCGAACAGCGCGCTCACGACGCGATCGTGGCGGGTCCCGCCGTACTGCGGGTGTGGATGGCAGATCACCGCTCCGGCTCGGATCGGCTCGGGGACCGCGAGATCGGCGATCAGCGGCGGTCCGTCGAGCGAGGCGAACTCGAACGTGCGACAGGTGATGTTCGAAGAATCGGCCATGGGATCCGACGGTACCCTGGGCGTGATGGCGGTCGTCGACGACAAGCTCCCGATCAAGATGCTCAACGACCGCGTGCTCGTGCGCATCGCCGAGAAGGCCGGCGAACGCAAGTCGTCGGGCGGCATCGTGATCCCGGCGACTGCTCAGGTGGCGAAGCGTCTGATCTGGGCGACCGTGGTCGCTCAGGGCCAGAACGTGCGGTCGTGTGAGATCGGCGACAAGGTGCTGTTCAGTCCCGAGGACCGCTACGAGGTCGAGGTGCAGGGCGAGGACTACGTGATGCTGCGCGAACGCGAGTTGCACGCCGTGGCCGCCGAACGCATCGAGGCCTCGACCGGGCTGTACCTCTAGCGGCGAGGCGGTACCTCAGCCGAGTTCGTAGGCGCCGCGGACGGTCACGGTCGCTCCGATGCGGTCCTTCGAGTACGTCGCACCGCCGAGGTCGGCGAGGCCGAGCCAGGCGACGAGTCGATCCTGGTCGGAGGGGGTCAAGCGGGCGCACCCCTTGCTCTGAGGGCTGGTCGGCACGTTGTTGGCACCGTGGATCGCTTGACCGTTGTCGAAGTACAACGGCTTGTACATGTTGCCGTTCAGCGGGTTGTCCTCGGGCACCGGATAGATCGACGACTCGTGCCAACCGCCGTTGCCGAGCGCCGGGTTGAACCGGAACGCACGGGTCCCTTCCTGGAGCCGCGTCTCGTAGCCGGCCTCGCCGGTGGATGTGCGGAACACGTTGACGAGTCGATCGGGGCCTTCGCCGGTGAGCATGATCTGACATGTGAGATCGATGAAGATCCAGCGGCCATCGGTGGCGACATTCGGTGGGATGGGCAGCGCCGTGGTCTCGAGCAGGAGTTGCTCCTCGTCGCTTCCGGCAATCATGTTCGCCCGGTTCACCGGCAGACCGAGCGCCAACCGGCTGGCGCACAGTGCTCGCTGGGTGACCGGGCCCGACACACCGTCGACCGGCATCTCCGGAAAGCCGTACGGCACGAGCAGCTCGTTGAGCTTGGTCTGCTGGGCAAGGACCGACAGTCGAGTCTCTTCGGCGAGGACTGCGGCGTTGCGTTCGAGCCGCTGCTCACCGCTGATGTCGTCGAGACCATTGTCGATGCACACGTCGAGCAGCTGACCGGGCACGATCAGTTCGTCCGGAAGCCCGTTCTCGGCCTGGAGCGACGCGATCGTGATGATCTCGTCGGCCTCGGCGTCAGCGATCGCTCCGAGTGACTCGCCGGGCTGGACTTCCACGACGCAGTCGACGTCGTACACGTCGAGTTCCGGCACCGTGGAGGTCGTGCTCGTCGACGAGGTGCTGCTCGGCGAGGTGCTGCTCGGCGCTGTCGACGAGTCGGTGGGCTCGGTCGTCGCCGGAACGCTGTCCCGTGCGATGGTCGACGTCGAGGCCGACGCGGAGTCGTTGGCGGCCGGCTCGATCGCTGCTGCCTCGCTGCAGGCAGCAGCGAGGAGACAGCCGCCGATCAGCAGGGCGAGTCGGGGAGCGAGCACGGGCGACACGCTACAAAGCAGCCACCGTCGAGCACCCCCATTTCGCAGGTGTTCATCTTCTCTTGAATCGACGGATCCGGCCGAGCGCATGCACCGTAGGCTGGTGCGATGCCCGACGGGACCATGATCGAAGCGACCGACGAACAACTGGCCGGAATCAAGTACGACGACCACGGACTCGTTGCCGCAATCGCTCAGGACATCCACAACGGCGACGTGTTGATGCTGGCGTGGATGAACGCCGAGTCGCTCGGGATGACGCTCACCGAGGGACGGATGGTGTACTGGTCGAGGAGCCGTCAGGAGCTGTGGCGCAAGGGCGACACGAGCGGTGACCGCCAGTTCGTCCGGGAGGCGTACTACGACTGCGACGCCGACGCATTGCTGTTCAAGGTGGAGCAGGAGGGCGATGGGGCGTGCCACACCGGTGCCCGAACGTGCTTCTTCCGGGCGTTCGGAACCGAAGCGTGACGGAACGATGAGGTTCCAGCCGTCCCGCGAGGAGTTCCACCGCCACGCCGGCGAACACACCGTGGTGCCCGTGTGGACCGAGTTGCTGGCCGACCTCGAGACGCCGGTGGCGGCCTACGTGAAGCTCGTCGGCGACGGTCCCGGGTTCCTGCTCGAGTCGGTCGAGGGTGCCGAGCGTTGGGCCCGATTCTCGTTCGTCGGCCGCAATCCGTCGGCGATGTTGGTGTTGCGCGACGGACTCGTCGAACTCGACGGCGCACTGCCCGACGGCATCCCGACCGACCAGGGGATGCTCGCTGCGCTCGACGCACTGCTCGAGCAGTACACCAGCCCGCAGTTCGAGGACCTCCCACCATTGCACGGCGGGATCATGGGCTTTCTCGGCTACGACGTGATCCGCGAGGTCGAGCACCTTCCGGACACACCCGCCGACGACCGCGGATACCCCGATGCGGTGATGTCGGTGATCGGTTCGCTCGCAGCCTTCGACCACTGGCGCCAGCGGGTCTACCTCATCGAGAGCGTGCCCACGCTCGGGCTCGACTCCGCAGCCCTCGACGCCGCCTACGACGCGGCTGTCGACCGAGTACGTCAGGCCGTCGCCGACCTCGCCGAACCGTTGCCGTACACGCCGGTCGAGCCGCCGTCGGCCGCCGACGAACTCCCCGAGCTGCAGTCGTCGATGCCCAACGGGATGTACCAGCGTGCGGTCGACGTGGCCAAGGATCACGTCGTTGCCGGCGACATCTTCCAAGTGGTGCTCGCGCAGCGTTACGACCTCGAGCTCGATGCCGACCCGTTCGATGTGTACCGAGTGCTTCGCCAGGTCAATCCGTCGCCGTACATGTACTTCGTTCGCCACCCCGAACTGACGATCGTGGGGTCGTCGCCCGAGCCGATGGTGCAACTGCTGGGCCGCAGGGTCGTGTCGAGGCCGATCGCCGGTACCCGTCGACGGGGCCGCACCGACGAACACGACCGAATGATGGCCGCCGAGTTGATCGAACACCCGAAGGAACGCGCCGAGCACGTGATGTTGGTCGACCTGGCGCGCAACGACGTGGGCAGGGTGGCCGAGTACGGCACGGTCGACGTCGAGGAACTGATGACGCTCGAGCGCTACAGCCATGTGATGCACCTCACCTCCCAGGTCTCGGGTCGACTGCGCGAAGGGCTCGGACCGATCGACGTGCTGCGCGCCACGTTGCCCGCCGGCACGGTGTCGGGCGCCCCGAAGGTGCGCGCGATGGAGATCATCGACTCGCTCGAGCCGGTCAAGCGAGGGCCCTATGCCGGCGTGGTCGGCTACATCGACTGGTCGGGGAATCTCGACACGGCCATCGCGATTCGCACGATGTTCGTCACCGGTGACGGCACCACCGCCAGCTTGCAGGCCGGGGCGGGCATCGTCGCCGACTCGGTGCCCGACGACGAGGACCTCGAGTGCCGCAACAAGGCAGCAGCCCTGCTGGCGGCGATTCCGGCGTCGCGTCGCATGACCGCTGCCCGTCGCGACGCCGGCACCACTGCGTGACCGGCGTGCTCGCCCGACGCGCCGGCGGGGCCTGACGCCCGACGCGCGCGCTCGCTAGAGCAGGATGCCGAGGAGGAACAGCAAGCTGAGCCCGGCGAAGCCGATCGTGATCACCGTGGCCAGCAGGAGCAGGAGCGGGAACGTCGTGACCGATCGCAGTGCGATCGTCAGGGCGCCGAACTGGCCGGCGGTGCCGGCGGCCTCGCTCATGCCGAAGAACTGCCTTGACATCACCATGGCGCTCTGGTCCTGTACGCCGTCGCTGGCTTCGATCGTTTCGATGACCACACGCTCCGATCGAGGGTCGCCCACGATCAGGCGCTGGACGTCGAGGACGAGTGCCGAACCGAGTCGGGTGATCACCCAGAGCCGGAACATCGCCAGGACGACCGAACCGATCGCCACGAACGCGGCGAAGCCGCCGAAGATGATCCAGACGGTCTCGATGCCGCCGGACAGCGCGGCGATGCCGAGCGCGAAGCCGACCAGGCACACGGCGGTCACGATGACGAGCGTGCCGACGGCGAGCCTGGTGCCGCGTCGAACCAGCGTGAGGAGGCTGTCGACGGCTTGTGATGCGAGGTCTTGGATCCGTCCGTCGGGGGCATCGTCGTCGTAGGTCATGACGTTTGCAGTGTGCCACGGCAAACTGGATGTGTGATCCCCGATCCGACTGTCATCGACGAATCCGCCCGCGACCACGTGATCGTCGAGGGCCCCGACGCACTGAGCTACCTGCACTCGCAGGTCGCGCAGGACCTCAATGGTCTGGGCGTCGGAGCGACGACGTGGACGCTGGTGTTGGAGCCGACCGGCAAGGTGGAGTCGCTCGCACGGGTGACCCGCACCGCCGACGATCGCTTCGACTTCGACACCGATGCCGGATTCGGAGATGCACTGGCTGCGCGGTTGAACCGGTTCAAGATCCGGGTCCAGGCCGACGTGTCGGTGGAGCCGGCGGCAGCGCCCGCGCCGTCGCCTGCGCACGAGACCGCCAGGATCGCCGCCGGTTGGCCGAGGATGGGATTCGAAATCGTTCCCGGCGACACCATTCCGGCGGTCACGGGCGTGGTGCCGCTCGCCGTCAACTTCACCAAGGGCTGCTACCCGGGCCAGGAACTGGTCGAGCGGATGGACAGTCGCGGCGCCGATGCGCCCAAGTCGCTGCGGATCGTCGAGATCGAACCGGGTGTCGAACCCGGAGATGCGGTCGTCGTCGACGGTGTCGACGTCGGGGCGATCAGCAGCGTGTCGCCGGTCGGAGGGGTGGGCCTCGCATTCATCAAGCGTGGCCACGACGTGGGCGAGGCTCCGATCCACCTGCGTTGACTCGTCCGAGCTCGAACTGTGCGCAGATCGGCCCGCCCGTGGTGCGCTGACGCGCAGATTTCGGTTCAGACGGCGTGGGTGGCTGCGATGTCGCGGCGGATCGAGATCACGTCGGGGTGTTGACGAATCCCGATCAGTTCCGGAGATGCATCGATGATCGACGCGAGTCCGGCGGGCGACGTTCCCGCGTCGGCCGCGGTGCGCAACCAGCCGATGGCGGTCGTCGGGTCGCCGAGCGCACCGGCCGCCCTGGCGACGGTGGCAGCGGCAAGCGTGTGCGGGTGGCGGGCGTAGCCCTCGGCCGCGTAGTGCGCAGCGTCCTCGAACCGCCCGACGCGCATGAGCTGGTTGGCCAGGACGTACTCGTTCCAGGGGTCGCCATTGGGCCAGGGGTCGGGCAGGAGCTCGATCAGGGCCGCTGCCTGCTGCGGCGACAGGGTCACCGGCGGTGGGGGACGATCGGGCCGGTGGTGGCTGAGCGCTGACACCAGGATCCGTCGGGCCTTCGCGGGCTTGCCTGCGGCGAGCGCCTCGTCGGCGTCGTGCCACGGCGAGGTGTCCGGCTTCGACGAAGCGAGCATCTGGAGCTGCGTCACCAGCAGGAATCCGATCACGAGTGCGAACCCTCGATAGCGGGGGTTGGTGAACGCGAACACCGTGAAGGCACCCGTGACGGCGAGTGAGAACCACACCATCAGCCGCTCGGCGCGATCGGGTATGAATCGATCGAGCGCGTTGGTGAGGATGTTGCCGCCGTCGAGGGGCAGGATCGGCACGAGATTGAACACGCCGATGATCGGGCCCGACCACCAGATGGCCAACAGGGCCGGGTCGGTGGCGTAGGAGGGTGCTTCGAGCGGGCTGGCGCCGAGCGCGAGCAGGATGGCGACGCTGACGGCGATCTGGATGCCAGGACCCGCGAACGAGATGCCGATCTGTTCGGCTCGTGACAACGGTCGGGACGGCACGTACGACGCGTAGCCGGCAAGGAAGTTCAACGAGATCTCCGCCTCGGCGCCGGTGCGGCGTGCGGCGACGGCATGGCCGAGTTCGTGCAGCAACGTGAACGCTGCCAGCGAGCCGGCGAGCCAGAGGCCGAAGACGTCGCCGTAGAGCACCACGATCAGCACCATGAACATGACGAATCCGGGGCGCACGTGAACGGGGAACCCGAGCAGCCGAAACATCCGACTGTGCAGGCTAGGACGGTTCTGCCCCGCACGTCTCGCGCAGTGCGGTGTTCTGTTGGCGTTCAGATGTCTGGTTCTGGCCGGAGGTTTCCTGGGCGGCGGCGTCCCATGGTCGTACACTCTCTCCCCGTGTCATACGTCTACGCCTTCGATCACAAGCACCGCCGCCCTCCGATGGAGTACAAGGATCTGTTGGGAGGCAAGGGCGCCAACCTGGCCGAGATGACCAGCGTGCTCAAGCTGCCCGTGCCGCCGGGCTTCACGATCTCCACCGATGCATGTCGCGACTACATGCACGGTGGTTGGCCCGAAGGCATCGACGAGGAGATCGCCAAGCACGTCTTCAAGCTCGAGAAGGCCATGGGCCGCAAGCTCGGCGATCCGTTCGATCCGCTGCTGGTCAGCGTGCGTTCGGGGGCCAAGTTCTCGATGCCGGGCATGATGGACACCGTCCTCAACCTCGGCCTGAACGACCAGAGCGTCGAGGGCCTGGCCCATTCGACGAACGACGAGCGCTTCGCGTACGACTCGTACCGTCGCTTCATCGCGATGTACGGACGCATCGTGTTGGGCGTCGACGGTGAACCCTTCGAGGAGGCGCTCGACGCTGCCAAGGACAAGGCGGGCACGAAGCTCGACAACCTGATCCCGGCCGACGCGCTCAAGGAACTCTGCGATCACTACAAGGAGATCGTGCAGAAGGAGACCGGCTCGCCGTTTCCGCAGAAGCCTCGTGAACAGCTCGACGGCGCCGTCGAAGCCGTGTTCAAGAGCTGGAACGGTGCGCGCGCCATCGCGTACCGCGTCCGCGAGAAGATCGACCACGAGCTCGGCACCGCCGTGAACGTGCAGACGATGGTGTTCGGCAACCGCGACGACAACTCCGGCACCGGGGTCGGGTTCACCCGCAATGCAGCGACCGGCGACAACAAGCCCTACGGCGACTTCCTCGTCAACGCACAGGGCGAGGACGTGGTGGCGGGCATCCGCAACACCGAAGACCTCGACCACATGAAGAAGCACTTCCCGGTGATCCACGCCGACCTGCTCGACATCTTCAAGCGGCTCGAAGCGCACTACACCGACATGTGCGACACCGAGTTCACCATCGAGCAGGGCAAGCTCTGGATGCTGCAGACCCGTGTCGGCAAGCGCACGGGTGCCGCCGCGCTCAAGATGGCCGTCGACATGACCAAGGGCACCGGCAAGGGCTCGAACCGCTGGAAGATCACGCGAGAAGAAGCGATCATGCGCGTCTCCGACGAGCACCTCGACTCGGTGCTGCACCCGCAGTTCGCCGACAAGGGCAAGGTGCTCGCCAAGGGACTCGGCGCATCGCCGGGCGCCGCGGTCGGGGCGGTCTACTTCACCGCTGACGAAGCAGCCGCCGCCAACGAGCGCGGCGAACAGGTCGTGCTCGTTCGCAACGAGACGAGCCCCGACGACATCCACGGCATGATGGCGTCGAAGGGGATCCTGACCGCCCGTGGCGGTCTGGTGAGCCACGCCGCCGTCGTCGCTCGCGGTTGGGGCACCCCGGCGATCGTCGGCGCCGAAGAGGTCCGCATCTCGGGCAAGCAGTTCAGCGTCGGCGACACGGTGGTCAGCGAAGGCGATGTCATCTCGATCGATGGCACCACCGGTGACGTCGTGCTCGGCGAACTCGAACTGAAGGCAGCAGAGCCGCCGGCCGAATTCCAGACGATCCTGAAGTGGGCCGACGTGGTCCGCAAGGGCAAGCTGGGCGTGCGCGCCAACGCCGACACCGGCGAGGACGCAACGAACGCCCGCGAGCTCGGTGCCGAAGGCATCGGGCTGTGCCGGACCGAGCACATGTTCCTCGCCCCCGACCGTTTGCCGGTCGTGCGTGAGATGATCCTGGCCTCCACGCCCAAGCAGGAGGAGGCGGCGCTCGAGAAGCTGCGCGCCGTGCAGGAAGCCGACTTCATGGAGATCCTCGACGCGATGGACGGTCTGCCGGTCACGATCCGGCTGCTCGATCCGCCGCTGCACGAGTTCCTTCCATCGGTCGAGGAACTGCGGATCAAGGAGGCCACGAAGGGTCTCACGAAGAAGGACACCGCACTGCTCGAAGCGGCCGAACACTGGGCCGAGCACAATCCGATGATCGGTACGCGTGGTGTCCGCCTCGGCGTGTTGAAGCCGGGGCTCTACGCGATGCAGGCACGGGCGTTGCTGTCGGCCGCAGCCAAGCTGCGTGAATTGGGCAAGAAGCCGATCGTCGAGATCATGATCCCGCTCACGGTCACCCGTGAAGAGATGGCGCTGGCACGCAGCTGGGTGCAGGCGGAGGTCGACGAGGCGCTCGCCGGCATGAAGAAGAAGCCCGAGATCACGATCGGCACGATGATCGAAACGCCGCGTGCGGCGCTGCGCGCCGACGAGATCGCGGAGGTCTCCGACTTCTTCAGCTTCGGTACCAACGACCTCACACAGTTGACGTTCGGGTTCAGCCGTGACGATGTCGAGAGCCGGATGATGCCGCAGTACCTCGAGCAGGGCCTGCTGAAGCGCAACCCGTTCGACACGATCGACCAGACCGGCGTCGGCGACCTCGTGCGCATCGGTGCCGAGCGCGGTCGCGCCACCAAGCCGGACCTGAAGCTCGGCGTGTGTGGCGAACACGGCGGCGACCCCGAGTCGATCGACCTGTTCTACAAGGCTGGGCTCAATTACGTGTCGTGCTCGCCGTTCCGGGTGCCGATCGCACGCCTGTCGGCAGCGCAGTCGATCATCGCCGCCGAGCGCTGACCGGTTGCGCCGGCGTCAGGCGCCGGCGCAACCGCTCTCGCAGTACATTGATCTCGGCATGGGGATCGTCGACGAAGACATCGAGCGGCTGCGGTCGACGGTGTCGATCGTCGACACCGTGCAGCAGTACGTCGCCCTGAAGCGGGTCGGACGCAACTGGGTCGGACTGTGCCCGTTCCACGCGGAGAAGAGCGGGTCGTTCAACGTCCGCGAAGAGACCGGCCGCTACAAGTGTTTCGGGTGCGACAAGGGCGGGGACGTCTTCACCTTCATTCAGGAGATCGAGCATCTCGACTTCCCGGGCGCCGTCGAACACCTGGCCGCGAAAGCCGGCATCCAGCTCAACTACACCACGACCGGGCAGTCGAAGGAGCGGGCACGACGCAAGCAGCTGGTCGAGGCGATGAACGAGGCGGTCGAGTGGTACCACCAACGGTTGCTCACCGACCCCGACGCTCGCCCGGCGCGCGACTATCTGCGGCGCCGAGGGCTCGCCGGTGACATCGCCCGCCAGTTCAAGCTCGGGTGGGCACCCGACGACTGGGACCAGCTGTCGCGCGGACTCGGCGCATCACCTGACGTGCTGCAGGCGGTCGGGCTGTCGTTCCGGAACAAGCGCAACAAGATGCAGGACTCGTTCCACGGTCGCGTCATGTTCCCGATCTTCTCCGAGTCGGGTGAAGCATTGGCCTTCGGTGGTCGGATCCTCCCGGGGTCCGACGACCCGGCGAAGTACAAGAACTCGTCAGAGACCCCGATCTACACCAAGTCGAAGGTGCTGTACGGGCTCAACTGGGCCAAGAGCGACATCGCCAAACACGACCAAGTGGTGGTCTGTGAGGGCTACACCGACGTCATCGGGTTCCATCGAGCCGGCGTTGCCAGGGCGGTGGCCACCTGCGGCACCGCGCTCACCGAGGAACACGTCCGACTCCTCAAGCGCTACGCGAGCAAGGTCGTGTTGGCGTTCGACGCCGACGCGGCCGGCCAGGGTGCTGCCGCCCGGTTCTACGAATGGGAGGAGGCGCACAAGGTCGAGGTGCAGGTGGCGCGGCTGCCAGATGGGCGCGATCCCGGCGACCTCGCCCAGAGCAACCCCGAGGCGTTGGTGCACTCGGTGGCCGACCCGGTGCCGTTCCTGAAGTTCCGTGTCGACCGGACCCTGGCCGGCAAGCCCAAGCAGTCTCCAGAGCAACGGGTTCGGCTCGCCGAGGCTGCGATGACCGTCGTCAACGAGCATCCGAACGTCGAGTTGCGCAAGCTGTATGCGGGTGAAGTGGGCGCAGCACTCGGTATCCCGATCGGCGACCTCGTACAGATCGCCGAGCGTGGCTCGCGTCGCCCCGCGATCCAAGTGGCCGCCAAACGTCAGCGCGGGCCGATGGAGAACGCCGAGTTCGCAGCGCTCGTGCTGTTGGTGCAGGACTGGGACGAGATCGCCCCCTGGCTGATCGAGCAACTCTTCGACGACGATGCCAACCGGATGGCGTTCGTGGCGATGGCGGAAGCTGCCGGTGATCTCGAGCGTGCGCTCGAGGTGGCTGCGCCGGACGCCCGTGACGTGCTCGAACGGGCCGCGGTGGCCGATCTGAACTTGCAGCCCGACGTCGAGGCGCGCACGCTGATCGGGGCGGCTGCGCGTCGTGAGCTGCATTCGCACGCCCGCCTGGGCGACCCGGCGGCCATGGGTGAGGACCGTACGGCTCGGCTCGACATCGACTCGTTGAACGACACCGATCGATCTCGTGCGATGGCGGCCGCCGAGTCGTTGCTAGGTTGGCTGGATCGACGATCAGGGGAGCGCAACGGTGGGGGCTGATCCGGCAACCGGCAGCACACCGGACGACGCTGCACCCGTCGACGGTGTGCCGTTCGTCGGCGTCGATGTGGCCGAATGGGGTGATCTGGTGGCCCAGGGGCGAGCCTCGGGTGCCGTGCATGCCGAGGACATCGCCCACGTGCTGCGCCACATCGAGTTGTCGGGTGATGTGCTCGCTCAGGTCCAGTCGACGATGGCGGGCCATGGAATCAACATCGATGACGAGGTCGACCACATCGCCGATGACACCCCGTCGGGTGGTCGACGGCGGGTGGTCGTCGAGGACAAGCCGACCTCCGCGCCGACCGACCACGACGAGGAGTTGCTGAGCCGCGGTCGAGATCGACGCGTCCGCAAGGCGGGCCCTCGGGGCGACAACAGCACCTCCGACACGGTTCGCATGTACCTGCGAGAGATCGGCCAGGTCGACCTGCTCACGGTGGAAGACGAGCGGCGACTCGCTCAGTTGATCGAGGAGGGCAAGATCGCCGCGGCTCGCATCGACGAGTTGAACGGATCTGCCGATCCGGCGCCCGGCGAGGAACGGATGCTGCTGCGTGCGGTCAGTCGTGGTGAGCGGGCCAAGAGCGAACTCACCCAGGCCAACCTGCGCCTGGTGGTCAGCATTGCGAAGCGGTATTCGGGCCGGGGGATGCAGCTGCTCGACCTGATCCAGGAGGGCAACCTCGGGTTGATGCGAGCGGTCGACAAGTTCGACCACACCAAGGGATTCAAGTTCTCGACCTATGCAACCTGGTGGATCCGCCAAGCGATCACCCGATCGATCGCCGACCAGGCCCGCACCATCCGGATCCCCGTGCACATGGTCGAGCACATGAATCGGGTGACTCGGGCGAAACGCTCGATGCACCAAGAGCTCGAGCGAGAGCCCACGGTCGACGAGATCGCCGAACGTGTGCAGCTCGAACCCGACCGGGTGCGCGAGCTGCTTCGGTACTCCCAGGACCTGTTGTCGCTCGACTCGCCGGTCGGCGAGGAGGACGAATCGAACCTGGGCGACTTCATCGAGGACAGCTCTGTCGACAGCCCCGCCGACGCCGCAACCCGCATGATGCTGCACGACGCTGTCGGCGAGGTGCTCGGCGAGCTGTCCGATCGCGAGCAGGAGATCGTCCGGCTCCGCTTCGGCCTCGATGGTGGCCGGGCAAAGACGCTCGAAGAGGTCGGCAAGGAGTTCGGGGTCACCCGCGAGCGGATCCGACAGATCGAGGCCAAGACGCTCGCCAAACTGCGTCACCCGCAGCGCTCTCAACGCCTGCGCGAGTTCCTCGAGGTCGAGTAGCCGACGTCGACTTCCGCCGCGCAACTCGGTGACACCCCATCGTCATCATGGGGGTCATGGGCTACGGGGGAAAGTTCGTCGAACGTGATCAGGCGAGGCTGCTGCGTGGACAGGCGTGGACGCTGCAGGAGATCGCCGACGAGCTGGGTGTCTCGAAGTCGTCGGTTTCGGTGTGGGTGCGCGATGTCGAGTTCGTCGCGAAGCCTCGCAACCGGGGCCACGCCGACCAGCGGCCCCACCCACTCCACCTCCGCAAGCTGCAGGAGATCGAACGCTGTCGCACCGAGGCCGACGAGTTGTTCAAGGTGCTCACGCGCCGTGAGCGCGACCTCTTTGCGCTCGGCCTGTACGCAGGCGAGGGTGAGAAGACAGATGGGCGGGTCTCGATGGCCAACACCAACCCGGCGTTCCTCCGTGTCTTCGTGGAGTGGCTGCGCGAGGAGTTCGCTGTGGACGGAGCACGCCTTCGTGTCCGTTTGTACCTTCATGTCGGTCTGGACCTCGATGCCGCGAACGAATTCTGGAGCGAGGCCCTCGACATCCCGATTGTCCAGTTCCACCGGCCGTACCGGGCTTCACCGGACGCGACTCGGCGTCGTGCCAAGCACGTCCTCGGTTGCGCCACGGTCTCCTACTCGTGTGCGTTGACGCATCGACGTGTGATGGCACGGATCGAGGCGGTAACGTCTCTGTTCGACCTTCCGGGATAGCTCAGCTGGCAGAGCAGCTGACTGTTAATCAGCTTGTCGCAGGTTCGAGCCCTGCTCCCGGAGCAGCGGTGACGGGCCCCGAGCGATCGGGGCCCGTTGCTCGTTTTCGGCTCGACGGCGGCGATGTGTCGGGCCGGCGTTGGATCTTAGCGAGGACGATGCCGTGTGCCCTCGCCGGCGGTGATGAACAGCGCGCTGACCTTGCCGGACACGTCGGCGGTGTGCCACACGCCCGGCTCGTTGACGGCGTACTCCCCGGCATCGAGCGCCACCGTGCGCTGGTCGCCTTCCGGTGTCTCCTGATGGAGCGTGATCGAGCCGGCGAGGCACAGCACCACCTCGCTGCCGACCGGGTGCATCTCCCAGACATCCCAATCAGAGTCGAACTCGTGCACGGTGACGAGGCGACCTTCCGCTCCGTCGGCGGCGTGGCGCTCGCTGTAGCCGGCGTACCACTCCAGCGCGCCCGTGAACTCGGGTTCGACCTCGGAGGTGGCGCCCAGACCGAGGTGGATCGGATGGTCGCTGAGACGAGTCGGTGTCGTAGCCATCGCCACAGTCTTGCCGATCGCTCGATCGGCTCTGACCGAGATCGGTCGAGCGTGTTCGCGCTGTGTCACACTGTCTCATGACCACCAACGCGCAGCCACTGACCGGGTCGGCCTCGATCACGATCGATCGGCCGGTCGCCGAGGTGTTCGGCGCGGTCACCGACATCGCGCGCATGGGGGAGTGGAGCCCCGAATGCGTGGCGTGCCGGTGGATCGACGGGGTCGACGGCCCCGCCGTCGGTGCGACGTTCAGCGGAGACAACGTCGCCAAGGCGGGCCCGGTCACGCTGAAGCGGTGGACGACGACGTCGGAGGTCACCGGCTACGAACCGGATGCCATGTTCGAGTTCGTCGCCGAGGGATACTCGACGTGGCGATACGAGTTCGAGGTCAGCGGCAGCTCGACCGTGGTCACCGAATCATTCTCGTTCCCGCCGCCGACGGGCGTCCAGAAGTTCCTGTACGAAACAGTGATGCGCCGCTCGACGAGCATGGTGAGAGGAATGGACGCCACGCTCGAACGCCTCAAGGCGGCCCTCGAGGCCTGAGCGACTTCTGGTTGCCCGGGTGTGCTGTCGAGAGCGCCGCAGTGCTGGCGATCGGTAGGTTGTGCCGACACCCGTGTCGGGGCGGTAGCTCAGTTGGTCAGAGCAGCGGACTCATAATCCGTGGGTCGTGGGTTCGAGCCCCACCCG
>CAWKCN010000011.1:0-40477 GCA_963848145.1 Ilumatobacteraceae bacterium
ATCGTCCACGCCGTCGCCCACCCGATCGCGAAGGCCGCCTACTGGGTCAACCAGAAGGTGATCGACGCCACCGTCAACGAAGTCGGCATCGGCACCCGCAAGACCGGCGAATGGGTGTACGACAACATCGATCAGAAGATCGTCGACGGCGCCGTCAACGGATCCGGCTGGGCCGCCTCCGAAGCCGGCCATGCCATGCAACCCACCCAGTCGGGCAAGATCGGCCAGTACGGAGCGCTGCTGTTCGGCGCCGCCACCGTCGGTGCCATCGTCCTCGTCCTCGTCACAGTGAGCTGAAAGCAACTCTGAACCATGGAAACACTCACCGATCAGAACTGGCTGCTGAGCGTCGGCACCTTCCTGCCGCTCGTCGGCGTGCTCGTGATGATGTTCATCCCGCGGAGCGAAGAGGCCACACACAAGCTCATCGGCATCGTCACCGCCGGTGCCACGCTGGCCATCGGCATCGTGACGCTGGTCGCCTTCGACTACGGCCAGTCCGAGAAGTTGCAGTTCTTCGTGGACGCCGAGTGGATCCCCGTGATCAACTCGAACTACACGATCGGTCTCGACGGCATCAGCCTGCCGCTGTACTTCCTGTCGATGGCCGTCACGTTCCTGGTGATGATCTACACCTGGGACAACATGCCCGACGCCGGCAACCCCAAGGCGTTCTACATGCTGATGCTGGTCCTCCAGACCGGCATGGCGGGCACGTTCATCGCCCAGGACCTGATCCTGTTCTTCGTCTTCTTCGAAGTGGTTCTGCTGCCGATGTACTTCATGATCGGCGTGTGGGGTGGCGAGCAACGCAAGTACGCCTCGCTCAAGTTCTTCCTGTACACGATGTTCGGCTCGGCGTTCATGCTGGTCGCGTTCCTGGCGCTGTTCTTCCAGACCGGTGGTGACAGCTTCGGCTTCGCCCACCTGATCGAGATGGGCGCCGGCATCGACAAGCGACGTCCAGATCTGGATCTTCGCCGGCATGTTCCTCGGCTTTGCCGTCAAGGTGCCGATGTTCCCGTTCCACACCTGGCTGCCCGACGCCCACACCCAGGCGCCCACCCAGGGCTCGGTCATCCTGGCCGCGATCCTGCTGAAGCTCGGCACCTACGGATTCGTGCGCATCGCCATCCCGATGCTGCCCGAGGGAGCGCACGCCTGGGCTCCCGCGATCGGCATCCTCGCCGTGATCGGCATCATCTACGGCGCGCTCGGCTGCCTTGCGCAGACCGACATGAAGCGGCTGATCGCCTTTTCGTCGGTGGCTCACATGGGCTTCGTGATGCTCGGCATCTCGACGCTCACCACGTTCGGCATCAACGCTGCGCTGTTCGGCATGGTCGCCCACGGTCTGATCACCGGCATGCTCTTCTTCGTCGCCGGGTCGGTCAAGCACCGCTACCACACCCTCGAGATCAAGCGGCTGTCCGGCATGCTCATCCAGGCGCCGCGCCTCGGATGGATCATGGGCTTCGCTGCGATGGCGTCGCTCGGCCTGCCCGGTCTCGCCGGGTTCTGGGGCGAGTTCCCCGCGATCCTCGCGGCCTACAGCCCCGGCTTCGGACTGAGCACGGCGCTGTTCCGCACGCTGATGGTGATCGCTGCGATCGGTACCGTGCTCGCTGCTGGCTACTTGCTGTGGCTCTACCAGCGCACCGCATTCGGTGAGCCGTCCGAGGAGTTCTCCGGCGGCACGCACGCCGGCGGTGGCGTGGCGCACTCGCTGAGCTCGGCCGCCAACGACCACGACGACCACGACGAGATCACCGACGTCACCCCGATCGAGTGGATCGCCTGGACACCGTTCCTGGTCGCGATCGTCGTGTTCGGTGTGTACCCGCAGCTGATGTTCAAGGTGATGGACCCGGCGGTCACCGAGATGGTGCACCGCCTCGGAGAGACTCTGGCCTGATGCTCGCAACGTTCCTTGCCCAAGCCGGCGACTGGGTGTCGCCAACGATCGACTGGCATGCGGTCGCGCCCGAGCTCGTCCTCGCCATCGGGATCAACCTGATCCTGGCGCTCGACCTGCAGTTGGCCGAGACCAAGAAGTGGATGATCTCCACGATCACCGGTTTCGTGCTGCTCGCCGCGTTCGTTCCGGTCGTCACGCTGGCTGTCGTCGGCGACGACGCAGCTCGTTCGTTGTTCGACGGTCGGTACGTGATCGACGACTACGCACTGGTCCTCAAGGGACTGTTCCTGCTCGCGGCATACGTCGTGGTGTTGATGAGCCAGACCGAACTCGAAGAGGGCGGTTACTACCAGGGCGAGTTCTACGTGCTGCTGCTGTGCAGCGTGCTCGGCATGGTGATGATGGCCTCGGCTCGCGACCTGGTGAGCATCTTCGTGGCGCTCGAGCTGCTGTCGATCCCCGGCTACATGATGGCTGCCTGGAACAAGCGCAATCCGAAGGGCAACGAGGCGGGCGTCAAGTACTACCTGATGGGCGTGTTCGCGTCGGCGGTGCTGCTGTACGGCATGAGCCTGTTGTTCGGCGTCACCGGTTCGACGTTGCTCACCGACATCGGCGCTTCACTCTCCGACGGCAGACCTGATCGGCCTCGAGGTCGTGGCGGTCGTGTTCGTGATCTGCGGGTTCGCCTTCAAGATCTCTGCCGTGCCGTTCCACCAGTGGGCGCCCGACACCTACGAGGGCGCACCGACGCCGGTCACCGCGTTCTTCTCGGTGGCTGCCAAGTCTGCCGGGTTCGTTGCGCTGATGACGTTGATCTTCATTGCGTTCCCCGGCGCCGACGAGGTCTACGAACCGCTCGTTTGGGTCATGGCGGCGCTCACGATGACGATCGGCAACGTGCTCGCGCTGCGCCAGACCAACATCGTGCGCATGCTCGCCTACTCCTCGATCAGCCAGGGCGGCTTCATGCTCATGCCGTTGGCGTTCGCGGGCAACCCCGATGCCGCCGGGTCCGCAATGAACGCCGTGATGGTGTACCTGCTCGTCTACGCCTTCATGAACCTCGGTGCATTCGCCGTGGTGATCGCCGTGTCACGCAAGACCCACAGCGGCGAGATCAGCTCGTTCGGTGGGCTGTTCGGATACGCCCCCGGCCTCGCCGTGGCGATGACGATCCTGTTCGCCTCGCTCGCCGGTATCCCGCCGCTCGGTGGCTGGTTCGCCAAGTTCAACGCCTTCAAAGCTGTCCTCGACGCCGGCACCACCGCCGCATACGTGCTCGCCGCAATCGCTGCGGTCAACACGGTCATCGCCGCCGCCTACTACATGCGAGTGCTGCGAGTGGTGTGGATGGACGACGCCCCCGACGGCGACACCAGCCCGGTCAACCCACCCGCCCCGGTCGTCGCTGCCCTGGCGATCACCGTGGCCGGCACCATCGTCGTCGGCGTGCTGCCGAACATCGTCGCCAGAGTCGGCGCGCTCGACGCTCTCACCGGCGCCTTCGCCGGCTAGCTGAGGCGGGCCAGATGCGGCGATCGCTGCGTTGCGCAGGCTCGTCGCTGCCGAGAGGCAGCTTCCTCGCTGCGCGCCTTGCGCTCACCACATCTGATCCCGCCTCAGGAATCGACGAATGACCGAAGAGATCCGCAGCGAGATTCGAGAGCACGGACCGATTGCGTTCGAGCGGTTCATGGAACTGGCGCTGTACGGCGTCGAGGGGTTCTACACGCGAGTCGACGGGGGATCGGCCGGGCGGCGGGGAGACTTCATCACCTCACCCGAGGTCGGCCCGCTGTTCGGAGCGGTGATCGGTCGCTACCTCGACGCGGAGTGGGAACGCATCGGCCGACCTGGCGAGTTCACCGTGATCGACGCCGGCGCCGGGCCGGGCACGCTCGCCCGATCGGTGCTGACCGCTCGGCCGGGATGTGCCGACGCCCTGCGGTACGTGGCGGTCGAGGTCTCGTCCGGCCAGCGCGAGCGCCATCCTGACGTCGTCGAGTCGGTTGCATCGATGCCGACCGATCCGATCGACGGGGTCGTGATCGCCAACGAACTGCTCGACAACCTGCCGTTTCGATTGGCGGTGTTCGATCAGGGCTGGCGCGAGGCGTACGTCGACATCGGACCCGACGCTCGATTCGTCGAGGTGCTCTCGGCGCCGATCGATCCGCTGCCGTCGTTCCTGCCTGCCGCCGCACCGTTCGGGGCGCGGGCGCCGCTGATCGATCGTGCTGCTGCGTTCGTCGCCGATGCCCGACGGCCGGTCCGCTCCGGCTCGGTGATCGCGATCGACTACGCCACGCCGATCACGGCGATGCTCGCCGGACGTCCCTACCGCGACTGGCTCCGGACGTATCGTGGCAACGAGCGCGGCGAGCACTACCTGGCGGCGCCTGGTACCCAGGACATCACGATCGACGTGCCGATCGATCAGTTGCCCGAGCCGGACACCGTGCGAGCTCAGTCGCAGTTCCTCCAGCTCTGGGGCATCGACGACCTCGTTGCCGAGGGCAAACGCATCTGGGAGGAGCAGGCCGCTCGCCCAGGCCTCGAGGCGATGAAGATGCGCAGCCGCATCAGCGAGTCCGAGGCGCTGCTCGACTCCGGTGGTCTCGGGAGCTTTCTCGTTGCCGAGTGGCGCAGCTGACGCCCTCCGAGCGCTCGATCACCCGTGGACGGCGTCGGGGCGGCGACGTTCGACCGCTCGTGATTCCGCAGTCGACCCGTGGGAGGACCGCTGCTCGCTCGCACTCGGGAGCCCGACCCACCTCGGGTCAGGCGGCGGCTCGTCGGCCGGGAGGACCGGTCGCCCGAACCGTGCCGTCGGGGAGTGTGAGGATGAGTTCCCGATTGGGGCCGAGTTCGATGATCCAGCCGTCGTGGTGGATCTTGGTGTGATGCACGGTGCACACCGGCAGCAGGTTGTGCAGGTCGGTGGTGCCGCCGTCGGTCCACCAGATGATGTGGTGGAGCTTGCAGCGGTCGTAGGCGACGCTGCAACCCGGGATGCCGCAGGTGCGGTAGAGGCCGCGGAGGGCTCGGCGTTGCGCCCGGTTCGCGAGGCGTGTGGTGCGGCCGAGGTTCAGTTCGCCGGGTGCGTACAGCACGACACCGTTGCGGACGACCACGGTGGTGATGTCGGCGTCTCCGGCGAGGTCGGCCAGGACGCGGGCGGGGATCTCGACGGGGATCGAGAACTCGGCGACAGGGCCTGTTTGGTCGGGTGCGTCGGCGTCGATCACGGCGACGAACTCGGAGCGACCGCGCCGCGAGGTGCTGCTGGTGGTGGTGTCGAGGAGGAGTCGGGTGATGGCGTGGGCGTGGAGGTGGCGTTGCTTCTCGATCGGGTCGTCGGGGCAGGTGTCGGGCACCGTCTCGGCGAACAGCGCCTGGACGGTGGCGTCGATGCGTGCGGCGAGTTCGACCCCGGTGACGGGATCGAACTTGGCGGACAGGTTCCACATGCCGTCGAGGTCGACCCAGGTGCGGGCGCGGGTGTTGCGACGTTGCCGCTCGAGGCGGTCGATGCCGTCGTCGTCCTGCAGGCGCTTGGTCTCCAGATCCAACCGGCGGGCGAACTCATCCACCGTGCCGGCCTTGGCCACCTCGACCAACCGGTCGGCACGACCGATCAACTCGCTGCGCCTGTCGGCATCGAGCTTTCTCGACGCACGGGTCACCGCGTCGATGTGATCACCGGTGATCGCACCGTCACCCAACGCGTCGGCGAGCCGCGGGGTCTGCGTCAACGTCCTGGATCGTTGCGTGGACTTCGCGGCCTTGTGCAACGACTGCTTCGACGCCTTCGCAATGCGCTGCTCCGGGAACGAATCGGTGCTCTCGAGTTGGGCGACGAGACCGGCGTGCTGGGCATCGCACCATGCCTGCACCTCGCGTACCGCGACCAGACCGGACTCGATCAGATCAACACCCGCTGAGGTGTCGGCACGCACGGCGGCGATGGCCCCGACTCGCTCGACCACCGCTGCGATCTCCATGCCCACAACGGTAGAGAAGGGGTGTCACAGAGATGATGTGAAGACCGTTCCCGACGGTGGGGGACTTCGGCCCTACGTCGCAGCGGGCCTGCCCGTCAGGATGAGTGTGTCTGCTGCTCGGCCTGTTCGGTTGGAAGGTCACCCTGCTCTACATCGCCGGTGGCATCACGATCGCGATCTTCGCCGGCTACGTGCTCGGCAGGATGCGGCTCGAACGATGGGTGGAGCCGTTCGTGTTCGAAACGCGTCTGCACGGCCAGGTCATCGACCCTGCCGACGGATTGACGTGGGGCGACCGCATCGCCATGGGCCGCGAAGAAGTCGTCACCATCCTCCGCAAGATCTGGCCCTACCTGCTGGTCGGCATCGCGCTCGGAGCCGTCATCCACGGATGGGTCCCCGAGCAGTGGATCGCCGACCACGCCTCGTCGGGCCTGTGGGGGGTGGTCGTCGCCGTCGGGCTGGGCATCCCGCTGTACTCGGCTACCTCTTCAACCTCGTCGTGTGAACTCCAACCCGTCTCGAAAGGACACCGCATGGACATCAAGATCCTCGGCACCGGATGCAAGAAGTGTCAACAACTCGAGGCCCTCACCCGAAGCGTGGTTGCGGGGCTCGAGCTCGACGCCGAGATCAGCAAGGTCACCGATCCGGGCGAGATCGCTGGGTGGGGTGTCATGGCCACTCCCGCGCTCGTGATCAACGGCGACGTCGTCCTCGCGGGACGGGTCCCCACCGAACCAGGTCTCACCGCCCTGCTCGCGCCGAACCACTGACACCCGACCGGGTGGGTCCGCGGAGATCGACTGCGTACGTGACTGAACGTGGTGCCGTGGAACTCCCACGGCGACCTCGAATGGCATCTGCAAGGATCGGCCGATGGGAGATCTCGCAACCGACACGACGGTCCAACAGACGGGGCCGTCGACCTTCACCTGTGACTTGTCGCCCGATTGGGAGATCTGGGGGCCGAACGGCGGCTACCTCGCGGCGGTTGCACTGCGGGCGGCCGGCGTGGCCAGCGGACGAGCCCGCCCCGCATCGATCACTGCGCACTTCGTCGGCGCCGGTCGCAGCGAACCCGTCGACATCGAGGTCGAGGTGAATCGACACACCAGGGTCGCCACCTCGGTGACCGCTCGGATCACCCAGGAGGGCCGACCGTTGCTCGTCGCCACGGTGTGGGGTGTCGACGCCGACCTCGATGGTTTGGAACACCACACGACGCTCGGCCCGGCCGACGTGCCCGATCCCGAGGACCTCCAGCGCACCGAGGAGCTGCTCGGCGTGCAGGACGGGCCACCGCGACATCCGTTCTGGGGCAACATCGAGCAACGACCCACCGAGTGGATCGACGACTGGGAGAACAGAGAAGCGTCGGAGCCGTCGACGCGGGCGTGGGTGAAGTTCGTTCCCACGGCCACGTTTGCCGATCGATGGGTCGACGCCTGCCGCTCGCTGATCCTGATCGACCTCGACTCGTGGCCATCGGCCACCCGAGCCCACCTCGGCGACCTGGAGCACTTCGCCCCGACCATCGAAGTGACCGCCCGCTTCATCGGCACGACCATCGACGAACCCTGGCTGTTGAGCGAAGCGAGCGCGCCGGTGGCAACCGGCGGTCTCGTCGCCGGGGTCGGCCAGGTGTGGACACGCGATCGCCGGCTCGTCGCGCTCGGAGGCAGCACGTTGCTGTGCCGCCCCGCCATGCGACGACCGGACCGATGAGTCTGCGCGACGACAGGTGGCGCCGAGGCTCATCGCTCGACTCGCCCTGTCGATCGCCGACACGATTGTTCTACCATCGCACGCATGGCTGACCAGGGGAACGGCGACGAGCACCACGACACGATCGACGCGTTGAGCGCGGAGAACCGGACGTTCCCGCCCTCGGAGGAGTTCAAGGCGAACTCGCTCGTCACGGGCACGTTCCTCTACGACCAGGCCGCGGAGGACGACGAGGCGTTCTGGGCCCGGCAGGCGTCCGGCCTGATCGACTGGGAGACCCCATGGGACACGGTGCTCGACTGGCAACTGCCCGATGCCAAGTGGTTCGTCGGTGGTCGGCTCAACGTGGCGTACAACTGCCTCGACCGGCACGTCCTCGGCGGCAAGGGCGACAAGGTCGCGATCCACTGGGAGGGCGAGCCGGGCGACACCCGCACGATCACCTACCAGCAGTTGCTCGACGAAGTGAGCCAGTTCGCAAACGTCCTGAAAGGTCTCGGGGTCCAGCGGGGGGACCGCGTCAACATCTATCTGCCGATGGTGCCCGAGGCCGCGGTGGCGATGCTGGCCTGTGCCCGAATCGGTGCTGCCCACAGCGTGGTGTTCGGCGGGTTCTCGTCGCAGTCGCTCGCCGATCGCATCAACGACGCCGAGGCCAAGGTGCTGATCACCGCCGACGGCGGCTATCGACGGGGCGAGGTGTTCCCACTGAAGCCCGCAGCCGACGAGGCCTGCGCCGACACGCCCACGATCGAACACGTCGTGGTGGTCAAGCGAGGTGGCAACGACGTCGACATGGTCGAGGGGCGCGACCACTGGTACCACGAGCTGATGGACGACGCCTCGGTCGACTGCCCGGCCGAACCCATGGACTCCGAGCAGCTGCTGTTCCTGCTGTACACGTCGGGAACCACCGGCAAGCCGAAGGGCATCATGCACACCTCCGGTGGCTACCTCACACATGTCACCTACACCCACAAGTACGTGTTCGACCTCCACGCCGACACCGACGTGTTCTGGTGCACCGCGGACGTCGGGTGGATCACCGGCCACAGCTACATCGTCTACGGCCCGCTCTCCAATGGCGCCACGCAGGTGATGTACGAAGGCGTCCCCAACCATCCCGGCAACGACCGGTTCTGGGAGATCATCGAGAAGTACGGCGTCACGATCTTCTACACCGCGCCCACGGCGATCCGCACGTTCATGAAGTGGGGGGCTGGCGAGCCCGCCAAGCACGACCTGTCGTCGTTGCGCCTGCTCGGATCGGTCGGTGAACCGATCAACCCCGAAGCCTGGATGTGGTACCAGGAGCACATCGGTGGAGGCCGATGTCCGATCGTCGACACCTGGTGGCAGACGGAGACCGGTGGCATCATGATCAGCCCGCTGCCCGGCGCCACCACCACCAAGCCCGGCTCTGCCACGTTCCCACTCCCGGGCGTGTCGGCCGAGGTGATCGATGACGACGCCAACCGTGTCGACGTCGGCGGTGGCTACCTCACGCTCACACGGCCGTGGCCGGGGATGCTTCGAGGAATCTGGGGTGACCCCGAACGGTTCCGTGACACGTACTGGTCGAGGTTCGAGGGTCGCTACTTCGCCGGCGACGGTGCCAAGCTCGACGACGACGGGTATCTCTGGCTGCTCGGCCGGGTCGACGACGTGATGAACATCTCCGGTCATCGGATCTCGACCACGGAGGTCGAATCCGCCCTCGTGTCGCACCCCGCCGTCGCCGAGGCAGCGGTCGTCGGTGCCACCGACGCCACCACCGGCCAGGCGATCATCGCCTACGTCATCCTGCGTGGGGGAGAAGACGTCGACGCGGAGGTGCTGCGCGCCCACGTGGCCGACGAGATCGGAGCGATCGCCAAGCCGAAGCAGATCTACATCACCCCCGACCTTCCGAAGACCCGTTCGGGCAAGATCATGCGCCGACTGCTGCGAGATGTTGCCGAAGGACGAAACATCGGCGACACCACCACGCTCGCCGACGCGTCGATCGTCGACGAACTCCAGGCAAAGGCAGCTGCCAGCGCCGACGACTGAGGTCTCAAGCTCACACCGTCACGTGCCGATGGAGCTACATGGCTCCGCCTGACGGCACTCGCGTCCCACGTATCCCCGCCCTCTCCTGGGACTCGGTCGTCGACGGCGACGACACCGCGAAGCCACCCGACTCCCAGGTGCCGACGGTGGCGATCGGATCCGACGACTCGCCGGCAGTGGCTGCACGAGCGGTGCCAGCAGCGACAGCCGAACCCGCAGCAGCATCAGCAGCGCCGATGGCGCCGGCAACGCCGGTCGAACCCGTCAGCCTCTTGCCGATGTCGCTCGACGTGGGCGCCCCGGTCGCGGCGCCGTCCCCCTCGCCGACGCCCGCCGCGCCACTGGCGTCGCCCGCTGCGCCGGCCGCACCTGCATCTTCACCTGCTCCCGCGGCACCTGCGCCCGCGGCACCTGCGCCCGCGGCACCTGCGCCCGCGGCACCTGCTGCCGCGGCACCTGCGCCCGCGGCACCTGTGTCTCCGCCTGAGCCTGCGTCTGCGCCTGCCGTGACGGTGCCGCCGACATCGGACGACCTCCCCTCGGTGCGAACGACACCCCCGAGCACCATCGTGCCCGTGGTCGGTGACGTTCCCGCAGGGCCGGCGCCGCTCGCGCCGACACCCGACGACGCCGCACTTCCCCCCATCCAGGAGGCCACGCCGGCCCCGCTGCCGAGCGGACCGCTGCTGCCGTCGGTTGCGCCGGCAGTACCGAAGCCGGCCGCCGTCTCGAACTTCGAGTTCGATGCAGCGTCGGTGGCGACGCCACCCACCCGGCAGCCGGTGCGCCGCAAGGGACGAGGCGGCCTGAAGCTCCTCGCGACGCTCGTCGTGCTCGGCGGCCTGGTGGCGGCGGGTGTCGTCTTCGGTCAGCCCTATCTCTTCCCCAGCGACTGGGACGATGCCACCGCGCCGTATGCGCAGGCCGTCGAGACTGCTGGTGGTGTCGCCTTCGTCGAGCCACTGACGATCACCGCACTGCCATCAGCGGAGTTCGACGCCCGACTCGCCGCAGAACTCGCCCCGGCCACGCCGCAGCAGGTCGCCGAGTGGCGTGCACTGGGACTCGCCGTTGGAGTGGTCGACGACGCCACGATCACACCACAGCTCGCCGGCTGGCGCGACGTCGTCTACGCCACCGACGACGGCCAGGTGTACCACGATGCAGGTGTGGCGGTCGGCCCTGCCCTCGACGCCGAACTGACACAGGCGATGGCCGCTGTGTCGCTCGACCAGCAGTACTCCTGGTCGGATGGTCAGGCGCAACGATCGGTTGACGACAGCGTGGCCACGTCGGCGGAAGTGCTCCGCCAGACTCGGGCCATTCAGCGAAGCTCCGACTTCGCCGGCGCAACCGGACCCGTCCCGACGGCGCAGCTCGACGGGCTCCCCTCCATCGTCGCCTATCAGTTGCTGGCGCCTCACGTGCTCGCAGAGTTCCCGAGCACGGACGAACCGAACCCGCTGATCGCCCTCGCGTCGACCGGTCAGGATCCCGTCGGCGATGCCGCCACGGTCCCCCCGTCACTGCCGGTGCTGGCCGACGGTGACGTGATGACCGCTTCTCCCGTAGCGCAGGATCGGTCGTTCTGGTTCCTCGTGTTCGCCGGCCTGCTCGACGGTCCGACCGCGTTCTCCGCGAGTGAGGCAATCGTCGAGAACTCGGTGGTCCACGCCACCCGCGGAGCGACCGAGTGTGTCTACGCCACGTTCTCCGGTGGCGGTGTCGACGAGACCGCGGTGTTGCGCTCCGCGCTGAGCAGCTGGAGCGAACGGGCGCCGGCCGAGTTCGCAAGCTCGATCACCACCTTGCCGGACGGCTCGCTGCAGCTGTCGTCGTGCGATCCCGGAGCCGCGTTCGCTGCTCCGCTGCGGACCACCGCGGTCGACGAACTGATCGCATACCGCTCGCTGGAGCTCGCAACTGCGGAAGCGGTTGCAGAGCAAGGTGGGGGCGACCCGGAGTTCACCTTCGTGTGGAGTCTGATCACGTCGTCGAGCATGCCGACCGACGTGGCGACGCTGTCAGCCGGGTCACCGCCGGGGCAGATCGCCACGGTCGCCAGCGACTCCGTCGCCGCGCTGTACGACCTCGCCGGCTGACCGGCGGTTGCCCGCCCGCTCAGTCGCGGAAGTTCTGGAACTGCAGTGGAATGCCGACGTCCTCGGCCTTCAACATTGCGATCACGTCCTGAAGGGCGTCACGCTTCTTCGCCGATACCCGAATCGACTCGCCCTGGGTCTGGCTGGAGGTGCCCTTCGGCGCGTTGGCCTTGATCAGCTTGTTGATCTCCTTGGCCTTGTCGGACGAGATCCCCACTTTGATCGTGACCACCTGTCGAACGGTGTCCTGCGTGGCGTCCTGGACGTCGCCGTAGTCGACGCCCCGCAGCGACACCCCTCGCTTGACGAGCTTCTCCTCGAGGACGGTGCGCAGCGCGTCGAGCCGGTCGCGGCTCACGGTGGCCAAGGTGATCACCATCTCGTTCTGCTCGATCGTGGAGTTGGTGTTCTTGAAGTCGAACCGGTTGGCAATTTCGCGCTGCGCCTGGTCGACGGCGTTGCGGACCTCCTGGGCATCGACTTCGGACACGACATCGAACGTTGGCATGCGCATCAGGGTAGCGAGCGAGCGAGATTCGGCGTGGCGCTCGACGCGTCCACCGGTACGCTCTCACCGCCCTGATCAACGCTCGACCGGGGTACGCACACACAAGTCATGGGTCGGTGCCCGAGCGGCCAAAGGGAGCAGACTGTAAATCTGCCGGCATTGCCTTCGAAGGTTCAAATCCTTCCCGGCCCACCAACGAACCGAGCGGTGATCGCACACGGGGAACGGCCTCGTTCGCGAACGTTCGGATGGTGAGAGCCCGTCAGCCTCGGCTGGCGGGCTCTCGACGTCACCGACGAGGTTCCACCGGCTCGGGACGCAGTGGTGCTCCGGTGCCGACGTCAGAGCATCAGTTGCAGCACTGCGACGTCGAGCCAGCGGTTGAACTTGCGACCGACCTCGCGCTCGACGCCGACGAGTTCGAATCCGCAACTCAGGTGCAGTGCGCGCGACGCCGTGCCGCTCGCCTCGACCCGGGCGACGATCGAGTGGAACCCGGAGTGTGCAGCAATACCGATCACATGCTCCATCAGGGTGCGACCGATGCCGAGACGAGGATGCTCGCGCGACACGTACACCGAGTTCTCCACGGTGGTTCGGTACGCCGGGCGCTCCTTGTACGGCGACAGCGAAGCGAACCCGACGACCTGCCCGTCGATCGTGGCGACGACCGCCGAGAACGCTCCCGAACGTGCCGAGATCCAGCGTCGCTGTTCGTCGAGGGTACGCGGCACCAGATCGAACGTGCTGGTGTGATTCTCGACCTCGACGTTGTAGATGGCGGCGATCGCCTGCGCATCGTCGAGTGTTGCGAGGCGTACCGACACCATGTCGGCAAGGTGCTTCGGAGATGGCGACACGTCGGTCGAGAGTAGTGGGACCCGACGCGAACTCCGCGGTGGTTGTCCCGACGGCGGCGGTACACTCGTCGGCTGGTCCGCGGCAGTGCCGCGTCCCGAAGGGTGCCCCGGGTACCGCAACAAACGGTGCTTGCACCCGTCAAGAACGCCCTCTTAGCTCAGTCGGTAGAGCACAGCCATGGTAAGGCTGGTGTCGTGGGTTCGATTCCCACAGAGGGCTCGACCAAGTGGTCGGGCGTCAGTCCGGTCACGAGCCAAACCCCTGGCGGCGTAGCTCAGTTGGTCAGAGCATCCGGCTCATAATCGGAAGGTCATCGGTTCAAGTCCGATCGCCGCTACCAGAACAGCCAGAACATTCAGACAACCAGTTCCAAACGGACAGTCACCTCAGGAGTCAAGAGGACATGAGCAAGCAGAAGTTCGAGCGCAACAAGCCGCACGTCAACATTGGCACGATGGGTCATATCGACCATGGGAAGACCACCTTGACGGCGGCGATTTCGAAGACGTTGGCGGATCGTGGGTTGGCTGAGTATCAGGCGTTCGACACGATCGACAAGGCGCCCGAGGAGAAGGCGCGCGGTATCACGATCTCGATCGCTCACATCGAGTACGAGACCGAGAACCGGCACTACGCGCATGTGGACATGCCGGGTCACGCCGACTACATCAAGAACATGATCACGGGTGCGGCGCAGGTCGACGGTGCGATCCTGGTGGTCGCGGCGACGGATGGTCCGATGCCGCAGACGCGTGAGCATGTGTTGTTGGCGCGTCAGGTTGGTGTTCCGTACATCGTGGTGGCGTTGAACAAGGCGGACATGGTTGATGATGAAGAGTTGATCGAGTTGGTGGAGCTCGAGGTTCGGGAGCTGCTCAATGAGTATGAGTTCCCGGGTGATGATGCCCCGGTCATTCAGGTCAGCGCTTTGAAGGCGTTGGAGGGTGAGGCTGAGTGGCAGGAGAAGATCATGGAGTTGATGGCTGCTGCGGATGAGTCGATTCCGGAGCCGGTTCGTGAGTTGGACAAGCCGTTCTTGATGCCGATCGAGGATGTGTTCACGATCACGGGTCGTGGCACTGTTGTGACCGGCAAGGTGGAGCAGGGGATCATCAACACTGGTGATGAGATCGAGATCGTTGGGTTGCGTGAGACGCAGAAGACGACGTGTACGGGTGTGGAGATGTTCCGTAAGTTGCTCGATGAGGGTCAGGCGGGTGACAACATTGGTGCGTTGTTGCGTGGTACGGCCAAGGAGGATGTTGAGCGTGGGCAGGTGTTGTGTAAGCCCGGTTCGATCACGCCGCACACGAATTTCGAGGGTCAGGTGTACATCCTGACCAAGGATGAGGGTGGGCGTCACAAGCCGTTCTTCAACAATTATCGTCCGCAGTTCTTCTTCCGGACGACCGATGTGACTGGCACGATCGAGTTGCCGTCGGGGACGGAGATGGTGATGCCTGGTGACAATGTCGAGATGACGGTGGAGTTGGGTAAGCCGATCGCGATGGACGAGGGTTTGCGGTTCGCGATTCGTGAGGGTGGCCGCACGGTTGGTGCCGGCCGCGTCACCAAGATCCTCAAGTGATTTGATCCGATTCCGGATCCGAGAGAGAGAAGTTCGATATGGCCAAGAGTGACAAGCGGGTCAAGGTGACCCTCGAGTGCACCGAGTGCAAACGGCGCAACTACATCACGATGAAGTCGAAGATCAACGACCGTGAGCGCCTCGAGATGAAGAAGTACTGCGCCAACGAGCGTCAGCACACCCTCCACAAGGAGACCCGCTGACCCCAAGGCGCTGAGAGACGGGCAGCGAGTGCGGCCGGCAACGGCCACAGTCAGCCTTCTGGGATCGCTGGTACCCTCGATGGGTACTCGGCGTGTCCCGCCCGAGGGCAGTAGCTCAGCTGGTAGAGCATCGGTCTCCAAAACCGACGGTCGGGGGTTCGAGTCCCTCCTGCCCTGCCCACCACCGAACGAGAAATCACCGACACCGTGTCAATGGACGATCTGAACCGCGAGCAGAAGCGACAGCTTCGCAAAATGGGTGCCCTGGACGAGCAGGGCAAGCCCACGCGCGCCCAGAAGCAGGCACCGAAGAAGAAGACCGACCGTGTCGGACCTCGCCAGTACCTCCGCGAGGTGCGCGACGAGATGCGCAAGGTCGCCTGGCCGAAACAGCCAGAGGTCAAGCGCTACTCCATCATCGTGATCTTCACCGTCGTGATCTACACCGCCCTCGTCGGCGGCTTCGACTACGTGTTCGGTGAACTCTCGAAGTGGTTCTACTCGAGCTGACATGACCGACGACCTGACTGAGACGACCGACATGAGCAACGACGAAGTGACCACCGACGCAGTGACCACCGACGCTCTGGCAGCTGACGACACCGCCCCGAACCCTCTCGACCTCCTCCCGACGGGCGACACCGACGTCCTCGCCGACGCCGCCGAGCCCGACGACGAGTCCGACACCGGATCCGACGTCGCCGAAGAGGTCGCAGCCGTCCACGCCGAATCGGACGAGACCCAGGCTGCCGACGAGGACGCTGCCGACGGCGACGCTGCGACGAGGACGCTGCCGACGAGGACGCTGCGAGCGCCGACGACGAGCCCGTCGAAGTCGTCGACGACCCCACGACGCGCCCCGGCCAGTGGTACGTGGTCCACACCCAGAGCGGGTACGAGAAGAAGGTCACCGCCAACCTGCAAGCGCGCATCCAGTCGATGAACATGGAGGACAAGATCTACGAGATCGTCATCCCCATGGAAGAGGTCGACGAGTTCAAGAACGGCAAGAAGCAGACCGTGCAGCGCAAGGTCTTCCCCGGCTACCTGCTCGTTCGCTGCCAGATGGACGACGAGTCGTGGTATTGCGTGCGCAACACGCCCGGCATCACCGGATTCGTCGGCCAGAGCAAGCACGGCCAGAAGCCGACCCCGCTGTCTCGTCGTGAGGTCAAGACGTTCCTCACCCCGAAGACCGAGGGCGTCGACGCAGCCCCGCGTCGCAAGGCCAAGCTCGACTACGAAGAAGGCGAGAGCGTGCGCGTGAAGGAAGGCCCGTTCGCCGACTTCACCGGCGAGATTGCCGAGATCAACGCCGACCACATGAAGTTGAAGGTCCTCGTCAACATCTTCGGTCGCGAGACCCTGGTGGAGATGGACTTCAGCCAGGTCGCCAAACTCTGATTCGCCACCGGCGACGGAACACACAGAAACGAGAACATCGCCATGGCGAAGAAGAAAGTACTCACGGTCGTCAAGATCCAGATCGAGGCCGGCAAGGCCAGCCCTGCGCCGCCCGTCGGCACAGCGCTCGGCCCGCACGGCATCGCGATCATGGACTTCGTGAAGGCCTACAACGCGCAGACCGAGGCCCAGGCCGGCACCGTCGTGCCGACCGAGATCACGATCTACGAGGACCGCACGTTCGACTTCGTCTTGAAGACGCCGCCGACTGCTGTGCTCATCCGTGAGAAGGCCGGCCTCGACAAGGCCGCGAACAACCCGGGTGCCGAAGTGGTCGGTTCGATCACCGAGGCTCAGCTCGAGGAGATCGCGACCATCAAGATGCCCGACCTCAACGCCTACGACATGGACGCCGCCAAGCTCCAGGTCCGCGGCACCGCCCGGAGCATGGGCATCGAAGTCAAGTAATCGGGACCACACGGGCCAGACCCGTGTCGCCCCATCCACCAACGCCACGACCGGGATCACCTCGCCCGGCGGGCCAACCATTGAGGGAGACAGACAATGTCAGGCAAGAAGTACACAGACGCGCTCGAAGAAGTTCGACCGGGACCAGTTCTACGGTCCGGGCGAGGCCGTGGGTCTCGTGAAGACGATGGCGTCGGCCAAGTTCGACGAGGGCGTCGACGTGTCGATCCGACTCGGCGTCGACCCCCGCAAGGCCGATCAGATGGTTCGTGGCACCGTCGCCCTGCCCGCCGGCACCGGCAAGGATGTCCGTGTCGCAGTGTTCGCCACCGGCGAGGCAGCCGATCAGGCACGTGAGGCCGGAGCCGACATCGTCGGCGCCGACGACCTCGCCGCCGATGTCGAAGGCGGCAAGATGGACTTCGACCTCGTGATCGCCACGCCCGACATGATGCCGACCGTTGGTCGTCTCGGTCGGGTCCTCGGCCCACGCGGACTGATGCCGAACCCCAAGACCGGCACGGTCACCCCCGACGTCGCGAAGGCCGTCGAGGACTTCAAGGGCGGCAAGGTCGAGTACCGGACCGACCGCTACGGCAACGTCCACGTTCCGCTGGGCAAGGCGAGTTTCGAGCCGTCGGCACTCGAGCAGAACTTCCGCGCCGTGATCGACGAGATCCAGCGTGCGAAGCCGGCGTCGGCCAAGGGCCGGTACCTGAGGAAGATCACGGTGTCGTCGACCATGGGCCCCGGCGTCCACGTCGACACGGGTCGGCTGAAGCCGGAGTAGAGTTCACCATTCACATATCCGGTCGCTCGCCAGAGACCGTTGGTACCTGCGCTGTGAGAACCAGTCGGGGGTAATGGGTTCGTCCCACCAACCGAGGTGCATATCGCCGAAGAACCGTGCTGCTCGCAGCGCGTGCTCCTCGTCGGTGTTCGCATCTGATGCGAGCACCACGAGTTGAGCGAGAGGAGGTATGCACACATGACAACGAACCCACGACCCGACAAGGTCGCGACCGTCAAGGAGATCACCGAGAAGCTGAACGACAGCGTCGCGGTGTTCGTCTCCGAGTACCGGGGGATGTCGGTCGGCCAGCTGGCCGATCTTCGCGCCCCGTTGCGTGACGCCGGCGCCGAGCACAAGGTGTACAAGAACACCCTGGCCCGTCTCGCTGCGACAGAAGCCGGCTACGAAGGGCTGAACGAGCACCTGCTCGGGCCGACCGCACTCACGTTCGTCACCGGCGATTCGGTGGCGGCGGCGAAGGCGCTGCTCGACCAGAGCAAGGTCAATCCGCTGCTCGTCATCAAGGGCGGCATGTTGGGCGACAGCCCGATGTCGGCCGATGACGTCAAGGCGCTCGCCAGCCTGCCGTCGCGCGAAGAACTGCTGGCCCGTCTGGCCGGCGCGTTCCAGGCGCCACTGGTCAAGACCGCTGGACTGCTCCAGGCACTCCCGCGGAACTTCGCCTACGGCCTGTCGGCACTCATCGAACAGCAGTCGGCCGACGAGGCCGCCTGACACACCCCACGTACTGAACCAACGAACTGAACACAGGAGAACACAATGTCCACCAAGGAAGAGATCCTCGACGCGATCAGCAACATGACCGTGATCGAGCTCAAGGAACTGCTCGACGCCTTCGAAGAGAAGTTCGATGTCACCGCAGCTGCGCCCGTCGCAGTCGCCGCGGCGGCCCCGGCCGGCGGTGGCGGCGACGCTGCTGCCGCCGAGGAGAAGGACGAATTCGACGTCGTGCTCGAGAGCGCCGGCGCCCAGAAGATCCAGGTCGTCAAGGTCGTCAAGGACCTGCTCGGCGTGGGCCTGAAGGACGCCAAGGACCTCGTCGACGCTGCCCCGAAGCCGCTGATGGAGAAGGCCAGCAAGGCCGACGCCGACGCCGCCAAGGCCAAGCTCGAGGAAGTCGGCGCCACCGTCGAACTCAAGTGATCTCTGCGCCGTTCGGCGCACGATCACCTCGATGAACGAACGAGAACCCGGCGGCTGCGGCCGTCGGGTTCTTGTCGTTTTCGCTTCGATGCGCCGGGAATGCTTGACATCTGCGGCCGACTTCTTTACCTTGACCGGCAATTCATCGCAGGATTGGTCCCGCTCGGCGAAACGACGCCGTCGGCGGTTGACGTTGTGCGTCCTACGCCGATAGGATCGCCCGTTGCCGTGTGTCTCCTGTTCCCCCACCGTCCCTTCGGTCTGGATCAGCGCGCCCGGCATCACGTCGCAGCATTCTGCGTCGTCAACCCTCGATTTTCTGGAGAGTGATCCGTGGCGACTCGTCCCGTGTCCCGTGAACGCTATTCGTTCGGCAACCTCAAGGAGCCGCTCGAACTCCCCGACCTGATCGCGATTCAGCGAGAGAGTTTCGAATGGTTCCTCAACGAGGGCATGGCGAACACCTTCCGCGACATCAGCCCGATCAAGGACTTCTCCGAGTCGCTCCAGCTCGAGCTGGAATTCGACCCGTTCGACGAAGATCTGCGCCCGCCGCCGAAGTTCACGGTGGAGGAGTGCAAGGAAAAGGACATGACCTACAGCGCGCCCGTGTTCGTGCGCGCCCGGTTCATGAACCGCAACACCGGTGAGATCAAGGAACAGACCGTCTTCATGGGCGACTTCCCGATCATGACCGACAAGGGCACGTTCATCGTGAACGGCACCGAGCGCGTCGTCGTGTCGCAGCTCGTGCGGAGCCCCGGTGTCATCTTCGAGCCGGGCGAGCGCTTCCGCCTCCGCAACCTCACCAAGCACCAGCTCGTCAAGGGCACGATCCATCCCTATCGGGGCGAGTGGATGGAGTTCGACGTCGAGCACAAGCCCGGCAAGGACGTCACCGCCGGCACCCGCGTGGCCCGCAAGCGTCGCCTCGGCATCTTCACGATGCTGCGTGCGCTCGGCTACGACGAGGAGAACGCACCCGGGTTCCTCGACCGGTTCGTTGCCCACTTCGACTTCCTCGAAGGCCAGTGGGACAAGGAGCGCGACATCGCGCCGACCCAGGACGAAGCGCTCGTCGAGATCTACAAGCGCGCCCGCCCGGGCGAGCCGCCGACGGTCGAGTCCGCCAAGGCGTACTTCCGCAACGCATTCTTCGAGAGCCGCCGCTACGACCTCAGCCGCGTCGGTCGCTACAAGCTCAACCGCAAGCTCGGCGACGAAGTCGCCCAGCTCGGCGCGCTGTTCGGTCTCGAGGGTGCCGTCAACGCCGAAGGTGAGCCGCTGCTCGACCTGCCCGACGAGGACCAGAACGTCCTCAGCCGCTGCGAAGTGCTCGCATCGATCACCTACATGCTGCACCTCGTCAAGCAGGAGCCCGGCTACCGCCTCGACGACCAGGACCACTTCGCCAACCGTCGCATCCGTTCGGTCGGCGAGCTGATCCAGAACCAGGTGCGCATCGGCCTCAGCCGTATGGAGCGCGTCGTGCGTGAGCGCATGACCACCCAGGACGTCGAGGCGATCACGCCGCAGACGCTGATCAACATCCGCCCGGTCGTTGCTGCGATCAAGGAGTTCTTCGGAACCTCGCAGCTCTCGCAGTTCATGGACCAGGTCAACCCACTGTCGGGCCTCACCCACCGTCGCCGTCTCTCGGCGCTCGGTCCGGGCGGTCTGTCACGTGAGCGCGCCGGCTTCGAAGTGCGAGACGTGCACTTCAGCCACTACGGCCGCATGTGCCCGATCGAAACGCCGGAAGGCCCGAACATCGGCCTGATCGGCGGTCTGTCGACCTACGCCCGTGTCAACGAGTTCGGCTTCATCGAGAGCCCGTACCGTGAAGTCATCGACGGCAAGGTCACCGGCAAGATCGTCTACATGGCCGCCGACGAAGAAGAGAACTACGTCGTCGCCCAGGCCAACACGCCGCTGCTCGATGACGGCAGCATCCGCGACGAGCGCACGCTGGTGCGGCGTTCACCGCAGGCTGCGAGCCTCGAGGATCTCCGCAAGATGCTCGAAGCCGAGAGCTTCTTCGGTGCCACCACCGACATCGGGTACGTTCCGCCGCCGAGGTCGACTTCATCGACGTGTCGCCGAAGCAGATCGTGTCGGTCGCCACGGCGCTGATCCCGTTCCTCGAGCACGACGACGCCAACCGCGCCCTGATGGGCGCGAACATGCAGCGCCAGGCCGTTCCGCTGGTGCGCGCCGAGGCGCCGTACATCGGCACCGGCATCGAGAACCGGGCCGCCCGTGACGCCGCCGACCTGATCCAGGCAACCGACGACGGCGAGGTCACCGAGGTGTCCGGCGAGTCGATCACCGTGCAGTACAAGAACGAGGGCAAGCGGGTCTACCGTCTCGCCAAGTTCCGCCGGTCGAACCAGGACACCTGCATCAACCAGCGGCCGCGCGTGGTCGAGGGCGACAAGGTCAAGGCCGGCACGATCATCGCCGACGGTCCGTCCACGGACGAGGGCGAACTCGCCCTCGGCAAGAACCTGCTCGTGGCGTTCATGCCATGGGAGGGCTACAACTTCGAGGACGCGATCATCCTCTCCGAGCGCCTGGTGAAGGACGACGTGCTCACGTCGATCCACATCAAGGAGCACGAGGTCGATGCCCGCGACACCAAGCTCGGCCCGGAAGAGATCTCGCGCGACATCCCGAACCTGAGCGACGACATCCTCGCCGACCTCGACGATCGCGGCATCATCCGCGTCGGCGCCGAAGTCGGCCCCGGTGACGTGCTCGTCGGCAAGGTCACCCCGAAGGGTGAGACCGAGCTGACCCCCGAAGAGCGCCTCCTGCGTGCCATCTTCGGTGAGAAGGCCCGTGAGGTCCGCGACACCAGCTTGAAGGTGCCGCACGGCGAGGTCGGCAAGGTCATCGACGTCAAGGTGTTCAACCGCGACGACGGCGACGAGCTGCCTCCGGGCGTCAACCAGCTCGTGCGGGTGTACGTCGCTCAGAAGCGCAAGATCAGCGTCGGCGACAAGCTCGCCGGTCGTCACGGCAACAAGGGCGTCATCTCCAAGATCCTGCCGATCGAGGACATGCCGTTCACCGCCGACGGCCAGCCGGTCGACATCATCTTGAACCCGCTCGGCGTGCCGAGCCGAATGAACGTGGGCCAGGTGCTCGAAGCGCACCTCGGCTACTGCGCTCGCTGGGGCTGGACGAACCCCGACGGCACCAAGGTCGGCGACGACCCGATCCGTGGCACCGAGACCAAGACGCGTCCGAACACCAAGCCCGCCACGTTCGTGGCGACGCCGGTGTTCGACGGCGCCAACTGGGACGAGAAGGAGAAGTCGCTCGATCATCCGACCATCCAGGAGATCCTCGAGCAGCTCAACCCCGAGGCCGCCAACGGCGACCGCCTCGTCGGCATGAACGGCAAGCTCGACCTCTACAACGGTCGCACCGGCGAGCAGTACGACAACCAGATCACCTGCGGGTACATGTACATCTTGAAGCTGGCCCACCTGGTCGACGACAAGATCCACGCCCGCTCCACCGGCCCGTACTCGATGATCACCCAGCAGCCGCTCGGTGGCAAGGCCCAGTTCGGCGGTCAGCGCTTCGGCGAGATGGAAGTGTGGGCCCTCGAGGCCTACGGCGCGGCGTACTGCTTGCAGGAGCTGCTGACCATCAAGTCCGACGACGTGCTCGGCCGTGTCCGTGTGTACGAAGCGATCGTCAAGGGCGACAACATCCCGGAACCGGGTGTGCCCGAGAGCTTCAAGGTGCTGATGAAGGAGATGCAGGCACTCTGCATCAACGTCGAAGTGCTCACCGAGGACGGCCACGAGATCGAGATGCGCGACCTCGACGACGAGGTCTACCGCGCCGCCGAGGAACTCGGCATCGACATCTCCCGCCCCGAGCGCGGCACCGACGAAGACGACGCACGGCGCGAAAAGGAAAAGCCGAACGCGCCGCCCGCTACTGATCCTGCTGACCTGCAACAACGAAGACCGACGCGAAAGAGAACCACATGCTCGACGTCAACATGTTCGACCAACTCAAGATCCGCCTGGCCACGGCGGACCAGATCCGCAACTGGTCACACGGTGAGGTGAAGAAGCCCGAGACGATCAACTACCGCACGCTGCGTCCCGAGAAGGACGGCCTGTTCTGCGAGAAGATCTTCGGGCCGACCCGCGACTGGGAGTGCTACTGCGGCAAGTACAAGCGCGTCCGGTTCAAGGGCATCATCTGCGAGCGCTGCGGCGTCGAGGTCACCCGCTCGAAGGTGCGTCGCGATCGCATGGGCCACATCGAGCTCGCCGCTCCGGCAGTGCACATCTGGTACCTGCGCGGCACCCGCTCGTGGCTCGCCTATCTCCTCGCCGGCATCGAGCCGAAGGAAGAGCTCAAGGCCAAGCAGCTCGAGAAGGTCATCTACTTCGCGGCGCATCTCGTCAGCTGGGTCGACGAGGACGGCCGCCACGAGGCGCTGTCGAACCTCGAAGCCGAGTACCTCGAAGAGCGCGACGCGGTCCAGAAGGAGATGGAGATCGCCATCGACCGTCGCTTCAAGGAGCTCGAGGAGACCGCCGCCCAGGCCGAGAAGGAAGACGCCAAGGCGGCCGACCTGAAGAAGCTCCAGAAGGAAGCCGACAAAGAAGTCGAGGCCATCCGCGAGCGTTACGACATCGAGCTCGACCTGATCGCTCGTACGTGGGACGAGTTCAAGTCGCTGCACGCCCGCAAGATCATCGAAGACGAGATGCTGTGGCGCGAGATGCGTGACAAGTACGGCGAGTACTTCGAAGGTGGCACCGGCGCAGAGGCGATCAAGGCGCTCATCGACCGCATCGACTTCGACGAGGAAGAGATCAAGCTCCGCAACGCCATCGACCCGCAGGAGGGCCAGAAGCCGCTGAGCGCCCAGCGCAAGCAGAAGGCGATCAAGCGCCTCAAGATCGTCGCGTCGTTCAACAACCGCGACGAGCACGGTCGCCGTACCAACGACCCGAAGGCGATGATCCTCGACGCGGTGCCGGTGATCCCGCCGGAGCTGCGCCCGATGGTCCAGCTCGACGGTGGCCGCTTCGCCACCTCCGACCTCAACGACCTGTATCGCCGTGTGATCAACCGCAACAACCGACTCGAGCGTCTGCTCAACCTCGGCGCGCCGGAGATCATCATCAACAACGAGAAGCGCATGCTGCAGGAGGCCGTCGACGCACTGTTCGACAACGGTCGCCGCGGCCGGCCGGTGACCGGACCGGGCAACCGTCCACTCAAGTCGCTGTCCGACATGCTCAAGGGCAAGCAGGGCCGGTTCCGTCAGAACCTGCTCGGCAAGCGCGTCGACTACTCGGGCCGCTCGGTCATCGTGGCCGGCCCGACGCTGCGTCTGCACCAGTGCGGCCTGCCGAAGCTGATGGCGCTCGAGCTGTTCAAGCCGTTCGTCATGAAGCGTCTGGTCGACCTCGAGTTGGCGCAGAACATCAAGACCGCCAAGCGCATGGTCGAGCGTCGCCGCCCGCAGGTGTGGGACGTGCTCGAAGACGTCATCAAGGAGCACCCGGTGCTCCTCAACCGTGCGCCGACGCTGCACCGCCTCGGCATCCAGGCCTTCGAGCCGGTTCTGGTCGAGGGCAAGGCCCTGCAGATCCACCCGCTGGTCTGTACCGCGTTCAACGCCGACTTCGACGGCGACCAGATGGCCATCCACGTGCCGCTGTCCGCCGAAGCGCAGGCCGAGGCCCGCGTGCTGATGCTCAGCGCGAACAACATCTTGTCGCCGGCGTCGGGTCGCCCGATCGTGACCCCGTCGCAGGACCTCATCATCGGTGGCTACTACCTCACCGAGGCCGTCGACGGCGGCAAGGGCGAGGGTCGGACGTTCCGCCACCTGTGGGAGGCGATGCGCGCCTACGACGAAGGCACCCTCGAGCTGCACGCCAAGATCCACATGCGTCCGCCGGGGCGTGAGCGGTTCGAGTCCACGGTCGGTCGCGTCCTCTTCGAAGAAGCGCTGCCCGAGGACTACACCGAGCAGTTCGGCCACTTCGACGAGACCGTCAAGAAGAAGGAGATGGGTGTCATCGTCGAACGCCTCTCCGACAACTACGACAAGTCGGTCGTCGCTGCATCGCTCGACAATCTCAAGAACCTCTGCTACCGCTACGCGACGCAGTCGGGCCTGACCGTGTCGATCGACGACGTGCGCACTCCCGCTGCCAAGCGGGCGCTGCTCGACGACTTCGAGGAGCAGGCCGACAAGGTCGAGAAGCAGTTCCGTCGGGGCATCATCACCGACGGTGAGCGCCGTCAGCAGGAAGTCCGCATCTGGACCGACGCCACCGCTCAGGTGCAGGCAGCAATGGTCCACGAGTTCGAACAGCAGCGGTTCAACCCGATCCAGATGATGGTCGACTCGGGTGCCCGAGGAAACATGACGCAGATGCGTCAGATCGGCGCCATGCGTGGCCTCGTGGCCAACCCCCGTGGTGACATGATTCCCCGCCCGATCAAGTCGAACTTCCGTGAGGGCCTCGAAACCCTCGAGTACTTCATCGCCACGCCGGGCGCCCGCAAGGGCCTCGTCGACACCGCGCTTCGTACCGCCGACTCGGGCTACCTGACCCGTCGCCTCGTCGACGTGGCCCAGGAGCTGATCGTGCGCGAAGAGGACTGCGGCTCGACGCTCGGGGTGTGGATCGAGAACGTGTCGGCCGATACGGCCAACCGTCGCTCGTACCTCGAGACCAAGCTGTACGGCCGTGCGCTGCTGCAGGACACCGAGCTCGCCTCGCCGATGGTGAAGGAGGGCGAGTCGATTTCGATGCTGCCTCGCAACACCATCGTCGGCGACGAGGAGATGGAAGCACTGCGCGACGACAAGAACATCGAGCGCCTTCGCGTGCGTTCCGTGCTCACGTGCGACGCCGAACTCGGCGTGTGCGCAATGTGCTACGGCCGTTCGCTGGCCACCGGCAAGATGATCGAGCTCGGCGAGGCCGTCGGCGTCATCGCCGCGCAGTCGATCGGTGAGCCCGGCACCCAGCTGACGATGCGTACCTTCCACACCGGCGGTGTGGCCGGCAAGGACATCGCCGGCGGTCTGCCTCGCGTCGTCGAGCTGTTCGAAGCTCGTACGCCGAAGGGTTCGGCCCGTCTCGCCAAGGCGAGCGGTGTGCTGCACCTGCGTGAGGACGAGGGCAAGGGCATCCCCGTCGTCGTCATCGATGACGCCGGCGAGGAGCACGAAGTCGTGCTGCCGCTCGGTGCTCGTCCGATCGTCGAGGACGGCCAGGACGTCAAGGCCGGCGACCCGCTCGTCGACGGTCCCTTCGATCCGAAGGAGATCATGGAGATCAAGGGCATCCGCGAGACGCAGCTGTACCTGGTCGAAGAGGTCCAGCGGGTCTACCGCGATCAGGGCGTGTCGATCCACGACAAGCACATCGAGCTCATCGTGCGCCAGATGACCCGGCGTATCGGCGTGCAGGAGCCGGGTGGCACCACCTTCCTGCCGGGCGAGCGCGTCGACTCGAAGCGATTCCGCGACACCAACCGTCGCATGGTCGAAGAGAGCCTCCGCCCCGCCGAGGGCCGCCCCGAACTGATGGGCATCACCAAGGCCTCGCTGGCGACCGAGTCGTGGCTGTCTGCGGCGTCGTTCCAGGAGACCACCCGGGTGCTCACCGAGGCCGCCATCGACGGCCGCGGCGACAGCCTGATCGGGCTCAAGGAGAACATCATCATCGGCAAGCTCATCCCTGCCGGCACGGGCATGATGAAGTACCGCGAGTTCAGCATCGAAGCCCCTGAGTACGAGCCGATGTCGTTCTACTCGAGCGAAGGTGAAGAAGAGGATCCGGCAGCGTTCCTGGCCGGCCTCGAGGGTTCCTACGAGCCCGAGGCCGCCGCCGAGCCCATCGGCTGACCTCACCGATCACGAAACGACGGCAACGTCCCGGGCGAGTCGCCCGGGACGTTCCGCGTCCGGGGCGGTCGCCCATCGCCGGACAGCGGTTGCGCGTGGGATGGGGCGGCCGTAGCATTGCAGGGTCCTCTCATCGGGTTCGTCGTACGACGTTCTCGATGTACGGCGGGCGGGTCGCAACCCGCGATTTCGTCCAACACACCACATGTCGCAGGCCCCGGATCGTCGAGGAGCTGCCGACACGACCGAACGAACGAGGTTTCATTCGTGCCAACAATCCAACAGCTCGTCCGTCAAGGTCGCAGCTCGAAAGTCACCAAGAGCAAGACACCGGCGCTCAAGGGTTCGCCCCAGCGTCGTGGCGTCTGCACCCGCGTGTACACCACCACCCCGAAGAAGCCGAACTCGGCGCTGCGCAAGGTGGCCCGTGTCCGTTTGAACTCCGGTATCGAAGTCACCGCCTACATCCCCGGCGAGGGCCACAACCTGCAGGAGCACTCGATCGTGCTCGTGCGCGGCGGCCGTGTTCGCGACCTGCCCGGTGTGCGCTACAAGATCATCCGCGGCGCACTCGACGCCGTCGGCGTGAAGAACCGCAAACAGGCCCGCAGCCGGTACGGCGCGAAGAAGGAGAAGTGACCCGAGATGCCACGTAAAGGTCCTGCTCCCCGCCGCGAACTCGTCGCGGATCCCATCCACAAGTCGGTGCTCGTCACCCAGATCACCAACAAGGTGATGCTGCACGGCAAGCGCACCGTTGCCGAGAAGATCGTCTACGACGCGATGGAGATCATCCAGAGCCGTCTCGAAGGAGACGACATGGCGATCGACACCGTCAAGCGCGCGATCGAGAACGTCAAGCCGCCGCTCGAGGTGCGCAGCCGTCGCGTCGGTGGTGCCACCTATCAGGTCCCCGTCGAGGTGCGTCCTCGCCGTGCGACCACGCTGGCGATCCGCTGGACGGTCGACTACGCCCGTGCCCGTCGCGAGAAGACGATGGCCGAGTGCCTCGCCAACGAGCTGATGGACGCCGCCAACGGCCTGGGTGCCGCGATGAAGAAGCGCGACGACATCCAGAAGATGGCCGAGTCGAACAAGGCGTTCGCCCACTACCGCTGGTGACCTGCAGCGGTGGGGTCAGTCCCCTCCGCCGCGGATGCCGACACATCGACGAGACCCGGGGCTGCGGCCCCGGGTCTTGCCGTTCCGGGGGCCTTCACGAATGCACTATCGTGTACGGAGGGGAGTGGTCCGACCACACGATCGGGAAGGGGAACTCGATGCACGTCCACAACGTCTTGACGGTGAAGGGGGATGCGGTCGCGACGATCGCGCCGACGTCGTCGCTTGCCGACGCAACTGCAGCCTTGCGCGATCACGGCGTCGGAGCACTGGTGGTGAGCCGCGACGGGCGCCTGATCGACGGGATCCTCTCCGAGCGCGATGTCGTTCGGGCGCTCGCTGCTCACGGCGGCTCCACCCTCGGCCACGACGTCGCGTCGGTGATGTCGACGTCGGTCACCACCTGTCGAGGTGACGACACCATCGATCAGATGATGGCGATGATGACCGAACGTCGCATCCGCCACCTGCCAGTGGTCGACGGCGCGGGGCACCTTGCCGGGATCATCTCGATCGGCGACGTCGTCAAGGCTCGCGTCGGTCAACTCGAGCAGGAGAACAACCAACTCCACGACTACATCCAGGCTCGCTGAACTCCAGCTGAGCTCGGAGTGGTGCGATCGTCAGTCGAGGTTGCCCTCGACGACGATGTCGACGTCCTGCGCTTCGAGGTGCCGGCTGATCACCTCGAACAGTTGCCTGGCGCCGGTCCGAGCGCGTGTCACCCCCGTGACGTCGAGTCGGATCGTGCGCGTACCGCTCGCGCCGGCTTCGAGCATCAGTTCGATCACGGCCTCAGCGGAGATGAGGTCGAATTCGCCACGCAGGACCCCGACGGTGACCCCAGCCGTCGGTCTCCCACGAGACGATCGGCGAGCGCGGTTCGTTCGGGTGGTCGAAGAGGTGCAGGTCGAAGTCCTGCGACAGGCTCTGCAGCACTGCGGAGCCCCGGACACTGTTGCCCCACGAGTCGAGACGAGGGCTGTGCACGCCGATGCCGAACTGTGCAGGCTGGGCCGCGACGATCCCGCCGCCCACGCCGCTCTTTGCCGGAAGGCCCACCCGCGCCATCCACTCGCCACTGTGGTCGTACATGCCGCACGTCGCCATGATCGAGAGCGTGATCGTCGCTGCTCGTTCGCTCATCACCTGGCGCTTCGTGAGCGGATTGACTCCGCTGTTGGCGAGGGTCGCCCCCATCACCGCGAGATCCTCCGTCGTCACGACGAGCGAACACTGGCGGAAGTACACCTCGGTGGCGTCGTCGACCGATCGACGCAGTGCACCGCTGGACCGGGCGAGATGTGCCAGTGCTCGGTTGCGGTCGCCGGTCGCGGTCTCCGACGCGAAGACTTCGGCGTCGAAGCCCAACTCGCGGCCGGCACACGCCGAGAGGAACGTGCGCACCCGGTCGAACCGCTCGCTCGCCGTCGGTCCGTCGATCAGGGCAGAGGTGACGATGGCGCCGGCGTTGATCAGCGGATTGTCGGGGCGGCCCGTGTCGGGGTCGAGGCTGATCGCGTTGAAGGGTTCACCGCTCGGTTCGAAGCCGACGTGGCGATGGACCTCGTCGAGGCCGAGTTCAGAGACGGCCATCGCGTACACGAACGGCTTCGACACCGACTGGATCGTGAAGGGCCGGTCGGCGTCGCCGGCGTGGTGCACGTTGCCCTGGACGCTGACGAGTGCGGCGCCGAACCCGTCGGCGTCCACCGTTGCCAACTCGGGAATGTAGCTCGCCACCTCACCGGACCGGTCGGGTCGGTGGCGCTCGAGGACCTGCGCCAGTGCGTCGCGGATGGGGTCGGGGGTGACATCGCGGGCGGTCGTCATCGAACTCGTCCAGGACCGGTTGTCGAATGTGGAACCATGGCTCCATGGCTACAACAACTCGCGTGCTCGTGCTCGTTTCGCTGGCGGTTCTGGCTGTCGCGTGCGGAAGTGACGGCGACACATCCGATGCTGCAACGAACGATTCGGCAGTGGTCGACGACGGGGCGGGAGAAGCGACCGACACCACCCAGGCGGCCCCACCCGAGGACACCGCTCCCGAGGCCACCGAAGCCGAGCAGGCGCCGGCACCGGAGTCGTCCGGCGGAGGCGCCACGTTGACGCTGGCCAACGGTGAAACCTTCGAGTTCCCGACGGTGCTGTGCTCACTCGAGTCGCAGATGTCGGCCGGTTCGGAGATCCTCTTCACCGCGACGTCCTACGACGACCCCGGACTCGACATCACCCAGTTCGGTGACGAGGGAACGATCACCGATGTCGCATCGATCTCGGTGTACGACGGCGACTTCGAAACGTTGTGGGAGGCGAACTCGATGTTCGGTTCGCCGGTGGAATTGACCCTCGACGGTTCGACGATTCGCGGGACGGGAAGCTTCCTTCCCGGCCCCGACCTCATGGGGGAGTCGGTCGAGGGTGAAGTGGTCGCGAACTGCTGACGTGAAACACCCGTCACGTGCGGGTGGGCGGGCATGTGCGGCCGGTACACTCGTGAGCCGTGCCTGCGCCGAAGGCGGCGCCACAGCACCCGATCAGTAGACGGATCACGACCCCCCAGTCGCCCTTTGACACGGAAGTAGTAGAGATGGCCAAGCGAGAGTTTCCCCTGGAGCGCACCCGGAACATCGGGATCATGGCGCACATCGATGCCGGTAAGACCACCACCACCGAGCGCATCCTCTACTACACCGGCAAGAGCTACAAGATCGGCGAGGTCCACGACGGCGCCGCCACGATGGACCACATGGCCCAGGAGCAGGAGCGTGGCATCACGATCACCTCCGCTGCCACCACCTGTGTCTGGAACGACCACCGCATCAACATCATCGACACGCCGGGCCACGTCGACTTCACCATCGAAGTCGAGCGCTCGCTGCGCGTGCTCGACGGAGCGGTCACCGTGTTCGACTCGGTCGCCGGCGTCGAGCCCCAGACCGAGACCGTGTGGCGTCAGGCCAACAAGTACAACGTGCCGCGCATGTGTTTCGTCAACAAGATGGACCGCATCGGCGCCGACTTCTATCGCACCGTGCAGATGGTGAAGGACCGCCTCCAGGCGAACCCCCTCGTGCTCCATCTGCCCATCGGTGCCGGTGGTCCCGAAGCCGTCAAGGCCTACGAGGGTCTCGTCGACATCGTCAGGATGAAGGCGCTCGTCTGGCGCGACATCGACGAAAAGGACCTCGGAGCGACATACGAGATCGAGGACATCCCCGCCGACATGGTCGAGCAGGCCAACGAGTACCGCGAGGCGATGATGGAGACCATCGCCACCCAGAGCGAAGAGCTGATGGACAAGTACCTCGAAGGCGAGGACGTCTCCGAGGCCGACATCAAGAAGGCGATCCGCTCGGGCACGCTCGCCAACGAGTTCGTGCCGATCCTCTGCGGCTCGGCATTCAAGAACAAGGGCGTGCAGCCCATGCTCGACGCCGTCATCGACTTCCTCCCGAGCCCGCTCGACATCGAGCCGGCGCACGGCATCGTCACCAAGGGTGGCGAGGAGATCGACGCCACACGCGGCCCCGAGGACAGCGAATTCGCTGCGCTCGCGTTCAAGATCGTCGCCGACCCCTTCGGCAAGCTGACCTACTTCCGGGTCTACTCGGGAGAGATCGGCAAGGGCGAAGAGGTCTACAACTCGGTCAAGGAAGATCGCGAGCGGCTCGGACGCATCCTGTTGATGCACGCCAACCAGCGCGAAGACCTCGACATCGCAATGGCCGGCGACATCGTCGCAGGGCTCGGCTTCAAGAACGTGACCACCGGTGACACTCTCTGCGATCGTGACAGCGCGATCATCCTGGAACGGATGGAGTTCCCCGAGCCGGTGATCCACGTCGCCATCGAGCCGAAGACCAAGTCCGACCAGGAGAAGCTCGGCAAGGCGCTGAAGTCGCTGTCCGACGAGGACCCGACGTTCCGCATCCAGTCCGACGAGGAGACCGGCCAGACCATCATCTCCGGGATGGGCGAGCTGCACCTCGAAGTGCTCGTCGACCGCATGATGCGTGAGTTCGCCGTGGAAGCCACCGTCGGCAAGCCGCAGGTGGCCTACCGCGAGACGATCACCAAGGAAGTCAAGAGCGTCGAGTACCGCCACATCAAGCAGTCCGGCGGCTCGGGTCAGTTCGCCGTCGTCAAGATCGACATGGCGCCGAACCCGGGTGGCGGCTACGAGTTCGAGGACAAGATCTCGGGCGGTCGTATCCCGCGTGAGTACATCAACCCGACCAACCAGGGTCTGCAGAGCTCGCTCGACAACGGCGTGCTCGCCGGGTACCCGACCGTCGACGTCAAGGTGTCGCTGGTCGACGGCCAGTACCACGACGTCGACTCCTCGGAGATGGCCTTCAAGATCGCCGGTCAGATGGCGTTCCGTCGGGCCGCCGAGATGGCCAAGCCGGTCCTGATGGAGCCGATCATGGCCGTCGAGGTCGTCACCCCCGAGGAGTACATGGGCGACGTGATGGGCGACCTGTCGAGCCGTCGAGGCCGTATCGGCAGCATGGAGGCCCGCGGCAACACCCAGGTCGTCAACGCTCAGGTGCCGCTGTCGGAGATGTTCGGGTACAGTACCGACCTCCGTTCGCGCACACAGGGGCGAGCGACCTACACGATGCAGTTCGCGGAGTACGCACAGGTACCCGAGGCCATCGCCCAGGAAATCGTGAAGCGGGTTCGTGGCGAGTGATCGCTGCTGAACCAACCCGCTGAACGCAGATCAGTTCTTTGACAACCCACATCCGAGTAAACGAAACGACATTGGAGTCGCACGCATCATGAGCAAGCAGAAGTTCGAGCGCACTAAGCCGCACGTGAATATTGGCACGATGGGTCATATTGACCATGGGAAGACGACGTTGACGGCGGCGATTTCGAAGACGTTGGCGGATCGTGGGTTGGCTGAGTATCAGGCGTTTGACACGATTGACAAGGCGCCGGAGGAGAAGGCGCGTGGGATCACGATCTCGATTGCTCATATTGAGTACGAGACGGAGAATCGTCACTATGCGCATGTGGACATGCCGGGTCATGCTGACTACATCAAGAACATGATCACGGGTGCGGCGCAGGTCGATGGTGCGATTCTGGTGGTCGCTGCGACGGATGGTCCGATGCCGCAGACGCGTGAGCATGTGTTGTTGGCGCGTCAGGTTGGTGTTCCGTACATCGTTGTGGCGTTGAACAAGGCGGACATGGTTGATGATGAAGAGTTGATCGAGTTGGTGGAGCTCGAGGTTCGGGAGCTGCTCAATGAGTATGAGTTCCCGGGTGATGATGCCCCGGTCATTCAGGTCAGCGCTTTGAAGGCGTTGGAGGGTGAGGCTGAGTGGCAGGAGAAGATCATGGAGTTGATGGCTGCTGCGGATGCAGTCGATTCCGGAGCCGGTTCGTGAGTTGGACAAGCCGTTCTTGATGCCGATCGAGGATGTGTTCACGATCACGGGTCGTGGCACTGTTGTGACCGGCAAGGTGGAGCAGGGGATCATCAACACTGGTGATGAGATCGAGATCGTTGGGTTGCGTGAGACGCAGAAGACGACGTGTACGGGTGTGGAGATGTTCCGTAAGTTGCTCGATGAGGGTCAGGCGGGTGACAACATTGGTGCGTTGTTGCGTGGTACGGCCAAGGAGGATGTGGAGCGTGGGCAGGTGTTGTGTAAGCCCGGTTCGATCACGCCGCACACGAATTTCGAGGGTCAGGTGTACATCCTGACCAAGGATGAGGGTGGGCGTCACAAGCCGTTCTTCAACAATTATCGTCCGCAGTTCTTCTTCCGTACGACCGATGTGACTGGCACGATCGAGTTGCCGTCGGGGACGGAGATGGTGATGCCTGGTGACAATGTCGAGATGACGGTGGAGTTGGGTAAGCCGATCGCGATGGACGAGGGTTTGCGGTTCGCGATTCGTGAGGGTGGCCGCACGGTTGGTGCCGGCCGCGTCACCAAGATCTTGAAGTGATCGGGTACTGACCAATGGCACAGAGCATCCGCATCCGCCTCAAGGCGTTCGATCACGAGATCATCGACCAGTCGACGAAGAAGATCGTCGAGACCGTCACCCGCACCGACGCCACCGTTCGTGGCCCGATCCCGCTGCCGACCGACAAGCACCGGTACACGGTCATCCGTGGCCCGCACGTCGACAAGGACAGCCGGGAGCACTTCGAGATGCGGGTGCACAAGCGCCTCATCGACATCGTGAACCCGAATGGCAAGACCATCGACAGCCTCCAGCGCATCGAGCTGCCGGCCGGCGTCGACATCGAAATCAAGATCCAGAACGGCTGATTCGTGGCATCGGGGGTCTGACCCCTGGTGTCGCATCGGTTGTGAAAGAGGTGTGAACAGCGACCCCGACGGGGTCGCTGTTCGCGTTTACGGATAGACAGGCTCCATGACTTCGTTGCCGCCTCCGGACCCAGGCGCTCGACCGGGTCTCGTCTCGCCTGTGCCGCGTCGGGCGGCGCAGAGCGACAGGCGTCGCAACTGGATCATCGTCGTTGCGGTCGGAGTGGTCGCCTGGATCGCCGGTCTCACCGGCGCGCTCGTCGGCAACCAGCTGTCGGACTGGATCGACTCGCCGCCGCGGAGCGCGAGCGACGAGCCGATCAACGTGTCCGCCCCGAGCGACCCCATCGAAGGTCGCCTCGACGTGGCCAAGGTGATCGAACACATGGCGCCGTCGGTCGTCACGATCAGCGCCGACATCGACAGCCAGTTCGGTCAGGGTCAGTCGACCGGCACCGGTGTGATCGTCTCCTCCGATGGCGAGATCCTCACCAACGCCCACGTCGTCGAGGGCGCCACCGAGATCCGTGTGCGGTTGGTCGGCGAGACCGAGCCACGAGAAGCGCGGCTCCTCGCTGCCGATCCCGGCAACGACCTGGCGCTGTTGCGCATGAGCGGCGACGGCTTCGACGCTGCGGTGTTCGCCGACCCGGGCAGCGTTCGCATCGGTGACGAAGTGGTGGCGATCGGGTTCGCACTCGGCCTCGACGGTGACCCGTCGGTGACCCTCGGCATCGTGTCGGCGCTCGATCGCACCATCGGCACCGAGGGAGCCTTCCTCGACGGCCTCATCCAGACCGATGCCGCGATCTCCTCGGGCAACTCAGGTGGTCCGCTGGTCAATGCTCGTGGCGAGGTCGTCGGCATCAACACCGCCGTCGCCCGCGACACCGCGACGTCGGCGGCCACGAACGTCGGTTTTGCGATCAGCGCACGTGAAGCGCTCCCGGTGATCGAAGCGCTCCGCGAACAGGCCGGCGGCGATCCCCGTTCGGAGGGCTACCTCGGCGTCGAGCTCGGTGAGCGGCGCGACGGGGGCCAGGGAGCGGTCATCTCGGCGGTGCAGGACGACACCCCAGCGGCTGACGCCGGCATCGAAGCCGGGGACCTCGTCGTCGCCTCCGATGGCGCGCCGATCGACGGCGCCACGGGCCTGATCGCCGCAATTCGCGACCTCGGGCCCGGCGATTCGACGACGCTGACGATCCTGCGCGACGGCGACCCGATCGACATCACGGTCACGCTCGTCGAACGCCCCGAGGACTGAGACCCGGCGCAGCGGGACCATTCCAGCGGTGAAGAAGTCGCTGGAGTTGCGATGAGCCAACCGCCGCATGCGGTCGCTTCGCTCACCGGTGGGTTGTGGTGGCCCGGCGGTCATCTACGTTGCAGCCATGCAAGCTCTCGACGTCATGCGCGGCGGTGCTCGACCATTTGGCCTCGGCTACTGGCCACTTCCGGAGGACGATCCCGGTGTGGAGGTGCAGCGCGAACCGATTCGACTCGTGTCGCCCGATGGCGCCCTCGTGCGCGGGATCCTCTGGACTCCGCCGGTCGGAACACCGTGGAAGACCGCCGTGATTCTGTCGCACCCACGGGGAGACTTCGGCGTGCACTATGCCTGCCCGCTGCTGGCGGCTGCCGGGTACGCCGTCCTGGGCTTCGGGACGCGGTACATGAACAACGACACCGACTGCCTGCACGAGGCATGCATCACCGACGTGCAGACCGCGCACGACGAGATGATCCGACGCGGCGCCGAGGCCGTGGTTCTGCTGGGCAACTCCGGTGGCGGGTCGTTGATGGCGATGGCCAACGCCGAGCTCGGCATCGGCGACGGCTGGGTCGGCATGGCGGCGCATCCGGGTGAGGGGGTGTTCATGTTGCAGGTGATCGACCCGTCGGTGGCCGACGAACACGATCCGTTCTCCACGGTGCCCGAACTCGACATGTACCACCCCGACAACGGATGGCGGCCATGGCCCGAACCGTGCAGCTACGACCCGGCGTGGGTGGTCACCTACCGGGAGGCGCAGCGGGCGCGTGTGGCGCGCATCGACGCGATCGCGAAGGCGTCGATCGCCGAAGCGGGTGATGTCGTGACCGAGTTGCGTTCCGTCGACAAATCAGCCGATCCGACCCGGTGGCGAGAGTTGCGCCGGCGAGCCGTGTTCACGAAGTACCTCACGATCTACCGGACGCTCGCCGACCCGGCCTACCTCGACCTGTCGATCGACCCCGACGACCGGCCGATGGGATCGCTGTTCGCGTTCCCCGACCCGTTCGACGCCAACTACGGGCGTGGTGGCCTCGCGCGCACGATGACCGCTCGGGGCTGGTTGAGCACATGGTCGGGCCTGTCGAGCGGTGCCAAGCTCGCCGACACGATGCCGAACGTCACTGTTCCGACGCTTCTGGTGCACCCGACCGGCGACACCGAGATCCGGGTGTGGCAGGCGAAGGAGATCGTCGACGCCGCCGGTGCCGACGACGTCACCTACATCGAGATGCCGGGCGCTCCGCACTACCTCGAGGGCCACCGCCCCGAAGCCATGGCGCACGTCGCCGACTGGCTCGCCAAGCGCTACCCCTGACCCCCCGCCCATCCCGTTTGCGTGCTGAATTCGGTGACCCGGTCCACCGAATCTGCAACGCAAACGTGACTGGTCGGGAGGCGCCCGCCACCGCCCCCGTTTGCGTTGCATTCCGGGTGGGGCGGTCCACCCGAAATTGCACGCAAACGTGGGTGGTGCGCGTGTTGGAAGCCCGCATCGGCGCCCATAGCATTGCATGGCCGTGATCGGAAGGCATTCCGACCACCAGACCATTCAGCAATCGATGTCTGTGTAGGCCGCCCGCAACGTCCGGGACCGGAACCGCTCAGCAACAACAAGATCTCGTGCTCCGCACGCTCGTCCGAACCTGTTTCAGGAACGGCTAGCGGCGGAGCATTTGCGTGGAGAGCCCCCCGAGGGCTTGGACAACGAAAAGGAACCTGCCGCCATGGCACAACAATCGATCGTCGGCGAAAAGGTCGGCATGACGCAGACATGGGTCGACGACAAAGTCGTTCCCGTCACTGTGCTCCGTGTCGAACCGATGCGCATCGTGCAGATCAAGACCAACGAACGCAACGGCTACAACGCGCTGCAGGTGACCTACGGCCACCGTGACGCGAAGAAGCTCACGAAGCCGGCCGCGGGCCACTTCGAGAAGGCCGGCGTCGCCCCGGGCAAACGCCTGATCGAGCTGCGCCTCGACTCCGTCGACGGCTTCGAGGTCGGCCAGGAGCTCACCGTCGAGCAGATCGCCGCCGGCACGATGGTCGACGTCACGGGCACCAGCCGAGGCAAGGGTTTCGCCGGTGTCATGAAGCGTCACAACTTCGCCGGTCAGCCCGCATCGCACGGTAACAACAAGAGCCACCGCAAGCCTGGCGCCATCGGCTCGTGTGCCTTTCCGGCACGCGTGTTCAAGGGGCAGCGCATGGCCGGCCACATGGGTCACGAGCAGGTCACCACGCAGAACCTCGAGGTCGTCCAGTCCGACGCCGAGCGCAACCTGCTGCTGATCAAGGGTTCGGTCCCCGGCCCCGCCGGTGGCGTCGTCATCGTGCGCAACGCCGTCAAGTTCGCAGGAAAGGCAGGCTGACGTGGCCGATCTCACCCTCAAGACCGCAGCCGGCAAGGACAGCGGCACGATCGAACTCGACGACGAGGTCTTCGGCGTCCGCCCGAACGTGTCGCTGATGCACCAGGTCGTCACCGCCCAGCTCGCCGCCCGCCGCTCCGGCACCCAGAGCACCAAGACCCGCTCGGAGGTCTCCGGTGGTGGCCGCAAGCCCTACGCCCAGAAGGGCACCGGCAACGCCCGCCAGGGCTCGATCCGCTCCCCGCAGTTCAGCGGTGGTGGCGTCGCCCTCGGCCCGAAGCCCCGCTCGTACGATCAGAAGACCCCCAAGAAGATGGTCAAGGCCGCACTGCGCTCGGCGCTGTCGGACCGTGCCAGCGAGGGCAAGGTCGTCGTGGTCGACTCGTGGGGCATCGAATCCCCCAAGACCAGAGACGCCAAGGCTGCCCTCGACGCACTCGGCATCACCGGAACGGCCCTGGTGGTCGTCGGTCGTGACGACGCCGCGGCGGCACTGAGCTTCCGCAACCTTCCCAAGGTGCAGGTCATCGGTCCGGGCGAACTCAACGCCTACGACGTGCTCTGCAACGAGTGGGTCATCTTCACCAAGGACGTTCTGCCCGCCAACACCCCGGTGTCGGCTGAGGCCAGCGAGAAGGAAGCATCGTGAAAGATCCCCGCGACATCATCATCGCTCCGGTCGTGTCCGAGAAGAGCTACGACCTCATCGAACAGGGCGTCTACACCTTCAAGGTGAGCACCAAGGCCTCCAAGCCCGAGATCCGTGACGCCGTCGAGGCGATCTGGGGTGTCGAGGTGCTCAAGGTCAACACCCTCAACCGCCCCGGCAAGCGCAAGCGCACCCGTGGCACCAACCGAATCGGTCAGCGTCCCGACACCAAGCGGGCCATCGTCACCCTGGCAGCGGGCGAGATCCCGCTGTTCGAGAACTGAGCGCATCATGGCTATCCGTTCCCGCAAACCCACCAGCCCCGGTCGTCGTTTCCAGACGAGCTCCGACTTCGGCGAGATCACCAAGACCACGCCGGAGAAGAGCCTGCTCGTCAAGAAGAGCAAGACCGGTGGCCGCAACAGCTACGGCCGCAAGACCTCCCGCCATCGCGGCGGCGGTCACAAGCAGCAGTACCGCATCATCGACTTCAAGCGCGTCAAGGACGGCGTGACCGCCAAGGTCGCCGCCATCGAGTACGACCCGAATCGCACCTGCCGCATCGCCCTGCTCCACTACAACGACGGCGAGAAGGCCTACATCCTGGCCCCTCGCGGTCTGAACGTGGGCGACACGGTCCTCAGCGGCCATGGTGCCGACATCAAGCCGGGCAATGCCATGCCGCTGCGCTTCATCCCCGTCGGTACGACCGTGCACAACGTCGAGTTGCGTCCGGGCCAGGGCGGCAAGATCGGCCGTTCGGCCGGCATCGCCGTGCAGCTGGTCGCCAAGGAAGGCGACTACGCCACGCTGCGTATGCCCTCCACCGAGATGCGACGCGTCATGATCGACTGTCGCGCCACCGTCGGTGAAGTCGGCAACAGCCAGCACGAGCTGGTCAAGATCGGCAAGGCCGGCCGCAACCGCTGGAAGGGCAAGCGCCCGCAGACCCGTGGTGTGGCGATGAACCCGGTCGACCACCCGTTGGGTGGTGGCGAAGGCCGCACCTCCGGTGGCCGCCCCGCCGTGTCGCCGTGGGGCAAGCCCGAGGGCCGCACCCGAAACAAGAAGAAGGCCAGCCAGCAGCTGATCATCCGTCGTCGTCGTTCCGGCAAGGGCCGCCGCTGACGCGGCAAGGAAGGTAACCCCACATGTCTCGCAGTCTCAAGAAGGGCCCGTTCGTCGACGAGCACCTGCTCAAGAAGATCGACGCTCAGAACGCCGCCGGAGAGCGCAAGGTCGTCAAGACCTGGTCGCGTCGCTCCACCATCATCCCCGACATGGTCGGCCACACGATCGCCGTGCACGACGGTCGCAAGCACGTCCCGGTGTACGTCACCGAGTCGATGGTCGGCCACAAGCTCGGTGAGTTCAGCCCCAGCCGGACGTTCAAGTTCCACGCCGGCATGGAGCGCAATTCGAAGGGTCGCCGCTGATGACCGGACCGAAGCTCAACGAGAAGTCGTTCGTCGCCGGCGAGCGCTCGGGCACCAAGGCCACGGCTCGCTACGTGCGGTCGTCGGCCTCGAAGGCACGAGCCGTGCTCGACCTGATCCGCGGCCTCGACGTCCGCAGCGCCGACGAGGTGTTGCAGTTCACCGACCGCCACATCGCCCGTGACGTTCGCAAGGTGCTCGCCAGCGCCGTCGCCAACGCCGTCAACAACGACGACCAGGACGCCGACGAGTTGTTCGTCATTGCCTGCTTCGCCGACGAGGGCCCGACGCTTCGTCGCTTCCGTCCCCGAGCCCGTGGGCGTGCGACGCGGATCAACAAGCGCAGCTGCCACATCACCGTGATCGTTGCTCGGATGAGCGACGAGCGCATTGCGATCATCACCGCCCGCCAGGAACGTGCCGGTGGCTCCACCGGCCGTGGCCGCCCGCAGAGCAGCAGCGCCAGCCGCCGCCAGCGCGTCGAGCGCAGCCGCCAGCAGGCCGCCGAGGCCGAGGACGAGATCGACGCCATCGACGCCGACGAAGCAATCGACGACGCAACCACCACCGCAACGGACGACACCACCGACGAGGCCACAACAGCCG
>CAWKCN010000012.1:0-36058 GCA_963848145.1 Ilumatobacteraceae bacterium
ACTCTCCCCTCCACCGAGGTGGGTGTTCGAGCCGGCGACGATAGTCAGCGAGCGCATCGCCCGAGTCGGGAAAGACTCATGTGGACGATACGTCCTTGCTGTGTGGCCATCTCACTGTACAAACCGTGAGACAGCCGATAACCATGGTTGCTGCCGCCAGGGTAGGCGACAGCAGAAATTGACAGACAGTTCCGTGTCCACCCCGAAAGGTGGGCGCGTACTGCCCGCACTGGCGTTCTGTCTTCTCTTCCGTTTTCAAGGAGCCGAAGCTCAGGCACGCACCATGACCAGGAATTGCCTTGCGGGTATCCGATGGTCGGCGTTGGTGCCGAGTGGCCTTTCCGGAGGACTTGATCCTTCCGTGAGGCGGAGTTAAAAGATAGCACCCCCGTAGTGCTTTGCAACACGCCTCACGAAAATATTTCGGCGAGGTGGTGCGACTTCTTGCCCTTGCGCAGCAGGAGGTACTTGCCGTGCACCAGATTCTGCTCGCTGAGCAGGGAGTTCTCGTCGAGTTGGTGCCCGTTCGCGTAGAACGAGTGCTGTGCGAGGGACCGCCTGGCATCGCCGTTCGAAGTGGCCAGCCCTGCGCCGACGAACACCGCGATCGTGTCGTCCAGATCCGCTGTGCTCATCCGTGACGTCGGGATCTCTGCTGCCAGCGTTGCGAACGCCTCCTCCGAGGCGCCGGCAGGATCGCCGGCGAAGAGCAGTTCGGCCGCTTCGGCAGCGGCGACTGCAGCCGGTGCTCCGTGCACCGAGCGCGGTCATCTCATCGGCGAGCGCACGCTGACCGAAACGAAGGTGTGGAGCCTCCCTGTGCTCGGTCACGATCGCCTGGACCTGTTCGATCGGCTGCAGCGAGAACGTCAACAATTGCGACTCGACGGCGTCGTCGGGGGTCTGCATCCAGTGCTGGCGGAACTGATACGGGCTGGTCTTGGCGGCGTCGAGCCACACACGCGCCCCCGTGGTCTTGCCCAACTTGCTGCCGTCGGCCGCAGTCAGCAGCGGCCAGGAGAAGGCGTGCACGTGTTCGCTGCGCTTGCGGCGGATGAGATCGACGCCGGCGACGATGTTGCCCCACTGGTCAGATCCCCCGATCTGGATGGTGCAGCCGAGGTGGTCGTGCAACCACAGGTAGTCGTGCGCCTGCAGCAGCATGTAGCTGAACTCGGTGAAGGAGATCCCGTGTTCGGAGTTGACACGCAGCTTGATGCTCTCGCGCGCCAGCATCTGGTTCACGGTGACGTGTTTGCCGACGTCACGAAGGAACTCGAGCACCGTGAGCGGCTGGGTCCAGTCGCGGTTGTCGACGAGCTGCCCTTGTCCGTCCCCGATGTCGACGATGCGGGCGAGCTGCCCTTTGATCGCCTCCACGTTGTGGTTGAGCGTCTCGTCGTCGAGCAGATTTCGTTCGTCCGAGCGCCCACTCGGGTCGCCGACCATGCCGGTGGCTCCTCCGGCGAGCGCGATCGGACGGTGACCGGCGTCCTGGAAGCGCCGCAACATGATCAGCCCGATCAGGTTGCCCACGTGCAGACTGTCGGCTGTCGGGTCGCAGCCGTAGTAGATCGCCACGGGTCCGTCACCGACGGACGCACGGAGTGCCTCGCGATCGGTCGAGTCGTGGATGAGGTTGCGAGCCTCGAGATCAGCGATGAGGTCGGTTCCAGCCATACACCGTGCAAGGGTACTGTCAGCCCGTGCCCCACCCCGAGGACGATTCGGTTCCCTCCAGTGATGCCGAGCTCGTCGAGCACTTCTCGGCCTTTGCCCGCAGCGCGCATCCGCGGGCGCCGCTCTACACCGCCTTGTCGAACCTCGCAGCCCGAGATCCAGCGATCTACCGACTGCTCGGCCAGGCGCCGCCGCAGCAGCGCCTGCCGGTGCTGCTCTTCGCATCGGTGCACGCGCTGCTCTTGGAAGAGCCGGGCCACCAGCTCGCCCAGTGGTATCCGAACCTCACCGTCGACCACCGCTCGCCGGCAGATCGAGCACTGGCAGGCGTGTTCACTCGGTTCGTCACCGATCACCGCACGGCCCTCGAGCACCTCCTCGCGACCCGCACGACGCAGACCAACGAAGTGGGTCGCTGCGCGTTTCTGCTCCCCGCGCTCGGGCTGATCGCCGACGAAGTCGGTCCGATCGGGCATCTCGATGTGGGTGCGAGCGGGGGTCTCAACCTGCTCCTCGATCAGTACCGGTACAACTACCGAGACGAGAGAGGCGCCACGACGAGCGTCGGCGAGGACTCAATCGTCGTCATCACCTGTGCCGTCCGTGGCGACGTACCGATCCCGACGACCTTGCCGACCATCGTGCGTCGCTGCGGGGTCGACCGGAACCCCATCGATGTCACCGATCCCACCGAAGCCCACTGGCTGGAGGCCTGCGTGTGGCCCGATCAGGCCGACCGATTTGCCCGGCTGGTGCAGGCGATCGAACTCGCACGACGGCAACCGCCGGAGCTGCTGGCCGGCGACGCGGTCGCGTCGCTGGCACCTGCGATCGACCGAATCGGCGCGGGCGCCCATCCGGTCGTGACGAATTCGTGGGTGCTCAACTACCTGACCTCCGAGGCTCGCGTGGCGTATCTGGCCGAACTGGAACGCATCGGCGCCGAGCGCGATCTGTCGTGGGTGTACGCCGAGGCCCCCGCCCACATTCCAGAGCTTCCCAACTCGCCCGACCCGAAGAACTCACACCTCACCGTGCTGTCGATGGTGCGCTGGCGTAACGGTGAACGCCTCGTCGATCACCTCGCAACCGTGCATCCCCACGGTTTCTGGATGCAGTGGCGCTGACCACCCGACCATCCCGAGCGATGAGCGAACGGCACCGTGGGGTGCGCTTCGCTCATCGCCGCGACGAGCGGAAGCGCCAGAGCACATCGACGGCTTTCGTGATGCCCACTCTCGGGCCGATGATCGGATCGGCCGGCGGTGGCGTGCCGTCGTCGAGCATGCTGATCGTCGAGGATGGCGCGGTCACATCCGTGCCAGTGTCATCGAGCGTGATGCCGAGCGCCTGACACAGCTTGCCCGGGCCGTCGGCCAGCGGGTGCCGGCCCCGACGCTCGAACATCTGCTCCACCCCGTCGAGCGGTTCGAGGGCACGGATCAGCACCGCCTGGCCGTCATCCTCAGCACCGGTGACCACGTTGGCGCAGCAATGGACGCCATAGCTGAGGTACACATAGAGGTGCCCGGCAGGCCCGAACATCACCTCGTTCCGAGCGGTACGCCCACGGAACGAATGGCTTGCAGGATCGTCGGCGGTGTACGCCTCGGTCTCGACGATCCGGCCCGATGCACGGGTGCCGCCACGTTCGACGACCAGCACTTTGCCGAGCAGATCCCGGGCGACGACGGGTGCGTCGCGCCGGAACCAGGGTTGGGTCAACTCGACTGACATGATCTTGCTCGGCGGCTATCGTGGGAGCCCATGACGTCGCTGCGCCGCCTTCGATCGGTCGTGATGGCCGGCGCGGCTGCATGGCTGGTGGCGTGCAGCAACGGGGTGCCGGATCCGATCATCGAGGGCCGCCTGGGTGGACCGCTCGTCGACGAAGGCTGCGACTGGACGCTTGCACCGTCGACGACCACGACCGGCGTCGAGTTCTCGGTTGACAGAGGTAGTGGATCCTCCGCAGGCGCCGCGGTCTGGCCGAGAGGTTCGGACGACCCGGTCTGGGTGTCGGCAACAATCGGGTGCGTGGACGCACCGACCATGCTGTTCGGCGGCGTCGACGAACGAGCCGATTCGGTCGTGGTCGTGCACTCCGACGGAAGGGAGTTCGTGCCGGATCTCCTCGAGGTCGATGACCGTTCCTGGAGTGCAGTGGTCGGTGAATTCCCGCCCGGGTGGTTCGCGGAGGGGATCTTCAACATCGACATCGTCGCGTACGGAGATGGCCGAGAACTCGCTCGAGACAACCTCCGGGGCTTCACGGGCTGACGACCGCTCTTCAGTGGTCCAACCGCTGCTGATCGCGCCCCAGCATCGCCCGGTACGACTCGAGCTGGAGTGGCAGCGCCTCCGGACCGGCCGCGCCACGTGAGGTCCGCATCCGCACCCCGACGCCGGGTCCGACCAACGCTGCCGCATCGGGGCCGAGCTGCGGGTCGGCGGCGACCAGCTCCCGGAGCGACCCCTCCCCTGCCAACGTGGCCCGGACGTGAGCGCCGACGATGGCGTGGGCCTCCCGGAACGGCGTCCCTGCTCGCACCAGATACTCCGCCAGATCGGTCGCTGCGGTGGTCTCCTCGTCGGCGGCAGCCTGCATCGCCTCGGGGACGAACGTGGCCGTCGAGATCATTCCCGTCAATGCCACGACGGCAAGCGAAACCTGTTCGACCGAGTCGAACAGCGGTTCCTTGTCCTCCTGGAGGTCCCGGTTGTAGGCGAGCGGGAGCCCCTTGAGCGTCGCCAGTAGTCCCGTGAGATTCCCGATCAGGCGGCCGCTCTTGCCCCGGGCGAGCTCGGCGATGTCGGGGTTCTTCTTCTGGGGCAGCATCGACGACCCGGTTGCGTAGCCGTCGTCGAGCTTGGCGAAGCCGAACTCGCCGGAGGTCCACAGCACCCACTCCTCGCCGATCCGCGACAGGTGGATCCCGACGAGCGCCAGGTCGAACACGGCCTCGGCCACGAAGTCGCGATCGCTCACTGCGTCGAGGCTGTTGTCGAAGGTGGCGGCAAAGCCCAGGTCGGCAGCAGTGCCGACCGGATCGATCGGCAACGACGACCCCGCCAGGGCCCCGGCACCGAGCGGCGACACGTCGAGGCGATCGATCGTCGCGAGCAGCCGGTCGACGTCACGGGCGAACGCCCAACCGTGAGCGAGGAGGTGATGCGCCAAGAGCACCGGCTGTGCACGCTGGAGGTGGGTGTAGCCCGGGAGGTAGGTGTCGCCGGCGTCGAGCGCTCGTTCGAACAGCACCTGCTGCATCCCGTGCAACGCACGCGCCACATCGAGCAGTTCACGCTTGCACCACAACCGCAGGTCGGTGGCGACCTGATCGTTGCGGCTGCGCGCCGTGTGGAGCTTGCCGCCGGCGGGTCCGGCGATCTCAGTGACCCGCCGTTCGACAGCGGTGTGGATGTCCTCGTCGCTCTCGACGAAGACGAATCCACCCGACTCCATCTCAACGGCGACCTGGTCGAGCGCTGCAAGCACCGCATCGCACTCGACGTCGGTCAGCAGACCAACTCGTTCGAGGCCACGGACGTGGGCCTTCGACCCGGCGATGTCATCGCGCCACATCGTCTGGTCGAACGGGAGGCTGACCGTGTAGGCCATCAGCGCCTCGGCGGGGCCATCGGCGAAACGGCCGTGCCACAGCGTCTTGGCGTCGTCGGCAGATTCGTGAGCGGCGGGTTCGGTCATGTCAGTCGAGTCCTGCGAGGTCGCGGAGGTGGGCAGCGAGCGTCGAGCCATCGGTTGCGGCAGCAACGCACATCAGGGTGTCGTCGCCCGCGACGGTACCGAGCAACCCCTCGACGCGGCTGCGGTCGAGCGCCGAAGCGACCACATGGGCGCATCCCGGCGGTGTCCGCAGCATCACGATGTTGCCCGAGCAGGCCACCTCGGCGACCCACTCGCCCATCACCCGGCGGAGTTGGTCGAGCGGTGCAAGCCGATCGGGCGCGAACTCGGGAATGGCGTACACGGTGTTCCCGCTCGGGACACGGACCTTGACGGCACCGATGTCGTCGAGGTCGCGAGACACGGTTGCCTGCGTTGCCTCGATGCCGTGTTCGGCGAGGAGTTCGATGAGTTGCGGTTGGCTGGTCACCTCGTGATCGCCGATGATGCGGGTGATCGTGGCTTGGCGTTGCACCTTGCTCATGACGCGGTTCCGTCGATCGAGGTGGACGTCGATGCAGAGGTCCGGGACCCGAACAGGAACGCGAGTGCGCCGCGGGCTGCGTGCATGCGGTTGTGGGCCTGCTGGAACACCACCGACTGCGGTCCGTCGATCACCTCGGCAGCCACCTCGATGCCGCGATACGCCGGCAGACAGTGCATGAACACCGCGTCGGGCTCCGCGAGCGCCATCATCGCCGAGTCGACGGTGTAGCCCTCGAACTGCTGCATTCGCTGCTGCTTCTCGGCCTCCTGGCCCATCGAGACCCAGGTGTCGGTGTGAACGGCATGGGCGCCCTCGACGGCGTCGGCCGGACGGTGCGACTGCTCGACCGACGGCGCTCCGAGCATGGCGAACCGTTCGAGTTCTGCGGGTGGAGCCTCGAAGCCGTGCGGGCAGGCGAAACGAATGTGCATGCCCAACATCGCCGAGATCTCGGCGAGCGATCGTGCGACGTTGTTGAAGTCGCCGACGTAGGCAACCGTCTTGCCGGCGAGATCGCCGAGGCACTGCTGCATCGTCAACGCATCGGCGAACGCCTGCAACGGATGCGACTGGTCGGAGAGCATGTTGACCACCGGGACGTCGACGACGGCCGCCATCCGGCTGACGGTGTGGTGGTCGAACACGCGAGCCGCGATCAGAGCGTGGTAACCCTCCATCACCTTGGCGACGTCCTCGACCGGTTCTCGTGTGTCGAAGCCGACCTCCTCGCCGCGGGTGTACACCGGGTGGCCGCCGAGCTGGCTGACCGCCATCTCCATCGAGTGACGCGTGCGATTCGACGGCTTCTCGAAGATCAGGGCCGCACCCTTGGCGGCAAGCGGTCGAGCGAGCGACTCGATCGGCGCCTCGGCGAGGGCCAGGATCTCGCGAACCTCGCCGGAGCTGAAGTCGGTGACGTCGAGCAGGTGTCGCGTGGTGGTCACGATTCGTCTCCGTCCTCGCCGAGCGCCGCCCCGAGCGATGCGGTGATCATTGCGACCGCCTCGTCGATCTCGTCATCGGTGACGGTGATCGGCGGAACCAGCCTGATCGTCGAAGGGGTCACGGCGTTCACGATCAGCCCCAACCCGAGTAGATCGGCGTAGATCTCCCTGGCGTCGATGCCGTCGGCCAGTTCGACACCGAGCATCAGGCCACGTCCACGCACGTCGACCACACCGGGCACGGAGCGGAGCGCGTCGACGATGCGGCGGCCCTGCTGTTGCGCCACTGCAGGCGCATCGATGCGCTGCATCTCGTCGATCACCGCGTTGACAGCTGCCGTGGCGATCGCCGTTCCCGAGTACGTGCTGCCGTGATCGCCCGGCTGGAACACCGCCGCCACATCAGCGCGAGCCCAACATGCGCCGACCGGCATGCCGTTGCCCATCGCCTTGGCGAGCGTGACCACGTCGGGGCTGACACCAGCGTGCTCGAAGCCGAACCACGTTCCTGTTCGTGCGAATCCGGTCTGGATCTCGTCGACCATCATCAATGCGCCGGTCTCGTCGCACAGGTCCCGGATGCCCTGGAGGTACTCCACGCTGGCCGGATGAACGCCCCCTTCGCCCAGGATCGGCTCGATCAGGACTGCCGCGACGGAGCCGTCGACTGCCTGGCGCATCGCGTCGAGGTCGCCCCAGGCAACATGGCGGAATCCGTCGGGCATCGGCGCGAACGGTTCGTGCTTCGCCGGCTGCCCGGTCGCCGCAAGCGTCGCAAGGGTTCGTCCGTGGAAGCTGCCGAGTGCGCTCACGATCGTGTGGCGTCCGCGGCCGCCGTGCTTGCGGGCGAGCTTGATGGCGCATTCGTTCGACTCGGCGCCTGAATTGGTGAAGAAGATCTGCCCACGGTGGCCGGTGGCCTCGAGGAGCAGCTCGTTCACCTTGACCGCTGCCTCGGTGGCGACCGGGTTCGCGAAGAAGTTCGACACGTGCAAGAGCCGTTCGAGCTGGTCGCCGACCGCTTCGGCCACGACGGGGTTCGAGTGTCCGAGCGACACGACCGCGATGCCGGCCAGGAAGTCGAGGTAGCGCTTGCCGTTCGAGTCCCAGAGCTCGGTGCCCTTTCCCCGCTCGAACATGATTGCCGGCGGTCCGAAGACCGGCATGAAGGGGCAGTTGGCCATGGGTGCGTGATCGAAGGCATGTGATGCCGAGGTGCTCATTCGGGTGCTGCTTCCTGGGTGAGGGCGGCCTGATCGCCACGATGGTGCATCACCATCGTGCCGATACCGGCATCGGTGAAGATCTCGAGCAACAGGACATGGGCGATCCGGCCGTCGAGGATGTCCGCGCGGTGCACACCGTTGCGCACCGCGTGGGTACAACTCGCGACCTTCGGGATCATGCCGCCGGCGATCGTGCCGTCGGCGACGAGTTCGTCGAGTTCGTCGGCGGTCACTTGTCGAATCAGACTGGCAGCGTCGGCGACGTCGCGCCGGAGTCCCTCGATGTCGGTGAGGTAGACCAGCTTCTCGGCGCCGATCGCCTCGGCGATCGCGCCGGCGACGGTGTCGGCGTTGATGTTGTAGGCCTGTCCGGTCTCGTCGCTGCCGATCGTGGCGATCACCGGGATGAACTCGTCGTCGATCAGGCCGTGGATGACCTCAGGGTTGATCGCGGTGACGTCTCCGACGAATCCGAGCTTCTCGTTGCGGGCGGTCGCCCGAATGAGGCCGGCATCGACACCACTGATGCCGACAGCGAAGTGTCCGTGGACGTTGATCGCTGCGACGAGCTGCGGGTTCACCTGCCCCTTGAGCACCATGCGTGCGATGTCGACCGTCTCGGCGTCGGTGACACGCAGCCCGTCGACGAACTCGGGCTCCTTGCCGAGCCGTGCCATCAACGCGGAGATCTGAGGGCCGCCACCGTGCACGACGATCGGACGCATGCCGACGAGGCGCATCAACACGATGTCCTCGGCGAACAGCGTCGAGCGCGTCGTGGTCGGATGTTCCCGCCAGCGCGTTGCCGCCGTACTTGACGACCACGGTCTTGCCGGCGAACCGACGGATGTACGGCAGCGCCTCGACGAGCACCGACGCCTTGAGCGACGCCGCGGTGTTGTCGCCGTCGTGTTCCGGTGTGGTCATGGCGCCAATCCGATCGTTCCGAGCCCGGCGGTCTCGTCGAGGCCCAACGCGACGTTCGCCGCTTGCACCGCACCACCCGACGCGCCCTTGGTGAGGTTGTCGATGGCGCACATGCCGATCACCGTGTTGGTCCGCTCGTCGTAGCGGGCCGAGACATGGGCCGCGTTGGATCCGAGCACCGACTTCGTTGCGGGCGGGGCGTCGAGGACGGCGACGAACGGCTCGTCGGCGTAGAAGGACCGGAGCGCGTCGGTGACGGCTGCGTCGGTGCAGTCGGAGGCGCCCGTGGCAGCACACGTCGCAAGCAACCCCCGGCTCATCGGCACCAGGTGGGGGGTGAAGAGCAGCTGCGCACCGATCTCCTGTTCCATCTCGGGCGTGTGCCGATGACCCAGCAGGCCGTACGGAACAGCATTGGAGTCGATGTTCGTGAACACGTTCGTGTCGGTCGGAGCCCTGCCGGCACCGGTGATGCCCGTGAGCGTGTTGACCACGATGCCGGTCGTCTCGATCAGGCCGGCATCGACGAGCGGGCGGAGTGCCAGTGTTGCTGCGGTGACGTGGCAGCCCGGGGTGGCGACGAGATCCGCCCCCTGCAGTTCGGCCCGATGCAGTTCGGGCAGGCCGAAGACCGCCTGCTCGAGGAGTTCGAGTTGGGTGTGTTCGAAGCCGTAGAAGTTCGGATAGGCGGCCGGGTCCTTCAGCCGGAAGGCGGCGGACAGGTCGACCACGCAGCCGACCTTGCCCACCAGCGACGGTGCGAGTTCCATCGATGCACCATGCGGCAGGCCGAGGAACACGAGGTCGAGGCCGTCGACCGCCGCTGCATCGAACTCGGAGAACACGAGGTCGGGGTAGGCCACCGCCAGCGATGGATACAGTTCCGCCGCCCGCCTGCCCGCCATCGAATCGCCGGTGGCGACCCGCACGTCGAACTGCGGATGTCGGGCGGCGATTCGCAGCAGTTCGGCGCCGGTGAATCCCGACGCTCCAACGATGCCAACTCTGATTCCGACCGCGGTCATTGCATGACCATACACGACTGCGCATGTTCATCCACTATTCGTTGTTCGGCGATGAGTCTCCGCGCCGACAGGTGGCACGGAAACTCATCGCTGCCCGTTGCTGGCAGACTGAGACCGATGATTCCCGGGACGCCACCGACCAAGGGGCGCCTCTTGGTGGCGACGCCACCGCTGGAGGACGCCAACTTCGACCGCACCGTCATCTTCATGCTCGAGCACCACGACGAGGGAGCAATCGGCGTCGTGATCAATCGGCCGAGCTACGAGGCGCTCGACGAACCACTCGATCGATGGATCGAGCTCCAGTCGGTCCCGTCATCGGTGTTCACCGGCGGCCCCGTCGAGGAATCCGCGCTGATCGCGCTCGCCGAGACCCGACAGCCGATGGGCGACGACGGCGACTACCTCTCGCCCATCGCGGGCACCATTGCCTCGGCCGACCTCACCGCCGACCCTGCGCTCGTCGCGGCCGAAGTGCGCGGGGTGCGGGTGTTCCGCGGCTACGCCGGATGGGGCCCGGGACAACTCGAGGGAGAAATCGAGGCGGGAGCGTGGCTCGTGCTCGACTCCGAGCCCGGCGACGTGTTCTCCGACGACCCCGACGAGCTGTGGCGCACCGTCCTGCGCCGTCAACCCGGCCGGCTCGCCTGGCTCGCCGACGCCCCGGACGACCTCAGCGCGAACTGACCCGCTCCCCGTCCTGGCGACCTGCTGAACTGTCCGGTGATGTTCACGTTCCGTCGTCTCACGCGCGACGACTTCGAACTGCTCGCCCGCTGGCTCGCCGAGCCGCATGTCCACGAATGGTGGGACCACGAGTTCACCTCCGACGCACTCGACAGCGAGTTCGGGCCGACCGCCGACGGCGACGAACCCGCCGAGGACTACGTCGCCCTGCTCGACGGTGAACCGGTCGGCATCGTGCAGTACTGCCACTTCGTCGACTATCCCGAGTACGTCGAAGAGATGGACGACGTCTACCCGGTCGGTGACGGCGCAGTCTCGATCGACTACCTGATCGGCGACCCGAGCAGCGTGGGTCGGGGCGTCGGAACTGAGATGATCGTGGCCTTCGTCCAACGAATCTGGGCATCCGACGAACGCGCCACCCACGTCGTCGTTCCAGTGAACTCCGCCAACGTGCGATCGTGGCGCGCGCTCCTGGGCGCCGGCTTCGAGCTCGTCGCACGCGGCGACCTCGAGCCGGACAGCCCCCGGCACGACCCGATGCACGAAATCCTTCGAATCGATCGTCCCGGTGAATCCGCCGACCGCGCGGCGCCGTAGCGTCGGCGCGATGGCCGACGACGCACCCGCCCGAGCAGCCGATTGGGTTCGCCCGATCGTGCACTGGGAGATCCACGCCCGAGATCCCGAGCTCCAGCAGGCGTTCTACGGCGGCCTGTTCAACTGGCCGATCGGCACCGGGCCGATCATGAACATCCCGAGCGGCCACGGTGGCCCCGAACCGGGCCCCGCCGGGCACATGAGTCAGCGCGACCGCCCGGGCATCGCGCTCTACATACAGGTCCGCGACCTCGACGAGTCCCTCGCGAGGGTGCCTGAGCTCGGCGGCACCGTGGTGTCGAAGCCCTTCGATGTCCCTGGAGGCCCGACGATCGCCGCAATCGAGGACCCCGAAGGCAACTCGCTCGTGTTGGTGCAGCAGTGAGGTCGGACCGTACGTGCCGGCGTCCTCAGTCGAGGCCCTCGAAGCGCTCGAGGTGAATGCTGTCGGCGTCGATCATTGCGTCGAGGCCCGCACCGACGGCTGATCCGTCGAGCGCCACCCGTCCAGCCGCCGCAGCCGCTGCGCTCGCCCACACCTGCAGAATCAGCCAGCGCCCTTCATCGTTGCGGCCGGTCGTCCGGCGCAGCAGTCCGGGTTGCTGATACGCGACCTCGGTCTGGGCCCGAGCGTCGAGCGCCGTGAATGCGTCCACGTCGACCCCGCTTGCGAGACGGAACGTCAGAATCTCGATCACGCGTGCACCGTAGCCGTGCACTCCAGCGCAGCCGTCGAACGCCACTTCGAAACACCGTCGGCCGGGCACCTCCGAAGCACGTACGGTCGGCGCATGGACGACTGGTGGCTGCCTGCGCTGCGCGACGTGTTCGACGGTCGCCGGGTGGTGCTCGCCGGCGACGTCCCGGCAGCTTGGACCGAACACGTCGGGCTGCTCCAGGCTGCCGGCGCGTCCGACCTGATGGTCGTGGCCACCTCGGGCAGCGGCGCCGGTACGGTCCCGGATCTTCCCACCGTCGTGGTCGAGCCTCCCGACGGGCTGTCGTTCCTCCAGCGGATCCACTTCGGCACCGCCGCGCTGCAGGACCCACCGCCCCACGTACTCGCGGCCGTCGATGCGTTCGACCCGCTGGGCGAGGCGCTCGTCGTCGGCACCTTCCTCAACCCGGCGAGCGACCTCGGCGGGCGTCCGTTCCTGGCGCATCGACGACCCGAGTGGGTGGCACTGGAGGACAAGGTCGTCGTGGACGAGTTCTGGGACCGAGCGGGAATCGAGCGCGCACTGTCCGTCGTCGTCGATCTCGCCGATGCTGCCGATGCCGCCATCGACGTCGACTCCGGCGACGGAACGGTCTGGGCGGCCGACGCGCGGGAAGGGTTCACCGGCGGCGCATCCGGTGTTCGCTGGGTGATCGACGAGTCGACCCGTCTGCGCGCCGAGGCCGACCTCGGAGCGATCTGCGACCGGGTCCGGGTGATGCCGTTCCTCGAAGGCATCCCGTGCTCGATTCACGGCATCGTGCTGCCCGACGGAGTGGCCGCGCTCCGCCCGGTCGAGATGGTCACACTTCGTCGCGGAACCGAGCTCGTCTACGCAGGCTGTGCAACCTTCTGGGACCCGCCGGACGAGGTCCGAGAGCACATGCGTGCGGTCGCCCGTCGGGCCGGCGAACAACTCAGGGGTGAAGTCGACTTCAGGGGTACGTTCACCGTCGACGGCGTGGTCACGAGCGATGGCTTTCTGCCGACCGAGCTCAACCCTCGCTTCGGCGCCGGCATCAACACGATCGGCCGGGCGAGCCGGCTTCCGATCGTGCTCCTCAACGACCTCGTCGTGGCCGGCCGAGAGATCGGGCTGAGTGCGCTCGAGTTCGAGCGCCGTGTCGTCGAGGCGGCCGATGAGCACCGCGGTGGTGGCACCTGGATCAGCGGCGTCACCGTCGCCACGCCGCTGGCAGGTGAACCCGTCGTGGCCGACGACTCCGGCGAGTTCCGACGTGCGGAGCCGAGCGACTCACCGACCGGCACGGTCGTCGCAGGAGGCAACCATGTCCGCTGCCGCTACGAGCCGGGGGGCGTTGCCACCGGGCCGTCGACCGGGCCCGTCGCCGCATCGTTCTGGCGATATGCCGACCGCGAGTTGGGCACCGGCATCGGTCCACTCACCCCGGCAGCGCCGATGTGACACTTGGTGTCAGACACCAAACGTAACGCTGCGCTCTTCGACGCCCGCAATAGGGTTCGGCGATGAGCCACGGTCCCCAACAGGCGCCACGCCACCGCTACACGGCCGGCGTCACAGCGACCGCCGAGACCAGGCTCGGCACCGACCTCGGCATCGGCACGACGGTCATCGCCGATCCCGAGCGGGCGGGGACCAACGTCGCAGTGATCTACCCGCTCGAACAGCACACGCTGGTCTGGTGCGGTCCGGAGCACGCACCAGCGCTCGAGTACTTGGCCGACGAGGTGCCGCTCGGTGCTGCCGACGTCGTCGAGCAACTGCTCCGCCGCGGCGGAGGCGTGCTCGGGTCCGGCAACCACCGGGTGCTCGACGGTCGACCGGCCGATCGTTCCGACGCAGGGTCTCGCCTGGTGAGCCTCGACCCGAGCGACGCGGTCGCGCGTCGACGCCTCCAGCGGTTCGTCGACGACTGCGACCCCGACGACCTCGACGAAGCCGAACTCGCAATGGACGACCTCGACGACACGATCCTCGTCGCCCTCGCCGACGACGAGACGATTGCAGCGTTCTCGAGCGTGCGCCCCTGGTCGATCGATCCCGCCTTCGACGACATCGCCGTCATCACACACCCAGCACACAGACAGCGGGGGCTCGGGGCAGCTGTGGTCAGCGCCTTGTCGAGCCAGCAGCAGGCAGTGGGACGCCTGCTCTTCTACGGCTGCGATGTGAACAACGTCGGTTCGAACCATGTCGCCGAATCGGTCGGCTTCAGTCTGGTTGCAACGGTCACCGCCGTGTCGATCGGCTGAACATCGCCCACACGACGGCGTGACGATCGGTGTCCGACGCCGATCGTCACATCAGGCGGTGAGCGCCGCGGTGGCGTCGTCGACGCGGTCGACCGGTACGAGCAGGTGATCATGGTGATACCCGGCGAGCACGTTGCAGGGGATCCCGATGTCGGCGAGACGAGCACTCACCACCGCCGTCAGTCCAACAGCGTCGAGACTCGACTGCACCGTCAACGTCAGCCACGCGAACCGGACATCGGTTGCCTGACCGGCACGTTCGGCTGCTTCGACCGGCAAGACGATCGTCGTCAGGCGCCCCTCCTTCACGACGGCATGGGCTGCGGCGATCAGTCCCGGTGTCGGCACCTCGACCGCGATGTAGGCAAACACACCCGGACGGCGCTGCACCGACAGCGTCGAGACCATGGCGGCGAGATCGGTTTCTCCTGGGGCAGCCATGTGCTCCAGTGTCCCAGCTCTGTCAAACCGGCGTGGCGCGCCCACGTCGCCGCTCGTGCGACCGTCACGCGATGATGACCTCACCCAGCTGCAAGGAGTCATCCGACATGAGCAATTCACCTGCACTCCCCGGTCGCCTCGGCAACCCGGAGCTCGACATTCGCGACGACCCGCGTGCCGATCCTCGCATGATCGCGGCGATGGGCCCGATCGGGCTCGACGTCGCACCACCGCCGTCACCGGTCACCGCAGCCACACCGATCGCCGACTTGATCGAGTACACGATGCTCGCCGAGGCCGGCTTCGAAGCGCTCGGGGGGATCCTGACCGCGACGACTCCGGCGCCGACCGGTGTCTCGTCGTACACCGAGACCATCCCCGGCGTTGACGGCAACGAGATCTCGCTGTTCATCCACCGGCCCGACGCCGTGGACGGACCCCTGCCGTGCGTGGTGCACACCCACGGCGGCGGCATGGCCCTCCTGAGCGCCACCGGCGAGAGCTATGTCCGCTGGCGTGACGATCTCGCTGCGACCGGCCTGGTCGTGGTCGGCGTCGAGTTCCGCAACGCCGGAGGAAAGCTGGGGGCGCACCCGTTCCCGGCCGGACTGAACGACTGCGCCAGTGCCGCACGGTGGGTCGTCGATCACCGCGATGCACTCGGCGTGTCCGCGCTGATCATCTCCGGCGAGTCGGGTGGCGGCAACCTGGCCATCGCCACCGCACTCAAGGCGAAACAGGACGGCTGGATCGCCGACATCGCAGGGGTCTACGCCCAGTGTCCGTACATCTTCGGCGGCTACGCCGACCCACCGGCCGAGCTCACCTCACTCGTCGAGAACGACAACTACTTCCTGAACGTCGAGAACATGGGCGCACTTGCCAAGACCTACGACCCGGACGGAGCGAACGCCACGAATCCGCTCGCGTGGCCGATGCACGCAACTGCTGAGGATCTCGCCGGTCTCCCCCCGCACGTCATCTCGGTGAATCAACTCGACCCGCTCCGTGACGAAGGCCTCGTCTTCTACCGCGCCCTGCTCGACGCCGGTGTGAGCGCGGTGAGTCGCACGGTGAACGGCACGTGTCACGCCGGCGACTGCCTCTTCCTCGACGCAATGCCCGACGTCTGGGCGGCCACCATCCGCGACATCAAGGGCTTTGCCAACTCCCTCTGAAGCAGGGTGCGAACCTCGCTCAGCTCCGGAGCTGAGCGCCCAGCTTGGTTGCAGCGGTCTCCACACCGCGTCGAACATCAGCGATGTCGGCGTCGGTGAGGCTGCGGTCGGGCGCCTGCAGGCGGAGTCGATACGCGATCGACCGGGTGCCCTCGGCTGTGCGCTCGCCGCGGTAGACGTCGAACAGTTCGAGATCGACGAGCAGCTTGCCGGCACCCTGGCGGACCGCCTTCTCGACTCGCTCGGCCGGGATGCTCTCAGCGACGACGAACGACAGATCGAGGTCGCTCGACGGGTACCGGCTGGTCGGCTTCCACTGCGTCGGCTTCGGTTCGCGATCGAGGATCTGGTCGAGATCGAGTTCGAGAATCGCGACTCGCTCGGCCACGTCGAACGCGGCGAGCACATCGGGAGCGACTTCGCCCACCGCGCCCAACGGATCCTTGCCGGCTTGCAGGGTTGCCGATCGAGTTGCGTGGAGCCCGGCAGGGACCTTCGACTGGTCGATCCGCGCGCCGGCGCCGAGCGCAACCGCGAGTTCCCGCCACACCGCCATCGCCGACGGCGCCTCGCGACCGGCCAGCACCACCGTCAACGCCTCGTACTCTCCCGGCAACTCACCCTCCGCAGGCGGGTAGACGTGGCCGATTTCGAACAGCGCGACCCCTGTCCGTCGATGGGACTCGTTGTAGGAGATCGCCTCGAGCAGACCGGGGCGCAGCGACGTGCGCAGCACGCTCTCCTCCGCGACGAGCGGATTGGTGATCCGGATCGAGTCGGTCGGTAGACCCGCCTTGGCAAGGGTGCCGGGGGCGAGGAACGGATTGGGCATGGCTTCGGAGATGCCGAGGCCGAGGAGTACCTCTCGGGCCAACCGGCGCCGATGCTGACGCACGCTCAGCGCACCATGGACGACCGACTTCGGGACCGTCTTGCCGATGCGGTCGTAGCCGTAGAGCCGGGCGACCTCCTCGATCACATCGACCTCGTCGGTCGAGTCGAGCCGCCACGTCGGAAGCACGACGTCGCGCGAGTCACCATCGCCCGAGACCGTGTACCCGATCGGATCGAGCAGTGCCGGGAGATCGTCGGCCACCAACTCGGTACCGAGGAGTCGATTGACCGCACCGATGCGTACTGCAACCGACCGATGCTCGTCGATGAGGTCGGCACTGCGCGCGTCGACGGCGCCTTCATGCACGACGAGGTTCGGGCACGTCTCGGAGAGCAACTCGACGAACCGCGCGATCGCAAGCGGCATGCCGTATGGGTCGACGCCCCGCTCGAAGCGCTGTGACGCTTCCGAACGCAGATTGGTGCGCGTGACGGTCTGGCCGATTCCGACGAGCGAGAACCACGCCATCTCGAGTGCCACGGTCGTGGTGCTCTCGCTGATCTCGGTGTCGAGGCCACCCATGACTCCACCGACGCCGATCGGCACGTCGTTGGCATCGCAGATGAAGAGATCATCGGACGTGAACGTGCGATCCTCACCGTCGAGAGTCGTCAGATGTTCACCGTCGCCGGCCCGGCGAATGCGGAACCCACCACCGCCGAGCGTGTCGAGGTCGTAGGCATGGTTCGGCTGGTTCAGTTCCAACATGACGTAGTTGCTGACGTCGACGACGTTGTTGATCGGGCGCATGCCCGCAGCGGTGAGGCGGCGAGCCATCCACTCGGTCGACGCCTTCACCTCGATGCCCGAGATCACGGTGGAGGTGAATCGTGCGCACCGGTCACCGTCCACGATCTCGACGCTTGCCGTACGGGGGTCGCCGGTGACCGCCACCGTCGCTCGTGGTGGGCGGAACTCGACGCCGAGCTTCGCCGCCAGGTCTCGTGCGATCCCGACGTAGCCCCAGCAGTCGGGTCGGTTGCGCGTCACGTCGGCGTCGATGAGAACGTCGGGCGTCAACCCGAGTGCCTCGCCGTACGGGACACCGAGCGGCACCCCAGCGGGCAGCACACGAATTCCCGAGTGATCGTCGCCCAGACCGAGCTCGCTCGCCGAGCAGAGCATGCCCTCGGAGTCGATCCCGAGGATGCCCCGCCGTTCGATCGTCATGCCGTTCGGCATCGTGGTGCCGAGCGTGGCGAGTGGGACGATGTCACCCTCGGCCATGTTGAACGCGCCGCACCACACGTGGCGCTCGTCGCCGTCGCCCGCATCGACGTACACCCGCTGCACCTTGGCAGCATCAGGGTGCTGCTCGAGGCGGAGCACGCGGGCGGTCACGACACCGGGAACGGTTTCGCCGACGGGATCGATCGAGTCGACCTCGAGGCCGAGCGATGTCAGGGCGTCCGCAATCGAGGCAACTGCTTCAGCATCGGTCGGGTCGCCGAAGTCGCCGTATTCGTTGAGCCAGGACAGGAGGATCTTCATCAGAACTGCTCCATGAATCGAATGTCGTCGGTGAACATCTCGCGGATGTCTTCCACCCCGTGACGTTCCTTGGCCATGCGGTCGATGCCGAAGCCGAAGGCGAACCCACTCCACTGCTCTGGGTCGAGGCCCCCGGCGCGGAGCACGTTCGGGTGCACCATCCCGCAGCCACCGAGCTCGATCCAGCCGCCGTCGGGCCGCTGGATGTCGAACTCTGCCGACGGCTCGGTGAACGGGAAGTACGAGGGTCGCAGTCGAGAGGTGAAGCCGGGACCGAAGAACGCCTTGGTGAACGCCTCGATCGTGCCGGCGAGGTCGGCCATCGTGATGTCGCGATCGATCACCAGCCCCTCGATCTGGTGGAACACCGGCATGTGCGTCGAGTCGGGCGTGTCACGACGGAACACTCGGCCCGGAGCGACGATGTAGATCGGAGGTTCGGACTCGAGCATCGTGCGGATCTGCACCGGTGAGGTGTGCGTGCGCAACACGGTCGTGCCCGGCTGGCCGCCTGGCGGGACGTGATCGACGAACAGCGTGTCCCACTCGCCCCGGGCAGGATGCCCGATCGGCATGTTGAGCGCTTCGAAGTTGTGCCAATCGGTCTCGACCTCCGGCCCCTCGGCCACTTGGAAGCCCAGCCCGATGAACACGTCTTCGAGCCGCTCCCACGCCTGGGTGACCAAGTGGGCGTGCCCGCGCGTGGCCTTGCCGACGAACTCGGTCAGGTCGAGCCGCTCGGCCTCGACCTGACGGGCAAGCGCGTCGGCAGCAAGGGCCGTGCGTCGAGCTTCGAGCGATTCGGTGACCGACGACAACGCCTCGTTGATCGCTTGGCCGGCGGCCTTCTTGGCGTCGATGGACTCGAGAGAACCGAGGCGCGTCTTGAGCTGCGCCAGATCGCCCTTCTTGCCGGCGAGTCTGGTTGTCAGCGTCGCAACGTCGTCGAGCGTGGCGGCGGCGTCGATCTCGGCGAGTGCCGCGTCGCGGGCGGCGGTGATGTCGGAGAGCACAGTGACCTTTCGTAGAGCAGCGTTCGGACGGTTCGACCCCGGACGAACTCAGGAGACGGCACAGGAGCGAGTGATCGCTGACGTGCGGGACGTCATCCCCGGTTCACCCGGGGCACGAAAATCGCTGCGACTGCTGCACGAGTGCCGAGGCTACCCGGTCAGCTTCGCGGCGGCGACCATCGTTTCGGGCGAGCTGCCAATCAACCGTTCGGATGACCAGAGATCAGCCCAACGGCCCTGGCGCGCGTTCGAGCGAGAGCGCACCCTGTTGGTGTCATCCGTAGAAAGCGAGTTCCCATGTCGATGCCTCCTCCCCCACCCCCGTCAACGTCGCCGCCGCCACCACCACCCGCCGGACCGGCGCCGGGGGCTGCCTCGACCGCGCGAGCCATATCCCGCACGACTCACGATCGACTATCCGGAGCAGCTCAGCCGAGTCACCACGGCGTTCCGGATCATCCTGATCATCCCGATCGCCATCGTGATCGGCATCCTCACCAACAGCGGGACCAACACGGTCCAGACGGCAGACGGCGAGTGGGTGACGACCAGCGGCGCGTCGATCACGGGCGCGCTGTTCATGGTGACGCTGCTGATGATCCTGTTCCGCCAGCGCTACCCCAAGTGGTGGTTCGACTTCGCGCTCGAGCTCAGCCGATTCGGTGCCCGAGTGGGCGCCTACTTCGTGTTGCTCACCGACACCTACCCGTCGACGGTCGACGAGCAGAGTGTGCACCTCGACGTCGACTACCCGGACGACGTCGAGCACGACCTCAACCGGTGGTTGCCGCTCGTGAAGTGGTTCCTGGCAATCCCGCACTTCATCATCCTGTTCTTCCTCGGCATCGGCGCGTTCTTCGCCGTGGTGTTCGCATGGTTCGCGATCCTGTTCACCGGGAAGTACCCCAGAGGGTTGTTCGACTACGTGGTCGGTGTCGGCCGGTGGAGCCTGCGGGTCTACGCGTATGCGTTCCTCCTCGTGACCGATCGCTACCCGCCGTTCGAACTGAAGTGAACTGTCGCTCAATGCCGTGACGGCCCGACGCGGACACCCTGATGCAATACGGTCTGACGATGACCGAGGCGTCGATCCGGCCGTACCGCACTGACGACCACGACGGTGTGCGTCGTGTCGTGAGCGCCGCGTTCCATCCGGGCAACGAAGCAACCCTCGTCGAGCGGATCAGGGCATCGGAGCACTACGTCGCCGAGATGGAGTTGGTGGCCGTCGCCGGCGACGAGGTCGTCGGCCACGTGATGGTCAGCGGCGCGACGATCGTCGACGAAGTCCGGCACGACGTCGCCGATCGTGATGCTTTCACCGCTCGCCGTGGAACCGACTCGCCAACGACAAGGCATCGGCGGTGCCCTCGTCAGGGCGGTCAGTGCGATCGCCGAGCGCCGCTGCGAACCGGTGATCGTGCTCGAGGGCAGCCCGACGTACTACGCGCAGTTCGGGTTCGTACCGTCGGCGAAGCTGGGGATCACCCTGCCGTTGCCCGACTGGGCCCCACCCGAGGCCGCTCAGGTGTTGTGCCTCAGCGCCTACGACCGCAACAGTCCACGCCTCCGGGGGGTCGTCACGTACCCACCCGCCTTCGACGGATTCGAGTGATGGAGATCGCGCCGACCTCGCTGTTCCACTTCAGCGAAGACCCCGGCATCGACCGATTCATCCCGCATGTTCCGTCCACCAATCCCCTCCAGTCGCCGGCGGTGTGGTCGATCGACCTCGAACATGCGCCGCTCTACTGGTTCCCCCGCGACTGCCCGCGCGTGACGGCCTGGCCGCGAGACGACGTGGAACGGCGACAGTTCGAAGCATCATTCACCACGACTGCACGGCGAGTTCATGCGATCGAGCTTGCGTGGCTCGACCGGGTCCGGAGCGCCGACCTGTGGCGCTACACGTTCGACCCGGCCCCGTTCCGTCCCTGGCCGGAAGCAAGCGGACAGTGGGTGGCCGACACCGTCATCGAGCCGGTCGGGGTGGAAGCTGTGGGAGATCTGCTCCAACGACACGCCGAGGCATCGATCGAGCTGCGCGTCGTCCCCTCACTGTGGCCACTCCACGAGCATGCACAGGCTGGCGACTGGGACTTCAGCATCGTCAGGATGGCAAACGCTCAGCCTCGTCCATGATCGTCAGTTCGGCGCGGGCGTTCCCTGGTGGAACTCCAGCAGCCAGCGCCCACGGCGACGGACCCACACCGACGAACGATTGCCGGCGCCGCGTGCCTCAATGCTCCGGTAGGTGACGAGCGCGGCATCGGCGCCGACCGCCCGCACGACCAAGCTCGTCAGTTCGACCTCGATCGGGCCGACCTCCTCGTCGAGGATCTCGATGCGGTCGTAGGTTCGGCCAGACCAGCCGAACTCCGTGAACGTGTCCGTGAGGTGCTCGTCCATCCAGGCAGGATCGCCACGAGTCGCATCAGCCCACATCGCCCGTTCCAGCTCGACCAACTGTGCCGTTGCCCCGTCACCCAGCACGTCGTCGACGCTCGCCCTACCGGCCGGCTGAGCGACGCGGAGGCGGTTGCCGTCGGGATCGACGAGTTGGGCCTCTCGAGCCCATGGTTCCTCGTCGACAGCGACGCCGAACTCGGCTGCGATCTCGTCCACGTCATCGACCCAGACGTACACCAGGCCGAATGGCTGCGCGTCGCCGGTGTGCTCCGACAGGTGGATCTGGGCGCCGTCCCGACGAAGCCCGACGTAGGCGGGCAGTCCTGCTTCGAAGCGATGCGCGAACACCTGCTCGAAGCCGAGTCGGCGATACCAGGCCGCAGCGGCGGCGGCATCGCTCACCCGCAGGATCGGAATCGAGTCGGTGGTCACGCGTCGACGGCAACGTCGAGGAAGTCGTACGTCCAGTGCTCCGGTGGACCGTCGTCGACCAGTACGTACAGGCCCCGATCGACCTCGATTTCGAACGGCGGCGGGAACGTAGCGGTACGCCAGCCGGTCGGGCCACCTCGGCAGGGAATCATCATCGGCTCGCCGTCGCGCATTGCGAGAGTCTGACGCATCCCGGTCGGAGCCGCCAGCGGCTGCGTACGCTCGCGGAGTGGCGCTGCTCGTCCTGCTCAACGGTCCGCCGGCGTCGGGCAAGTCGACCGTCGCCCGGCGACTGGTCGCCAAACGACCGCTCGCGCTCGACCTCGACGTGGATCTCGTGCGCGGTCAGCTCGGTCGCTGGCTCGACGACTCGATGGCCGCTGGACGGGCAGCGCGGGCGCTCGCACTGGCAATGGCGCGAACACACCTCAGCGCCGGTCACGACGTGTTCGTGCCGCAGTTCGTGGCGCGACCGGGCTTCGCCGAGGAACTCGCTGCGACGGCCGCCGAGTGCGGCGCCGCGTTCGTGTCGGTCGCGTTGATGATCGATCGTGACACCGCACGCTCGTCGTTCGCCGCACGCAGTCGTCGACCCACCGAGGTCACCCATCGTGACGCCGCAGCGTTGGTCGAGCACTCGTCGACACCCGACCCGATCGGTGCGATGTTCGACCGATGGTGCGAGTATCTCGACGGCGAGCAGGATGTCGAGCGGATCGACGCGGTCCGCGGCGAGATCGACGCAACGGTGTGTGCCGTTGAACAGGTGCTTGCGGACGCACTCCGGGCCGGGCGCTGATGCGTCTCGAAGAAGTCGGCGAGCGTGACGGCTGGCGGTGTTGGCTCTGCGACGAGCCCGTCGATCCGAACATGTCGGTGAACGACCCGAGGGGTCCGAGCATCGATGCTCGGACCACCGAGCGCAAGGCCAAGGCGAAAGGCAAGAGCGCCAGAGCCGGCCGCGGCACTGGACAGGAACGCCTCGCCCACCGCTCGTGCAATACGGGAAAAGGCAGCACCAAGCCGGCCATCGAGTGGCCCGAGCACCTGTTCGTGGTGGACCAGGCCGTCATCCTCACAACCGTCGATCGACTGCAACGCAAGGGTGGCCGTGAGATCGTGGGCCGTTGTCTCGAGTTCGACGACGCAACCGCCGCTGCGGAGTGGATCGTCGATCGGGTCTCACGCCTCGAGCCCGATCTCGCCGTGACGGCCGATGTCGAGCCGGGCGGCGGCCAGTTCCTCGTCGTGTTGCGCTCCGACGGCTGAGCTCAGCCTGCCGAGCGTTGCCGAGCGGCTTCGAAGACGAGGACCGTGGTGGCCATCGCAACGTTCAACGATTCGCTCCGACCCCGATGCGGGATCGTCGTCCAACGTCGGATCGGGCCGAACTCGTCGGTCCAGTCGTTCGGCAGGCCGGCGGCTTCGTTGCCCATGACGATGGCGATTCGACCGGTGAGGTCGGTCGCTGTGTGGGGAGTGACGGTGCGCCCCGGCACATCGTGGCTCGTCGTGCCGACGGTCACGAGACCGGCGGCAGCGACGTCATCGATCGTGGCCTCGACGACCGGTACGTGGAACAACGAGGCTGCGGATGCACGCACCGTCTTCGGGTTGTACGGGTCGACGCTGCCCGGGGTGAGCACCACGAGATCGGCACCTGCTGCCTCTGCCGACCGGAGGATCGTGCCGAGATTGCCCGGGTCAGCGACCCGGTCGAGCACGACGACGAACGATGCCGATCGGAGCACCTCGATCGGCGAGCCGGGTGTGCGCATACGCACGATGGCGATCGGGTTCTGTGGTGTCTCGGTCGATGCGACCCGCTCCAGCACCCCGGCCGCCAGCTCGAACACCGGCCCAGCACCATCGACGCCGGGTTGCACGACACCGTCGGCCTCGGCCGCCACGAACTGCGCGTCGCACTCCCACCCTGCGGCAACCGCCTCGGCGACCAGCACCGGGCCTTCCACGACGAACCGACCCTCCTCGTGACGCGAACTGCGGCGCCCGATCAGGCGCCGCAGTTGCTGTATTCGTGAATTGTTGAACGCCAGCGCACTCATCGTGCACCAGTGTGGCCGAGCGAAGCGCTCGGCGGTGTGTCAGTCGAGGGCGGCCTTGGCCGACTCGACGAGCGTGCCGAACGCAGCGGGGTCGGTGATCGCCAGATCCGAGAGAATCTTGCGATCGACCTCGATGCCGGCAGCGTTCAGACCGGCGATGAACCGGCTGTAGCTCATGTCGTGCTGACGGGTGCCGGCGTTGATCCGCTGGATCCACAGTCGACGCATCTCACCCTTGCGGGCGCGACGGTCGCGGTACGCGTAGTTGCCCGACCGCATGACCTGTTCGTTGGCGGCCCGGAACGAACGGCTCTTGTTGCCGTAGTAGCCCTTGGCCTGCTTCAGTACCTTCTTGTGCCGCTTCTTCGATGCGACACCACGCTTCACACGTGCCATTTCGATTCCTCCTCGGAACGTTCGATCGGGGCGGACCCCGGGTTGCTACTCAGCGCTCGGCGAGGAGGCGCTTGATCTTCTTCGTGTCGCTCGGATGCACGTCGGCATCACGATCGAGGCGATGCTTGCGCGAGGACGTCTTGTACTCGAACTTGTGCTGGTTGTTCTGCTGCTCGTGACGCAACTTGCCGGTTCCGGTCTTCTTGAACCGCTTAGCTGCCGTCTTCGACGTTTTCATCTTCGGCATCGGATACTCCTTCTGATTGTTCGCTGGCTGCTGCCGCACTCTCCGCCTCGGCGTCGGCCTTCGCCTGACGCTCGGCTTCGGCCGCTGCCTTCTTGATCGCCTCTTGGGCCTGCTTGTCCGGTGACAACGTCATCGACATGCTGCGCCCCTCGAGGCGAGCTTGTGTGTCGACCTTCGCTGCTGGACCCACCGCTTCGAGCACGTCGTCGAGGATCTTCGACCCGAGCTCTGGGTGTGCCATCTCGCGACCACGGAACTGCAAGGTGATCTTGACCTTGTGACCCTCGTCGATGAAACGGATCACGTTGCGAGTCTTGGTGTCGAAGTCGCCCTTGCCAATTTTCGGCCGGTACTTCACTTCCTTCACCGACACGTTGGTCGACTTCTTGCGTGCTTCCTTTGCCTTCTGGCCCTCTTCGTACTTGAACTTGCCGTAATCCATGATCCGGCAGACGGGAGGGTTGGCGTTCGGGGCCACCTCGACCAGGTCGAGTTCGAGACCTCGGGCCATTCTCAGCGCATCGGGAACGGCCTTGATTCCGAGTTGGTCGCCGGTGGGTCCGATGAGTCGGACTTCACGGGATCGGATGCGGTCGTTCACGCGGTGCTGGTCGCCCCGGTTGTCTGGTCGCGGTGCTATGGCTGATCACTCCTGTGCAATGGGCCTCCCCAGTGTCTGAATATGTTGGCGCTCGACGCGAACCGCACGCGGAGCGACCATCAGGAACACCTGCGGCCTCAGCCTTGTGACCCGGGCGCAGCAGAACTGGCCGGGTGGGGGTTGCCCCCACTTCGCCTCAATTGTGCTCGGTAGGGTAGCGCACGTGAGTGACGAAACCTCTGACACCGACGTCGACATCGAACTCGACACCGACGAACTCGATCCCGAAACCGCTGATGCGATGGCCGAGGCCGAGCGGGCGATGCAGGAGGCGCGCGAGCGTCTTGCCGAAGTGCCGGCCGAGGTCGTGGTCACCAACCACGTCATGGGGCTGTACGAGCTGGCAGCCATCCATCTGTCGGCGACTCCCCCGGATCTCCACCAGTCGGTGCTGGCGATCGACGCCGTTGCCTGCCTGGTCGACGGCCTCGGCGAACGCCTGGGGGATGACTACGCCACGATGCAGGACGCGCTCAACAACATCCGTCTTGCCTTCGTCCAGATCAAGGGCCAGGTCGAGGCCACGGACGACTGACCGGAGGCCCGCCGGCCCGATCAGCCGCCGAAACGTGCGCAGAACTGCCCGCGTGCGGCCGTGACGTGCGCATTTTTCGGTTTCGGGGGCTCAGGCGGGGCGATGAAAGCGCCCGAGCGGAGCGTTGCGAACGCGACGCGTCGTCGATGATGACACCCTCGCTGCGAAGTAGCGCCCGCTGCTCGTCGGGATGACCGCTGACGAGACGTCCGCTGGCGTTGACGACGCGCCACCAGGGCACCTCGGCCTCGGTGGTCGACAGGATCCGACCGACGAGACGGGACTGCTTCGGGTAGCCGGCAACGTCGGCAACGTCGCCGTAGGTGGTCACCTCGCCCTCGCGCAGGGCCATCAGCACGTCGAGGATTCGGCGCTCGCGCTCGAGACGCGGATCGGTGGTCACCGGCGGAGATTGGACGCTTCCCACCGGCCGAGCTTCGCGAGCACGTCGAAGCTCACGTCCGTTCCCGGTTCGATCGTGCGGGTGCCGTCGGCGATCTCGATGCAGTGGAACGGGTACTCGACGCCGTCGTCGCCGGACACCGTGCCGAGACCCTGCTCGGCGTCGAATGCCGAAACGGTGCCGCGACGTCCCACGCCTCGGGCGAGTTCGGTCACGGCACGATCTTGGCGATCGGCATCTCGACCAGATCGGTCGCACCCGCCTCACGCAGCGCCGGGATGACGAGGTTGATCATCTTCTTCTCGACCACCGACTCGACGGCGTAGCCGCCTCCGGCGAGCGGAGAGGTCGTCGGTGACTTCATCGATGGCAGCACGGCGAGTACCGCCGCGCGGTGTTCTTCGCTGACGTTGAGCTTGAGGAGCACGCGGCCTCGGGCATCGAGCACGCCGTTGAGCAGGGTCATGATCTGCCCCATCGCCTTCGCCTTCTCCGGGTTCTTGGCCGACTCGGGGTTGGCGACGACCTCGGTGTAGCTGAGCATGATCGTGTCGATCACCTTGAGTCCGGCGGCGCGCAGTGCTCGCCCGGTCTCGGTGATCTCGACGACGCAATCGGCGATGTCGGGGATCTTCGCCTCGGTTGCCCCGTACGAGAGGCGCACCTGGGCCTCGACGCCGTGATCGGCGAAGAACCGCTTCGTCAGCTCGGGGTACTCCGACTGCACGCGCACCCCGCTCGGGAGGTCGTCGACCGAGTTGGCCGGGCTGTCGCCGGCGACCGCCACCACCAGTTTGATCGGGTTGCTCGTGGCCTTGGAGTACTTGAGTTCACCGAGGCTCTCGACGACGCTGCCGGTCTCCTCGACCCAGTCGCGCCCGGTGATGCCGACGTCGAAGAGCCCTTCGGCGACGTACATCGGGATCTCCTGGGGGCGCAGGATACGGACCGACTCGATCCGGGGATCGTCGATCGTCGCCTGGTAGTCGACCGTCGAGGACCGATGCACCGGCAGATCCGCCTGTTCGAAGAGGTCGAGCGTGGCCTTCTCGAGCGATCCCTTGGGCAGTACCAGACGAAGCATGATCGCCGAGGCTACCGGCAGCCCCCTCCCCCGGCCCCGGACGTTTGTGTGACGCTTCGGGTGACCCGTCCCACCAACACTGCAACACAAACGCGGGGATCAGTGGGAGGTGTCGGTGTCGGCGAGGAGGCGCAGGGCGTGCGGGAGGACGTCGATCACCGCATCGAGTTGCTCGACGCAGCCCTTGGTGCTGCCCGGTGTGTTGACGACGATGGCCTGGCCGACGATTCCGGCCACACCTCGCGACAGCCGACCGAGCGGATTGCACAGCCGCATCGCCTCGGCGATCCCTGGCGCCTCACGTTCGATCACGGCTCGAGTTCCCTCCGGCGTCTGGTCGCGAGGAGCAAAGCCGGTGCCGCCCGTCGAGACGACCAGCCCCGAGAACCCGTCGGTCATGGTCCGTCAGTGCTGCTGCGACCGCCTCGGCCCCGTCGGCGGTCACCCGGTGGTCGACCACCTCGAACCCCGAGGCCGCCAGGTGTGTGACCAACGTGCGACCACTCACGTCGTCGCGAGCCCCGTGTGCCACACCGTCGCTGACGGTCAGCACCTTGGCCTGCGGAATCGGCTCTGCGTCGCTCACGTCGAGCGACGGTAGCGAACCATCACCATGCCGTCGGTGTCGGCGTCGTGCGGCAACACGCGCCACCCCTGCTCGAACGATCGCCACGACCCGACCGGCGGCGCGGTCGTGTCGACTTCGAATCCCGCTGGCGTCGCATGGTCGACCGATTCGGCTGCCGTGATCGTGCACACGCTGTAGACCAGACGCCCACCGGGGGCCACGAGCTGCGCCGAGGACGCCAGGAGATCGGCTTGCAGGGCCGCCAGTCGGGTGACGTCGTCGGGTTGGATCCGCCACCGTGCGTCGGCTCGTCGACGGAGGGCACCCAGCCCCGAGCACGGAGCATCGAGCAGCACCGCGTCGAACACACCGGAGCGGAACGGTGGCGCCGCACCATCACCGGCGACCACGGGCAGCTCGAGGTCGAGCGCTCGCGCGTTCTCCTGCACCAGCCGAGCCCGACCGAACCGCTGATCGTTCGCCACCACCGCTGCACCCTCGCTCGCGATTGCCGTCGCCTTGCCGCCGGGCGCAGCGCAGACGTCGAGCACCCGTTCACCCGTCGCACCGTCGACCGCCGCAGCCACCCATTGCGATGATTCGTCCTGCACGTATCCGTCGGCACGCTCGGTGACCGGCGGCGCCTGGTTCATCCGCTCGAGTGCGGGCACCGCCTCGTCACCCAGCTCGGCTCGGAACGTGTCCACGATCCAGTCGGGATAGCTGAGCCGGGCCCCGTCGGACGGCCACGACATCTCCGCAGTCGACAGACGTGCCACCTTGCGCAGCACCGCATTCACGAATCCCCGGGTCCGCTTCGGTGCAAGACCCACCGTCTCACCGACGGCTGCGTGTGGTGCGACACCAGCGAACACCAGCTGATACGCGCCGAGCCGCAGCACGGACCGGGTTGCATCATCGGGGGGCGACGTCACGAAACGATCGACGATCGAGTCGCAGGCCCGGCGCATTCGAGTCGTGCCGTAGACCAGCTCGGTGACGAACCGGCGGTCCATGTCGCCGAGCCCGGACGACGACAGCATCGGGCCGAGCACCAGATTCGCGTAGGCGCCGTCGCTGTCGATCCGGCGCAGTGCATCGAGTGCAACACGACGAGCCGAACGGGCAGCAGCACCTGACTCGGCCATCAGAGGTCGCCGAACAGTTCGTCAGACGCAGGCCGAGCACCGTTGCGCCATGCGTCGAACGTCATCGCCGGCTTGCCCTCGGGTTGAACGACCGCCGGTACCACCCGCTCATCGACCAGCCGTGCCTCGTTGATCTTGAGCCGCTTGCCCCGGAACGTGGTCCACGCGCCACCGACTCGGATCAGACGATGCACATCCGCAGCGTCGAGCGACCAGTCGATCTCCAGATCGCCCGAGCCGAACTTGGATGCGTAGGTGATCTCGCCCACCTGTGGTTCGGGATCGTCGATCCAGGTGTCGAGCGGTCGGTCGAGCGTGTCGACGAGCAGCGCTGTGCCCGCAGTGACCAGATCGGCCCGCAAGTCGGCGGCGGTCGTCTCGGCGCCGATGGGCACCTCGCGGCGGGCGTACACGCCGCCGGTGTCGAGCCCTTCCTCGAGCGCCATGACGCACACGCCGGTGACCTGGTCGCCGGCCAGCAGCGCCCGCTCGACGGGTGCCGCACCACGCCAGCGTGGCAGCAGCGAGAAGTGCAGGTTGACCATCGGGATCTCGTCGAGCACGTGCGGCTTGATGATCTGCCCGAACGCGACGACGACTCCCAACTCGGCACCGTCGTCGCGAACAGCGACGAGCACGTCATCGACCGAGTGCGACACGCGAAGGCCGAGTTCGAGCGCCGCTGCCTTCACGGGGCTGGGGGTGACACCGCTGCCCCGACCGCGTCGTTTGTCGCCTCGTGTCACCACGAGCACGATGTCGTGACCCGCATCGACCAGGGCTTGCAGCGGTGGCACGGCCATGTCGGGGGTGCCCAGGTAGACGAGCTTCACGATGTCAGGAACCCCGACTCAGCCGAGTCCGAGGCGTCGCTTGATCGGGTTGCGTGCCGCCTGGCGACTCGCTTCTTCCTCGATCCGCCGGTACTCCTTCATCGCTTCCTTGCGCTGGTCGCCTTCCAGTCGGTCGAACATCAAGACACCGTTGAGGTGATCGATCTCGTGTTGGAACATGCGCGCTTCGAGCTCGTCGGCCTCGATCTCGATGATCTCGCCATCGAGGTCGACGCCACGTACGAGCACCATCTTGGGGCGAAGCATTTCGACGTAGAGCCCGGGAATCGACAGGCAGCCCTCGTCATAGACCCATTCGCCGTCGGATTCGACGACCTGGGGGTTGATGATGGCCAGCGGCTTCTCGTCGATGTCCCAGACCACGACCTGCTTCTGGACACCGATCTGCGGAGCGGCCAGCGCAATGCCGTTGCCGGAGTCGACCAGGGTGTCGAACATGTCGTCGACCAGGCGGATGATCCTGCCGTCGACGTTGTCGACCGTGGATGCCTGGGTCTTCAACACGGGATCGCCGTATGTGCGGATTGAGTACGACATCTCTGCCAGGCTACGGGAGTGCCGGCCGAGCGTGACGGGTCCACCCGCGAGCCCAATCCGGGCCACTACTTCGATGACCGACCCGACACACCGTCGGATCCGGTGCTCGTCGACGTCACGCTCCCCGACACCGCGTTCGTGATGGAGACCGACCGTGGCGTGTTCTCCCGCGGACATCTGGACACCGCCACGTCGATGCTGCTGCGGGCGGATCTCCCGATCGCGTCGAGCGGCCACCTCCTCGACCTGGGCTGCGGCGCCGGACCCATCGCCCTCACGATGGCGCGACGGGCGCCCGATGCGACGGTGTGGGCGGTCGACGTCAACGCCCGAGCTCGCGAGCTGTGCCGGCGAAACGCCGACCGCAACGGCCTCACCAACATCCGAGTCGCCGCGCCCGACGATGTCCCGGCCGGCGTGCAGTTCGCGACGATCTGGTCGAATCCGCCCATCCGCATCGGGAAGGCTGCCCTCCACGAACTCCTCGAACTCTGGCTCGCCCGACTCGATCCCGACGGCACGGCGAGCCTGGTGGTCCAGAAGCACCTCGGCGCCGACTCGCTCCAACGATGGCTGATCGATCTCGGCTACCGGTGCAACCGAGTCGGGTCGAAAGCGGGATTCCGAATCCTCATGGTCGGCGAAGGAGCAGCAACGTGATCGTTGCGATCGGCGGCCTCGTGCACGAGGCGAATGCATTTGCGTCACCTTCGACGATGGACGACGTGATCGTGATCCCACCGAACAGGATGTCTCGTGCCTTCGATGGCACGAGCACCGAGATCAGCGGCTTTCTCGACGTGGTACAGGACGAGACGGTCGTACCGCTCGGGTTCGCCTACGGCGAGTCCGGCGGCATGCTCGGCGACGACGACGCACGCGGCCTGTGCGACGACCTCGTCGACCGGGCGGTCGAGGCCCGGCCCGACGTGGTGCTGCTCGCTCTGCACGGATCGATGGCCACCCCGGGCATCGACGACGTCGAAGGACTACTCCTCACCCAGCTGCGCTCGCGACTGGGCGTCGAGTGTGTGATTGCCGCCACGCTCGACTGGCATTGCTCGATCACACCTGAGATGGTCGCCGCCAGCGACCTCCTCGTCGGATATCGCACCTATCCCCACATCGACCAGCACGAACGAGCAGCCACGGCCGCCGCGCTCGCCCGTCGCATCACCAACCGCGAGGTCGCCCCGACGGCTGCTCGGATTCGCCCACCGATGATCATCGCCGGACCCGCGACGTCGCATCTGCAACCACCGATGCGCGACGTGCTCGCCGAGGCCGCGGTGATCGCCGAACGTCATCGGTCGGTGCTCGACTGGAGCCTGTGCCCGGGGTTCGCACGGAGCGACGTCCCGTTCGCGGGAAGCCAGATCTATGTCGTCACCGACTCCGACCAGCAACAGGCCGACGACTGCGCCGGTGAACTGGCCGCACTGCTGTGGGACCGACGCAACGAGTTCGTCCCTGCGCTCGCAACGGTGGACGAGGCCGGCGAGGCCATACGACGACACATCGCGGCCGGGGCGAGCCGTGGTCCGCTCGTCCTCTCCGACCAAGGAGACAACCCGGGCGGTGGCGCAACAGCGAGCAGCATGGTGCTGCTGGACCTGCTCGTCTCCACCGGCGTCGAGGACGCCGTCGTTTGCAGTCACTGGGATCCATCTGCGGTGAGCGAGGCGCACCGAGCAGGTGTCGGCCATCACTTCGCGTGGAGCGGCCGGCGCGTCGAAGTACTCACCGTCGCCGATGGCAGATACACGATGCGTTCACCCACTCACGACGGCATACGCCGCGACGTCGGACCAGTCGCCACACTTGGGGTCGATGGTGTGCGCCTCGTCGCCACCACGACTCGAGTCCAGAACGAGGACCTCGAGTTCCTCGCCATGGCCGGGATCGATCCCACGACGGCCAGCGTGCTGGCGGTCAAGTCGAACGCGCACTTCCGAGCTGCGTTCGGGCCGATTGCGTCCGAGACCCTCGACGTCGACACCCCTGGCCTGTCCACACCCCATCTGGCCAGACTCCCGTTCCAACGTCTCGAACGGCCGATCTTTCCTCTCGACGACGGCCTGGAGTGGAGCCCCACCGGATGATTCCCCTCGACGACATCCGCGCTGCCGCAGCCACGATCGACGGCCAAGCGATTCACACTCCGGTCGTGCGATCTGATGCACTCGATGCGCTCGTCGGCGCGACCGTGTGGGGCAAGGACGAGTCGCAGCAGCGCGCCGGGTCGTTCAAGTTCCGCGGGGCGTTCAACCGGTTGTCGGCGATCCCCGACTCGATGCGCGACCTTGGCGTCGTCGCAGTCTCGTCGGGCAACCACGGTGCTGCGGTCGCCTGCGCGGCACAGATCCTCGACATCGATGCCACGGTGCACGTGCCCGCCGACGTCGCCGCAGCCAAACGGGCACTGATCGAGGAGTTCGGCGCTCGGATCGTGACCTTCGAGCGCTCCACGCCAGATCGCGAGGCAGGCGCTCGACAGCAGGTCGCGGACACCGGCGCAACGTTCGTGCACCCGTTCGAGGACCCACTGGTGATGAGCGGTCAGGGCACGACCGCACTCGAACTCCACGGACAGGTTGGGCATCTCGACGTGCTCCTCGTGCCGATGTCCGGCGGTGGACTGATGGCCGGGTGCGGCTCGGCGATGCGTCAGCTCGACCCGCACTGCCAACTGCTCGGCGTCGAACCCACCAACGCCGACGACACCCGCCGCTCGTTCGCGGCGGGCGAACGCATCACGATCGAACCACCCTCGACGATCGCCGACGGGCTCGCCGTCACCTCGCCCGGAGCAGCGACGTTCGACATCAATCGTCGCCTCGTCGACGATGTGGTCACGGTGAGCGAGGACGAGATCACCCGGGCGATGTCCACCGCCGAGGAGCTGTTCGGCCGACGACTCGAGCCGAGCGGCGTCGTCGGTCTCGCCGCAGTGCTCGTCGATCCCGCCCGCTTCGCCGGTCGGCGCGTGGGCATCGTGCTGTCGGGCGGGAACATCGACGCCGACACATTTGCTCGCCTTGCACAACGCTGACGGCATCGGTGCGGCCGCGGCGACCGGGCCCGTGCGGTGACGGTACGGTTCGGCGATGCGCTGGCTCCTTGCGATGACCCTGTCGATGACGGCTCTGGTGGTTGCCGGCTCGACCGACGCCCAGGCTGCACCAGCGAGCGGATTCACCGACACCTTCGTCGCTTCGGTGGCCTCCCCGACGGCGGTCGAAGTGCTCCCCGGTGGGCGCGTCGTGGTGCTCGAACAGAACTCCGGCCGGGTCCGGCTCATCGACTCGTCGTCGGGCCAGCTGCTTCCGACGCCGGCCGCCCAACTCGCCGTGTGCAGCGGGGGTGAACGTGGGCTGCTCGGCTTCACCCACGATCCGACGTTCGCCAGCTCCGGCCGGGTCTACGTCTTCTACACGCGCTCGGCCCCCGGCACGCCCGGAAACTGCGTCAACCGAGTGAGCGCGTTCGTGATGACCGGGAACCAGATCAACGTGGCGACCGAGCAGGTCCTGATCGACAACATCTCGTCGGTCAACGGCAACCACAACGCCGGCGACCTCGACATCGGCGACGACGGCTTCTTGTACATCTCGACCGGCGATGCCGGAAGCGACCCGCGAGGCAACTCCGGATCGGGCGGCAGCAACGACGCCGCACAGGATCTCAGCCTGCTCAACGGCAAGATCCTCCGCCTCGATCGTTTCACCGGCGCCCCGGCGCCCGGCAACCCGCTCACCGGGACTGGCGCCGTGGTGTGCGCAAGTCGCGGCAACACCGCTGCAACCCCCACGACCGTGTGTCAGGAGCTGTACGCATGGGGGCTGCGCAACCCGTACCGCTTTGCGTTCGATCCGAACAGCGACCGCTTCTTCATCAACGACGTCGGCCAGAGCGCACGGGAGGAGATCAACGAGGGCGCCGCCGGAGCCAACTACGGGTGGAATTCCCGTGAAGGTCAGTGCCCACGAGGACAGAACCCGCCGTGCCCCGGTCCGCCCGCAGGGATCACCGACCCGATCGCGGACTACTCGCGCGAGTTCGGGACGTTCATCACCGCCGGTGCATTCGTACCGAACGGCACATGGTCTGGCCCACTCGCCGGCGCGTACGTGTTCTCCGACGGTGGCCGCGGCCGGGTGTGGTTCCGATCCGCCAGCGGGACGATCGACTTCGGGGCACCGATCCTGACCGGAGCGTTCGGACTCGCCGACATGGCGTTCGTGACCGAATCGACCGGCACGTTCCTCTACTACACACTCAATGGGTCGTCGGCGGTCCGCAAACTGGGCGTCGTCGCCTCACCGGTCCCGCAGACCCGCCAGCTCCAGGTGACAGGCGTTGCCGGAGTACCCGGCAACGCCGACGCCGTCGTGCTCAACATGACCGCCGTCACCGCACTCACCGCCGGCTTCGCCACCATCTACCCCTGCGGCCAACGACGCCCCCAAGCATCCAACCTCAACTTCGTCGCCGGCCAAACCGTCCCCAACCTCGTCATCGCCAAACCCGGCACCAACGGACGAATCTGCATCTACAGCGACACCACCATCGACGTCCTCGCCGACGTCACCGGCTACTTCCCCGCCGGCTCCGACTTCACCCCCATACCCAACCCCACCCGAATCCTCGACACCCGCAACGGCATCGGCGCACCAACAACTCCACTCGGCGCCAACCAGACCCTGCAACTCCGAGCCACCGGCACCGCCGGAGTACCCGGCAACGCCGACGCCGTCGTGCTCAACATGACCGCCGTCACCGCACTCACCGCCGGCTTCGCCACCATCTACCCCTGCGGCCAACGACGCCCCCAAGCATCCAACCTCAACTTCGTCGCCGGCCAAACCGTCCCCAACCTCGTCATCGCCAAACCCGGCACCAACGGACGAATCTGCATCTACAGCGACACCACCATCGACGTCCTCGCCGACGTCACCGGCTACTTCCCCGCCGGCTCCGACTTCACCCCCATACCCAACCCCACCCGAATCCTCGACACCCGCAACGGCATCGGCGCACCAACAACTCCACTCGGCGCCAACCAGACCCTGCAACTCCGAGCCACCGGCACCGCCGGAGTACCCGGCAACGCCGACGCCGTCGTGCTCAACATGACCGCCGTCACCGCACTCACCGCCGGCTTCGCCACCATCTACCCCTGCGGCCAACGACGCCCCCAAGCATCCAACCTCAACTTCGTCGCCGGCCAAACCGTCCCCAACCTCGTCATCGCCAAACCCGGCACCAACGGACGAATCTGCATCTACAGCGACACCACCATCGACGTCCTCGCCGACGTCACCGGCTACTTCCCCGCCGGCTCCGACTTCACCCCCATACCCAACCCCACCCGAATCCTCGACACCCGCAACGGCATCGGCGACTGAACCGATCGGCCGGGGGCCGCCCGAGCGCCGCCCGGTCGGCGGCGCGCCACTGGTCGACGTCAGATGATCCAGTCG
>CAWKCN010000013.1:0-122662 GCA_963848145.1 Ilumatobacteraceae bacterium
AGGTGGTTGCGGGAGGTGGTGTTCATGTCGTCCATCATGGCGATGGGGTGTCACACAGTTCGCCGACGCGGATCACCCCAGCTCAGCGATGGTCTCCGCTCAGGCGAGCGCCATGAGGGCGATGCCGGTGATCACCCCCAGGATGCCGATCATCTGCCACCAGCGCAGCGTGTCCTCGTCGAATGCGGCGGCCAGCGTCGCCGACACGGCGGGGAACATCGACGCCGACACCGCCACCGTTGCCAGCGAGCCCTGCTGGGTGCCCAGCGCGAACGCAACGATGGCGAGGGAGCCGCAGGTGCCCGAGATCAGCATGGGGCCCATCAACGCCCGCTGTGGCAGGCGCGGTACGTGGCGTGCCGTCGCCAACCCGAGCATCATCACCAGCGCTGTCACCCGCTGCGCGGCGGGCGCCCACACTCCGCTGTCGTCACCGGCCTCGCCGATCATCACGAACGATGTGCCGAACAACACCGATGCCATCAACGACAGACCGATCCCGCGACGCAGGGTTCCCTTCAGCGCCGGTGAGTACATCACCAGCAGCAGGCTGGCGATGGCGACAACGATGCCGACGAGCACCAGACCCGACGGCCGGTTGCCCAGCAGGACGTCCCACCCGAGCGGGATCAGTGCTGCACCGAGCGCAACCAAGGGCCCCGCCACCGCTGCCGAGGACGTGGCCATCGCTTCGTACAGCAGAGCGAGGGCGACGCCGACGAAGAGACCCGATGCCGCCCCGAGCACGATGTCGCGTGCGGCGAACACACCGGGGATCAGCGCCAGGGCCACCAGCCCCGACACCGCACCGCCGAGCATCGCGCCGCTGGTTGCAGTGATGGCGTTCGAGCGTCGTGTTCCGTAGCGGCCGAGGAAGTCGGAACAGCCGATGAAGACGGAGGCGAGTGCTCCCAGAACGATGGGCATCGAGGTCAGTGCTGGGGTTGATCCGCTGCCAGCTCAGGGTGGGCCTCGGCGTAGCGCCGGGCGCGAGCAGCCGGGTCCTGGCAATAGAACGCCAGGAGTTCTGCGTACAGCGCCGGTTCGTGTTCGCAGACCTCGAGTGGGCGGTTGAAGAACACCTCGGTGGCCACGGCGAAGAACTCAGCAGGGTTCGTCCCCGCGTATGGGCGCAGCACGGGCGAACCCTCGGCGCGCACCGAGTCGTAGGCCCGCGTGCAGACCTCGACCCAGCGGATCCGGGCCGCCTCGTCGCTGAGCGGAGGCGTACCGTCGGTGATGCCGTCCAGCATGTCGAGTTGATGGGCGAACTCGTGGTACACCACGTTCTGGCCGCCGGCCGGGAAACGAGCTCCCCGCCGTGCTGCTGCCCACGACAGCACGACCGGACCCCGATAGTGGGCTTGGCCGGCGAGGGTCTGCGTGCCCGAGCGCCGCAGCCCACCGCCGACGGCGTGGTCGCCGTGGAGGCGCACTGTCGACGGATGCACGATCACGGAGCTCACCTGCGCGTAGTCGTCGATCTCGAGGCCGAGGAGCAGCATCGACGCCTGGGCAGAGATCAACACGCGGATGTCGTCGGTCAGGTCGAATCCGTTGGCGGCTTCCCACCGTGTCCGATGAACGAACGAAGCGACCAGTGTCTCCAGACGATGCTGCTCGCCCGCGTCGAGCATCCGCCAATGCTCGAAGTTGGCTTCGAGCACCGACCGCCAACTCGGATCGAACGCCGGAACCGTGCGGCGAAACCGCTTGAGCAGACGCCCGAGCATCAGGAGTTCGCACCGAGTTGGCGCAGCCCGGCGCGAACCGCCGGCGGGATCTCGTCGGCGCCACCGAAGTACTCGGCGAGTCGAACCTCGGCATCCTCACCGAACAGGATCTCGGCGACCTCGGCGAGCCCCGCAGAGTTGGCGATGTCGTCGTCGTGCACGACGAGATCGATCTTCGAGCGGCGGCGCATGAAGTCCTCGAGCTTGGTCACCATCTCGGTCCGCGCAGCAGCATGGAGTTCGACGCGCAGGTAGTCGGCAGAACCCATCACGTCCTCGGCCATACGCGGATCTTCACCGATCGCTTCGAGCATGGTGAACGCCCTGCGCCCGTAGCGACGCCACAGTCGATCGGTCAACGGCTCGGTGTCGGCCTTGGCGCGGTACTGGTCGAGCCGCATCAGTCGCGCCTGACGGTAGAACTCGTCCCGTGTGGCTGCCGCGGGCTCGCCGTACCAGTTGTGCAGGTCGTCCTCGAGCGGCACACCCAGGCGCTCGATCTCGGCCGCGACCTCCTCGCCGACGTTGATGCAGTCGGTGAGCTTGCCGCCGAAGACGGTGACCACGCCTCGTGCGCGGTCGGCCTCGATGGCGTGCTTGCGGCTGAGCTTGGTCCAGTCGACGTCGCGCTGGTCGTTTCCGCTGCTTTCGACGACGAGCGGGCGCACACCCGTGCGGTCAGCGATGATGTCGGCCCGCGTCAACGGAGCGGCGAGGTCCATCCGGGCGTTGATCTGGCTCAACAGGAAGTCGATGTCGTCGTCGGTGACCTCGGTGTAGGGCGTGTCGACCCGTGTGTCGGTGGTGCCGATCACCGACCGCCTCCCCATCGGGATCACGTAGAACAGCCGCCCGGAGTCGTCGAAGAACGCCAACACCTTGTGGTGCTCGGTGGTGGTCAGACGTGGGACGACCAGGTGGATGCCCTTCGAGTACACGATGCGGTGGTCGGTGCGCACTCCCCATTCCTGGTTGACCTCGTCGACGAACGGGCCGGCAGCATTGACGATCGTGCGGGCCGTGGTCGAGAACTCCTCGCCGGTGTCGACATCGCGGAGCTGCACCGTCCACTTGCCCGCCGAGCGCTCGGCGGAGACCATCTCGACGTAGTTCGCCATGGTGGCGCCGGCGTCTGCGGCAGCGCGCACGAACGAGAACACGAATCGGGCGTCGTTGTCGACGAGGATTCCGTCGTAGTACTCGATGCCGCCGAGCGCGTTCGAGGTGTCGATCGCCGGTTCCTCACGCTCGATGTGGTCCGTCGACAGCACACGCGGACGGCGCGTGCCGAACATCCCGATGATCCAGTAGCCAAGCGAGCCGAGGCCGGCAAACCACGGCTTGTACGGCGAGGTCTGGTCGAGCGCGGCGTAGAACCCGATCTGCTTGATGTTGTCCGGATAGGCCTTCATCAGCCGGTTGCGTGACCTGCACAGCTTCCAGACGAGGAACAGTTCGTAGTTCTCGAGGTACTTGAATCCGCCCCACACCAGGTTCGACGATGCCTGGCTGGTGAAGTTCGCGAAGTCGCCCCGATCGATGATCGCCACCTTGGCGCCGCGTCCGGCGAGCGACGCAGCGGCGACCGCTCCGTTGATCCCCCCGCCGATCACGAGTGTGTCGAACGTCTCGGTCTGCAGCCGTTCGATCTGGCGGTCGCGCAGGGTCATGCGGTGGTCACGATCATGATCACTGCGACCAGGCTGCCGAGCCCAACTGCAATCGGCGTCGCACGCGTCGCCCAGTCGGGAAAGCGTCGGTACGGCGGTGCGAGCATGACCGCACCGCACACGGCTCCGGCGATCGCTCCGCCGAGGTGGCCGCCGATCGAGATGCCGGGGATGGCGAACGTGATGAACAGGTTGAGGACCAGTGCGGCGCCGATCCCGGTGCTGAACGGGTTGACGCCGCGCCGCCAGAGACCGACGGTGGCCGCAGCGAGCAGTCCGAACACCGCACCTGACGCACCAGCGGTGATGCCGCCGCTGTCGAACAGGACGACACCGAGTGATCCACCGAGCAGCGATGCGAAGTACAGCAGGAGGAAGTTGATCCGCCCCAGCCCCGGTTCGAGCATCGGGCCGAGCACGTACAGGAAGTACATGTTGAACGCGAGGTGGATGAAGCCGAAGTGCAAGAAGCCCGAGGTGACCAGTCGGTACCAGCCGTCGGGCTCGGTGATGAACACGTTGCCGTCGTCGCTCTGCCAGGCGATCGGTTGCACCAGGACGTCCTTGCTCAGACCGAAGCTGAGGTGGACGTCGGTCACCCCACCGCTCAGTGCGGCGGGCTCGCGGGCGACGAGGAGGACGAGCACGAAGATGGTCACGTTGGCTGCGATCAACGACATCGTGACCAGGGTCGGTTGGCGCGCCGACCAGAAACGGGCCCGTGTGCGAGCATCGGGCCGCGCCGCCTTCGTACAGTCGGGGCAGTGGCTGCCCACGGTGGCCTGGGTCAGACAGGAGTCGCACGCCGGCTTGCCGCAACGGGTGCAACGCCGGCCGGCGATCCGGTCGGGATGGCGATAGCACGCTGTGGGCGCCCCACTCGTCGGGGGGCGATGAGGTGGCTGCGAGCCGGGCCCCGGCGCGTTGGTGCCCCGAGCGTCGGGTGGCGGTGGGGGAGGCAACGGCACCCGATCAGGGTACCCAGAGAGCCTGGCGGGGCGACCGCGGTGAACCGCCTGATACCGGCCGGTCAGTAGCCGGCGTTGGTGGGGAGTTCGTCGGGAGGGCCGGGAGCTCCGAGCAGATTGCCCTGCATCAGGTCGCAGCCCGCCGAACGCAAGCGACGCAGCTGATCGGTGGCGCTGACGCGTTCTGCCACCACGCGCATCCCCAGCGAGTGCGCGAGCAGGACGACGGCCCGCACGATCCGGGTGTCGGAGTCGGTGGCGCCGGACGGCAAGGCGAGTGAACCATCGAGCTTGAGCATGTCGGCACCGACATCGGACAGCAGCGACAGTGCGTTCGCTCCCGTTCCGAAGTTGTCGATCGCCACTTGGACACCGGCTCGACGGAACGCACGAACGGTGCGATCGATGTCCGGGTTGCGTCCGAGGAGTGCTGTCTCGCGTGCCTCGATCACGAGTCGCTCGGGGGTCAGCTCGTGCAGACGTAGCATCGAGAGCACCTGGTTGACGAACGACGGACTTGCGAGCTGGACCATCGACACGTTGACGTGGACGGCGAAGTCGTCGCCGACGACGTCGTGTTCGAGCCAGCGGCGGGTCTCGACGAGTGCCTGCTCCAGCACGAACTCGCCGAGCCGGCCGATCGTGCCGGATTCCTCGGCGATGTGAATGAACGATGACGGGTCCATCTCGCCGAGCTCGGGGTGGTTCCAGCGAACCAGTGCCTCGGCCCCCACTGTTCGGCGGTCGACGGTGGAGAAGATCGGCTGGAAGTCGACCGTGAGTTGCCTCTCGGTGATCGCTCGCCCGAGATCGGTGCCGATCGCCGTGCGTTCGCGCGCCGCCGAGCGCATCTCCGGGGTGAACAGCACACATCGGGTGCGCCCCGAACCCTTGGCCTCGTACATCGCGGTGTCGGCGTTGCCGATCAACGTCTCGGCCGCCGCATCGTCGGCCAAGGTCAAGATCTCCTCGTCGGTGACAGCGACACCGATGCTCACCGAGAAGTCGAGGTCGAGCTGTCGGAGCCGGAGGCGACCGGTGAGCGCCTGGCGCATCCGCTCGGCCAGTTCGACGGCGGTCGTGGTGTCGGGCACGTCTGCGCACACCACGAGGAACTCGTCGCCGCCGATGCGTGCGACCCGATCCTCGGGGCGCACGCTGTCCGCGAGGCGTCGTGCCGCCGAGACGAGCAGTCGGTCGCCGACCGGATGTCCGAGGGCGTCGTTGACGTATTTCAGCCGGTCGACGTCGATGAAGATCGCGGCGACGTGACCCGGCCGCGTCCGTTGCGCCGAGATCGAATGGGCGAGACTCGACAGGATCCGGCGACGGTTCGCCAGTCCGGTGAGCGGGTCGTGGGTGGCGCGGTGCCGGAGTCGGGCCGCCTCGTCGCGTGCTCTCGTGACATCGTGTGCGATCAGGCCGATGAAGCCGCCGCCCTCGGCGCCATCATCGCGGCGTGCCGCCACGGTGGCACGCAGTACGAGCGACTCACCGAAGCTGTCGACGTGATCGATGTCACCTTGCCAGGTGCCGTCGGTCTCGCCGGCGACCAGCTGTCGGGGTGCATGGTCGAGCAGCGAGCGCAGCATGGCTCGCGCCGGGCTCCCGGGCGACAATGCATCGTTGGTCCTGGCGCCGAGGAGATGGAGGGCAGAACTGTTCGCCGTCTTGATCGAGCCGTCGAAACCCATGATGACGATGGCGGTTCCGTCGGCATCGAGGAGGGCTCGCTGGGCAAAGTGCACGACGTCGTCCACCGGAGGCGGCCACGCATGCGAGCCCGGCGCCTGCCGCTGCTCTTTTTCGTTGTCGCCTACCGGCACCGCCCGCTCCTCATTTGCTTCATTGCCCCGATGTCGTGGCTCCGGACACGAAGGTCAGCGCTGGTAGAACCCGGTCACGTCGGTCGACGCGATCGAGACCGTAGCGATGGTGGCCAAGAACTCGGTTGCGAGATCTCCATCGGCAAGTTCGAGCTGTTGGTTGAGCGCGTATGCCGTGATTCGGTACAGATGGGGTCCGTCGCCGGGCGGTGGACACGGTCCGCCGTAGCCGACATCACCGAAGAAGTTGAGCGCTTGCGGTGCTCCATCGGGCACGTCGCCCTCGACCAGTGCGATCTCGGCTGGGTCGAGTCCGCCGAGCACCCAGTGCACGAACGGCTGGCCGTCGCTGACCGCCGAGTCGTCGACCATGACGATGGCGATCTCCGCAGTGCCATCGGGAACCCCGCCCCAGCTCAACGCCGGTGACACGTCGATGCCGTCGCAGGTGTGGATGGCGTCGATGTCGCCACCGGTCACCCATGGTGCGATGAGGCTGAACGGTTCGGCGACGTCGGTGACCGCCGGGTCGACGGAGCCCGGCAGTTCGAACTCGTTCGACTGGTCGATCGTGAACTCGGTCTCGGTCGTCGGCGCGACCGTGGTCTGGCTCGGGTAGTCGGCCGGGTCGAAGTCCTTGAGTTCCTTGCCGTCGCCGGTGTCGCAGGCGGAGAGTGCAGCGAGCGCCACGAGCGCCGACACCCAGATCGTGGCAGTCCGTCGAGTCACCCGCTGGAGCGTAGGCGCTGACGATCGCTGCTGGGAATCATGAGCCCGGCGCACCAGCGGTAGTCTGCCCAGGGTGACCGAACGCCTCTCGTTGCTCACCGTGCACGCCCACCCCGACGACGAAGCGTCGAAGGGTGCGCCCACACTGGCCCGCTATCACGACGAGGGGGTGCACACCGTGCTCGTCTGCTGTACCGGCGGTGAGGAAGGCGATCTCCAGAACCCGACCCTGCGCGAGCCCGGCCAACCGTTCGAGGGACTCACGCCCGAGGAGGAGAAGGACAAGGTCGTGTCGATGCGGTCCGCCGAGCTGGCGGCGTCGGCGGAGATCATCGGGTTCGACGTGGTCGAGATGCTCGGCTATCGCGACTCCGGCATGGCCGAGACCGAACCGAACGATCACCCGGACTGCTTCCACCAGGCCGACATCGACGAAGCCACCGGCCGTCTCGTGGCGATCATCCGCCGCGAGCGCCCACAGGTGATCATCACCTACGGCGACGACCAGGCCGGGTACCCCCACCCGGATCACCTCCGTGTTCACGACATCTCCGTGCTGGCATTCGAGCGTGCGGGCGATCCCGATTGGTACCCCGAGGCGGGCGAGCCGTTCGCGCCGGCCAAGCTCTACTACTCGGTGTGGTCCAAGGCGCGAATCCTGGCGATCCACGAGCTGATGTTGCGGATCAAGGGCGAGTCGCCGTTCGAGCAGGCCTGGCTCGACCGGCCGTCGCAGGATCACCGCATCACCACTCGAATCGACATCACGGGGTACGGCAACGTCCGCCGTGGCGCGTTGCAGGCCCATGCGACCCAGATCGACCCGTCAGCGGCGTTCTGGGGGTTCGAAATCGACGAGCAGGAGTTCACGGCCGCGTATCCGTGGGAGGACTGGATCCTTGCTCGATCGCTGGTCGGGTCGATTCCGGCCGACGACGGTGAACGCGACCTGTTCGCCGGCGTGACCGAGCGGGTGTCGTCGTGAGCGTGCAGTACCGGGTGATCGTCGCGAAGAAGGACGAGCGCGTCGATGGACCCGCCGACGCCGACGCCGTGGTGTCGGTGCCGCTCGTCGAGGCCGCTGCGGACGGCTTCGACCCGACGGTGGCGTTCATGCGTGGCGCACTCAAGGCCTCCGGCCACACCGGTGTGGTCCTCGATGCGTTGAAGTCGGGCGCAGCAGCCGACGCGATCTCCCGCCTCGTGGCGCAACCCTGAGGCGGTCAGCGCCGACTCAGCCGGCGCGCATTGCGTCGCGCAGGGCCCGGTAGCCGATGAGGGTGGCTCCGCTGTCGTCGAGGCGCGAGCGCAGGTCGTCGCTCGTGATCAGTTCGAGATCGTCGATCCATCCCTGCGTGGAGTCGCCGAGAGCCCGGACCTCCGGGGTGTCGATCGCCGGTTGTACGTGGATCTCGGTGACACCCGGCTGCAGCGCCTCGATCGCGGAGTGGACACGCGCGACGCTGCCGGCACGCCAGTCGTGGTCGAAGTGATCGGGGAACACGATGCCCTCGTCTGCAGCGAGACGGCGGAACGGGAAACCGGCCTGTTCGGCGCTCACTGTCGAGGGCAGCCGGATCGGCAGCGCGAACTCGACGGCGAGCTCGAGATAGACGTCGAAGAACTCGGGCCTCAGCGTGATGGCGGTGAGGTGGGGTGCGAGGTGGCTGACGTCGATGCCCCAGGCCATCGCCCGCTCGATCTGGGCACGTAGCTCGCGCAGTACTTCGGTGTGGTCGGCGTGTTCCCAGAGGTCCTCCAGCGTGCGCGGGAAACCGCCTTCGCCCGACTGCAGCGACGGTGCGTGTGTGATCGGACCCCAGCGGTAGGACTCGTGTTCCACGTTGAGCGTGAGGTGCACGCCGAGGTCGTCGCTGGGGAGCGCACGCTTCGCGGCGTCGCCGGCCCACGGGGCCGGCACCATCAGCGATGCGCACGTTGCCGCCCCCTCGCGGATCGCCGTGAACACGCCGACGTTGGCAGCGTGGCACGAGCCGAGATCGTCGCACGACAAGATGACCAGGCGTGCGTCGGGGGAGTGGCCGAGGCGTTCGGCGAGGGTGGGCTCCACCGGCGTGACGCTACCGGAACGTGCAACTGCTCAGGACGAGCAGGCGCCCCACATCCCCCGGTCGGATCGCTCGGCGCGGCGTGCTGCAGCGGCGAACTCCGGGGCGAAGGTGCTGTTCGGTTCGATCGTGAGCGGCCGGGCGAAACCCTGCTCGACGATCTCGAGGTTGACGAAGAGATCCGACCGTTCGACGAGATACACGTAGCCGAGCAGACGCCCGTAGTCGTCGCGCCCGACGATGTCGCGCTCGATGCGAACGACGGTTCCGACCGCCAGGAGTGATTCGGTGAAGGCGGACGCTTCGGGGCCCCAGCACTCGACCGGCGAGTTCGGCTTCTTGGTCTCGGGGGTGTCGATGCCGGTCAGTCGTACCCGTTCGGTGCGACCGCCGATCTCGACGTCGATGGTGTCGCCGTCGACGACGTGGGCGACCGTGGCGAGACCGTCGTCCGGTTCGGGTCGTCGGACGCACCCGGCCGCGGCGCTGGCAGCGACGCCGACGGTGATCAGGGAGGCGACCAGGCAGCGCACCCCGCCGGTCTACCGGCGAGCTGCGACCCGTCGTCCACCATCCCCGTTTGCGTGACACTTCGGGTGGCCCGGGCCACCCGAAGTGCAACGCAAACGATCAGGGAGGTGCGAGCAGGGAGGTGTCAGATGCGCTCGATGATGGTGCCGGTGCCGAGGCCACCGCCGCAGCACATCGAGATCAGTGCGTAGCGACCGCCGGTGCGCTCGAGCTCGTAGAGCGCCTTGGTCATCAGGAACGCGCCGGTGGCGCCGAGCGGGTGGCCGAGGGCGATGGCGCCGCCGTTGGGGTTGGTCTTGTCGAGGTCGGCGCCGACCTCCTTGGCCCAGGCGAGGACCACCGAGGCGAACGCCTCGTTGATCTCGAACACGTCGATGTCGTCGATCGACAGCCCGGTGCGCGACAACAGATGCTTGGTGGCGTCCATCGGGCCGGTCAGCATGAGCACCGGATCGGTGCCGACGAGACAGGTGTCGACGACACGGGCTCGGGCCTTCAGGCCGAGCTCGGCCGCCTTGGCCTCCGATGCCATCAGCACGGCAGCCGCTCCATCGGAGATCTGCGACGAGTTGCCTGCGGTGTGCACCCCGTTCTCGCGGGCGACGGGCTTGAGTGTGGCGAGCTTCTCGAGCGTCGTCTCGCGGAGACCCTCGTCGCGGGCGACGGTGTGCATGGTGCCGGTCGGGTTGCCCTCTTCGTCGAGGTCGGGCGCCTCGATCGTGATGTACTGGCCCGAGAAGCGATCCTCGGCCCACGCCTGTGCGGCGCGCTGCTGCGAGGCGAGCCCAAACGCGTCGGTGTCCTCGCGGGTGACACCCCACTTGTCGGCGATGCGCTCGGCGCCTTCGAACTGCGAGGTCATCTCGTACTGCTCGAAGTAGGTCGAGGGGATCGGGATGCCGAGGCCGAGCGCCTTGTTGCCGGACGCACCGATCGGGACGCGGCTCATCGCCTCGACGCCGCACGCCAGTGCCACGTCGACCGCGCCGGAGCCGACGAGGGATGCGCCGAGGTTGGTCGCCTGCTGGCTCGAGCCGCACTGGGTGTCGACCGTGGTGTTGGCGACGGTCAACGGGAGTCCCGCCGACAGCCATGCCGTCCGACCGATGTTGAACGCCTGCTCGCCGACCTGGCTGACACACCCGGTGACGACCTGGCCGACCTCGTTGGGGTCGAGACCGTTGCGGTCGACGATCGCCCGTTGCACTCGGGCGAGCGACTCGGCGGGGTGGAGGGTGGACATGCCGCCGTTGCGCTTCCCGATGGGGGTGCGGACGGCATCGACGATCACGACATCAGAACTACTCATGGGAGCGACTGTAGATCTCGAACGGCCGACCGCTTCAGCCCGAGCGATGAGCGAACCCCGCAGATCCGGTGTGTTCGCTCACCGCTTCAGGGGTCAGGGGTCAGGGGTCACGGGGTCGGGGCGTCAGGCCTCGGCGACCCATTCGTCGATCAGGCGTCGGGCAACGGAGATGCCGGGAGGAATCGTGGGCAGGTCGTCGCGTCGATGCCAATTGGCGTCCGCGATCTCGGTCTCGTCGAGCACGAGATCACCGCTGAGGTACTCGGCGCGGAACCCGATCATGAGGCTGTGCGGGAACGGCCACGGCTGGCTGGCGCGATACGACACATTGCCGACGCGGATGCCGACCTCCTCGGCCACCTCGCGGACCACCGCGCCCTCGAGGTCCTCGCCCGGTTCGACGAAACCGGCGAGGCACGAGTACATCGGCATCGGGAAGTTGACACCGCGGGCGAGCAACGCCTCCTGGTCGGGCCCCGGCTCGCCACGCGTCACCAGCACGATCATCGCCGGCGCCAGGCGGGGGTAGGCGATCAGCCCGCAGGCCGGACATCTCATGCCGCGCTCGCCGGTGGACAGTTCGGTGGGTGTGGCGCACCGCCCACAGAACCGGTGTGTTCGGGCCCACTCGACGATCTGCACCGCACGGCCGGCGGCCATCCACTCGCTCGGCGCCGCACGCCCGAAGTAGCTGAACAGATCGAGTGCTGATCCGTACGAGGGGTCGTCGGCCTCGGCCGGCACGTCGACTGCCCACCACGCGTCGCCCTCGACCACGCCGATCACGTGGCGTTCCCACGTCTCGTCGGCCAGTTCGGTGTCGACGAACACCGAGGTGCCGATCACATGGATGTAGCGATGCCCGCCGGCGTGGTCGGTGGGCGCGACGTTCAGCGCTGCGTAGAGGTCGGCGGAATTGGGAAGTGGCGCGGCTGGATTCATCGGGCTCATGCGTAGCACGATGGCGGGCGGCCATCTCCTACGGTGATTCCATGACACCGAATCCACCCGGCGAACTCCACCCCGACGTGGCCGTGCTCGCCCCGCTGCTCGGTACCTGGGAGGGCGAGGGAACGGGTGAGTACCCGACGATCGACGACTTCTCCTACCTCGAGTCGATCACGTTCGCTCACGTCGGCAAACCGTTCATCGCGTACACCCAACGAACGAGGCACCCCGAGACCGGCGCCCCCATGCATGCCGAGACGGGCTACCTGCGTGTGCCGAGGACCGGCAGCATCGAGATCGTGATGGCACAGCCGACCGGACTTGCGGAGATCTACGAAGGTGCAGTCGTCGGAGGCGATGCGCCGCTGGTGATCGACGTTCGGTCGACCTCGATCGGGTCGACGACCAGCGCCAAGGAGGTCACCATCACCGAACGGACGATCTCGGTCACCGGTGATGTCCTGCAGTACACGTTCCGCATGGCCGCCGTCGGAGAAGCGCTGCAGCACCACTTGAGCGCCGCGCTCCGTCGAGCCTGAGGTGTGATGGTCGGTGTCCGACACCGACCGTCAGGCGCCGAGGCGAGCAGTGAACCAGTCGAGGATGATCTCGGCGCGCTGCACCCGGTGGAGTGGCGAGCCGGCTCGCGAGAGTTCGTGGTTCTCGCCAGGGAATCGGTAGAAGTCGACCTCCTTGTCGAGCAGCTTCAACGCGACCCACAGCTCTTCGGCCTGGCCGATCGGGCAGCGCCAGTCCTCCTCGGAGTGGATGATCAGCATCGGTGCGTCGATGTCGCGGACCTTGGTGATCGGTGACATGCGCACGTACTCCTCTGGGTCCTCCAGGTGGTGCACGCCGTGGACGGCGTTGAACGCCGTGGAGATGTCCGACGACAACTCGAGCGCCGTCGCGTTGTTGACGGCGCGTTCCGAGCAGAACGCCCGGAATCGGTCGCCGTGGTGTCCTGCCAGCCATGTCGCCATCCAGCCGCCGTACGAGCCGCCGAGCATGCCGACCCGGCCGGGGTCGCAGAAGTCGTAGCGCTCGAGTGCGGTGTCGATGATCGCCAGCACGTCTTCGACGTCGACGGTGCCCCAACCGGGACCGGGCACGGTCGGATGACTCGGGCCCTGGATCGCCTGGCCCCACCCGGTGTGTCGTCCGCTGCTGCCGCGAGGATTGCCGAGCACGACGACGAAGCCGGCATCGGCCTGCATCTGGAACTCGTCGAAGAAGTACTCGCCGTACTGTGTGTGCGGGCCTCCATGGACGTTGAGCAACACCGGATACCGCTTCGTCTCGTCGAAGTCGGCCGGCCGCATGATCCAGGCGTCGATCTCGTCGGTTCCGTCGCTCGTGCGGGCGGCGAAGCGTTCCCAGGGATGCAGCGTGGCAGCGAGCGCGTCGCCCACGTGGGTTCGGCGTTCGTCCTCGACGTACAACTCTGCCGGCTGGGTCGCCGTCTCCTGCGAGCGGGCGACGACGCCCCCGGCGACATCGAAGGAGGTGACCGTCACGGGCCCGTCGGTCAGCGCCTCCGGCACGAACGACCCGTCGGCGGGCATTCGGAAGAGGTGGGTGGATCCGCGGTCTTCGGCGGTGGCGAGCAGTTGTGTGTCGGACTCCCACACCGGGCCACGCGAGCCGACGGTCGGTTGGAAGGTGCGGTCGAAGCCGGCGGAGACCCACCGGATGTCGGTGTGCGGGTGGAGCTCGCCGTCGACCGGCAGGATCCCGACCCGACCGTTCTGGGGGAAGACGCCGGGATCGGCTGAACCGATGAACGCGACGAGGGTTCCGTCCGGCGACACCGACGGTTGGCCGTAGTTGCCGTCGTGCGCCGTCAGCGGCCGGACGTTGGACCCGTCGGTGTCGCCGTCACCGTGCTCGGGCACCGTGACGACGTACAGATCGCTGGCGCGGTCGCGGTCCCAGGTGTCGTGGCGTTGCGACGAGGTGACGATGGCCGTCGAGTCGCCGAGCCAGCTGACGCCGCTGTGCTGGAACTCGCCAGGGGTGAGGTTGCGTGGCGTGCCGGTGCCGTCCGTGGCGACGACATGAACGTGCTTCGGCCGGTCGAACACCCAGTCCTCGCCGTTGAGGCGGCTGAAGAGTCGCTCGACCTTGCGGGGCGACTGCCACGCCGCGCTCTCGGCGGCGTAGCGCTCGTGGCGGGTCCGGCTGGTGAAGGCGATGGATCGACCGTCGGGCGACCATGCGAGATCGCCGAGCCCGTCGGGCATCGTGCACAGCGTGCGGACTTCGCCGGCCGCCCCGATCGGGAGCAGGTGCAACGTCGAATCGCCCTTGGTCTCACCGCGTCGCGACGTGAACGCCAGGAACCTGCCGTCGGGCGACCAGGTGGGACTGCGGTCGTACGGCCCGGCGGTGACGGGGGCGTCATCGACCCAGACGAGCGTGGTCGTGGTGTTCTTGTCCAGGTTCGTGGTCGCCACGACGAAGGCGACGTGTTGTCCGTCGGGGCTGACGGCGACCTGGCCGACCACGCTGCGCCCATCGATCAGGCGCTCGGCGATCTCACGGTGCGCCGACCCCGTCGCCGCCGTGGCCGGGGTGGCGGGCGGAACGGCTGGAGGTGGTGGGGGCGGGAGGCTCATGCCACCCGACGGTAGCGGGGTCTATTCGGCGAGGCCGACGGGTTGGTCGTCGATGATCTGATCGAGGTATTCCGACATGCCGTAGCCCACTCGGCCCTCGAATTCGCCGGAATGGATCGTCCACTTGGTGTAGGCCTCGGAGATCCGGGTCTGCAGCCAGTCGCCGTCGGGGGTCTGGCGGCGGTTGCGGAGTGGGATCAGGCTGATCGCCTCGCCGGTGAAGTTCCATTCGCGATCGGAACGGCTGGAGCGGATCGTGCCCTCGATCCGCTCGTGGTAGCTCTCGTCGCCGCGGGTCTCCGTGGAGATCTGGACGTCGTCGCAGAGGTGCATCACGCCGTTCTCCCAGACGAACCCGCCACGCGATCCGTCGCTGTCTCGCTTGGCCACCCGGCTGGCCATGAACCCGAAGTTCTCGTCGACGTTCACCGTCAGCCAGCGGTAGTACCACGGTGCCTGCCAGTAGCGCGGCCCCCAGGAGTGGTCGCGCAGGCCGAAGCCGTTGATCTGCCACTCGCGTTCACCGACGCGCATGGTGCCGGTCGCCTGGACGAGCTGTTCGTAGTGACCCTTCGCGAACTCCTCGCCCGGCTTCTCGTGCGGCACGTCGGGCTCGCCGCCGAACATGCTCGGCCGACCCGGCCCGGTGAACGTGAGGTGGACCTCGGCCTCGGCGTACGGATTGTTGGTGAAGGCTTCCTTGGGGTTCGCCATCTGCTCCGGCTCGTCGAGCACGACGACCTTGCCGACGTAGTCGATTCGCAGTTCCTCGAAGGGCGTCACCATCGTCCACGTGAGCCCGGCGGCGTCGAGGGCGTCGTTGTTCTCGATCGCCGGCCGCTTGAACATGAATCCCACCTGTCGATTGCCGCCTTCGACCTCGGCAGGAAGGTAGAGGCACACGGTCATCTCGGCGGTGCCCTCGTTGGCCCGATTGCCCATCCGGAACCATCCGCCCACGCCCTGGGCGGGGTCGAACGCATTGATGTACATGCTCTCGTTGAAGTTGGACTCGGGGCCCAACTCGTGCATGTATTCGTCGGATTCGTCGAGACGTACAGCCATCTCGACGACGGTACGAGAGTCGACGCGTCGTCGTCGGGTCGGAACCGTCGGCCGCCGTAGCGGCGCGGCGCCGTCAGTGCTGTGGCGTCGCGACCGCAGCGGTCACCGTCGAGGCGAGCTGATCGGCGACGTCGTGGTCGATCGGCTCGCCGGTGAGCAGGAATCGCAGCCACAGTGGCCCGACGAGCATCTCGATCGCGAGCACGGCGTCGATGTCGTCGGGGACGTCTCCTCGTGCGGCTGCTCGTTCGATGATCGCCGTCGAGGCTGCCAGCCGGTTGCTCCAGAAGCCGCGCATTCCGGCCGATCCCTCGGCCGTGGTGAGCGACGCAGCCACCAGTGCCCGCGTGGTGGCAGCGGTTCCCTCGAGATTCGCCGCCACGGCGCGGGCGAGCAGCTGCAGGTCGGTGCCGAGGTCACCGGTGTCGGGAAGTGGGACGTGGTCGTCGGCGTGTGCCACTGCGGCGTCGGCGACGAGGTCTCCCTTGGTGGGCCAGTGTCGATACACCGTGGTCTTGTGGACGCCTGCCCGCCGGGCGACGTCGTCGATGCTCAGCGTCTCGTATCCGACCGTTCTGAGCTCGTCGAACACGGCGTCGAGCACGGCCTCACGGACTCGTGCAGATCGGCCACCGGTGCGACGTCGTGGGCTGCTGGAACTCATCCGCTCATCTTAACGCAACAAATGTTGCAATAAGCGGCAGCGTGGTGCAGACTGACGGCGGAGCCAACGAGAGGATCATCCATGCATCACACCATCACCACCGAGATCGAGATCGACGCACCGCCCGCCGACGTCTGGGCAGTGCTCGTCGATCTCGATCGCTACGACGAGTGGAACCCGTTCATCACCGAAGCAGCAGGCGAGGTGAAGGTCGGCGAACGCTTGACCAACCGGATGCAACCGCCCGACGGGCGTGCGATGACGTTCCGGCCCGCGGTCACCGTGGTCGAACCCGACGAGACCCTCGAGTGGCTCGGACACCTCGGTGTGTCCGGGGTCTTCGACGGCCGGCATCGGTTCTCGCTCGCCGCACTCCCCGACGGGCGCACCCGACTCGTCCAGTCCGAGCAGTTCTCCGGACTCCTCGTCCGACCGATGCGAAAGCAGCTCGACGGCGGGACGGTCGCCGGTTTCGAGGCGATGAACGAAGCGCTCGCAGCGCGTGTGACGAAGTAGGTTCTGGCTCGAGGCGGCGCCGCAGTGGCGCACCACACTCCGAGGGGACCACATGAGCATCACCGACGACGACCTCGAGACCACCAACTCGAGAGTCGCCAAGCTCGAAGGCATCAACCCGTCGCCGGACATCGGCGAGTTCAATGCCCGCAAGCTGCACTTCGGCCCCGACCGGGCCGCCATCGGGCCGGTTGCTCATCTGGCGGCTGAACGCATTCGGCTGACAGCGCTCGAGTGGGAACACTTCGAGGTCCGTCAGGTCGGCGCCACGCTCGGAGGCATCGTCAAGGGGCTCGACCTCTCGAAACCGCTCGCCGACGACGTGTTCGAAGAACTCGCCCGCGCCTGGACCGACTACAAGGTGCTGTTCTTCCGCGACCAGGTCCTCACCGCGCAGCAGCACGTCGACTTCGCCCGCCGGTTCGGTGAACTCGAAGTGCACCCGTTCTTCCAGAGCAACGACGCACTGCCCGAACTCGTCCGCTTCGCGAAGGACGCCGACACCGGCGGCTACGAGAACGGCTGGCATCACGACGTCACCTGGCGCGAGGTCCCCTCGAAGGGCGCGATCCTGCGCGCCGTCGAGGTTCCCGACACCGGTGGTGACACCCTGTTCTGCGACATGAATGCCGCATACGAAGGCCTGTCCGACGAGCTGAAGGACCGCATCGAGGGCCTCGTCGCAGAGCACGACTACATGCAGGCCTTCGGCGGCACCATCGAAGGCGCCGACGCCGACGCGCTGCGAGAGAAGTATCCGATCGTCGAGCACCCCGTGGTGATCCGCCACCCGATCTCGGGCAACCGGTTGCTCTACGTCAACCGGTTCTTCACCTCACGCATCGTCGGCCTCGATCCCGCCGAGTCCGACGAACTGCTCGTCACCCTGTTCGCACAAGCGAACACGCTCGAGTACCACTGCCGGTTGCACTGGCACCCGAACTCGATTGCGATGTGGGACAACCTCGCCGTGCAGCACTACGCGTCGAGCGACTACTGGCCCGACGTGCGAGTGATGGAGCGTGCGAGCATCATCGGTACCCGCCCGACCTTCTGAGTCGGACGCAGCCGTGACCAGACAGCTCGCCCGGTGGGAACTCGGCGGCGTCGACGGAGCCGTGGTCGTGATCGACGTGATCAGGGCGTTCACGACCGCCGCCTACGCCTTCGCGTCGGGCGCTGCCGAGATCTATCTGGTCGGCACCGTCGACGAGGCGCTGGCGTTCACGGCGGCCCATCCCGGAACCTTGGCGATGGGAGAGGACCATGGCCGTCGGCCGGACGGCTTCGACCTTCCCAATTCGCCGTCGATGGCACACGAAGCGGACCTCGACGGGCGGACGATGGTCCAGCGCACCTCGGCGGGAACCCAAGGTGTGGTGTGTGCGGTCGACGCCACCCGGATGTGGGCGGCCAGCCTCGTCGTCGCGTCCGCAACGGCGCGAGCGGTCGAAGCGGCCGGTCTCGGAGCGCCGTCCTACGTGATCACCGGTCGCTTCGAGGACCGACCGGACCGGGGCGCCGATGACGTGCTCACCGCCGAACTCATCGAACGAGCCCGCGTCGGGGAACCGCTCGAAGCTCGAGCGACTGCTGCTGCGTTGCTGAACACCGAGGAGGCGGCGCGGACGCTGTTGCTCGGTCTGCCGCACGTCGACCCACGCGACATCGAACTCGCCGCAGCGGTCGATGCGTTCGACTTCGCCATGGAAGTCGAACGCGATGAACTGGGACTCCGCCTCGTGGCGACACCGGTCGGGTAGTCAGCGATCCGCCGCCGCGCCCCGACGACCTCCCCTGGCGGTCGTACCGGCAACCGGTGCGGGTGTCAGGAGTGCTCGTTCGGTTCGAACATCTCGAGCTGCTCCCACGTGACGGCGACATCGCTCACGACGTGCCAGCGCAACCGGCCACGAGAGCCAGGTCGCCGGATCTCGACCCGCTCGGCGCGCAACGAACGAGCAGACCCGTCGGGGTCGCGGATCGCGATGCTCCCGTCGTGCTCGATCCCGACCACCCGGCCGACGACCCAGCGGCCCTTGTCGGTTCGGCGGAACCGGATCGGTTCACCCATCCGCAGCCCGAGTCGGGCGAGCGATGCGGGAGAACGGTGCATGCGCGTGAGCGGTCGGATCAGGCGCCGATGGTGCGACGCTGCAACTTGCGCATCCCGCCCAGCCAGCGTTCCGGATCGCTCGCCTTCAGCGCCATGTAGTCGGCCACCTCGGGGTGGGGGAGCACGAAGAACTGCTCGGCCTCCACGGCGTCGGCGACGTCGCGAGCGACGTCGGCCGGCTCGAGCACCACGCCGGCAGCCTTGACCACGTTGCTGCCACTGACCTCGTCGTCGCCGGCATGCAACATCGCGGTGTTGACGCCTTGCGGGCACAGGCACGTGACCTTGACGCCTGCATCGCCGTAGGTGACCGCCATGTATTCGGCGAACGCCACCGCAGCACGCTTGCTGAGCGTGTACGGGCCCGACCCGATCTGCATCAGCAGTCCTGCTGCCGACGCAGTCGAGCAGAAGTATCCTTCGCCACGTTCGAGCCAATCGGGGAGCAGGTACTTGGCCGCCCATCGGTGAGCGTGCACGTTGACGTCGAACGCGAGCTCCCAGTCGTCCTCCGGTGTCTCGAGCACGCCGCGTCCGGTCCCGACGCCGGCATTGCAGAAGAACAGGTCGATCGAACCGAGCGCATCGCGTGCCGCGTCGACGAGGGCTCGATTGCCGGCTTCGGTGCTCACATCGGCGGTGATGGCGATCGCCCGTTCGAGCGAGTCGGCAACGTCGTCGGCTCCGGCGAGATCCGCGACGACCACGTTGGCCCCGCGTGCGTGGAACTCGCCGGCGAGCGCTGCACCGATACCTCGGCCCGCTCCGGTGACCACGACGTTGCGTCCGCTGAAGTCCATGACCGCATCGTAGGTTCGCCCGACCGCACAGAGGCTGACCGGTGCACTCGAGCCCTGCGGCAGAGATGTGAACGTGGTGTGACACCTTCCTCACGACTGCGCACATGCGTGTACGCAGCGCTCGACGCGGGTACCGTGTCAACCAATGACTGACGAGCGCATCGACACCAACAACGAGGCCGTGATCACCGAAGCCCTGAGCGTCATCGACGGCGCCCTGGCCAAGATGATGCAGCGGGAACTCGTGTCGACGGGTGAGGTCGCCGATCTACTGCTCGACGTGCGCACACTGCTCACGACCGAGCAGGGCGAACTCGTCGAAGAAATCGTCACCACCGACGCCGTCTGAGCGTCACGGGTGGTGCCTCGGCACTGACGCGCCACCGGCCCCGGTCACGGTGCGAATCGACGTGCGATCCGTCGGCCGACGAGACCGAGCAGCGACCCGACCAGCGCGCCGGCCACGACGTCTGATCCGTGGTGGATGCGGACGTAGGCCCGGCTGAGCCCGACGATCGCAGCGATCTTCCACCAGATCAGTCCGACCCTCGGGCCGTCCCAGCCGGACAGCACCATTGCAGCGAAGGCGGCCGAGCTGGCATGTCCCGACGGGAACGAGGAGGTCTTCGGTCGCCGGACCTGGAGTCGATCGTCGCCGGTCTGGGTGGGACGCTCGCGACGGAACAACCGTTTGACGCCCTGGTTGACGATCAGGCTCTCGGCGCCGAGCATCAACGCAAGCACGACCACCTGATCGGGACGGCCCTTGGCGATGCCGCGTGCGATGCCGAGGCAGTGCCAGATCAGCGAGAAGTCGCCGACGTGGCTCGCCGTGGAGAAGACCCGGTCGGCGAGGCGGTGGCCACGGAGCTGCTCGAGCAGGGCATCGACACGTTCGTCGAAGTCGTCGACATGCGGACCGAACTGACTCTGTCCGGGAACGAGCGGAATCGAACCGGCGCCGACCGGCTCAGCAGCGGCGGGGCTCGACGTGGGTGGAGCGTCGCCGGTCATCACGTGGAGCCCGACGCAGCGGGCTCGGCGAGCAGTGCCTGGTGGGCGGCGACGGCCTCGGTGGCAGCCAGCGACGGATCACCGTCGAACTCCGGGCACCACTGTTGGAACGAGCACCAGTCGCACAGCTTGCTCTTGCGGGGGCGGAAGTCGCCGGTGGTGCAGGCCCGCTCGACCGCCGACCACACCGCCGTCGTGCGGGTGGTGATGAACTTCACCGACTGTGCCGACGGCACCGTCTCGATCGTTTCGCCCGATGCCAGGTACATCAACCGGATCTTTGCGGGTCGTCTGCCGAACACCGCTTCGCACAGGAACGAGTAGAAGTGCACTCCGGCGAGGCTCTTCTGTTCGAAGTTTCCCGACGGTGCCCGTCCGGTCTTGTAGTCGGTGACGACGAGTTCGCCGTCGGCGTCGAGTTCGAGGCGGTCGATGATGCCTCGCAACGTCAGGTCGCCGACCGGTGCCTCCATCCAGAGCTCCAGCCCGATCTCGCGGACGGCGGTCGGGTCTTCCATGGCGAAGTACTTGTCGATCAAGCCGTGACACTCGCGGTCGAACTTGTCGACAGCGGCGCCCTCGAGGCGAAGCCCGACGTAGTCGGGATGGGTGCGGTACTCGTCGAGCGCCGTGGTCATGTCGGTGGCCAGTGCGTCAGGTGTGCGTTCGCTCGACGGCCGTACGAACAACAATTCGAGCGCCCGGTGCACGATGGTTCCCTTCGTGGTCGCGACACCCGGAGGTTCGGGCAGCTTCTCGATGCTCGAGAAGCGGAACTGCATCGGGCACGACGTGAACGACGACACCCGCGACGGCGACAGCGACATCGGCACCGGAAACGTGGGTGCGGGAACAGCGGCGTCGGTCATGTCAGCCATCGTAGAGGGGGGCTGTCACACAGATGAGACGACGCCGACGTGACGACTGGTGTCGGACACCGGTCGTCACATCGCCGCGTCGCGGACCAGCTCGGCCATGCCGGGAGGGTCGATGAACGGGGTGAAGTGGTTCCACTGCTCGTCCTCGATGTACCTGGCGTTCGGGAGTTGCTCGGAGATCTCGCGGGCGATGGCCGCCGGACCGAACTCGTCGACCCTGCCGGCGACGACGACCACCTTGGTGTCGATGCCGGGGAGATCGGCCCACGTGGTGTGCACGCCACCGGTGTCGAACGTTCGGGCCTCGTGTTCGCGGTCGCACTTCAGGCGAACCCCTTCCGGCGACGGACGGAAGCCGTGTGCAACGTAGAGCCGCAGTACGTCCGGATCGAAGGCCATCATCGGCGGCTTCGACGAGTAGTTGGCGATCGCATCGCCGAACGAGTCGAATGTGGCTCGGCGCTTGCGGGCACCTCTGGACAGGACCGTGCCGTTGTTCTCGGTGCCGTGGTGCGGATCGACCTCGCGCGGAGGGAACACGATCGGCTCGAATGCCACGATCACGTCGAACAGGCCCGGATCGCGGTGGGCGGCCATCAGCAGCCCGGCGCCGCCCATCGAGTGTCCGAACCCGATCAGGCCACCATCGGGTGCCACTGCGCGTGCCGCGGCGAGTGCGTCATCGCCGTACCGCGTCCACTCGACCTCCCAGTCGTCGGGCCGGGCGGTGTCGCCGTGGCCGCGATAGTCGAGCGCGAACGACGTGAACTGGTCGCTCAGCTCATCGGCGATCGGGAGATAGCAGTACCCGTGAAAGCCGGTGGCATGCGAGAGCAACAGCGGTCGGCCCGCTCCGCCGAATTCGTGGACCGCGACACTGACGTGATCGGAGGAGACGACGCGCACCCGATCATCATGGCGACGAAACCGGCACCGGTGCGAATCCGTTACTCCTGGTGTCTGACACCAGGAGTAACAATTCAGGGTTTGGGTTCGCGGGGGAGGCCGAGGAGGCGTTCGCCGATGATGTTGCGCTGGACCTGGCTGGAGCCACCGGCGATCCGGCCACCCGGAGCGGCCAACATGCCAGCGGCGCTGGCACCGTCGAGCATCGCCTGGGGGCCATCGACGCCGCCCCGGAGCATTGCCGCATCGAACATCATCTCGGTGATGCCGAGCTTCATCAGCGACGCCGCCGTCGACGCCACCGGTCCTTGACGTCGAGCCATCGCCTTCATCGACGTGCCGCTGGCCAGCAGCGTGGCGAGCGACTGGCGTTCGACGGCTGTCAGATCCCGACCCTCGGCCAGACGCGCCATCTGATCGAGCCGGCGTTCCAGACCGATCACCGACGTGCCGATGTGGCCCCGCTCGCTGGTCAACACGGCCATCCCGACACCCCACCCACCGTGCAGCGGCCCGAGCAGGCAGTCCGCAGGCAGCTCGACGTCGGTGAAGAACACCTCGTCGAACTCTGCCTCGCCGGTCATCTGTCGCAGCGGGCGCACCTCGATACCGGGTAGATCCATCGGACACAGGAAGAACGAGATGCCGTCGTGCTTGGGTGCGTCCTCCAACGGCCGCGTGCGGGCCATCAGGATTCCCCAGTTGCTGTACCGCCCGCCGGAGCACCACACCTTCTGGCCGTTGACGACGTACCGATCGCCGTCGAGTTCGGCCCGCGTCGACAGCGACCCCAGGTCGCTGCCCGCTCCCGGCTCGGAGAACAGCTGACACCAGACGTGCTCGGTCGTCAGCGTCGAACGCAGGTGTGCCGACTGCTGCTCCGACGTGCCGTATCGCATGATCGCCCCGCCGGTGAGCACGAAACCGACCATGTTGAACACCGCCGGCACCCCGGAGCGAGCACACTCCAGCAACCAGGCACCGTTGTGCTCGGCCGTCAGACCCTGTCCGCCGTGTTCGACCGGCCAGTGGATGCCGGCGTACCCGACATCGGTCAGTCGGCGCTGCCAGTCGAGCCCTTCGTCGACCAGGTCGGGCGGACAGATCGCGCCGTAGTCACGCGGTGCGTGCTGCCGGTTGGCTGCCAGCCAGTCCGCCGCCTGCGCCTGGAAGATCTCGACGTCGATCACGTCGGCCAGCATGGCAGTCGGCCGTGCGGTGCCTGGCACCGGTCACCCCGGGGACGCCCTCAGGGGCAGGTCGTCAGGAGAGCGCCTTCAGGAAGAGAGCGGTCTCTTCGGCGATCTGCGCGGGAACCGCGTAGCCGTCCTGCTCGGTGACCGTCGCCCAGTTGGCGGCGAGGTCCTCGGGCGTGAGGTCGGTGGTGTTCGTGTAGCCGACGGTTTCGGCGATGAACACCTCGGCAACACGGCCGCCACCGACGGAGAACACCCGTCCCGTCGCGTCGCACGACTCGTGCGACAGGTACGTGACCAGTGGCGAGATCAGTTCGGGCTGGAGCTTCTCGCCGAGGCCGCCGAGGATGTCCTCGGTCATGCGCGTGAGCGCGAGCGGGGCGATCGCATTGGCCTTGATGTTGAACTTCGCGCCTTCGACGGCGAGCACGTTGGTGAACCCGACGAGCCCCATCTTCGCGGCGCCGTAGTTGGCCTGGCCGAAGTTGCCGAAGATGCCGGCGGCCGACGACGTCGAAACGATGCGGCCGTAGCCCTGCTCGCGCATGATCTTCCACGCCGGCTGCGTGACGTTGAACGCACCGCGCAGGTGCACGTCGATCACCGGGTCGAACAGTGCGGCGTCCATGTTGTGAAACGACTTGTCTCGCAGGATGCCGGCGTTGTTGACGACGATGTCGACCTTGCCGAACGCGTCGACGGCACTCTGCACGATCGCTGCGCCGCCTTCCGGCGTGGCAACCGAGTCGGTGTTGGCAACGGCCTCGCCGCCGGCGGCCTGGATCTCGTCGACGACGAGCTGAGCGGCGCCCTTGTCGCTGCCGGTGCCGTCGACGGAGCCGCCGAGATCGTTCACCACGATGAGTGCACCGCGCTTGGCCATCATCAGCGCATGCTGCTTGCCGAGGCCGCCACCGGCGCCCGTGATGATCGCTACCTTGCCGTCGAATCCGAGATCAGTCATGGCGCCCAACGCTAACGGCGCGGGCCGGCAACCGAGAAAATTCGCCGGATCACTGGTCGTGGACGTTGTGCCAGGCGAATCGGTCGAATCCACCCTCGGAATCGATCACCTGCCCGCGAATCCAACTGCCCTCGTCGCTGACGAGGAAGGCTGCCAGGTTCGCAACATCGTCCGGGGTGCCCCACCGGCGGTCCGGGAACATCGCCGCAACGGTGTCGTGCACCTCACCATCGGCGTAGCCGGTGTCGACCGGGCCGGGGTTGATGCAGTTGGCGACGATTCGCGACGCCGACAGGGCGTGGTCGATCGAACGGGTCATCTGGTGCAGTGCGCCCTTCGACACGGCGTACGCGATCTCGCCGTCCATCGGTCCGATGTGTTGCCCGCTCGTGAACCACAGCATGCGCCCGACCGGCGGGTCGCTCGACGGGATGCTCACGTGGCGTTGGGCGAATCGTTGCGCAAGCAGCACCACACTGCGCACGTTCACAGCCCAGCACCGATCGAGTTCGTCCGCAGTGACCTCGTCCAGCGAGGTGTGGCTCGACCGGGCGTGCACTGCGGCCACGATGTCGACACGACCGTGCAGCTCGACGACGTCGTCGACGATCACGCGAGGGATCGCCGGGTCCTCCAGATCGTGGCTGCCGACCTCGAACGGCAGCGGATCGAGCGGCTGTTCGCCCCAGGGCATCTCGGCGTCGTGCGGCGACCAACCGGTGGCGACGACGGTCGCGCCGAGGTCGTGGAAGCGTCGGGCGATGGTCGCGGCGATCCCGATCGGTCGGGACACGCCGGTGACCAGCGCCACTCGCCCATCGAGTCGCCGGCGATCAGGAACGGGGGCAGCCATGCGACGATCCTCGCACCTCGGGGCCGGCCCGTGGCGATGGGAATGTGTCAGCGGTCGATGCGCAAGGGCTCGTCGGCGGTCACGAGCGCGACATCGTCGCCGACCTGGACGGGCACGCCGCTGCCCTCCAACACCGTCAGCGTGAGGCCCTCGGCGTCGACGTCGACCTGCAACAGCGAGCCGTGCCGTTGGAGTCGGAAGCTGAGCGATTCCCATCCATTCGGCAGTCGCGGCGAGAACTCGAGGTGGTTGCCCTGCTCGACCATGCCGGCGAATCCGTTCACGATGCCGGCCCAGACGCCGCCGGCGTTCGCGACGTGGACGCCGTCGGCGGTGTTGCCGTGGGAGTCGCACAGGTCGAGGTACAGCGACCGAGTGAAGTACTCGAGCGCGAGTTCGTCGTAGCCGACCTCAGCGGCGACGACCGCCTGGACGCACGACGACAACGACGAGTCCCCGGTGGTGATCGGGTCGTAGAAGTCGAAGTTCCGGCGCTTCTGCTCGACCGGGAAGCGCTCGGATCGCAGGAACATCGCAAGCACGACATCGGCCTGCTTCAGCACCTGGTGCCGGTAGATCACCAGCGGGTGATAGTTCAACAACAGCGGGAAGTCGTCCGGCGGCGTCGTCTCCCAGTCCCACGGTTCGAGTTGCAGGAACTCGGAGTCCTGCGGATTGATCCCGAGCTCGTCATCGAATGGGATGAACATGGCGTCGGCAGCCGCATCCCACTCGTCGAGTTCCTCCAGGTCGAGCTCGGTGGCCCGGCACAGTGCATCGAACGCCTCTGAGTTCCACTGGGCGAGGAATCGGACGGTCCGTGCGGCGTAGCGGAGGTTGAACCTGGCCATCACGTTCGTATAGAAGTTGTCGTTGACGACGGTCGTGTACTCGTCGGGCCCCGTGACCCCATGGATGTGGAACGTCCGCGACCCGTTCTGCGCATAGAAGCCGAGGTCGGCCCAGAGGCGGGCGGTCTCGACGAGGATCTCGGCGCCTTCGTGCGACAGGAACTCGATGTCTCCCGACGCCTCGAGATAGCGGCGCAGCGCCAGCACGATGGCCGCATTGATGTGATACTGCGCCGTCCCCGCTGCGTAGTACGCCGACGCTTCCTCGCCGTTGATCGTGCGCCAGGGGTAGAGCGCACCGTTCTGGCTCATCTCGTACGCACGTGTGCGGGCGGAGTCGAGCATCTGCCATCGGAAGCGGACGACCTTCCGCGCTGCCTCCGGCATGGTGTAGGCGAGAAAGGGAGCGACGTACACCTCGGTGTCCCAGAAGTAGTGGCCGTCGTAGCCGCCGCCGGTGACCCCCTTCGCGGCGATGCCCTGCTCCTGGGTGCGTGCAGAGGCCTGCGCCAACTGGAACAGGTTCCACCGCAGTGCCTGCTGGGCCTGGTCGTCGCCGCGCAGCTCGATGTCCGAGCTCTCCCAGAACTCGTCGAGCCAGTCTCGCTGTTCGGAGACGATCTGATCGATGCCGTCGGCCTCGGCGCGCTCGAGCGTGCGCGAGCAGCGATCGGCGAGCTCTTCGGCGGGAACGCCGTTCGACGAATGGTACGACACCAGCTTGGTGATCTTGATCGGATCGCCCGGTGTGGCGCGCACGGTGAACACCGTCTTCGCCAGGTCGGCATCGAGGTGGGTACTCACGTCAGCCTGGCAGGAGGTCTCGATGTGGTGTCGTGTGCCGCAGGCAAGCGTCATCCGGCTGTTCGCACAGCGGTACCCGAGCACGATCTCGTTGCCGTTCTCGCGTTGGAGGCGAGGTTCCAGCACGCGCTGGCTGAACTTGCGGGACTGACGGGGATCCTTCCCCTCGCCGAGTGCTGCGGCCTCGACGTGGTACTCGTCCTCGCCGTCCTGACGGTTGAGGAGTTGCGACGACACCACCACCGGCGCCGCGGCATCGAGCAGTGTGATCTCGAACGTCATCACGGCGAGATGGCGGTGGACGAAGCTCACCATGCGCTGCGACGACACCCGCACCCGTTTGCCGGCCGGTGTGCGCCAGATCATGTCGCGAGTGAGCGAACCGTTGCGGAAGTCGAGGGCCCGCTCGTAGCTGTCGAGATCTGCCGTGGGCAGCAGCAGCGGTTCGTCGTCGACGTACAACTTGAGCAGCTTCGAGTCGGGGACGTTGACGATGGTCTGGCCGGTCGTGGCGAAACCGAACGCGTCCTCGGCGTGCATGATCGGCCAGGTCTCGTGGAACCCGTTGAGGTAGGTGCCGTGGCTGTGGGCCTCGCGGCCCTCCTCCGGGTTGGCGCGCATGCCCAGGTATCCGTTGCCGACGGCGAACAGGGTCTCGGTGGTGCCGAGGTCGTCGTTGGAGTAGGCGCGCTCGACCAGGCGCCACGGCTCGACGGGGAAGCGATGGCCCGGGAGCCCGAGTGGGGGTGGCAGGCGATTCACGTCAGTGTCGATGCTCTCACGCACTTGCCCCGGTGGTGGGGGCGTCGATCGCATCCGAACGCAGCTTCTTGTAGTCGAGCTTGCCGTTGGCGGCCCGCCCGATCGACGTGACCGCCACCACCCGCTTCGGAGCCTTGTAGGCGGCGAGGCGTGCCTTGACGTGGGCGATCAGGTCCGCTGCGTCGACGACGTCACCGGCGTGTGGTTCGACCAGTGCGGTGATCGCCTCGCCCCACTTGTCGTCGGGCACTCCGACCACGGCGGCGTCGGCGACTGTGGGATGGAGTTTGAGGCACTCTTCGACCTCCTCGGGGTACACCTTCTCACCGCCGGTGTTGATGCACTGGCTGCCGCGTCCGAGCAGGGTGACGGTGCCGTCGGCCTCGACGGTGGCGTAGTCGCCGGGAATCGAGTAGCGCTCGCCGTCGACGACCACGAACGTCTGAGCCGACTTGGCTTCGTCCTTGTAGTAGCCGATCGGGGTGCGACCGGGAAGAGCGACCCGGCCGAGTTCACCGGAGCCCGGTACGACATCGCGGCCCTCGTCGGTGATCACCCGGGTGGTCGGGCCGAGCTCGAACTTGGCCGTCTCGCCCGACGACTCGGCGGTGGTCGTGTTGCTCGCCATGCCGATCGCCTCGCTCGATCCGAGCGAATCGACCATGATCAATCGTGGGTTGTGGCGCAGCAGCCCCTGCTTGGTCTCCTTCGACCACATGACGCCTGAGGACACCACGACACGCAACGTGGAGATGTCCCACCGATCGGGCTCGGCGTCGAGCGCGCGGAGGATCGGCTTGGCGAACGCGTCACCGACGATCGACGTCGAGTTGATGCCGAAGTGCTGCACGGTGTCGAGGAACTCCTCGGCGCTGAAGTGGCGACCCTCCATCGCGGTGATCGAGCCGCCGACCATCAGGTTGCTGATCGCGTTGAACAGACCCGTCCCGTGCATGAGCGGGGCCGCCGGCATGTTGCGCGGACCTGCTTTGACGATCCGATCGGCGACGGCGTCGAGATCCTGCTCGGGCGGCATGCGCTTCTTGTTGTTGGCGTCGAGCACCCCGAACAGATCGTCCTGGCGCCACATCACACCCTTGGGCATCCCGGTCGTGCCGCCGGTGTAGAGCAGCATCAGGTGGTCGCCGCTGCGACCCCACGGCCCGCTCACGTTGGCATCGGTGCCGGCGGCAGCGGCGTCCTCGTACGGCGTTGCCCAGTCGGGGCAGGCCCCGGTGCCGTCGTCGACCCAGAGCCACGTCTGCACCAGCGGCACCCGATCCCGGATCGCTTCGCACTGTTCGGCGAAGGCGCCGTGGAAGACGACGACGGTGGCGTCGGCGTTGTCCCAGAGGTACACGAGTTCGTCGGCGGCGTATCGGTAGTTGGTGTTGACGACTGCGAAGCCGGCCTTGAACGCGGCGAAGACCGACTCGAGGTACTCGGGGCTGTTGTAGAGGTACTGGGCGACCTTGTGCTGTTCGGCGGCCCCGTCGACGGCGAGCATCGCGGCCGCGAGGCCGTTGGCGCGACGGTTGAACTCGGCCCATGTGTGAGCCCGAGTTCCCTGCTGTTGCGCGAGCGCATCAGGGATCTGGGTCGCCACGGTCTCCCACAGGTCAGCAAAGTTCCAACCGGAATCAGTCGTCGTCACGCCGACGAAGCTACCGGTTCGGTTCGGGCGGGGGCGGGGCCGGCGACCGCCGTCAGGTTTCGGGTGGCCCCTGGACGAGGCGGTCGTAGGCGGCAGCGACGGGGGAGTGCTCCGACATCGCCTGCCACATCGACTCGATCCACCAGGTCGCCCCAGCGTCCTTGTACGCAGCGGGCGAGTGTTCGGACATGGTGCCCTCGACGATGATGTCGACGTCATCGCCTGGACGGCTGTCGTCGAGCTGCGCTCGAAGCTCGACGACCTCGTCGAGGTGCGGCTGTCGTGCACCCCCAGGACCGTCGAGCACCTGTGGGATCACGCCGTCCCACCGGGTGGCCCGAGCCATCGACTTCGGATGGCCGAGCGCGCCGACACACCAGATCGGTACCCGTGGTTGTTGCACGGTGTTGCCGATCGTCGGGAACTCGGTCGGCTCGACGGTGAAGTGCTTGCCGTCGTGGCGGAACGGCTGGCCGCCCCACAGCCCGCAGGCGATGTCGAGACACTCGTCCATCAGCTCGGCCCGGGTGCGCCGGTCGCACTCCTCGCCGAAGGTGTCGAAGCCAGAGTCGATTGCGCCGAGCCCCACCGACAGCGTCACCCGGCCTGCCGAGATCCGGTCGACGGTGGCCACCTGGCTGGCGAGTTCCCACGGCCGCCGGCGTGACGGAGGAGTGAGCAGCGTGCCGAGGCGGATCTTCGACGTGCGGACCGCCGCGAGGCCCAGCGCGATCCAGGCGTCGACGCCCCACACCGGCTCCCACACGAACAGGCCGTCCCACCCGGCCCCCTCGGCCGCGGCGGCGAGATCGCCGATGTCCTCGGCGTCACCCCACGGCACCACGAACCCGAACTGCATGTCCTCGACCGTAGACCCTCGGCGCAGCCCGTGCACGCGGTCGCACCGAGAGTGACGGGCGGGGCGGTCGTTGCTGACGGCTGTCCCGACGGGGCCTACAGTCTCGGCCATGGCCAACGCCTCCACGATCGTCGACGCCGCACGCGATCTCGCCGAGCTGATCGAAGCCAACGCCGACGACGGCGAACGGATCCGTCGACTGCCGCTCGCCTCCGTCAAGGGACTCACCGACGCCCAACTCCTCCGGATGTGCGTGCCGTCGGTCTACGACGGACCCGAAGTGGATCCGGTGACGATGGTCGAGGCGATCGAAGCGGTCGCGCACAGTGACGGTGCGGCGGGCTGGTGCACGATGATCGCGTCGACGACCTCGTCGATGGCGTCGCTGCTCCCGGAGGCGGCGGCGCGGGAGATCTACGGTGATCCGACCTCGATCACCGGAGGCGTGTTCGCACCGAACGGGAAGGGTGTTGCGGCCTCGTTCGACGGCGTCGACGGGTTCTCGGTCAGTGGCCGATGGGCGTGGGGGAGCGGAACGCAGCATTGCCGGTGGGTGCTCGGCGGCGCGTTGTGTGACGACGGAACCTTCCGGCTGTGCTGGTTCCCGCAGGCGGAGGTCACCTTCCACGACACCTGGTACACCACCGGCATGCGGGGGTCGGGCTCACTCGACTACTCGGTCACCGACGTCTTCGTGCCGCTCGAACGAACGATCCAGCCGGCGGTGACACCGCCGGTGGTGCGCACGCCGCTGTCGCAGTTCCCCAACTTCACGCTCCTCGCCGCCGGGGTTTCCGCGGTGGGACTCGGCGTCGCCCGGCGCTCGATCGACGAGCTCGTCGATCTCGCCCAGGGCAAGAAGCCGCAGTACTCGTCGAAGACGCTCGCGCAGAGCGGCTTCACCCAGATCGAGTTGGCGCGTGCCGAGGCCAAGCTCCGCGCCGCCCGGGCGTTCCTGCTCGACGAACTGGGCTCGGCCTGGGACACCGCCGTGGCGGGCGCCGAGGTCACGGTGGCGGCGCGCACCGGGATCCGCCTGGCCGCCACCCACGCCGCAACGGTCGGCGCCGAGGTGGCCGACATCGCATTCACGCTCGCCGGCGGCACGGCGGTGTACGACAGCAGCGTGCTCGGACGCTGCCTCCGCGACGCCCACATCGTCACCCAGCACATCCAGACCGCACCCAAGCTCAACGAGACGATCGGCAAGCTGCTGCTCGGCCTCGACGTCGACACCTCGATGTTCTGATCGGACCGCTGATGGACACGATCACCACTCAACGCGAAGGCGACCTGCTGATCGTCACGATCGACCACCCGGCGTCTGCGATGAATGCCGTCGACGAGCAGTTGCATCACGACCTGTGGCTGCTCTTCCGCGAGTTGGCGAGCGAGAGCGACGCTCGGGCGATTCTGCTCACCGGTTCGGGGCGGGCGTTCTCCGCCGGTGGCGACATGTCGTGGTTCCCGGAGCTGCGCAGCCCCGAACGGTTGCATGCGCTGCGTCGCGAAGGCAAGCAATTGATCTGGAACCTGCTCGACGTCGAGGTGCCGATCGTGTGTGCGCTCAACGGCCCAGCCGTCGGTCTCGGTGCATCCATCGCGCTGCTGTGCGACGTGATCGTGATGGCCGACGACGCCACGATCGTCGACCCCCACGTCCAAGTCGGCCTCGTCGCCGGCGACGGCGGCGCGGCGATCTGGCCGCTCCTGCTCGGGCCCCTCGCCGCGAAGCGCCACCTGCTGCTCGGCGATCCGCTCCGCGCCGACGATGCGCTGCGCATGGGGGTCGCTGCCGAGGTGTGCGCCGCGGCGGATGTCGCCGCCGTCGCACGCAGCTGGGCGTCGCGCCTCGCCGCGCAGGCACCGCTCGCCCTGCAGGCGACGAAACTCGCGGTCAACGCTCAGGTCAAACAGGCGTTGCTCACCAGCTTCGACGTGTCGATGGCGCTGGAGATCAGCTGTTTCCACTCTGCAGATCACGCCGAGGCGGTCAACGCCTTCGTCGACAAACGCACACCCAGATTCGAGGGACGATGAACTCCACTGCCACCAACGTCGACGCCATCGAGGCGTTGATGACGACGCGAGCGATCCGCCGGTTCAGTGACGAGCCCGTCACCGACGACGAGATCGCGACCTGCCTGCGGGCGGCTCAGCAAGCGCCGAGCGGCGGCAACGTGCAGCCCCAGCAGTACGTCGTGGTGACCGACCCGGAGCACAAGGCCGAGATCGCCGAGCTCTACCGCTCGTCGTTCGATCGGTACGAGAAGTCGCTGCCGGACGCATCCGCGTTCCGCGACGAGGCCCAGGCCGAGTCGTGGCGCAAGACCCGTGCTGCGAGCCGCCACCTTGCCGACCATGTGCAGGATGCGCCTGCGATCGTGTTCTTTCTCCAACCGATCATCCCGTGGACCCCGTCCGACGAGGAGGGGCCGATGGACATCGGACGGCTCGACGCCAGCGTGTACCCGGCGGTGCAGAACTTCTGCGTGGCCGCACGTGCGCTCGGGATCGGGACGTCGCTCACCACGGTCATCCGCATCAACGCCGCGGCGACACTGGCCGCCCTCGGGGTGCCGGCGAACGACGACGGCAGTCCACGGTTCGAGATCGCTGCGTGCATTCCCATGGGCCGTCCGGCCGGCAGGTTCGGCGTGGCACCGCGCAAGCCTGCGAGCGCGGTGACCCACTGGAACACCTACGGCAACCGCCGCCGCGACTGACACCTCGCGGTTCCCCGCGGTTCCCCGTGCCCTGGGCACGGGGAACCGCGACGTGGTCTGCGACGATGTGGCGATGACCGCCACCGAGACCGACCGCCTCGTCGTCGACCTGCTCGACCCGTTCCTCTATCAGCGCAACCCTCACGACGTCTGGGCGTGGATGCGGGCCAACGAACCGGTGTACCGAGACGACCGCAACGGGCTGTGGGCGGTGACCCGCCACGCCGACCTGATGGACGTCGAGCGTCGATCGACGGTGTTCCTGTCGGGCCAGGGCTATCGGGCGCTGTGGTCGCCCGAGGAGATCAACATGATCGCCCAGGACGATCCGCGCCACCGCCAACAACGGATGCTCGTACAACCGAAGCTCACCGGCAGGTCGGTGGCACAACGCCAGGCCGAGATCGTCACGCTCGTCGGGGAACTGATCGACGACGCGCTCGCTGCCGGCGACGAGATGGACGTGATCGACGCGCTCGCCGGTCAACTCCCCGCACGGTTCACCGCTCGGATCCTCGGATTCCCGGAGGAGATGTGGCCGCAGATCAAGTCGTGGTCCGAGCGGCTCATGCGCACCGACGATCGCGACCGCAACGGCGAGTCGTTCCGCGACTTCTTCGCCGCCAACATGGAGTTCGTCGGCGTGCTCGGGGAGATCGCCCCGAAGAAGTTGGCCGAGCCCGGTGACGATCTGATCAGTACGTGGCTCCACGCCACGATCGACGGCGAACCTCTGCCGCCGCAGGCGATCGTCCACGAGGTCGGCCTGTTCATCGCCGGTGGTGCCGAGACGACTCGCACGGCGATCAGCCATGGCCTCCACGCCTTCAGCCAACACCCCGAGCAGTGGGAGGCGATGGCCGCCGACCCCGATCTGGTTCCCGGCGCCGTCGAGGAGGTCCTGCGCTGGGTGACCCCGCTCAACAACTTCTTCCGCCGTGCAGCGACGGACGATCACATCGGCGACCAGCCGGTCGAGCAGGGCGACCGGATCATCCTGCTGTACCCGTCGGCGAACCGAGACGAAGCGGTGTTCGCCGATCCGTTCACGTTCGACATCCGTCGTGACCCGAACCCGCACGTGGCGTTCGGGTTCGGTACCCACCTCTGCATCGGCACCCACGTGGCGCGGGCGTCGTTGGCGGCGGTGTTCGGTCAGCTGAGCCGACGCGTCACTGAGCTCCGAGTGGTCGAGGAACCGGTCGTCGAAGCGAACATCTTCGCTCGAGCCGTCCGGTCGTTCCGCATCGGCTACACCGTGCGGTAGGCCGATACTGCACATCCGTTGGCCGATGAGGTCGAGGCATTTCGGGCTGCTCGCGAGGACCTCGCGGATGATCTCGCCGTTGCATCGCTCGAGCATTCGAATGAACCGTTCGACACGCGGTGGTCGAGGGGAGAGACTGACATCGTGGAGTTGCCGACCGGGTTGCAGTTCGTGCGGAGCACCTCGGTCTTCGACGAACGCTCGGTACCTGCAGGACTGCTCGCTGCGCATCGCGTCAGCGAGGGTGTGTGGGGACGTCTCGTGGTGGTCTCGGGCCAACTCGACTTCGTGTTCGAGGACGCCGCGCAGGCGGCGCTCCGCAACCAGTCGGGACGCCGCACGGTTCGTACGGGAGACGTGCAGGTGATTCCGCCCGGCGAACTCCATCACGTCGAGGTCGACGGCCCCGTCGAATTCCACGTCGAGTTCCATCGGGCCGAAACAAGCCCGTGATCGAGCGCGATGGGAGCGTCGACCAAGCGGTGCATCTGATGTCTGCCGACGCGGTCCATCGGACCAGACCGCCGATCAATCAACGGCCGGGCGCAGCACGGCAGCCGGATACATCCAGTTCGCACGGGGATGATCGGCCTCGGGGGCGAGATGGCAGTAGGCGACGAACGCCTGGTCGGCTTCGACGAACGCGAACCGCATCGTGCGTTCCTCCTGGGGCGGAACAGGGCGGAACCCGCCCCAGTCCACCCAGTCGGGGTCGTCGGTCCCCAGCAACCCCTCTCCGGCGAGCACCAGTTCCTCGGTCCAGTCGACGTCGGTGCGGATGCTCACGAGCGCGAACTGCACCTCGTGGTCCGTGCGGTTCTGCAACCCGGAACGTGACGGCCCGGTCGCTCGACCACGTCGCCGGCCCGTCGTAGGTGCACACCTGCGCGTCATCGAAACTCATCGTTGCGTCGGGCAGACCATCGGGCCACCACTCGGTCTCGGACACGCCGTGCACGATCGCCGAGATCCGGTCGGCGGTGAATCGGCCGAGCGGCCCCGTCGATGTCGAGCGGGGCAGCGTGGCTGGAGTCGGTGGTGAGCAGCTCGGCGTCGATGCCGGCGCTGCGTAGATGATCGATGAGGAGTGCCGAGGAGAACACGTTCAAGGTGGTGTCGTTGTGGCCTTGGAGCAGCCGCACTTCGAGGTCGAGGTTGGTCGGTTCCAGGCTGAACACGTCGTAGGGAGCGTAGATGTCACCGTGTGGCAGGGAGTACTGGTACCAGCCTTGGTAGTCGCCAGCCAGCCCGATGAACCTGGTTGGTCGGTGGTCGACATCCGCGTTGCAGTCGATGCCGGGCCACGGCGGCTCGTCCACGATGGCCACCCGGGCCCCGATCATGCCTCCCCCAGAGTGACCGACGACCGTGAGGTCGGCGGGGTCACCGCCGAGGTCGGCGGCTGTCGTCTTGATGCTGCGCAGCATGCATATCACGGCCTCCGATTGCTTCCGGTACAGCTCGTCGCCCTGCTCCTCGAGGAACGGCTCGACTTGGTCGATCACGGGCCAAGCCGGAACGTACACCAGCGCTCCGTCGTCGGCGACGGCAGATGCCAGCTCCGCCATCCGGCTGCGTTCGTTCGCCGTCCCGTGGAGCATCGCGACCACCGGCACTGCGCGATCGCTGGCGACTGGGAGATGGATGTCGGTCTCACTTCCGCCCACGTCGACGTCGAGGAGTACCCGAGCATCAGCGACATCGGATGCAGGCGAGGTGGATCCGGGCGAGGTGGTGTCAGGCGAGGTGGTGTCAGGCGAGGTGGTGTCAGGCGAGGTGGTGTCGCCGCCTGAGTCACAGGCGGCGACGGCCGCTGCGATGATGACCGCAACGAGGAACATCTCGCGCGTCTTCATACATCGACCATCTCGCCCAACGACGCGGCCGTCAAGGGGCGTTGGTCATCGTGGTTCGTTCGACGAGCTCCGTCACTGAACGGTGATCCGGGGGCGAACTGTGACGAAGCGGCGTTCGACGGTCCGTTCGCGTTCCGCCTCGGCTGCCGGCCGCACGGACAGGGGTTTCCCGCGTCTCGGGGCTGCACTATGTTGCGCCGACATGGGGGACATCACGAATCTTGCCGGGGTCATCCGAGTGCACGGCGAGGGGCAGGGTGACAAGACCGCCCTGATCCTGGGGGACCGGCACCAGAGTTGGTCGACCCTGCGAGACCGTTCGGCGCAGGTCGCCCAGGGGTTGCTCGCTGCGGGAGTCGGCGAACAAGAGCGGGTCGCGTTCCTCGACAAGAACGGCTTCGAACACTTCGAGGTGATGTTCGGCGCCGCGATGATCAACGCCGTCTGCGTCGACGTCAACTGGCGCCTGGCTGCGCCCGAGGTCGAGTTCATCGTCAACGACACCGAGGCCAGAGTGCTCGTCGTCGGCCCCGACTTCGTCCCGATTCTCGACGCGATCGCCGACAACCTCACCCACGTCACCACCGTGCTCGTCATCGGTGGGCACGAACGATTCCGCGACTACGAGGAGTGGCTCACTTCCTTCGATCCGATCGACCCCGGGACCGACTCGACGCTCGATGACGTCGCATTCCAGCTCTACTCGTCCGGCACCACCGGGCGCCCCAAGGGCGTGATGCTCACCAACGCCAACTTCTTCAGCCTGCTCCCGATGGCGAAGGAGCTCTGGGAGCTGACGCCCGACTCGGTCAACCTCGTGGCGATGCCACTGTTCCACATCGCCGGCGGGGGTTGGGCGGTCGCCGGCATGTACGAGGGCTGCACGTCGATCATCTTCCGCGACCTCGATCCGGTGGCGCTCGTCTCGACGATCGCCGAGCACCGGGTCACCCATGCGTTGCTCGTGCCCGTCGCACTGCAATTCGTGCTGCTGGTGCCTGGCGTCGACGATGCCGACTTCTCGAGCCTCGAGGTGATGGTCTACGGCGCATCACCGATCAGCGAGGACGTGCTGTCGAAGTGCGTCGAGTTGTTCAGGCCGTGCAAGTTCTGGCAGGCCTACGGGTTGACCGAGACGACCGGCGGTGTCGTCAACCTGCCGCCGGAGGATCATCATCCCGACTCCACGAACAAGCACCGTCTCCGTTCCTGTGGTGTGCCGGGACCCGGCGTCGAGTTGCGGATCGTCGGTGACGAAGGCGCCGACTGCGAGGTCGGCGCAGTCGGCGAGATCTGGGTGCGCTCACCGCAGGTCATGAAGGGATACTGGAACATGCCGGAGGCGACCGCTGAGGCAGTGACGCCCGACGGTTGGTTCAAGACCGGCGACGCCGGCTACGTCGACGCCGACGGCTACGTCTACATCCACGACCGGGTCAAGGACATGATCGTGTCGGGCGGCGAGAACGTGTACCCCGCCGAGGTCGAGAACGTCCTGATGGCCCATCCGGGCATCGCCGACGTCGCGGTGATCGGCGTGCCGCACGAGAAGTGGGGCGAGACCGCAAAGGCGATCGTCGTCAAGGCGCCCGACTCAGAGGTCACCGAGGACGACATCGTCGCCTATGCCAAGCAGCGACTGGCGACCTACAAGTGCCCGACCAGTGTCGATTGGGCCGACGAGCTGCCGCGGAACCCCAGTGGAAAGATCTTGAAGAAGGACCTGCGAGAGCCGTTCTGGGTGGGCCACGAACGACGCGTCGGGTAGCCCACGACCGGCCTCAGGCGACTCGTTGTCCCTGGTGGTCGACGTCGAACACCCGAACTCGGTCCTCGGCGGCGACCGCCTGGCGGGCGGCATCCACCGTCTCCTGGTCGTCGACGTGCAGCGCCACGATGATCGCGTCGGCTGCCTCGGGGTCGACGAAGCCGTCCTGAAATGCGGCGCTCTGGCCGGTTCCGATCACGAAACTCCAGACGGCGGTCACGAAGAATCCGAAGATCGCGCCACCGATGGCTGCGCCGGCGGTGGCTGCCGCGCTCTCGGTCACGAGCCACACCCCGACGCCGATGATCAAGGCGCAGACGACCGCGCCGGGGAGACCACCGAGGAGGGAGCGACGCGCCGCGTGCGTCGTCACACCCTCGGGGTCGGCCTGGTGTCGTTCGGTGCGATCGACCGGGTGGCCGAGCACGACGATGGTCGTGTCGGTGTCGTTGTCGGCGGCGCGCTCGAAGTCGAGCGCCACCGAGCGGGCAACCTCGAGATCGTCGGTGATCGCGGCCAGGTTGTGTCGGCGCCAGCGGGCATTGGGGTTCGAGTTCGACACTTCGTCGAGGTGTGGCGCCTGTCCGTGTGCCCAGGCGGCGACCGAGATCGGTTCGTCGGCGGTCTGTCGGCGGCCCGAGGTGGCATCGGTCGGTTGGCTGGTGCCGTGTGGGTCTCGTGCGTTCATGACGGGGACGTACCCATCGCAACGGAGCGTCAAACTCGTCCCGGTGCACCGGAACCGGTGGGTTCCTAGATCAGGGCGACGATCGAGCTGGCGGCGGTGTAGATCGCGATGACGACCAGGAATCCGATGAACCACTTCTGCAGGAAGCTGGGATCGCGAGTGCTCGCCAGACGACTGCCGACGAAGACACCGATCAGGCTGGCGAGCGTGAACGGCAGCACCACATTCCACTCGATCGAGCCACCCGGCAGGCGCGTCGACAGCGCCACCGTCGAATTGACGGCGATGACCAGCAAGGAGGTGCCGACAGCCTCGGGCATGGTGAAACCCAGAGCGAGCACGAGGGCCGGGACGATGACGAATCCGCCGCCGACTCCGAAGAATCCCGTGAGCAGACCGACGAAGGAGCCTGCCAGGATCACCTTGACGACGGTCGCTGCGTCGATTCGGACGTGGGTGGCCCGGGGTGCCGCCTCGTCGAGGTGCGCAGCAGCGCCGACGGACTTCGGCGTCGGCTCGGGTGAGGTGTCCAGGCGTCGCCACATGGCGTAGGCGGCCACCAGCATCAGCGCCGAGAACGCGAGCAGCAGGACGTTCTCGTCGACGGTTTCGTTCCAAGCAGAGCCGAGGAGCGATCCGCCGACGCCCGCGAGTCCGAACATCGTGCCGGCTGCGAACCGGACCCGCCCGGCGCGCCAGTGCGGGATGATGCCGACCAGCGCAGTGATCGTCACCAGGACCAGCGAGGTGGTGGTGGCACTCTTCGCGTTCTGGCCGGCGGCGTAGACCAGCGCCGGCACGGCGAGGATCGATCCGCCGCCTCCGAGCGCGCCGAGCGACAACCCGATCAGGAATCCCAGCGGTGATGCCAGCAGCGCGCGCACATGCCCATGGTACCCCCTTGGGTATTCGTCCGGACGGGTGCTGCACCGATCGTTCGTTCGTGAAGCGGCGATAGCGTGGCTTGTCGTGTCCAACGACCAGACCCTCCTCGACGACCACGCGGGCGTCGATTCCGACGCCTCCGCCGCTGCGGAGAACGTGCGTCGCCGCAACGACATCCGCAACCTGGCGATCGTCGCCCACGTCGACCACGGCAAGACCACGCTCGTCGACGCCATGCTGCACCAGTCGGGCGCCTTCCGCTCCAACGAGGAAGTCGCCGAGCGGGTCATGGACTCCGGCGACCTCGAGCGCGAGAAGGGCATCACGATCCTGGCGAAGAACACCTCCCTCGTGTGGCACGACCAGCGCAGTGACGACCACGTCACGCTCAACATCGTCGACACCCCCGGCCACGCCGACTTCGGCGGCGAGGTCGAGCGTGCGCTCACGATGGTCGACGGCATCGTGTTGCTGGTGGACGCCGCCGAGGGCCCGCTTCCGCAGACCCGATTCGTGCTGCGCAAGGCCCTCGCTCGGGACCTGCCCGTGATCCTGGTGATCAACAAGGTCGACCGCCCCGATGCCCGCACGCTCGAGGTCATCGACGAGGTGTACGAGCTGTTCTTCGACCTCGACGCGAAAGAGCACCAGGTCGAGTTCCCGATCGTGTACTGCTCGGGACGCGATGGCTGGGCCACGCTCGATCTCGACGAGGCGCACGGCATCATCGCCGGCACCGTCGACAAGCAGCACCTGAACGACCTCGTCGAGATCCTGCTCGACCACATTCCCGCACCGACCTACCACGAGGGAGCGCCCCTGCAGGCGTGGGTCACCAACCTCGACGCATCGCCGTACCTCGGTCGTCTCGCACTGTTGCGCATCATCGAAGGCGAGATCGCCAAGGGCCAATCCGTTGCCTGGTGCAAACGCGACGGCACCGTCGGCAGAGCGAAGATCGCCGAGCTGTTCCTGACCGAACACCTCACCCGTGTGCCTGTCGACAAGGCGCGCCAAGGCGATCTCGTGGCAGTCGCCGGCATCGAGGAGATCTACATCGGCGAAACCCTCGCCGACCCGGAGAACCCGATCGCGCTGCCGGTGATCACCGTCGACGAGCCGGCGCTGTCGATGACGATCGGGATCAACACCTCGCCGCTCGCCGGGCGCGAAGGCAAGAAGCTCACCGCCCGCCTCGTCAAGAACCGCCTCGATGCCGAACTGGTCGGCAACGTGTCGATCCGGGTCCTGCCCACCGAGCGCCCCGACGCCTGGGAGGTCCAGGCGCGCGGTGAACTCCAACTGGCGATTCTCGTCGAGCAGATGCGACGCGAAGGCTTCGAGCTCAACGTCGGCAAGCCGGTCGTGCTCACCCACGAGGTCGACGGCAAACTGCACGAGCCGGTCGAACGCGTCACGATCGACGTCCCCCAGGAGCACCTCGGTGCGGTCACGCAGCTGCTCGCCGCCCGCAAGGGGCGCATGCAGAACATGACGGGATCGGCATGGGTCCGGCTCGACTACCTGGTTCCGGCGCGTGGGCTGATCGGGTTCCGAACCGAGTTCCTCACCGAGACCAGGGGCACCGGCGTGATCAGCCACACCTTCGAGGGCTACGAGCCATGGGCGGGCGAGATCCGGTCACGCCAGTCCGGCGTACTGGTCGCCGACCGAATCGGCCCGGCCACGACCTACGCCATGCTCAACCTGCAGGATCGCGCCGCGATGATGGTGGGCCCGGCCACCGACGTGTACTGCGGGATGATCGTCGGGGAGAACTCCCGAGCAGGCGACATGGACGTCAACATCTGCCGCGAGAAGAAGATGACCAACGTGCGGGCGTCGTCAGCTGACGAGACGGTGAAGCTCACCCCTCACAAGCAGCTGTCGCTCGAGGGAGCCCTCGAGTTCATCGCCGACGACGAGTGCGTCGAGGTGACCCCGAAGAACATCCGATTGCGCAAGGTCGATCTCGACCCCACCACCCGAGCCCGCGACGCCAAGCGCCGGGCAAACTCCGCTTGACGATCACATCAGGGGTTCGAGCCCCTGATGTGGTCACGGTCCGGTGGCGTGGGCTGCGTCGGGCTCGTGGAGGTCGATGGCTTCGTTGTCGTGGGCGTGCAAGCCGACCGCATCCCATGCGAGCACCCCGATGCGACAGCGTTCCCAGCGGTTGCCGCTGACCTGGCAGTCGGAGGCCCCCCATTCGACGATGCATCCGCTGTCACCGTCGCACACCGCATTGCCGTCGACGACGGCCTGTGTGCCACCGTCGATGTCGATGCCGCGCATCGTGTGGTCGACGAAGTTCCGGTAGACGTGGGCCCCTTCGGTCTGTTCGAGGTGGATGCCCCACCATCGAGCGGTCGCGTTGTTGCCGCGGATGATCGTGCCGGTCGTGTCGGTGGCTCGGATCGAGCAGAGGTGGTCGTGGAACTCGCACGAATCGACCTCGTGGCCGGTCCCGCCGACGAGGTGCACACCGACGTCCCAGCGCATGCCACGGAACTCGCATCGTGAGATCGTGAGACGATCCGCCCCGTCGGTGACGACGCCCGACGCGCTGGTGGCCCTGATCATGTTGCCGTCGGAACGAACGATGACGTGGCCGTCGAGCTGGCAGCCAAGCACCGTGGCGTACGGGCCATGCATCTCGACGACCGGGCTGGGCGACAACGCGTGGCGCTCCGGTCCACCGGTGACGCCGACGTGTTCGAGCCGTGCATTGCGTTCCAGGGTGACCGCTGTCGACCCTGTGCCGTCGATCGTGGTGCGCGTGCCGCCGAGCCCGCGCACGATCACACCGGCCGGCACGGTGACCGGTCCGAGATAGCGTCCGTCGCCGAGTTGCACGATGTCGCCGGGAGCGGCGTCGCGAAGCAGCGGGGTGAGCTCGATCGCCTGTCGCGGCGACGGAGCGAACAGCTCTGCCGGCCGATCGACGTCGACGACTTCGAGTTCGTACACGGTGATGTCCGCCACGTCGCCCAGTGAGGCCCGACGCATGAACGACGCCCGTGCCACGTCGAGGTGGGTCCCGCGCTCGTCCTGATGGAACGCAATGGGCGCACCGTCGGCTTCGACGGCCAACACTCGGTAGCGGTCGGCGCTCAGCGCAGCCAGGTTGCCCTTGCCGGACAGGTCGACGGCGTGGACCCGATCGTCGAGACGGAGATACCTGACTTCGCCGTTGCCCCACGTGTCCCACGGCACGGCTTCGTCGATCAGCCGCTGGTGTGAGCGGATCCATCGGCCCGCCTCGAGCAGGGGTTGGCGTTGCAGCTCCGGGATCGTGCCGTCGGCGGCAGGGCCGACGTTGAGCAACAGGTGCCCACCCTTGGCGACGACCTCGGTCAGCAGTGCCACGATCTCGAGACCGCTGAGGTGGTGTTCGGTGCGTTCGGCCCGGTTGTGGCAGAAGCTCGCGCCGAGTCCGCGACAGAGCTCCCACGGTGTGTGGATGATGTCGTCCGGGGCCTCGTACTCGAAGGTGCGCACCAGCGACGGACTGCCTGCCGGAACATCGTCGGGGGACGCCCACCACCGGTCGTTGACGACCACGCTCGGATCGATCGACCGCACCTGGTCGAGCAGTTCCCTGGTTCGCCATCGATCGGGTCCGTGGCCCCACTGCCCGTCGCCCCACAGCACACTGGACCCGTATCGCTCGACGAGGTCGATCACATGTGGGTGCAACACGTCACTGACGTAGCTCGCGTCGGGAAACCTCGGGTCGCCCCAGTCGAGCAGCGAGTAGTAGGTGCCGAACACGATGTCGTTGCGCTCGCAGGCCGCAGCGTATTCGGCGAGCACGTTGCGCCTCGGTCCACCGTGGATCATCGTGCGGTCCGTGCCCGGCGCATCCCACCACGACCATCCGTCGTGGTGTTTGGCGACGAACACGCTGTACCCGGCGCCCGACCGGGCGACGAGCTGCGCCCATGCCTCGGGGTCGAACTCGTCGAAGGTGAGCAGCGGCAGGAAGTCGTCGAACCGTTCGATGTGGCCCCAGCGGTCGCGATGGTGGGCGAGCACCTCGACCATCGGTTTCGGGTGGAGGACGACGTCGGCGACGTCCTCGCCGAGGTGGCTGCGGTACCAGTCGGAGTATTCCCCGATCGGCGCCCACGCAGGCACCGTGGCCAGGCTCGAATGGACGAAGATGCCGAAACGCCGCTCGTTCCACCACGTCGGCATCGTCACGATTGATCAGTCTCGCGCAGGTGGGTGGCTGGGGAGAACCCGCGGGCGCTCGCGGCCGGCGGCGATGCACCGATCGGTGGGCTCGCGTGCCGCCCAGCGATTCTCGGGGCTACCTTGCCGCCGGTGAAGTACGTTCCCGGGCTCGACGGCCTTCGCGCCGTGGCGGTGATCGCGGTGCTGGTCTTCCACGCCCAGTTCGCCGCGGCGTCGGGCGGTTTCCTCGGCGTGTCGCTGTTCTTCACGCTGTCGGGTTTCCTGATCACCACGCTGCTGCTCGACGAGCACGAATCGACCGGGACGTTGTCGTTGCGACGGTTCTACGGCCGCCGCGTCCGACGGCTGCTCCCGGCGGCCTACGTCTGTTTGCTGCTCGTGGTGATGGTGGCCGGTTGGTGGACGGCCAGTCAGCAGCGACGGCTGCCCGGCGACCTCATCGCCTCGGTTGCGAACGTCGCCAACTGGCGCTTCGCGTTCGCGCCGAACAGCTACCAGGATCTGTTCCTCGGCGACCCGAGTCCCGTCGCTCACTTCTGGTCGCTGGCGATCGAAGAGCAGATCTACCTGGTGCTTCCCGTGGTGGTGTACTACGCGCTCCGGCGCGGTCCCCGGACACTGGCAGCGACCACCGGCGTCCTCCTGGCCGGATCGATCGTCGCGACGTTGCTCACCACCGATCGTGATCTCATCTACAACGGCACCCACACCCGCGCCGCCGAACTGCTCGTCGGCGTGGGGCTGGCACAAGTGCTCCGTCGACGTCCGCTCGCGCCCGACGCCCGCGCGTCGTGGCTCCCTGGCCTCGTTGCCGCTGTTGGATTCCTCGCTCTCGTGGTCGCGAGCACGATCGAACAGGCCTGGATCTACCGAGGTGGGCTCGTCGGGGTGTCGATCGTGTCGGCGGTGTTGATCGCGTCGGTGGCGGGCGGCAGATTCCCCGCCCGGCTGCTCGAAGCGGCACCCTTGGTGGCGATCGGCAAGGTCAGCTACGGCATCTACCTCTTCCACTGGCCGGTGTTCATGCTGCTCACCCCTGAGCGCATCGGCCTCGGCCGTTTCTCGCTGTTCACGTTGCAGTGCGCAGTCACCGCGGTGCTCACCGTCGTGTCGTATCAGTTGATCGAGCAGCCCGTTCGTCGCGGGCGCGTGGTGGGTCGGGATCGGGTGATGGTGCCCACGATGTTGGCGTCGGCCGGAGTGATCGCCGTCGCTGCGGTCCTCGTCGTTCCGACGCCTCGGTTGACACCGACGGAGGAGCTGTTGGCGTTGGGAGAGCAGGACGTCGTCGAGTTCGCGTCCGAGCCGGCAGCGGTGGTCGACGTCGTCGACCGTGCGGTGCCGTCCGTCGAGCCGCTGGTGCCGGCGAGCACGGACGCCGCACCTGCCGCTCCCGCCCGTGTGGCGGTCCTGGGAAGCACTCCCGTTCCTGCGGCAGCGCTCACGAGCGTCGACGGCATCGAATTCGAAGTCCTGGAGGACGTGCGCCCCGACTGTTCGTTGTCGAGTGTCGACGTCCCCGGGTGCATCCCGGTGGAGGACCGCTGGCAGCAGCTCCGGTCGGACGGCGAGATCGATGTGCTCGTGCTCGTCACGGGCAGCGTCGAGGTCGACGATGCGATCGCCAAGAAGGGACTCACGGCGAGTGTTGCCGAACTGGTCGAGCGTGGGGCACAGGAGGAGAAGATGATCGCGGCGCTCCTGGCGACGATCGACGACGCGACCGACGCTGGCATCCCGGTCGTGTGGTACACGCAGGCGGAGTCCGACACCGAGTTCTTCCGCCACTTCGCGAGGGTCGGTGTGGAGCGTCCGGTCGTGCATCGGGTTGCCGGAGACGACGTCGAGCTGGCAGACGTCGTACGGGGTCTGGCGGGCGACCGCGACGCAACGTCGGAAACGGATCTCGACGACCGCCTCCGGGTGCTGGTGATCGGCGACTCGACGTCGCTCAACTTCGCACGGGCGTTGCACGATGGCAGCGACGGCGGCATCGACGTGCTCTGGGCCGGGGCGAACGGGTGCCCGTTCGCCGAACTCGAGGCAACGCGCGGCAGTGCGGACGCGGAGTGGGCCGACGCCGATTGCGCTGCCTGGCACGACAAGGTGCCGTCGCTGCTCGACTCGTTCGGGCCCGACGTGTTGTTCGTGATGACAGGTCCGATGGAGCTCGTCGAGCACCGCTTCGCCGGCGACGCGACCGGTCGGGCAGCAAACGATCCTGCGTTCGCCGCTGCACGCGATGCCGAACTCGATGCACTGCTCGCCGTCGTTCCGTCAGATCTCCCGGTGCTCGTTGCCGACCTGCCCTCGATCACGATCGGAGGATTCTCCAGCGTCGAGATGACGTCACCCGAACGCCTCGACGCGGTGAACAATCAGATCTTGGCGTGGGACCAGCGACTGGCCCAGCTGGCACGGTTCCCGTACCGGGACACCCTCGAAGCCGCCGAGCGGGAACGTCCACCCGACGACCAGATCCGGTTCGACGGCACACACCCGAGGGTCGAGCCTCTCGCAGAGTTGGCTCGCGACGTGTACGTGCCGGCGCTCGTCGAGATGGCCGACCGCCTCGGCGCCGAGCTGTCGGCGTCGACGGTCGACGGTTGAGCGGGCATACTGCGGCGATGCGTCAGTCGGTGGGTCTCCAGGCGTTCGTCGACGCCAGTCTGATCGACGAGGCCCTCGCGGGGAAGCTGGTGGCGCTCGACGATGAACTCCGTCGGCTCGGGTCCGTGGTCGTCGCGTTCAGCGGAGGTGCCGATTCGTCGTTCCTCGCCGCCGCGGCCACCAAGGTGCTCGGCGCCGAGCGGACCCATGCGGTCACCGCAATGTCACCGTCGTTGGCCGGTGACGAAGCCGTCGACTGCCGAGAGCTCGCGACCGAATGGGGGCTGCGGTGGACACCGGTCGCCACCGACGAGATGGAGCGGGCGGCCTACCGGCTCAACGACACCGATCGCTGCTACCACTGCAAGGCCGAACTGATGGACGTCGTCGGCCCGATCGCCGCTGCCGAACACGCCACCGTGGTCCTCGGCGTCAACCTCGATGACCTCGGCGACCACCGCCCGGGCCAGCGCGCAGCGACCGAGTCCGGCGCAGAGTTCCCGATGGTGACCGCGGCGTTCACGAAGGCCGACGTGCGGGCGGCATCGAAGGCGATGGGACTGCGCACGTGGGACAAGCCGGCTGCGGCATGCCTGGCGAGTCGGATCCCGTACGGCACACAGGTGTCGGTGGAGATCCTCGGGCGGGTCGATCGTGCCGAGGCCGCACTCCACCGGCTCGGTTTCGCGCAGGTGCGCGTCCGTCACTACGACGACACCGCCCGGATCGAAGTCGACCTCGTCGATCTGCACTCGATGATCGAGCAGCGCGCCGCGGTGATCGACGCTGTTCGAGGCGTTGGCTACCGCTATGTCACGGTGGATCTCGAGGGCTTTCGTTCGGGCAACCTCAACGGTTGAACGCCGACGGCCCCGTCATCGCACGTGCTCGATCGCCGTTTGATTGCCGTTCGATTGCCGTTCGATTGCGGTTGGCGCGACCGCCCGACGTAGCGTTCGCGGCCATGAAGCTGTCGATGATGATCAACTACTCGGGCGACTTCCACGCCGACGTCAAGAAGGTCGTGGAACTCGAGAAGGCCGGCCTCGACGTCGTGTGGGTGCCGGAGGCCTACAGCTTCGACGCCGTGTCGCAGATGGGCTATCTCGCTGCGAAGACCGAGACGATCGAGATCGGCTCGGCGATCCTCAACGTGTTCTCGCGGACGGCCACCTGCATGGCCCAGACAGCGGCCGGTCTGGACTTCGTCTCCGGTGGGCGATTCATCCTGGGCCTCGGGGCGTCGGGACCGCAGGTGATCGAGGGCTTCCACGGCGTGCCGTACGAGAAGCCGATGCCGCGCATCCGCGACTACATCAACGTGTGTCGCATGACGATGAAGCGCGAGAAGGTCGTCTACGACGGCCCGACCGTGCAGGTGCCGCTGCCCGATGGGCAGGGCACGGGGCTGGGCAAGCCCCTCAAGATCATCAACCATCCGGTGCGCGACACCGTGCCGATCTTCTGGGCGAGCCTGATGGGTCAGTCGGTGAAGGCCACGGCCAGGATGGCCGACGGGTGGATCCCGATCTTCTTCGATCCCGAGAAGTTCCACACCGTGTGGGGCGACGATCTCAAGGCCGGCCAGGCCGAGCGTGATCCCGAGCTCGGCCCGCTGCAGATCTCGGCGGGTGGGATGGTCGGTATCGGCGACGAACTCGTCGGGGACGCCCGCAACCGGATCCTCGACTTCTCGCGCCCGAACGTGGCGTTGTACGTCGGTGGCATGGGCGCACGGGACAAGAACTTCTACAACACGATCTGTCAGAAGTACGGCTACGTGCAAGAGGCCGCGGAGATCCAGGACCTGTACCTCGACGGCAAGAAGCAAGAGGCAGCAGCGGCGGTCCCGGCCGAGATGTTGGAGAAGACCAACCTGGTCGGCCCTGCCGGCTACGTCAAGGAGCGTCTCGCTGCGTACCAGGAAGCCGGTGTGACGCACTTGTCGGTGAGTCCGGTCGGCGGCGACGCCGTCAAGACCGTCGAGCAGCTCAAGTCACTGCTCTGACCCATCGTGGTCCCCCGTGCCCAGGGCACGGGGAACCACGATCGGCGCTGGTCGGTCAGACCATGCCGCGGAGCCACCACAGGCTCAGCGCCCAGGCCAACGTGAGGCAGAGGAACGCTGCGAGTGCCCACTGCCAGGTGAGCTCGGTGACGATCTCGATCGGGTCGCCGATCGTCTCGCCGAGCGAGTCCGCGATCTGGTCGTAGGCGCTTGCCAACTCGTCACCGGTTCGCGCTTCGAACGCTTCACCGCCGGTGGTCTCGGCGACCAGTTCCAGGTCGGCGGGGCGCACCGGAACGGGGACGATGTCGCCGGACTCGGGGTCCTGGATCACGCCGGTCTCGGTGCCGAACGCGATCGTGTACACGGGGATCCCCGCCTCGGCCGCTTCGACAGCACCGTCGGACGTCAGACGACCAACGGTGGTTTCGCCATCGCTGAGCAGGACCATCACCCCGGGTGGCAGCTCGCTGTCGTCCTCCGGGTCGGCGGAGTTGACCAACAGCCGTGTGCCGGCCGACAGGGCGTCGCCGATGGCTGTCGACTCGGCCAGCTCGAGGTTGTCGATACCGCGCAGCATCGTCGCCCGGTCGAGGGTGGGGTCGACATCCACGGCCACCGAACCCGAGAACCCGATCAGACCGACTTCGACGCCTGGGTCCACGAGGTCGACGAAGTCGCGGGCGGCTTCCTGTGCGGCTTCGAAACGGCGTGGGTCGACATCGTCGGCCATCATCGACAACGACACGTCGAACAGCACGAGTATCCGTCCCTCGGTGGTGGTGTTCTCGGTGGTGCGCTCGACTGGTCGAGCGACCGCCACCACAGCCAGGGCGAGGCCGAGGAGCTGGAGGCCGGCGATCAGGTGACGGCGCCACCGTGGCCTTGCAGGAGCGACCTTGTCGAGAAGGTCGACCTGCGTGAAACGGATCGTCGCCGCACGACGCCACCGCAGCACCACGACGTACAGCACCGCGAGGCCGACCACGAGCAGCAGCAGCCAGAGACGACCAGGTGCGAGGAAGTCGGTGCTCATCGACCGATCCCGTCCCCGCGAACCGCTTGCACGCGCCGCCGCTGGGTGTGCTGCACGATCGCGCCGAGCCAGTCGCTGTCGGTGGACAGCTCGATCACGTCGGCGTGCGACCGTCCGAGCGCGTCGGCCCTGCGCTGCCGTTCCTCCTGTGCCGCAGCAGCGAACCGCTGCTGGACCTTCGCGGTGACGCGTACCTCACGGCTCGCTCCGGTGGCGGGGTCGACGACTTCGACCAGCCCGATCGGCGGGACGTCGTGTTCGCGCGGGTCGGCCACCGTGATCGCCAGCAGGTCGTGACGCAAGCTGAGCCGGGCGAGCGACGGTTGCCACTCCTCGCCCCGGAAGTCGCTGATCACGGCAACGAATCCCCGGCGGTTGGCGATCGCACCGACCCGATCGATCGCGCCCGCCAGATCGGCGTGGCCCAACCCTTCGGACTGCGGCGGCGAGCTCAGCAGTGAGAGCACGGCACGAACCTGGTTGGACCCCGAGCGTGGTGGCACGACGTGGATCGACGGGCCGGCGACGAGCACCGCTCCCAGACGGTTCTGATTCCGGGCGGTCAGGAATCCGACACATGCCGCGGCTGCGGTCGCGACCTGCGCCTTGTCGTTGTCGACGGTGCCGAACTGCATCGTTGCCGACACGTCGACCACGAGCCAGGCCGTCAGGTCGCGGTCGGCGATCTGCTCGCGCACATGTGTCTCACGCGTGCGCGCGGTGATGTTCCAATCGATGCGACGAACGTCGTCGCCCGGCTGATAGAGACGCGACTCGCCAGGCTCGGAACCGTGGCCAGGCGTGATGCCCTGGTAGTGGCCATGCAACACGCCGTCGAGCCGGCCGGTGATCGTGAGTTCCAGCGTGCGCAGCAGCTCCGAGACGGTCTCGGTCGGCGGACCCGAGGCCCACCCCGCACCGTTGGCGGCGTTCGCCGGGTCGCCGAACCCGCTCGCCGCGGCCGCGGCCGAAGGCGTCACGCTCGCCGGACCCAAGGTCGCCACGATCAGACCTGCGGAGCGCCAGCTCCGAATGCGTCGTTCGGTTTCGGTGACACCCAGGTGGCCGGCACGGTGGCGAGGATCCGCTGCACGACGTGGTCGGCGGTGATGTCTCGCGCCAGTGCGTCGTAGGTGAGCAACAGGCGGTGGCGAAGGATCTCCGGCGCCAGGTCGAAGACGTCCTGCGGTGTCGTGTACGAGCGACCGCGCATCAGCGCAAGGGCTCGGGCGCCACGCACGAGGTTCAGCGACGCCCTCGGGCTGGCGCCGAGACCGATCACGGTCGAGAGATCGCCCAGCCCGAAGCGGGCGGGGTCGCGAGTGCACTGCACCAGGTCGACGGCGTACTGCGACACCGATCGATCGACGAACACCGTGTCGGCGCGTTGCTGGAGTGCGATCAACTCGTCGAGCGAGATCACCTGCTGCGGGATCGGGGCACTGATGCTCATCCGATCGATGATCGTGAGTTCTTCGTCCGGTGTCGGATAGTCGAGGACGATCTTCATCATGAAGCGATCGCGCTGCGCGTCCGGCAGCTGGTAGACGCCTTCGGACTCGATCGGGTTCTGGGTGGCCACGACGAAGAACGGCGTCGGAACTGCATGGGTGACACCGCCGATGGTGACCTGCTGTTCGGCCATCACCTCGAGCAGGGCGGACTGGACCTTGGCCGGCGCCCGGTTGATCTCGTCGGTGAGCAGGAAGTTGACGAACACCGGGCCGAACTCCACGTCGAATGACTCGCTGCTCCCTCGGTAGATCCGCGTGCCGGTGATGTCGGAGGGCAACAGATCGGGAGTGAACTGGATTCGTGCGAACGTGCCGCCGACCACGTCGGCCAGGGTCTCCGCTGCCAGTGTCTTCGCCAGGCCCGGCACCGACTCGAGCAGACAGTGGCCCCGGCACAGCACCCCGACGAGCAGTCGTTCGAGCAGCCGGGTCTGGCCGACCATCACCTTGCGGAGCTCGAAGAAGATCTTCTCGAACGTCTCGGCGGTCTGCCGGTCGTCGGCGGGAGTCGAGACGGCGGTCGGGCCCGTCGATGCGGTCGCCGGCGCGGAGGGCTGGTCGCTGTCGGTCATTGCCCGACGACGGTAGCCCGGCGATCGACGGTGCCGTCCTCACACAGGTAGGAGTTCGGTGAGTCGGTGAATCGAGAGGTGCTGCTCGCCGCCGCTCGGGCTGTCACACTCGTCGGTCATGCAGGTGGTGCGCCGCGACGATCTCCCCGGATTGGCGGTGGTCGCGCTCGCCGTGCTCGTCGCGTTCCGGCTGGGGTCGCCGCTCGGCGTTTCGCCGTTGGTTGTCGGCGTCGTGCTCGGTGCGGTCGTCGCAAACGCCGGTCTGCTGACCTCCCGGCTTCGTCCCGGCATCGCGTTCGCGTCGAAGCGCCTGCTGCGGGCCGGCATCGTGCTGCTCGGGTTGCGACTCTCGTTCGATGAGATGCGCGACCTCGGCATCGGCGGTGTGATCGCAGTCGTCGCCGTGGTGCTCGCGACGTTCTTCGGTGTCCAGGCGCTCGCCAGGGCCATGGGGCTCTCGGCGGGTCTCGGGCTCCTGGTCGCGACCGGGTACTCGATCTGCGGGGCATCGGCGATCGCAGCGATGGCCCCGCTCTCGGACGCGGACGAGGAAGAGACCGCATACGCGATCGGACTCGTGGCATTGTGCGGGTCGTTGTCGATCCTGGTGTTGCCGTTGCTCGGCCATGCACTCGGCCTCGGCGACCAGACCTTCGGTACGTGGGTGGGGGCGGGCGTCCACGACGTCGGACAGGTCACGGCAACTGCCACGGCCTATTCCGAGGCGGCGCTCGTGCCGGCGACCCTGGTGAAGCTGACCCGCGTGATCCTGCTCGCGCCGATGGTGTTCGGCGTCGGCCTGGCCGCACGTCGCCGCGTGGCGACGCGCCGGGCATCGGCCGGCGGGGATGAACCAGCGATGCCCGACGTCCACGTGCCGATCGTGCCGCTGTTCGTCGCCGGCTTTCTGGCGGCGATCGCACTGCGAGCCACGGGCTGGCTGTCAGCCGAAACGCTGTCGACGGCGAAGGACGCCGAGCAGATCCTGCTGACCGCCGGAATGTTCGGCCTCGGCGCCGGCATCGATCTCGGTCGGCTGCATCGCCTGGGCGGTCGGCCGCTCGTACTCGGTCTCGCGTCGTGGATGCTCGTCGGTGGCGCGGCGTTGGTCGCTGCGGTCGCCATCACCTGAGCTCGCGCTCTCGTTCGCAGCTGTGTCGTCGTAGCCTGACCGTCGTGTCCGAGACCGACGATGCACAGCAGAGGACGGACGACGAACTGCTCGCCGACCGTCTGATGGAGGAGGAGCGGGCAGCCCAGCGGAGGCTCTCGATGATCGAGGCCGGCCGGCGCAAGGGCGGGATGCTCGGTGCCGCAGCTGCCGGGGCGATGCTCGGCCTGCGCGACGTGTACGAAGGCCCACCGAAGGACGACGAGACCGTCGAGGTGTCCGAAGCGCCGGGTGACCCCGAGGACATCGATGTCGACGGCATCACCGGTCGGGTCGGCGACCTCGACTACTGGGCCCCACCACCCAGCGACCCCCGTGTGTGACGTTTGGTGTCTGACACCAGACGTAACGGCTGCTCAGCCGGCGTAGGCGCCGGGCTGGTCGAGGAAACGTCGGTGCCAGCGGCTCGGGGTGAGCACGACTGCGCGCGGCTCGTCCTCGAACATCCACCGAGCAAAGTTCCGGCGGCCCCATTCGCCGCTCGCCGAAACGACTCGAATCGCTCCACGCGCACCCCACGAGGTCGCCAACACCGATCCCAGTGCCTTCGACATGCGATGGTCGGCGAACAAGTGGTGCTCGACCTCGGCACGGTAGATCGCAGCTGCATCGTCGGGCTGCAATGCCCCAGCCGCAATGATCGCTTCGGCCGCGAGCCGACCGGTCAGCAACGCTTGACCGATGCCTTCGCCGGTCATCACGTCGGTGGCCATCGCCGCGTCGCCGGTGAACAGCACCCGCCCGGCCGTGAGCGTGGCCTCGTCGACGCGTGCCGGGATCGGCCAGGCCGTGTGGCGATCCTCGGGCTCGAAGCCGTCGCCGAGGGCGTCGACGATGTGAGGCCGTGAGAGAAGATCGAGCCAGAGTTGTTTCATGTCCTGGATGCGCCGGCTTCCGTCGCGCAGCACGCCGAATCCGATGTTGACACGACCTCCTGGCAGCGGGAACGACCATGCATAACCGGGCACGAGATCGGGCTCGAACCACACGTGCAGCTGCTCGGCGGCCGGTCCGGTGACGTTGCGGGCGTACTGCCGGAATCCGTGCCACTCGCCCAGATAGCCGCCTTCGTTGGCTCCGAGCGACTTGCGCACCCGGCTCCACATGCCGTCGGCTGCGACCACGTAGCGAGCGTCGATGTCGAGGCCGTCGGCGATCACCGTGACGTGGTCGTCGTGCTCGACGATGCTGTCGAAGCCGTGTCCGTCGCGAATGTCGGCGCCGGCCGCGCTGGCGAGGCGAACGAGTGCGTCGTCGAGTTGGAGGCGGGGCGCAACTGCCGCGTAGCCGTCCGTCGACGGGAGCGGAACGAACACCTCGCGACCACTGGGCGAGCGGATGGCGGCGCCGCCGACGTCGAACCAGTCCGGAATCGTGCCAGGGTCGAGACCGAGGTGCTCCAGTTCTCGCAGACCCAGCGTGGTCAGACCGTCGCCGCAGCACTTGTCGCGCGGAAACACCGCCTTGTCGATGGCGACGACCCGTCGCCCGGCCCGGCACAGCTCGATCGCTGCGGCGCTGCCGGCGGGCCCGAGCCCGACGACCACGACGTCGGCGCGAAGACGTTGACGCTGAGGCATCGGCTCGTTCACGGCCGCAAGGCTACGAGCGTGGTCGCCGGTCGTGCGGGGTCGACCGCTCAGGTCAGATGCACGTCGCGGCGGACCGCCCGCTTGACCGGCCCGGGGTCGTTGCGTTGGAGGCGAGTGGCGTTGACCCGATTGCGCCACTGGGGGAGGAGCGCGTAGCCGATGTCACCGGGGCAGGCGGTGTAGGTGACATCGCGGTGCCCCGAGATCGTCGAGGTGGTCACCGTGGCGCCTGCTCGGAACTTGTCCGATCCTCGTGACACGAACGTGGTCGTCGCCGCCGGGTCGGTGTCGACGTCGTAGCGGTCTGCGAGGAACAGCAGTGTCCGGGCGAGCGACTCCTGGGCGGCGGGCGTGGGTGCGGTGCCGGTGAAGTCGCCGATCATGCAGACGAGCTGTGCGTAGCCCTGGTTGCCACCGGTTGCATCCGCCACGACCGGGCCGGCGAGCGAGCCGGAGCGGGTCTCCCAGACGGCTCCGTCGGGGCTGATCATGAAGTGGTAGCAGATGTCCGGCCAGCGCTTGTCCGGTCCGGTGTGGAACGCATAGGTCTGGCGGATCACCCGACGTGGATCGGGCACGGCGTTGGTCGACGCAGTGTGGTGCACCAGGAGGAACTTCACGGTCTCGGGCGCGATCGGCCCCGTCGGCGCCAGGTCGGCTCCCCAGTGGTCGCGGGGATGGATGCGCAACCCCGGCGCCACGTCCACCGCGGTGAGCGAGGCCACCGGCGCGAGTTCGGCCAACCCGACGTCGCCCGCGCCGTCCGGGTCGTCCTGGCCGCACCCGCCGACGCTCAGAGCTGCTGCGGCGCCGACTGCAGCGGTGAGGGCTCCGCCGAGCAGCTCGCGTCTCGTCCGCTGGCAGTCACACACCGACCTGACTCTACGATGCCGGTCGGGTCAGCGGCGCCAAACGGGGCGTGGACCGGACATCAGGAGGAACTGTCGATGAGTGGGTTGTGCGAAGGGCGAGTTGCGATTGTCACCGGAGCGGGACGCGGTATCGGCCGCGAGCACGCACTGAGCCTGGCGCGTCAGGGGGCCAAGGTCGTCGTGAACGATCTCGGCGGCAACGTCGACGGCAGTGGCGGCGACACCAGCCCGGCCCAGCAGGTCGTCGACGAGATCGTTGCGATGGGTGGTGAGGCCGTGGCCAACGGCGACAACGTCGCCGACTGGGAGGGCGCCCAGCGGATGATCAACACCGCCATCGAGACCTTCGGCGATCTCCATGCGCTCGTCAACAACGCGGGCATCCTCCGTGATCGGGTGTTGGCCAACATGACCGAAGAAGAGTGGGACTCGGTGATCAACGTGCACCTGAAGGGCACGTTTGCGCCGTCGCGGTGGGCGGTTGCGTACTGGCGCGAACGGGCCAAGGCGGGCGAGGCGGTCAGTGGACGCATCGTCAACACCACGTCGGTGTCGGGCATCTACGGCAACCCGGGCCAGGCGAACTACGGCGCTGCCAAGGCGGGAATTGCCGCCTTCACGAACATCGTCGCGCTCGAAGTGGCCCGCTACGGCGTGACCGTCAACGCCGTCGGCCCGGTGGCGCTCACCCGGATGACCGAGGGTCTCGGCCCGGCACCGGAGACCGACGAGGAACGCGAGGCGCGCGCTCCGCACTGGATTGCGCCCATCGTCACGTGGCTGTGTTCCGACGAGGCTGCCGGCGTGACGGGCCGGGTCTTCGAAGCGTCGGGCCAGACGCTCGCAGTCGCGGAAGGTTGGGTTCGCGGGCCGTCGACCACGCCACTCGACGATCCGACCAAGATCGGTCCGGTCGTCGCCGACCTGCTCGCCGGTGCCCGTCCCAACTCGGGGATGAACGGCGAGCCCGGTGGCTGGCCCCAGTCCATGCTCAACTCCTGAACGAAAGCGAGACGCACATGCCACTCAATCCCGACGCCGTCGGCTCCACCAGCGAACCGGTCGAGGTCAGCTGGAACTCGAAGGACGCGCTGCTCTATGCGGTCGGCATCGGTGCCGGCCACGAGGACCTCGCCTTCACCACCGAGAACACCAACGGTGTCGATCAACTGGTGTACCCGACATTCCCCGTCGTGATCGGTTGGGGGCGTGGCTCAGCGATGGGCAACATCGGCACCTTCAACCCGGCGCTGCTCGTGCACGGCCAGCAGGCGGTCACCCTCCACCAGCCGATTCCGGTCGAAGGCACGGTGTCGATCACGAGCGAGCTCGTTGCCATGTACGACAAGGGCAAGGCCGCAGTGGTCGTCACCGAATCGCGTGCGGTCATCGACGGCGAGCCGCTCTACACCAACACGTCGTCGGCGTTCATCCGTGGTGAAGGCGGCTGGGGCGGCGATCGGGGGCCGTCGGGCCCGAAGAACGTGCCGCCCGAGCGCGATCCCGACCATGTGGTGTCGTATCCGACGTCGATCGACCAGGCGTTCGTGTACCGCCTGTCCGGCGATCGGAACCCGCTGCACACCGATCCTGGGTTCGCAGCCATCGGTGGTTTCGACCGCCCGATCCTGCACGGGCTGTGCAGCTACGGCTTCACCGGTCGGGCGTTGCTCGCCGCAGTGTGCAGCAATGATCCTGGACGTTTCCAGCACGTCGAGGCCCGCTTCGCGGCGCCGGTGCTGCCCGGCGACACGCTCACCATCACGATGTGGTCGGGCGGACCCGGCGAGACGCTCTTCACGACGTCGGCGGTCGACCCGTCAGATCCGTCGACCGAGCGCGTCGTGATCGACCAGGGACTGCTCAAGCACACCTGACCCGCCGCCGCCTCCATCCCGAAAAATGCGCACGGTCGGATCATGGGCGGCACGTTCTGCGCACGTTTCGGTCCGGAAGCGGTCGCCTTCCCGAAATGTGCGCACATCTGCCCGCTCGTGACGGCTCGGCGCGCATTTTTCGGGAGTTGGGGGGAGTGAGGTCCGTCCGTCGTCAGGACTGGCAGGCGGCGGTGAGGTGGGCAACGGCGTCGGCGAGGGCCACGTCGTGTCGCTCGCCGGAGCGGCGGTCCTTGACCTCGATCGTCGGGTGCTCCTCGTCGCCCAGGCCGCGACCGACGATGGCGATGGTGGGGACGCCGATCAACTCCGCATCCTTGAACTTCACGCCTGGTGACGGCCCGTAGCGATCGTCCAGCAGTACTCGCAGCCCGGCAGCTTCGAGGTCTGCCGCGAGTTGCTCGCCGGCAGGGATCTGGGGGCCGTCCGCCTTGCCGGCGATCACCACGTGGACATCGGCAGGAGCGATCTCGCGGGGCCACACCAGTCCGATGTCGTCATGGTTCGCCTCGGCGATCGCCGCCAGCGCACGTGTGACACCGACGCCGTACGAGCCCATCGTGGGGACGACCGGCTTGCCGTTCTCGTCCTGCACCTTCAGTTCCAACGCCTCGGCGTACTTGCGGCCGAGCTGGAAGATGTGGCCGATCTCGATGCCTCGAGCGATCTCGACGGCCGAGCCACACGCAGGGCAGACGTCGCCGTCGCGGATCTCGGCGGCCTCGATCGTGCCGTCGGGCGTGAAGTCGCGACCAGCGACCAGGTCGACGACGTGATGGCCGGTCGAGTCTGCACCGGTGATCCATGCCGTGCCGTCGGCGATGCGAGGATCGACGAGGTATCGGATGCCCGAAACGTTCCCCGATCCGAGCACGCCGGGGCCGATGTAGCCCTTGGCCAGCGACGGGTTCTTGGCGAAGTCGGCGTCGCCGAAGGGCTCGGGCTCAGCGGGCGCCACCTGCGCTTCGAGTCGCTTCATGTCGACCTCGCGGTCGCCGGGCAGCCCGATTGCCAGCGGCTCGATCGTGCCGTCGGGGTGCTTCAGGTTCACCACGACGTTCTTCAGCGTGTCGGCAGCGGTCCAGTCTCGGTCCGGGTGACGCACGGCCGCATCGCCGTTCACGAAGTCGACCAGCGTTGCGATCGTGGGCGTGTCAGGTGTGTCGTGCACCACGGCTGCAGGCAGACCGTCGAACGCGACGGCCGGGGGAGCGGGGGTCATCACGGCTTCGACGTTGGCTGCGTAGTCGCAGGACGTGCAGCGGATGAAGGTGTCCTCTCCGACGTCCATCGGGGCCAGGAACTCCTCCGACGCCGAGCCACCCATCGCTCCTGACATCGCCGACACGATCACGTAGGGCAACTCGAGACGATCGAACAGCGAAATGTAGGCAGCCCGATGCCGGTCGTACGACGCTTGCAGGCCGTCATCGTCGAGGTCGAAGCTGTAGGAGTCCTTCATCACGAACTCGCGACCGCGGAGCAGCCCGGCTCGGGGACGGGCCTCATCGCGGTACTTGGTCTGGATCTGATAGATCGACAGCGGCAGGTCCTTGTACGACCCGCAGATGTCCTTGACCATCAGGGTGAACATCTCCTCGTGGGTGGGCGCCAGGAGGAAGTCGGCACCCTTGCGGTCCTGGAGCCGGAACAGGTTGTCGCCGTACTCGGTCCATCGTCCGGTGGCCTCGTAGGGCTCGCGGGGGAGCAGTGCAGGGAAGTGGACCTCCTGGAAACCTGCGGCGTCCATCTCCTCGCGCACGATCCGTTCGACGTTTCGGTACACGAGCCACCCGAGCGGCAACCACGAGAAGCCTCCGGGTGCGGCGCGGCGGATGTAGCCGGCCCGCACGAGCAGGCGATGGCTTGCGACCTCGGCGTCGGCCGGGTCGTCACGCAGGGTCCGCAGGAACAGAGTCGACATCCGAAGCACGGCGGCACTGTATCGACAGCCGAGCGGTGCGGCGATGAGCGCAAGGCGATGAGTTCGCGCGCCGACGGGTCGCACGCAGGCTGATCGCTCGCTGCTCTGGGCCATGTCCAACCGACCCCTGCCGCTGCTATGATCGGGGGTCCATTTGGTTTGGTACCGAAAGGCGTGGGGCTGAGCCCCACGCCTTGTTTGTTGAAAGGAGGCAGTTCGCATGAGTGCATCGACCGAGATCGATCGAGTTCACGCTCTCGTGGCACCGATCGCTGCCGACCTCCAACTCGACGTGTACGACATCGAGCGGCGCGGCGCCACGATGCGCGTCACGCTCGACACACCTCCTGGCTCCGAGGGCGGCATCACGCTCGACTCGCTGTCGCTCGCCACCCGCCTGATCTCGCGTGAGCTCGACCACGAGGATCCGGTTGCAGGGCACTACACCCTCGAAGTCACCAGCCCGGGCCTCGAGCGCCCACTGCGCACTCCCGCACACTTCCAGCGTGAGGTCGGCAAGACCATCACCGCCCGCCTCCGCGACCCGCAGGCAGATCCACGTCGCGTGCAGGGCGTGCTCGCCGCCGCCGACGAGACGTCGGCAACGCTGCTGCTCGACGATGGCACCGAGCGCACGTTGGCGCTCGACGAGATCGACAAGTCCCGCACCGTCTTCGAGTGGGGGCCGAAGCCGAAACCCGGCAAGCAGCCCTCCGGCAAGAAGAAGCCGGGCAAGAACGCATCGGGCACGACCAACTCGGACGGGAACCAGCCGAGCACGAAGCCCACGACCCCCACCTCGAACCCGGAATCGAACAAGGAGAAGCAACCGTCATGAGCAACCTCGACATGAGCGAGGCCATTGGCATGCTGGCCCAGGAGAAGGGCATCTCCGAAGACACGCTGCTGCATGTTCTCGTCGATGCCCTCGCGTCGGCGTACAAGCGGCGCCCCGACGCTGCTGACGAAGTGGTCGTCGAGGTCAATCCCGAGTCGATGGAGTTCTCGTTCATCGCCTACGACGTCGACGAAGACGGCAACTGGGTCAACGAGCGCGACGACACTCCGAAGAAGGAAGAGCTCGGCCGCATCGCTGCACAGACGTTCCGTCAGGTGATGAGCCAGCGCATCCGCGAGGTCGAATCCGAGCGCAAGTTCGAGGAGTACGCGAACCGCGAAGGCGACATCGTCACCGGCATCATCCAGCGCACCGACGCCCGCTACACGCTGCTCGACCTCGGACGGGTCGAGGCGCTGCTGCCCCAGGCCGAGCAGGTGCCGTTCGAGCGTCCCGCCCAGGGCGATCGCCAGAAGGCGTACATCGTCGAGGTCCGCCGCACGCCGAAGGGCCCCCAGATCGTCGTGTCCCGCACGCACCCGGGTCTCATCAAGCGTCTGTTCGAGTTGGAAGTACCCGAGATCGCCGACGGAATCGTCGAGATCAAGGCGTGCGCCCGTGAACCGGGTCACCGCACCAAGATCGCCGTCTGGTCGAACGACCACAACGTCGATCCGGTCGGTGCGTGCGTCGGCGCCCGTGGCGGCCGCGTGCGCATGGTCGTCAACGAGATGCGCGGCGAGAAGATCGACATCGTGCCGTTCAGCGAGGACCTGGCCGACTTCGTCGCCAAGGCCCTGTCGCCGGCGAAGGTGACCCAGGTGAACATCTCCGACGATGGCACCGCCGCCGACGTGATCGTGCCCGACCATCAGCTCAGCCTCGCAATCGGCCGTGAGGGCCAGAACGCTCGACTCGCCGCCCGTCTCACCGGTGTGCGCGTCGACATCCGTTCCGAGACGCAGCTCGCCGAGGGTGTTCCCGCCGGCGGCCGCGACGCCGACGTCGAGTACGCCGATGGTGAGTGGCGAGCCAACGCCGAGACCGGCGAGATGGAGTGGCACGCCGCCGATGGCAGCGTGATCAGCGAAGCCGACTGGCAGGCTCAGGCCGCCGCCGCGGGCGAAGCCGATGCGGCAAGCGACGAGACGGAGACCTCCGACGAGTCGGGCGCCACGAACGCCGAGGACGCCGCGGGCGCCACGGACGCTGCGGACGCGGCGGACGGTGAAGCCGGCGAAGACGCTGCCGTGGCAGACACCGCCGACGCAGTTGCCGACAGCGCCGATGCGGTCGACACCGCCGACGAGTCCGGCGATCCGGGCGAGAGCGACGAGCCAGCCAGCGGTCGAAGAAAGTGAAGCGGTCGAAGCAAGTGAAGCGGACGACGAGCCCGCCAACGAGAAGGCTGGCGACGACTGAGTGTTGCCGATCGCCCCGAACCCGTTCGCAGCTGTGTCGGTTGTCGGCAGCGACGCCCGCAGTCGGCACTCGTGCGAGTCACGAGGTCTGCTGCCGACATCGCAGTCGACGGTCCGAGCGACGGGCGCGGCGCGTGGGTGTGTCGGTCGGCAGTCGATGGCGGAATCGCCGCATCGAGCTGTGTCGACGCAGCGCTGTCTCGCCGTGCGTTCGCACGTGCGTGGCGCAGCGAGGTCACCTCATCCGACGAGGCGGCAATCAACGAACTCCTCGGCCCTCGGGCCGAACGTGACGAACACCCGGATGCGCATTGATTCCAGCATCCGCGAGGCAAAGACGACTGTGAAAGGTTGAATCGACAACGTGGCTGCGAAGAAGATCAGGATCCACGAGCTCGCGAAAGAGCTCGGGATGACGAACGCCGAGGTCCTCGACCTCTGCGGTGTGCTCGGCGTTGCCGCCAAGGGCCCGTCGTCCTCACTCGCTGAGGCGTATGCCGACATGGTGACCCGTCGCGCCGAGCGCGACGGGTTGACACGCGACGAGCAACCCGAAGAACCCAAGCCCGTCAAGAAGGCCGCCAAGAAGAAGGCGCCCGCCAAGAAGAAGGCCGCCGCCGGCGACGCCGCTGCGAAGCCGAAGACTGCCAAGAAGGCTGCCGCGAAGACCACAGCAGCCAAGAAGGAGTCGGCCCCTGCCGGCGACGACGACAACGATCAGGTGGCGCCCGAGGCCGAGCCAGCGGTTGCCGACAGCGCACCCGCAACGCCCGCACCCGAGTCCGAGGCCCCCGCGGAGCAGTCACCCGACCCAGCGCCCGCCCCAGAGCCGGCGCCTGCGGCCGAATCGGTCGAGGCCGCGCCCGCACCCGAGTCTGCACCGGCACCGGAGGCTGCGCCGGCGCCTGTCGCCGACGCGCCGACCGAGCCGCCTGCCGCGGCCGCCGCGTCCGACGCATCGCCCTCGCCGGCCCCTGTGGCCGAACCTCCCGCAGCTGCGACTGCGCCGGAGTCGGCGCCCGCCGCAGCCGAACCGGCGCCGGCCGAGGCGCCTGCGCAATCCGCAGACGCTGCCGAGTCGTCGGCGCGGGTCATCTCCAGCGGCCGACCCACCGCAGGTGGCCGACCCCCCGAGCAGGCTGCTGCGCCCACCGAAGCCCGTCGTCCGGCGACCGACCGTCCAGCAGACGGCGCCCCGGCGGAACGCCCGCTGTCGCCCAGCGGCAAGGCGATCCCGCCGCCACCCGGCCGTCCGTTGTCGCCCAGCGGCAAGGTCATCCCGCCGCCACCCGGTTCAGCACGCCCGGCAGCACGTCCCGGCGGCGGCCCCGGCGGTGCGCGCCCACGTCCGGGTGGCTTCACGCCTCGCCCCGGCGGCGGCCCCGGCGGTGGCGGACCTCGTCCCGGTGGCGGTCCCGGCGGTGGCGGTCCCGGCCGCCCCGGTGGCAATCGGCCCAGTGGCCAGCGGCGCCCGCCGCGCCGTACCGGTCGTCGGCGTCGTCGTCGCGACCAGGACGACCTGCAGCCGCAGTTCACGACCTACACGTCCTCCGATGCGCCCGTCCCCGAGGGCGAGGTCATCATCGAGCGCGGTGTGTCGGCTCAGGAGTTCGCTCCCAAGCTGAACCGTACGGCCGCCGACGTCGTCCGCTTCCTGCTCAACAACGGAGAGATGGTCACTGCGACCATGACGCTCGCCGACGAGCAGATGGAGCTGTTCGCACTCGAGGTCGGCGCGGAGATCCTGCTGGTCGAACCCGGCCAACAGGAAGAGGTCGAGCTGCAGAAGCTGTTCGACGACTCCGACGACGACGAGGCCCAGGAGCCTCGCCCGCCGGTCATCACGGTGATGGGCCACGTCGACCACGGCAAGACCACGCTGCTCGACAACATCCGCGGCGCCAACGTCGTCGACGGTGAAGCAGGCGGCATCACCCAGCACATCGGTGCCTATCAGGTGCAGAACGACAACGGTTCGGTCACGTTCCTCGACACCCCGGGGCACGCCGCGTTCACGCAGATGCGCGCCCGCGGCGCCGATGCAACCGACATCGTCGTCCTGATGGTCGCCGCCGACGACGGTCTGATGCCGCAGACGATCGAGGCGATCAACCACGCCCGTGCCGCTGACGTTCCGATCGTGGTGGCAGTCAACAAGATCGACAAGGACAACGCCGATCCGCAGCGCGTCCTCACGCAGCTCGCCGAGTACGAACTCGTGCCCGAGTCGTGGGGTGGCGACACGATCGTCGTCGAGATGTCGGCCCTGCAGGGCCTCGGTGTCGACGACCTGATCGAGCAGCTGCAGGTGGTCGCCGAACTCGAAGAGCTCACCGCCAACCCCACTGGGCGAGCGAAGGGCATCGTCATCGAAGCCCAGCTCGACAAGGGCCGTGGTCCGGTTGCGACCATCCTCGTCGACAAGGGCGAACTCAAGGTCGGCGACCCGATCGTGGCCGGCGCCGCGTGGGGCAAGGTCCGAGCGATGATCAACGACAAGGGCGAGCAGGTCAAGGTGGCTGGTCCGTCGACACCGGTACAGGTCTTGGGCCTGTCGCTGGTTCCCGAAGCCGGTGACGAGTTCCGTGCCGCACCCGACGAGAAGATCGCTCGCACGGTCGCCGAAGCTCGCGAGCTGCGTCTCAAGGCCAAGCACCTCCGAGAAGATGCCCGCGTCAAGACGGGCACGAAGCTCGAGGACATCTTCGCCCAGATCCAGTCGGGCGAGAAGGCCTCGGTCAACCTCATCCTGAAAGCGGACGTGCAAGGTTCGCTCGAGGCGGTCACCGAGTCGTTGCGGCGTCTCGAACGCGACGAGGTCAACGTCAGCTTCGTCCACCGCGCTGTTGGTGGGATCACCGAGAACGACATCACCCTCGCCAACGCAACCAACGCCACGATCATCGGCTTCAACGTGCGTCCCGACGGCAAGGCCCGCAAGCTCGCCGAGCAGGAGCAGGTCGAGATCCGAACCTACGAGATCATCTACAAGCTCCTCGAGGACATCGAGCAGGCCGTTGTCGGCATGCTCGAGCCCGAGTTCGAGGAGCAGGTCACCGGCGAAGCCGAGGTCCGTGAGATCTTCAAGGTGCCCAAGCTGGGCGCGATCGCCGGTTGCTACGTTCGCTCGGGCGTCATCACCCGTGGTTCGAAGGTGCGCTTCCTGCGTGACGGCACGATCATCTGGAAGGGCGACATCAGCTCGTTGCGCCGGTTCAAGGACGACGCTCGTGAGGTCCGCGAGGGCTTCGAGTGTGGCATCGGCCTGTCCGACTTCCAGGACCTCAAGCCGGGTGACCTCATCGAGACCTACGACGACGTCGAGATCGCTCGAACCTGAGCGTTCGAAGCGTTCCGGGCGAAGCCGGTCGCGGCCATCGCCGGTAGGTTGCAGTGATGTCTGCCGACCTCGACTTCTTCTTCGATCCCGTGTGCCCGTGGGCGTGGATCACGTCACGCTGGGTTGTCAACGTCAGCGATCAACGCGACTACGAGGTCGACTGGCGGTTCATCTCGCTGTGGATTCTCAACGAGGACAACCATCAGGAGTGGTACACGCCGCAGTATCGGGCCGGTCACTACCGGGGCCAGCAGGGCCTGCGCATCGCCGACTCGATCCGTCTCGCCGGTGACGACCCCGCGGCGGTCGGGCGGTGGTACACGGCGATCGGTGAAGCGCTCCATGTCGGTCGGCAGCGAGAGCAGGCCGCCGCCGACGCACTGGGCTGGTACGGCAGTCTTCTCGCCGGTTCCGGCTTCGATCAGTCGCACCTCGACGCAGCCGACGACGACTCGCACGACGCCTACATCCGAGCTGACACCGAGTTGGCGCTCAGCCGTACCGGCAAGGACGTCGGCACGCCGATCCTGACGTTCCATCCGGGCGCCGACAACGAGGCGAGCTTCTTCGGGCCCGTGATCTCCAAGGCGCCTCGCGGCACTGAGGCGGTCGAACTGTGGGACGCCGTCGAGAAGCTGGCAACGATGTCCGGAATGGCAGAACTCAAGCGATCCAACCGGGTCGCACCCGACTTCACCTGACGTTGCGATTGGTGTCAGACACCACTCGTAACATCGATTCGAGGAGATCACGATGGCAGGCAAGCGCAACAGCCGCAGCAACACCCCCAAGTACTCGCGCAGCGCGCGGGTGAGCACCACGTTGCAGGAGATCATCGCCGAGGAACTGGTGCGCATCGACGACGAACGGCTCACGTTCGTGACCGTGACGGGCATCGACGTCGATCCGGAGCTCAACCGGGCGATCGTGTTCTTCGACTCGCTCGCTGACGAAGACGGCGACGAGGAGATCCTCGAGGCGTTCGCCGAGCACCGCATCCGGCTCCAGGGTTCGATCGCCAAGCAGATCCGTGCCAAGAAGACCCCGATCCTCGACTTCCGCCCGGACATGGTGATCCGGTCGGCCGCACGGATCGACGACATCTTGAAGTCCGATCAGGCGCGCCTCGAACGCGAGTCGTCGGGTACCTCGGCGGCGGTGAGCGACGACGCCGACGCCCCCGAGGGCTGATGGCACGTCGCAAGCCGGCGACCACACACGGGATCGCCGTCGTCGACAAACCGGCCGGGGTGACCAGCCACGACGTCGTCGGGATGCTTCGCCGCCGGTTCGGTGAGCGCCAGGTCGGCCACGCCGGCACGCTCGACCCCGACGCCACCGGCGTGTTGGTCGTCGCCGTCGGAAAGGCGACGCGTCTGCTGCGCTTCGTCGAGAAGACCCGCAAGGGCTACACCGGCGAGATCGTGCTGGGCACTGCGACGACCACACTCGACTCGTCGGGCGACGTGCTGACAACGCACGACATGTCGACGGTGACGCTCGACGACGCGAAGCGCGTCGTGGCCGACCACCTCGTCGGCAGCATCGAACAGATCCCGCCGATGGTGTCGGCGATCCGGGTCGACGGCAAGCGGCTGCACGAACTGGCTCGCGAGGGCGTCGAGGTCGAGCGAGCGCCGAGGCCCGTGACGATCCACCGATTCGACATCGTCGGATGGGCTGAGCCCGGCGTGCTCGAGGTCGACGTCGAGTGTTCGGCCGGTACCTACATCCGAACCCTCGCCGACGATCTCGGGCGCCTGCTCGGTGGTGGCGCCCACCTCCGCAATCTGCGACGGACCCACGTCGGTGCGTTCACCCTCGCCGAAGCTGGGCCGCCCGACGAGTGCGACCTGCTGCCCGTGGCGAGCGCGGTTCGTTCGCTGCCCGAGGTGACCGTGGACGACGACGTGGCGGCGCTGGTCGCCAACGGCCGGGTGCTCGATGCCTGGGATGGCGACGGACCGTGGGCGGTGTTCGACACCGCCCGAACGCTGTTGGCGGTGTACGAGCCGTTCCGAGGGCAGGCCAAGCCCGCCGTCGTCCTGCCTCGGTGACGATCGTCGAGCCGTTGTGCGGCCGGCGGTGACGATAGCGTTGCCGCCGTGCTCGTCGTCACCGACCTTCAGCAGTGCCCCTGGGACGGCGAGCGTGCGGTGATCACGATCGGCGCCTACGACGGTGTCCATCTCGGTCATCGCGCCGTGATCGATCAGGTGCGTCGCCGTGCCGACGACCTCGGTGCCAAGTCGGTGGTCGTCACGTTCGATCGGCATCCGGCAAGCGTCGTGCGTCCGGAGTCGGCACCGCGTCTGCTCACCGGTGCCGATCAGAAGATGGAGCTGCTCGCGGCGACGGGTGTGGACGCCGTCGTGATCGTCCCCTTCAACACCGACCAAGCTTCGGAGAGCCCCGAGTCGTTCGTCGATCGCGTGCTGGTGAGATGCCTCCGAACAGCGCTGATCGTCGTGGGCGAAGACTTCCACTTCGGTCGCCATCGCGACGGCAACGTCGATCTGCTCCGCAAGATCGGTGTCGACGAAGACTTCGATGTCGAGCCCGTCCAGCTCGTCCAGCGCCTCGACGGCATCGACGAACCCGTCAGCAGCACAGCGATCAGGCGAGCCCTCGCCGGCGGGGACATCAAGCGTGCGAACTCGATGCTCGGGCGGCCCTACGAGGTTCGTGGTGAGGTGTTCGCCGGTGATCAGCGTGGTCGACTGCTCGGATTTCCCACGGCGAACGTCGCTGTTCCAGCGGGGATGTGCCTGCCGGCCGACGGCGTGTACGCGGGCTTCTACGAACGCCCGAACGGCGACGAGTACCCTTGTGCGATCAACCTCGGGCGCCGTCCGACGTTCTACGAGCACGCCGACGCGTCACTGTTGGAAGCACATCTGCTCGACGTCGACGTCGACCTCTACGGAGAAACCGCAGGTGTGCGCTTCGAGCACTTCCTGCGCAGCGAGCGCAAGTTCGACGGCGTCGATGCGCTGATCGCACAACTCGGCCACGACGTCGCCAGCGCCCGCGACCTGCTGGCCTGACGCCGCCGTCTGCTCAGCTGGCCGGCCAGATCACGACCGAGCCGTCGTGGATCCGCTCCATCAGGTCGATCCCGACGACATCGGCAGCGCTGGGGGTGTCGTCATCTCCGAACAACCCGGTTTCGGCGTAGGTGTCGAGTTCGTTCTGGAGCGACTCGATGTCGGGCATCCCGAACGGCGTGCCCTGCGGAGTGAGTGCGGTGATCGTGGCAGCGTCGGTCGTCCAGCGGAACACCTCTCCCTCCGGTGACAGGAAGTTCGGGTTGCCGCCCGCATTGATCAACTCGACGGCAGTGTTCGCCGCTGCTTCGGGGTCGGCAATCGCAGTGTCGAGACCCCGCATGGCCGCGCGCATGAAGTCCTCGGCGGCGGTGGGGTGCTCGTCGACGAACTGCTGGTTGGTGTAGATGATCCCGAACGACCCGGGGATCTCGAATTCGACGGTGTCGTACTGGTCGAATGCGACGCCGGCACGCTCGAGTGCGCCCGGCTCGTTGCTGCGCCATCCCGGAACACCGACGATCGCCTCGATGGCCATGTGGGCGACCGGGTCGAACCCCTCGACGGCGACGGTGTCGAAGTCGGCTCCTTCGACCAACCCCTCCTGGGCGAGCATCACCTGCACGCTGGTCGGAAGCTTGCCCTTGACACCGATCGTGGTGCCCGCGAGGTCCGCCAGCGAGGAGGTCTCGCCCTCCTTGATCATGAGCACGTCGATCGGCGCACGACCATCGACGGCCATCACGACGAAGTCGGCGTCGTTGGCGTTTGCGAACTCGACGACTTCGCTGAACGAGCCGCCCGAGGAGAACTGGGCGTCGTTCTCGGCGATCAGGGCATAGTTGGCCGTGGAGAAGCTCGGCTGGATCACGACGTCGAGGCACATCTCCTCGAAGTACCCGGCATCCTCCGCGACGATCACTTCGACGATCGACGCCGCTGCTGCGAAGTCGAATCCGGTGAGGTAGGTGATCGTGCCGGCGGCCTCGTTGGCCTCGCAGCGCTCCGCTGGAAACGCTTCCCCGGCGACCACCTCCGGGGCGTCGGACGACGACGAGGTGTCGTCATCGTCCGAGCCGCACGCGGCAACGACGAGCCCGGCAGCAGCAACGAGTGCGAGGGTGTGACGAATGCGCATGGATGTCCGATTCTGTCTGGCCGCTCGGGCGGCTTCGTGGGGAGTCTCCGGGGCGTCCGGGAATCGTTCGAGCATGCCACGGGCAGTGCCGGTGCGCACAGTCAGCTGCGCTGTGACGAGTGCCAGCGCAGCAGGAGTCGCTCGAGCACGGTGATCACCACGAGCCCGGCGATGCCCAGCAACGCCGCCGACACGATGGTTGCCCACAGCGCCTCGGCGTTGTTGAAAGCTGCCGCACGCTGTCCGATGTAGCCGAGTCCTTCGGTGACGAACGCCGACCCCTCGCTGAAGTACGCAGCAGCGAGGCCGAGGCCCATGGCGAAGCGAGCCGTGGTGAAGATCGATGGCAGCGCTGCCGGCAACCGGAGCCTCCAGAACACCTCCCACGGGCGCGCGTCCACGCTGGCGAGCAGCTCGCGGGCGGCTGGGTCGGCCGACTTCATGCCGCCGACCACACCGAACGTGAACACCGGGAAGGAGGTGAACGCCACCATGAACAGCACGGTCTGCTCGCCACCGCCCAACCAGAGCACCACCGAGGTGATGTAGGCGACCCAGGGTGTCACGAGAACCAGCACCAGGATGGGTTGTGTCGCCTCCTCGATGAAGCGGGACGAGGCCATCAGCGAGCCGACACCCACCGCAAGGATCAACGAGATCGACAGCCCGACCACCATGTGCCAACCGGTGACGACGGCATTGCTCCAGTAGTAGCCGGGGGCATCGGCCAGTTCGGAGAGGATTGCCGATGGCGCGAGGAGCACGAAGCGCCGGATGTCGAAGATGCGAACGGCGAGCTCCCACACCAACCCGAAGGTGATGATGCCGACGATCGGGGCGACGATGCGCTGCGTGCCGGGGCTCACCGCTGCATCCCCGCGGCCAACGACCTGCGAAGCGCGGTGGTGACGTGGAAGAAGCCGTCGGTGTCCTCGAGTTCGGGGGTCCGAGGGTGGGGGAGGTCGATGGTCGCGACCTCGGTGACTCGGCCGGGCCGCGGTGACATCACGGCGATGCGGTCGGAGAGGAATGTCGCTTCGGGAATCGAGTGCGTGACGAACAGCACGGTCGTGCCCAGCGGCTCACACAGCCGACCGAGCAGGTGGCGCATGTCGGTGCGGGTCATCTCGTCGAGCGCCGCGAACGGCTCGTCCATCAACAGGATCGGGGCGTCGATCGCAAACGCCCGGACCAGACCGACACGCTGCTGCATCCCTCCGGACAGTTCGTGCGGATACGCCTCGCGGAAGTCGCCGAGTCCGACCTCGTCGAGCAGGTCGTCGACCGCGACACTCGGAGTGACCGGTGAGGCCGACCGATTGATGTCGAGCAGCAACCGGGCGTTCGCCTCGACGGTCCGCCACGGCAGCAGCGCCGGTGACTGTGGCACGAACCCGATCTGCTTGTGACGCCGCGCCGCTGTCGGTGTCATTCCGTTGACGACGATCTCGCCCGACGACGGCTCCTCGAGTCCGGCGATCATGCGCAACAGTGTCGTCTTGCCGCAACCCGAGGGGCCGAGCAGGGTGACGGTCTCTCCCTCGTCGACCGAGAGATCGACTGGAGCGAGCGCATCCAGTGTCCCGAACGCCTTGGAGACGTTGCGGACGTCGATTCGGGCAGACACGACCAGCGAGCGTACTTGCGGTGATCCGATCCGCCCCTGCCGCTGACCGTGGGGCGTCACGAGTCGGGCCGCCGTTGCGGAGTGCCCGATGCAGCCGTAGCATTGCAGGGTCCGTTCGGGCTGGAATTTCCGGCGCGGTCGAGATGCACACGAGCGCCGACCGGCACTCGATGCGACCTCCAATCAGAAGGCGACACACCCATGGCTGACATTGCCGACACCACGCCGAACACCACGGCGACGATCGAGAAGTACCGCACCCACGAGACCGACACCGGCTCGCCCGAGGTGCAGATCGCACTGCTCACCGAGCGCATCGTGCACCTCACCGAGCACCTCAAGGTCCACAAGAAGGACCACCACAGCCGCCGTGGCCTGCTGATGCTCGTCGGCCGCCGTCGCCGCATGCTCGACTACGTCAAGAAGATCGACGTCGAGCGCTACCGCGCCATCATCGCCGCTCAGGGCCTCCGCCGCTGAGCCGGCCCGGTTCCCCGTGCCCTGGGCACCGGGAACCAGGTGACCGCGGATCGGGGCGGTGTTCAGGTAGGATGCCGTCTCGGAGTCGGAACGTCCGACTTCGCAACATGAGCGAACCGAGTTCGGTTGCCGGTTGCTGAATCCGAACCCACTCATCGCTTGATGTCGGTGGCCGTGTCGGGTTGACCAACTGGGAACCGGCCTGTCGCTCCAAGAGGCGCACTCCCGAGGGGGAGTGCACACGAAAGGAGCCCTCAGTGGCTGACCCCATCACCGTGTCCGGACCCGTATCTGGGACCGACAAGACACTCACCTTCGAAACGGGCAAGTTTGCCCCCCAGTCGATGGGTGCCGTCGTGGCATCGATCGCCGGAACGAAGGTCTTGACCACCGCCAACGCTGCGAAGAACGTGCGCGAAGGCATGGACTTCTTCCCCCTGACGGTGGACGTCGAGGAGCGGGCCTACGCGGCCGGCAAGATCCCCGGTTCGTTCTTCCGTCGTGAAGGCCGTCCGACCGAGGACGCGATCCTCACCTGTCGTCTGACCGACCGGCCGCTGCGCCCGTCGTTCCCCGACGGCTTCCGCAACGAGACCCAGATCGTCACCACCGTGCTGGGCGCTGACCAGGAGAACCCGCACGACGTGCTCTCGATCAACGCCGCCTCGGCTGCGCTGATGATCTCGGGCATCCCGTTCGACGGCCCGATCGGCGCGATCCGCATGGCGTACAGCCAGAGCGGCGAGTGGATTCCGCACCCGACCTACGAAGAGGCCGAAAGCGGCACCTTCGAGCTCGTCGTCGCCGGTCGTGAACTCGACAGCGGCGACGTCGCTGTGATGATGGTCGAGGCCGGCGGTTCCGAGAACGCGTTCTACTACTACGACGACGGTGCCAAGAAGGTCACCGAGGAAGTCCTCGCCGACGGCCTCGAGGCCTGCAAGGTGTGGATCAAGGAGTCGATCTCGCTGCAGCGTCAGCTCGTCGCCTCGGTGATCGCCACCAACGGTGCAATCGAGCAGATGAAGTGGACCCCGGTCCTCGACTACACCCCGGAGATCTTCGCGGCCGTCGAGAAGGCCGGCAGCGACAAGCTCGCGCCGGTCATCACGATCGCCAACAAGGCCGAGCGCAACGAAGCGACCGACGCCGTCACCTCCGAGATCATCGCCGAGCTGTGCGGCTCGAAGGATGCGCCGGGCGAGTTCGCCGGCAGCGAGAAGATGGTCAAGGAAGCCGTCCGCTCGCTCAACAAGAAGCTGATGCGTGCCCGCGTCGTCACCGAGGGCGTCCGCATGGACGGCCGCGGCACGGCCGACCTGCGTGCGATCTCCGCCGAAATCGGTGCACTCCCGACCGCGCACGGTTCGGGTCTGTTCCAGCGTGGCGAGACCCAGGTCATGACCGTCCTCACGATGGCCATGCCGCGCATGAACCAGATGATCGACTCGCTGTCGCCCAACGACACCAAGCGGTACCTGCACCACTACAACATGCCGCCGTGGGCCAACGGCGAGACCGGTCGCGTGGGTTCGCCCAAGCGTCGCGAGATCGGCCACGGTGCGCTCGCCGCCCGTGCAGTCCTGCCCGTCATCCCGAACCAGGAAGACTTCGCGTACACCCTGCGCCTCGTCTCCGAGGTCATGTCGTCGAACGGCTCGACCTCGATGGGTTCGGTGTGCGCCTCCAGCCTCGCGCTCGATGGACGCCGGTGTGCCCACCAAGGGCCACGTGTCCGGCATCGCCATGGGCCTCATCTACGAAGACGGCAAGTACACCACGCTGACCGACATCCTCGGTTCCGAGGATGCCTTCGGCGACATGGACTTCAAGGTCGCCGGCACCGAAGACGCCATCACGGCGTTGCAGCTCGACACCAAGATCGACGGCATCCCCGCCGATGTGTTGACCGCCGCACTTGCCCAGGCCCGTGTTGCTCGTCTCGAGATCCTCGAGGTCATGAACGCCTGCATCCCGCAGTCGCGCGACGAGGTGGCCGAGACCGCACCGAAGATCTCGACGATCTACATCCCGCTCGACAAGGTCGGCGAAGTGATCGGCCCGAAGGGCAAGGTCATCAACACGATCCAGCAGGAGACCGGAGCCGACATCGGCGTCGACGACGACGGTGCCCGCGGCATCGTCACCATCGGTGCTGTCGAGGCATGGCGCATGGAAGAGGCCAAGGCTGCGATCCTCGCGATCGTCGACCCGCCGAAGGCCGAGCTCGACGCCGTCTACATGGGCCGGGTCGTCAACATCACCAAGTTCGGTGCGTTCGTCAACATCCTGCCTGGCCGCGACGGCCTGGTGCACATCTCCAAGCTCGGCGGCGGCAAGCGCATCAACGCCGTCGAGGACGTGCTCGAACTCGGTCAGGAGATCGAGGTCCGCGTCGAGGAGATCGACGACAAGGGCAAGGTCAGCCTGACGCCGGCCGGCGATCCGCCGCCCGCCAAGGAAGGTGCATCGTCGGGTGGTTCCTCCAACGGTGGCGGCGAGCGCCGCGAGCGCTCGCCACGACGTGAGCGTTCCGACAGCGGCTCGAAGTCCGATTCGGGCTCGAGCGGCGGCACCGACGTCGTCGAGGTCAGCTTCGAGGACAGCTTCGACGCAGAGCTCGCCGACGAACTCGGCGATCTCGGCCCGAAGTCGGACCGTCCGTCGAGCGACGATGGCGGCCGCCGCGGTGGCCGTCGCCGCCACCGCTGATCACAGGCGGAGCCGGACCCGCGATGCAATCGCGGTGGACGGTGCTGCATCAGCCAGACTGAGCACATGAGAATTGGGGTCAGCGGCGCTGCCGGACGAATGGGTCGAACCGTTTGTGCGGCGGTGGTCGCTGACCCCGATCTCGTTTTCGCTGCCGCCGTCGACCCATTCGGTGCCGGCGAGACCGTCGAGGGTGTGGAGGTGAGCGGCACGCTCGATGCGTTCTCCGACGCGTCGTGCGACGTCGTCGTCGACTTCACGGTGGCGGACGCGTCACGCGCGGTGTTGCCGTGGCTTGCGGACAGCGGCATTCACGCCGTGGTCGGCACCACCGGGTTCGCATCGTCCGACTTCGAGGCGTTCGAAGCCGCATTTGGTGGCGCCGACCGTCCCAACTGTGTCATCGCCCCGAACTTCGCGATCTCGGCGGTGCTGATGATGCGCTTCGCCGAGATGGCGGCACCGTGGTTCGACACCGCTGAGATCATCGAATTGCACCACGACCGCAAGGTCGACGCACCGTCCGGCACGGCGGTGAAGACCGCCGAACGAATGGCCGAAGCTCGCGACAACGACTTCGCCGACGACCCGACCACCGACGAGGTCTACGTCGGCGCTCGCGGGGGAGTGGGCCCGGCGGGCATCAAGGTGCACTCGGTACGCATGCGTGGGATGGTGGCCCACCAGGAGGTGATCCTCGGAGCGCAGGGACAGACGCTGACGATCCGTCAGGACAGCTACGACCGCGACAGCTTCATGCCCGGCGTGGTGCTTGCCTGCAAGAAGATTGCGAGTGTGCCGGGCCTGTCTCGATCGCTCGACCCGTTCCTGTAGCGAAACGGCACGGGCACGACCCGAGTTGCGTTACAGCGCGGCGAGGGCGGCGTCGTAGTTCGGCTCCTGCGCGATCTCGCCGACGAGTTCGGTGTGCTTCACCGTGCCGTCGGGGCCGATCACGACGACGGCGCGAGCGAGCACGCCGGCAAGCGCACCATCGGTGAGCGTGACGCCGTACGTCGAGCCGAAATCCGATCGGAAGGTCGAGCCGACCTTCACGTTCTCGATGCCCTCGGCGCCGCAGAACCGGCCCATTGCGAACGGCAGGTCGGCCGACACGCACAGCACCACGGTCTCGTCCATTCCCGCGGCCCGCTCGTTGAACTGGCGAACGCTGGTGGCGCACGTCGGTGTGTCGATGCTCGGGAAGATGTTCAAGATGACGTTCTTGCCGGCGAACTCCGACGCGTCGTACTCGCCCAGGTCGGCGCCGACCAGCGAGTAGGCGGGCGCAGCAGCGCCAACAGCGGGGAGATCTCCGGACGTGTGGACGGGGTTGCCGCCGAGGGTGATTTCAGCCATGTGTTCGTTGTAGCAGCAACGAACCGCGAATGCCCGGATCAGGCACCGCGGAAGTTGCGGATGTTGACCAGCAGGACCACGGCGATCGAGATGCCGACCGCCCACCACTGATAGCGCTGCAGCCACTCGAGGAAGTCGACCAGCTGCGCTTCGAAGGTGCGCGCGAGCCACCACATCAGCGCCAGTCGGGCGGCGATGCCGACCGACAGCAGCACCGCCAGCCGAGCGGGTGGCGTTCGGTGCACGCCGCTCAGTGCGGCCACGATGTTCGATCCGGCGAAGAAGGGGATCAGCACCCACTCGGCCCTGGCGAACCCGCGGTTGAACGTGTCGATCGTTTCGGGTGTGACGCCCAGGTACTTGCGGAACCAGCCGATTGCATCGTCGTGATAGGCCCGCCCGATCATGTGACACACGACGAACGCGGCACCGATGCGAACGAACGCGATCAGCACGTAGGTGGCGACCGGCACACCGGCTGCCAGCGTCAGCGCCAGGTACCGGTTGCGTGACGAGAGCATGAGCAACCCCTCGGGGTTGATGTCGACCCAGCGAGCCCAAACCGCGCTCGCGATGTTCGTGGCGATCACCAGCAGGACGAACGCGACCAACGTCAGCGGGGCCCATGCCGGGCGAACGTGCGCTGGCTCGGTCGCGTCGACGGCCGCGCTCTCGGTCATGCGTCGCAACGGTACCGCCCCCGTGCGATCGACCGTCGCCACCGTGCGCTACGTTCGCGCTCCATGCAGGGCCTGATGCAAGACGTTCCACTCGCAATACCGCACATCTTCGAGCGCGCCGAGAAGTACCACCCGCACAAGACGATCGTCACGGGAACCGGGTCGGGCCTCGAGCGGATCAGCTATGGCGACTGGGCGGCGCGCACCCGCAAGCTCGGTGGCGTGCTCGACGACCTGGGCATCTCGGCCGACGGTCGCGTGGGCACGTTTGCCTGGAACACTGCCCGACACCTCGAGCTGTACTTTGCTGCGCCCTGCACCGGGCGGGTGCTGCACACGCTCAACATCCGTCTGTTCCCCGAGCAGCTCACCTACATCGTCAACCATGCCGACGACGAGGTGATCTTCGTCGACCGCTCGCTGCTCGGCCTGCTGGCCCCGTTGCTGCCGACGTTCGAGCGCCTCGAGCACCTTGTGATGATGGATGACGGCAAGGGCGACATCCCCGCCGACCTCAGCGGACACGAGCTGCTCGACTACGAAGAACTCCTCGCCGCTGCCGACCCGGTCGAGTTCGCGGTCGACGACGAGCACCGCGCCGCAAGCATGTGTTACACGAGCGGCACGACCGGCAACCCCAAGGGTGTCGTGTACACCCACCGCTCGACGTTTCTGCACACGATGGGCGCCATGACCGCCGACAGCCTGGGCGCACGCGAGAGCGACGTCATCCTCCCGGTCGTCCCGATGTTTCACGCCAATGCCTGGGGGCTTGCCCACGCCGCAGTCGCCACCGGGGCCAACCTGGTCATGCCCGGCCCCGACCTCTCCGGCCCAGCGATCGCGAACCTGATCGTCGAGGAGAAGGTCACCGTTGCCGCCGGGGTGCCCACGATCTGGATGGCGGTGCTGCCCGAACTGAAGGACCGCGACACCTCGTCGCTGCGCAGCATCCCGTGTGGCGGCTCGGCGGTGCCGAAGTCGCTGTCGGAGGCATATCGCGAACAGACGGGCCTGCCGATCTTCCAGGCGTGGGGGATGACCGAGACCAGCCCGATCGCGGCGGTCTGCCGGCTCGATGCCGACCAGGAGCGGCTGCCGCAGGAGGAACAGGCCGATCTGCGTACACAGGTGGGTCGCATCGTGTTCGGAGCCGAGTGTCGCGTCGTCGAGCCGGGTACGACCGCTGGGGTCCCGTGGGATGGTGAGAGCAGCGGGGAACTGCAGTGCCGCGGCAACTGGATCGCGTCGGACTACTACGACGACGAGCGCTCGGGCGAGAGCTTCACCGACGACGGTTGGCTCAAGACCGGTGACGTCGCGACGGTCGACGAGCGCGGCTTCGTCCGGCTGGTCGACCGCACGAAGGATCTGATCAAGTCGGGCGGCGAATGGATCAGCTCGGTCGAACTCGAGAACGAGCTGATGGCGCATCCCAAGGTCGCCGAGGCCGCCGTCATCGGTGTCGCCCACGAGAGGTGGGGCGAGGCCCCGCTGGCTTGCGTGGTCAAAGCGCCGGGCGCTGATGATCTCACCGAGGACGAGGTGCTCGCCTTCCTCGAGGGCAAGGTCGCCAAGTGGCAGATGCCCAAGGGCGTGGTGTGGATCGACGAGGTTCCCAAGACCAGCGTCGGCAAGTTCTCCAAGAAGACCCTGCGTGACGAGTACTCATCGACCCTGATGGGCGGTTGACCGCCGAAGCCTGTTCCGCGAGGCCCGGGCTCGGGGAACAGGGTTGGGTCAGAGTCGACCGGCGTCGATGACGCGCTGGAGGAATGCCTGAGTGCGCGGCTCGGTGGGCGATTCGAAGATCTGCGACGGCGGACCCTCCTCGAGGATGCGGCCCTGGTGCAGGAAGCACACCCGATCGCTGATCTCACGGGCGAAGGCCATCTCGTGGGTGGCGAACAGCATGGTCATGCCGTCGGCCTTGAGTCCACGGACGACGTCGAGCACTTCGCCGACGAGTTCGGGGTCGAGCGCCGAGGTGATCTCGTCGAGGAGCATCACCTCGGGATTCATCGCCAGCGATCGTGCGATCGCCACCCGCTGCTGTTGGCCGCCGGAGAGTTGGTCGGGGTAGGCATCGGCCCGCTCGGCGAGGCCGAGTCGGGTCAGCATTGCCAGCCCCTCGGCCCGTGCCTCGGACTTGTCGGTCTTGAGCACCTTGCGCGGCCCGATCGCGACGTTGTCGATCACGCTCATGTGCGGGAACAGGTTGAAGCTCTGGAACACCATGCCGATGCGCCGCCGGATCGGGTCGGGGTCGAGTCCGGGTTCGGCGATGTCGACACCGTCGAGGATGATCTGACCGTCGTCGGTGGGTTCGAGCAGGTTCACACAACGCAACAGCGTCGACTTGCCCGAGCCTGACGCTCCGATCAGCGTGATGACGTCACCTTCGGTGACGTCGAGGTCGATGCCGTCGAGCACCACCGTCGAGTCGAACGACTTGCGCACGGCGCGCATCGAGATCTTCGGTGTCGCCCCCGGGACGGCGGTCGGTTCGGTCATGCGATCGTGGTCGCTCCGGTGCGGGCTCGTTGACGAGCGAGTGCCCAATCGGCGAGGCGTGTGCAGGGAATCGTGAGGGCCAGGAAGATCAAGGACGCGGCCACATAGGGGGTGAAGTTGGCGTAGGTCGCCTTGTCGATGCCCGCTTGGCGAAGGATCTCGACCGGTCCGATCAGGCTCACGAGAGCGACGTCCTTCTGCAGGCTGACGAAGGTGTTCATCAGCGGCGGCACGATCTTGCGGAACGCTTGGGGGAGCACGATGCTGCGCATGGTCTGGCTGCTGGTCATCCCCAGCGATCGGGCACCAGCGCGTTGGCTCTCGTGGACGGCGTCGATGCCGGCGCGGATGATCTCCGCGGTGTAGGCCGAGTACGACAACACCAGTGTGACGCTGCCCCAGATCAGGGGATTGGCCCACTCCCGGGACAGGCCGAGTGCCGGAACACCGAAACCGATCAGGAACACGAGCAGGATCACCGGGATGCCGCGCAACACGTCGGTGTAGATCACGGCGAACGCCCGGAGCGGAAACAGCGCGGGACTTCGGGTGTTGCGGGCCAGGGCGACGAGCAGCGAGACGATCAGGATGAACGGCGTCGACCACAGCAGGATCTGCACGTCGAGCCAGAACGCTTCGAGCAGACCGGGGAACGTGTCGATGAACACGTCGCCGTCGAAGAACGCCTGGCGAACCCGTTCCCAGCCGGGGGTGAGCGGAATCAGGATGACGAGTGCGGCGACGACCACGATCGTGGAGACCGTGGCGATGACGACCGACCGCCGGCGACGAGCGCGCTCGTAGCGCTCGCGCCGGGACGGTCGGTCTGACATCAGTACAAGTGGTGGTGGATCGGAGTCGGCGCCGGGGTCACTCGACGGTGATCACCGGGGCGCCGGTGAAGTCCGCCAGCCACTCCTGGGTGATCGCATCGAGTTCACCGTTGTCGGTGAGCGTGGTGATCGCGGCATCGACGCAGGCAGTGAGCGGGCTGTCCTTCTCGAGCACGAAGCCGAACTGGTCGGTCGTGCCGCCGGCGTCGGCGGGGAACTGGCCGACGACTGCGCTGTTCTCGATCTCGACGCCGGACACGAACAGTGCCGTCGGCAGGTCGAACACAGCGGCGTCGATCTGGTTGGCCTCCAGAGCAGCCTTCGCTCCGACGTTGTCGTCGTAGACGAACGGCTCCTGTGTGGGCTGGATCACGTCGGTGATGAAGGCCAGGCTCGTGGTGCCGACCTGGGCGCCGAACTTGACGTCCTGGAGGTCGGCGACGGTGGTGGCGCCCTCGGCTGACGAGCCGTTGAGTGCCACGATCGCCTGGTTGGCGGTGAAGTACGGCAACGAGAAGTCGATGTTCTCGGCGCGCTCCGGCGTGATCGAGTACTGCTGGAGGTTCACGTCGAAGCTCTTCGCTCCGGGCTGGATCGCCTCGTCGAACGTGGTGCGGGTCCACACGACGGCATCACCCTCGTAGCCCATTTCGGCAGCGACTGCGTACGCGACGGCAGCTTCGAATCCCTCGCCCGACTCCGGGGTGTCGTCGAGTACCCACGGGAAGAAGGCGGGTTCGCCGGTCGCGACGGTGAGGACGCCGTCGTCGATCGTGGCACCGCAATCGGCGTCGCCGGAGGCGTCGGTGCCAGCGGTCGTGTCAGCAGGCGCAGTGGTGTCGTCTGCTGAGTCGCCGGAATCGTCGTCGCTGCCGCAGGCGGCAAGGACGAGGGCACCGACGGCGATGGCAGGAATGATTTGGCGCAGGGCGGGGGAGCGTCGCATGAGGTTCTCCTTCAGGTTGTTGTTCACGCACGGGAGAAACTACTGGCTGGCTTGACTGCGCACGCCCTTCGGTGCGGGCATACGTTCCGGATGTGTCCCGACGACCGACGACCGATCTCGCCCGTGTGGCGCTCGTCGTGCTCGTCGGAGGGCTGCTCGCAGGTGCGGTGTGGTTCCAGCGCAACACGATCGGCGACGCCCTCGGCGAGATGCGGGCGCTGTCCATCGGGGTCGTCGTTGCGCTCGTGGCGCTGGGCGTGCTCGAGCGGATCAGTCGGGCGGGCATCGTGCAACGCCTGCTGGGCACCACCTCGTTCGGCCGGTCGTTGACCATTCACGATGTCGGGACCGCTGCCAGCAAGGGGGTGCCCCTCGGTGGACCGTTGGCGACCGGTCTGCGCTGGTCGATCGCTCGCGATGCCTCGGTGCCGACCACGACCTTCGCCTCGATGCTCGTCGCCTACGGCGTGGCGACCACGTTCGTGACCTGGTTGTTGCCGTTCGGCGTCCTTCTCCTCGACATCACCCAGCGTCCGCCGACGCGCACCGACCTCGTCATGCTCGGCGTCTGTGCTGTGGTCGTCGGCGGCTCGGCGCTGTTCTGGGCGGTGGTGTTGCGTTCGGAGCGGATCACCACCTGGTTGGCGGCGTTGCTGCGAAACCTGGCCGACCGTGCGGGGCTGCGGTGGCCGTCGCTCGGTCGACACCTCGACGGCCACGACGTCGGTGCTGGTCTGCTCGACGTCCGGGCTTCTCTGCGAGCGGTGGCAGGTCGCCCGGCCGGGCTGCTCGCAGCCACCGCACTGGCCCAGTCGGTCGGCGCCGTGATCCTGCTCGTGGCCCTGCGCGGCCTCGGCGTCGGTGACGAGCTCGGGTTCATCGAGTTCGCCCGCGTCTACTTCGTGGTCACGCTGCTCAGCTCGTTCGTCCCGGTCCCTGGCGGTGTCGGCGTGGTCGAGGCCGGCCTCACCGGTGCGCTGGTCGCAGCCGGGGTCGATGCGCCAACGGCTCTGGCCGGCGTCCTCGTGTACCGACTGCTCACCTACGTTGCGCCGATCGTCCTCGGTGCGGTGCTGTACGTCGTGTGGCGTCTCGACGTGACACGACGACGATCCACCCCGGTCACGGAGATGACCGGCGACCGGTTCTCCGACCCGGCAGCCGCTGGAATCGAACTGCGCGAACCGGCGATCATCGAATAGGTTGCGGGCCGTGAACGTTGCACGACCCGCCAGCCATCCCCGCACTCAGTACCGGTGGTGGCGCTGATGGCGCGCTTCGGCCGGGTGCTCACCGCGATGGTCACCCCGTTCGACGCCAAGGGTGAACTCGACGTCGACGCCGCGGTGTCGCTCGCCAAGTGGCTGGTCGAGCAGGGCAACGAGGGTCTGGTGGTGTCCGGCACCACCGGTGAATCGCCGGTGCTGTCGATCGACGAGAAGCTGTCGCTGTTCGAGGCGGTCGTCAACGCCGTCACGGTGCCGGTGATCGCCGGCACCACCGGGTCGAACACCCTCCACGACATCGGTCTCACCGAAGAGGCCGGTCACCTCGGCGTCGCCGGAATCCTCGGTGTCTGCCCGTACTACAGCCGACCATCACAGGCCGGCCTCGAGATGCACTTCCGGGCCATCGCGGCATCCACCGACCTGCCCCTGGTGCTGTACGACATCCCCAAGCGAACCGGCCGCAAGATCGACAGCACCACGCTCGTTCGCCTCGCCAACGACGTGTCGAACATCGTGGCGCTCAAGGATGCCGCCGGCAATGCCGGCGCCACGGCAGCAGTCGCCGCGAACTGTCCCGGCGACTTCGAGGTGTATTCCGGCGACGACATGATGACGCTGCCGTTGCTGGCCGTCGGTGCCGTCGGCGCGATCGGCGTGGCCACGCACTGGTGTGCGCCCGATCACGTCGAGATGTTCGACGCATGGGAACGCAACGATGTCGCTGCAGCCCGGCGGATCAACGCCCGGCAGTTGGAGAGCTACGAGTTCGAGACCAGCGACGAGACCCCCAACCCGGTACCGTCGAAGGCCATGTTGCGAACGCTCGGTCATGCCGTCGGGGAGTGCAGGTCCCCGATGGGGCCGACGCCCTCCGGTCTCGAACACGCCGCCCGTGGCGTCTACGAACGTCTGGTGACCGCCCGTGGCTGACCGTCGCAAGCCGGGAACGACCGACCCGAACGTTCCGCTTCGGATCGTCTTCCTGGGTGGTCTCGGCGAAATCGGTCGCAACTGCATGGCGATCGAGCAGGGCGCCGCCGACGATCCCGATCGTACGATCATCCTGATCGACTGCGGGTTGATGTTCCCCGAGGCGAACATGCACGGCGTCGACCTGATCCTGCCCGACTTCACGTATCTGCGTGAGAACGCCCAGCGGATCTCGGCGATCGTGCTCACGCACGGCCACGAAGACCATGTCGGCGCCATCCAGTACCTCCTGCGCGACCACGACGGCATCGGCGACCTGCGCGACGAGCCGCTGCCGATCTACGGCGCGGCGCTCACCCTCGGGCTCGCCCGCAACCGCATCGAGGAAGCCGGCCTGCTGCCGAAGACCGACATGCGCAAGGTCAAAGACGGCGCGAGCGTCGAGATCGGTTCGCTCGTCGTCGAGTTCATTCCGGTCACCCACTCGGTGCCACACGCCCACGCCATTGCGGTCCACACCTCGCAGGGGGTGGTGCTTCACTCCGGCGACTACAAGATCGACCTCACGCCCGTCGATTCCCGCCGCACCGACCTCGCCCGCATCGGCCAGCTCGCCAAGGAGCCGGGAATCCGGCTGTTGATGGCCGACTCGACCAACGCCGAAGAAGCCGGATACTCGCCGAGCGAAACCAGCGTCGGTTCGGTGCTCACCGGGCTGTTCGCTGCGCATCGTGACCGCCGGATCGTCACCGCCAGCTTCGCCAGCCATCTCCATCGCATCCAACAGATCGCCACCGCAGCGATCGCCGACGGCCGCAAGATCGCCACGCTCGGCCTGAGCATGAAGAAGAACGTCAGGCTCGGCCGCGAGTTGAAGGTGCTCGACATTCCGGAGTCGGCGATCATCGACATCGAAGAGATCGACAAGTACGCACCCGGTCAGATCTGCATCATCTCCACCGGGTCGCAGGGCGAGCCGATGTCGGCGCTGGGGCTGATGGCACGCGGTGAGAACAGGTGGCTCAAACTCGGCGACGACGACACCGTCGTGCTGTCGAGCCATGCGATCCCGGGCAACGAGGGCAACGTCAACGCCGTGATCGACGGGCTGATCCGGATGGGCGCGGAGGTGGTGCACTCCGGCATCATGGACGTCCACGCCACCGGCCACGCACAGGCCGACGAGATCAAGACCTACTTGTCGATCGTCAATCCCGAGTGGTTCGTGCCGGTGCACGGCGAGTACCGCCACATGGTGGCGAACGCCAAGCTCGGCGAGCTGATGGGCGTTCCCCACGACCGGGTCATCCTGTGCGAGGACGGCGACGTGCTCGAACTCAACGCCGACGAACTGCGCCCGGTCGGCCGAGTCCCCTCTGGGTATCTGTACGTCGACGGCATCGTCGGTGACGTCGGCCAGGGTGTGCTGCGCGACCGTCAGAAGCTGGCTGAAGAAGGTGTCGTCGTGGTCGTCGTCACCGTCGACATCCAGACCGGCAAGGTCCTGGTCGGCCCGGAGATCATCACCCGAGGCTGGGTCTATGCACCCGAGGCCGAAGACCTGCTCGACGAGGCATGCGACACCGTTGCCGACGCTGTCGAGGCATCGCTCGGCAAGGGTGTGCGCGACGTCGAGGCGCTCGAACGAGACGTTCGTCGGGCGGCAGGCAAGTTCGTGAGCGAACGCACCAAGCGGCGGCCGATGATCGTGCCCGTCGTCATGGAGGCCTGAGCGTTGAAGCCGTTCGCAGCCCTGGCGTTCCTCGCTGTGGCGTTGATCGGTTGTGGTGGCGACGACAGCGCCGACTCGACGCCCGCCGTACGGGTTGGCGACATCGGTCCGGCGATCGAGGCCGTCGAAGCCGAACTCGGTGCCGGCCAACAGTTCTTCGAGGTGAACGCCACGGCGCAGTTGGTCAATCTGTTCGTTGCTGTCGACGACGCCACGTCGGCGGTGCCGTACATCTTCTTCGACGACGAGCTGCAACCGCCGGCTCCGGCGTTGGCGGTCGAATCGGGCTTCACGTTCAGCGCTGACGCGGTCGACTTCGACCCGGACACCGTGCTCGACGACGTCGACGACGAGTTGCCCGAGTCGACGATCGAGGGCTTCGCAATCGAAGGTGGTGACGGCGGCATCGTGCGGTACCTGGTGTCGACGCGCTCGCCCCAGGGTGGCGTCCTCGCAGTCACGGTCGCCCCCGACGGCGCCGTGCTCGAGGTCGACCCCCTCTGAATCCGGTTACGTGTGGTGTCAGACACCAGACGTAACATCGAGCCACGTTCGACATGCGAGGGTGATCACATGGCAACTCCCTCCACGATGATCGCTGCGGTCACCTTCGGTCACGGTGGACCCGAGCAGACGGTGGTGCATTCCGGGTGGCTTCGACCGCAGCCGGCACCGGGTCAGGCGTTGGTGCGGGTGACCGCCGCAGCGCTCAACAACACCGACCTCTGGGCGCGGGCGGGCGCCTACGGCACCGCCACCGATCCCGACGCTGTCGTCGGGTGGAAGGGAGTGCCGCTCGCATTCCCGATGATCCAGGGAATCGACGTCGCCGGTCGGGTCGAGTCGGTCGGCGACGAAGCAGATGGGGGTTGGGTCGATCGGCGTGTGCTCGTCGACCCGGCCGCCCGATATGTCGATGATCTTCCGTGCGACATCGTCGGCAGCGAGGTCGACGGTGGGTTCGCTCAGTACCACGTGTGTTCGGTCGATCAACTCCACGATGTGACCGGATCGCCGCTGAGTGACCCGCAGCTCGCGTGTCTACCGACTGCGTATGGCACCGCACTCGGAATGATCGAGCGGGCCGCGATCGAAGCCGGCGAGCGGGTGTTGGTCACCGGGTCGTCGGGCGGGGTCGGTATGGCGGCGATCCAACTGCTCGTCGACCGCAAGTGCGATGTCGTCGCCCGGACGAGCCCCGAGCACCGGGAATTCGTCGCCGGCCTCGGCGTCGCCGAGGTCTCGGCACGCGGTGACGACGAGATCGCCGCGCTGGCACGCGTCGACGCAGTCGTCGATGTGGTCGGCGGTGACGAATTCGGGTCGCTGGTCGACCTGCTGCGCGACGGCGCCCGCCTCGTGACTGCCGGGGCGATCGCCGGGCCAGTGGTGGCACTCGACCTTCGACGGCTGTATCTGCAACAGCGCCGGTTGATCGGATCCACGATGCACACGCCGTCGCATTTCCGGCGCCTCGCCGAGATCGCTGTCGCCGGCGGTGTCGAGCCCGTCGTGGCCGAGACGTATCCGCTCGCGGAGATCGCTGTGGCCCAGGAACGTTTCGTCCGACGCGATTTCGTCGGCAAGCTGGTCCTGCTCCCCTGATCGTCGGCGATCTCGACTTCGACCGCAGCCGTTACGTTTGGTGTCTGACACCAAACGTAACGTGGCGGGGGTCGCGGATGGTGGTGGGACCCTGCGAGTACCGTGGAGCAGGTCATGTCTACGTGGGGTCCGTCCAAGAAGCGAAAGTCGACGAGCACGGGTTCGTCGCGCTCGAAGAGCAGTTCCGGCACCACGTCGGGGTCGAAGGGCGCCACGAAGGGCACCACGAAGGGCGCAGCCGGCAAGGGAACTCCGGCCAAGGCCACCGCGAAGCGCACGAAAGCCGGAAGCGTCGACGACCTCACCCCGCCGGAGGGCTCGGGTTCGCGGCGGGATCAGGCCCAGGCCGAACTCCGAGGGGCCGTCGGCGGCCGCGAGAACGAGTTCATCGGGATCGGCCTGATCGGTCTCGCTGTGCTGCTGGGCCTCGCGGTGTACGTCAACCTCGCCGGCCCGCTCGGCCGGGGCATCGAAACGCTCACGGGCTGGTTGTTCGGCCTCGGCCGGTATGCGGTGCCCGTCGTGCTGGTGTCCGTGGGTGTCTCCCTGCTCCGCAAGGGTCGCTCCGCTGGGCCGTTCCAGCTCGCCATCGGCTGGTCGCTGATGTCGCTGTCGGTGCTCGGCCTGCTGCAGGTGGCGAGAGGTCCCGACGACCTCGGCGATGCTGCCGATCAGGTCTCCGACGCCGGCGGCTGGATCGGTGCACTCATCGGCGCGCCACTCGAGGCGATGCTCGCCACGGCGGGCGCAGCGGTGTTGCTGATCGTGGTGTTCACCGGGGGAGCCCTGCTGGTGACGCGCACTTCGGTCAAGACCTTCGCCCAGCAGACCGGAGGGTTCCTGGCTGCGGTGAGCGCCCCGCTCGGTCGCGCTGCGAAGTCGGGGATCAGCAACATCTCGACGCTGAACAGCGACCGTGAGGCCGACGCTGCATCCCGGGGCGGTTCCGAGGTCGCTGCCGGCGAGGCGTCGGCGCTTGCGCCCGGCCTCTACGACTTCGCTGCCGAGGGTGACGAACTGGGTGGCGGCGAGTTGCCGCCGCCCAAGAAGCGACGTGCGCGCAAGCCCAAGATCGACACCGGCAGCCAGCCCGCAGCTGCGGCCATCGGCGAAGGGGCCCACGTCGGCGAGTGGGTGCTGCCACCGATGACGTTCCTCGAACGGCCCGGCGAGCAGACGATCGATCGCAAGGCGGTCGAGGCGCGTGGCCGGATGCTCCACGAGTCGCTCGCATCGCACGGCGTCGAGACGACGTTGCTCGGGATGACGGTCGGGCCGACGGTCACCCGCTACGAACTCGAACTCGGTCCGGGCGTGAAGGTCGCCCGGGTCACCAGCCTGCAGAAGGACATCGCCTACGCGATGGCGGCGGTCGACGTGCGCATCCTCGCGCCGATTCCTGGTCGGTCGGCGATCGGCGTCGAGGTGCCCAACCATCAGCGCCAACTCGTCGCACTCGGCGACCTGCTCTCGTCGCCGGAGGCCTCGAAGGCCGACAATCCGCTCGACGTCGCGATCGGCAAGGACATCGCCGGCAAGGCCGTGTTCCTCGACCTGGCCGCCACGCCTCACATGCTGATCGCCGGTGCCACCGGTGCGGGCAAGTCGAGCGGCATCAACTGCATCATCACCTCGCTGCTGATGCGCACCACACCCGACGACGTTCGCCTCATCCTCATCGACCCGAAGCAGGTCGAGATGGGCCAGTACGCCCGTCTGCCGCACCTGCTGACGCAGCCGGTGACCAACCCGAAGAAGGCAGCCAACGCCCTCGGCTGGGCGGTCAAGGAGATGGAGCGTCGATACGACGTCCTGTCCGAACTCGGCTACCGCGACATCACCGGCTACAACAAGGCCTTCGCGAAGGGCCAGGTGCAGCCGCCCCTCGGCAGCGAACTCGAATACGAGCACATGCCGTACATCGTGGTGGTCGTCGACGAGCTCAACGACCTGATGATGGTCGCCGCTCGCGATGTCGAGGAGTCGATCACCCGCATCGCCCAGAAGGCGCGTGCGGTCGGCATCCACCTGATCGTCGCCACACAGCGACCGTCGGTCGGCGTGATCACCGGCGTGATCAAGGCCAACATCCCGGCTCGCATGGCGTTCGCCGTGTCGAGCCTCACCGACAGCCGGGTGATCCTCGACCAGCCCGGCGCCGAGAAACTCGTCGGCAAGGGCGACATGTTGCTGCTGCCCGGCAACTCGTCGGTTGCCAACCGCATCCAGGGTTCGTTCATCAGCGAGGACGAGGTTCGCCAGGTCGTCTCCCACTGGCGTGCCCAGGCGCCCGAACCGGTCTACTCCAACGACGTCGAATCCGGCGGCGAGGGTGGCGGCGACGCTGGTGCTTCCGGTCAATCGTCGCTGGTGCCGCCTCGCCCCGACACCCCGGGCGCCGGTGTCGTTTCGTCGGGCGGTGCCGCAGGCGCCATGGCGTCGATGGACGACCTCGACGTCACCTCCGACGCCAACGCGTTCTCCGCAGGCGACGAAGACGAGGACACCGCAATGATGCGCCAGGCGATGGAGTTGGTGGTCCGCAGCCAGCTCGGGTCCACCTCGATGCTGCAGCGCAAGCTCAAGGTGGGCTTCGCCCGAGCCGGTCGCATCATGGATCTGCTCGAGCAACGTGGTGTCGTCGGCCCCAGCGAGGGCTCGAAGGCCCGCTCGGTGCTGATGACCGTGGAGGAGTTCGAACTCCTCCAGCAGAACGGCCAACTCTGACCGTTCTCGTGAACGACTTCGCCCCTGAGAGGTGAGACTGTTCACGAGATCGGCCGACTGGGAGGCGGGGGTCGCGGGCCTGGCAACATGAGGGGATGGACCAGCCGACGCTCACCGAATTCACGCCCGCACTGACCGAGATCGCCAGCGGGCTGCAGTTCCCGGAGGGGCCGATCTCGATGTCCGACGGATCGGTCGTGCTCGTCGAGATGTTCGGTCCTCGGCTCACCAAGGTGCACCCGGATGGCAGCACCGAAACCATCGCCGAGATTCCCGGGGGCCCCAACGGAGCGGCCGTCGGGCCGGACGGCGCCTTCTACCTGTGCAACAACGGCGGGTCGTTCACGCCACTCGATCTCGGCGGTCTCATTCTGCCGACCGGAGGCTTCGACGAGAACAAGTACGTGGGTGGACGGATCCAGCGGGTCGACCCGCACGACGGCACGATCACCGACCTCTACACCGAGTGCGACGGTCATCCGCTGCGCGGTCCGAACGATCTCGTCATGGACGGCCACGGCGGCTTCTGGTTCACCGACCACGGCATCCGCAACGAACACACGCGAACCGCCGACATGACCGGCATCTACTACGCACACGCCGACGGTTCGGGCATCGACGAAGCGGTGTTCCCGACCGAGGACCCCAACGGCATCGGCCTCTCGCCCGACACCGACACGCTCTACTGGGCCGAGACCTACACCGGGCGTGTGTATCAACGCCCGGTCACCGCGCCCGGTGAGCTGGCGCCGGCCGACATCATGTCGCCCGGAGTGCTGTACGGACTCCCCGGGTACCAGTTCCTCGACTCGCTCGCCGTCGACGGCGAGGGTTGGGTGTGCGTCGCCACGATCTTCAACGGCGGCATCACTGCGATCTCGCCGGACGGCACGCAGGTCGAGCACTACGCCACCGGCGATCTGCTCACCACCAACATCTGCTTCGGCGGCGAGGACCTGCGCACGGCGTACGTCACCTGCTCGAGCACCGGACGGCTCGTATCGTTCCCCTGGCCGCGACCAGGGCTGCGTCTCGCCCACCAGTGATCCCGGTCATCGACCTCGCCGAGGTCACCGGAGGATCCGTCGACCGCCGTCTCGCGGTCGCGAAGGAGATCGATCGGGCCTGTCACGAGGTGGGGTTCTTCACCGTGGTCGGCCACGAGGTCGCCGACGAGACGATCGATGGCCTGCACCGCGAGGCGACGTCGTTCTTCGACCTCCCCCTCGGCGACCGCCTCGCCGTGGCGATGCCGGAACCGGGCTACCCCTACGGATACAACCCGGTCGAGGCCGAAGCACTGAATCGGTCGATCGGTGGACAAGCTGCGCCCGACGTCAAGGAGACGTTCAACATCGGGCCCATCGATCCGCCGCCTCGCCCGCTGGCGACGATGGACGACCGAGACGAGCGAGCGGTGTACGCCCCCAACCTGTGGCCGGCTGCGCTCCCGTCGCTCCGACCCGCAGCGGAGCAGTACTACCGAGCGATGTCCGAGCTGTCGCAGCGCCTCATGGAACTGTTCGCTCTTGCGCTCGACGTCCCGGGCAACACGTTCGAACCGCTGATCGACCGACATGCATCAGCACTTCGGCTGGCGCACTATCCGCCCGTCGACGAAGCCGGACTCGGCAGCGGGCGCTTCCGGGCCGGCGCCCACACCGACTACGGCACTCTCACGGTGCTGTGGACCGACGGCGAACCGGGCCTCCAGGTGTTGACCGACCGCGGCTGGGTCGATGTCGAGCAGGTCGACGGCGGACTGATCGTCAACCTCGGAGATCTGATGGCGCGCTGGACCAACGACCGCTGGCGGTCGACGATGCACCGGGTCGTACCGGCAGGGACGGGGCGGCGAGTGTCGATCCCGTTCTTCCACAACGCCAACTGGGACGCCCGCGTCGAGTGCATCGTGGAGCGCGACGAACCGGCCAGGTATCCGCCGACCACCGCCGGGCGTCACCTGATGGACAAGTTCCGCTCGGCGCAGTGACACGGTCAGCCGGCAGTCCGGCCAGGTAGCGTGGACGATCGTGTCCCAGCGGTTCTACATCGAGACGCTCGGCTGCCCGAAGAACGACGTCGACTCCGACAAGCTGGTCGGCGCGCTCCTCGCGGACGGCATGGAGCCCACCGATGACGCTGCCCTCGCCGACCTCGTCGTGGTCAACACGTGTGCGTTCATCGACGACGCCCGCCGCGAGTCGATCGACACGATCCTCGAACTCGACGAGCAACGCGCCGACGGCTCCCGGCTCGTCGTCACCGGCTGCATGGCCGAACGCTACGGAGACGAACTCGCCGCCGAGCTTCCCGAGGTCGACCAGGTCGCCGGGTTCGGTCAGGCCTTCAACGTCACCCCGGTCGAGCGTGACGGCACCGAGGTGCCGAAGGGGGCTGCAGCCGGTCGCAAGCTGATTCCGGTGTCGTCGACGCCGCTACCCGAGTTCGATCTGCTCAACCTTCCGCGGCCGAAGTCGGCGGTGCCGTGGGCGTACGTGAAGATCGCCGAAGGCTGCGACCGTTCCTGCGGCTTCTGTGCGATACCGAGCTTCCGCGGGCCGCAACGCAGCCGCGACATCGCCTCGATCCTCACCGAGGTCGACCAACTCGAGGCGCGCGAGATCGTGCTCGTGGCCCAGGACCTGGCGTCGTACGGCAAGGATCGCCCTGGCGAGCTGGGCGCCGGCTCGATCGTGCCGCTCGTCAAGGCTGTTGCCGACGAGGTCGACCGGGTCAGGTTGCTCTACCTGTACCCGAGCGATCTCAGCGACGAGCTGATCGATTCGATCTGCGACTCCGGCGTTCCGTACTTCGACCTGTCGCTGCAACATGTCAGCAAGCCGCTCCTGCGTCGTATGCGTCGCTGGGGTGACGGTCAGCGGTTCCTCGACCGCATCGCCGACATCCGCGAGCGCGAGCCCGATGCGGCGTTCCGGAGCAACTTCATCGTCGGCTATCCCGGCGAGACCGAGGCCGACCACGATCAGCTGCTGCACTTCGTCGAGCACGCACAGCTCGACTGGTGTGGCTTCTTCTCCTACAGCCGAGAGGACGGAACGTACGCCGCCGACCTCGACGGTGCCGTCGACCCGTCGTTGATGCACGAACGCCTCGCCGAGTTGCGCGAGTTGCAGGACGACATCACCGCCACGCGCCGAGATGCGCTCATCGGCTCGACGATCGAGGTGCTCGTCGACACCGCGGGAGTGGCGCGCAGCCATCGCGAGGCCCCGGAGATCGACGGAGTCGTCCACGTCGACCTGACGCTGGCTCCCGGCCAGATCCTCGACGTCGAGATCGTCGACGCGCTCGGCCCCGACCTCGTCGCTTCCGGCGTCACCGCTGAGACACTCGAGGCTGCTGAATGACGGTGCCGCCCGACAAGCTCGCCACGTGGGCGAACGCGATCACCGTCGGACGACTGCTGCTGTCGCCGCTGATGTTCTGGGCGATCCCGAACGACGACCAGGGATCGTGGATTGCCCTCGCCCTCTGGTTCGTGCTGTGTTCCAGCGATGGCATCGACGGCTGGATGGCCCGCCGCCACGGCACCACGTCGGCCGGGGCATTTCTCGACCCGCTCGCCGACAAGGTTCTCGTGCTCGGCGCGATGTTCACCCTGGTCAGCACCGGTGTCTTCTGGGCGGTGCCGGTGATCATCATCGCTGCTCGCGAGCTCGTCATCAGCGTGTACCGGGTGCTCGTCGGCGGCAAGGGCATCAGCGTGCCCGCCTCGAAGCTCGGCAAGTACAAGACGGTGGCGCAGCAGTTCGCGGTGGCGTTCGCCCTCTTTCCACCGACCGCGCTCGACGCGACCTGGCTGTGGAACACGCTGCTGTGGATCGCCGTTGCATTGGCCATGATCAGTGGCGGTCAGTACCTCTGGCGGGCTCGCCAGCTCCTGGCCGCCGCCCCCGCCCCGCTCACCGTCGATCAGGTGGGCTGAATGGCGCTGCGCTGCGACGTACTCGCCGTCGGCACCGAATTGTTGCTCGGTCAGATCATCGATTCGAACTCGGCGTGGATGGGCGGCGAGCTCGCTGCAAACGGCATCGATTCGCTCGTGCAGGTCAAGGTCGGTGACAACGTCGGACGGATCGAGACCCAGCTGCGCCGCCTCCTCGAGTCGGCAGATGCCGTGATCATGTGCGGCGGGCTGGGCCCGACCCACGACGACCTCACCCGGGAGGCGATCGCTGCGGTGATGGGTGTCGACCTGGTGCTCGACGAGGCCGTGGCCGACGTGATCCGAAGGATGTTCGAGTCGCGTGGGCGAAGGATGTCGGAGAACAACCTGCGTCAGGCGATGGTGCCGGTCGGTGCAACGATCATCCCGCAGACACGTGGGACGGCGCCCGGATTGGCGTGCCCCGTGTCGATCGGTGGTGTCGACAAGGTCGTCTATGCCGTACCGGGGGTGCCCCACGAGATGTACGACATGATGGAGCGGGCGATCCTGCCGGACCTGCGGCGGCGCAGCGGTGAGGACTCGGTGATCCGAAGCCGGGTGTTGCGCACCTGGGGCGAGAGCGAGAGCGGCCTCAACGAACGCCTCGACGCAGTCATCGAACAGCTCGAGGGACCCGACACACCGACGCTGGCCTTCCTGGCGAGTGGCTGGGAAGGGCTCAAGGTGCGCCTCACGTCGAAGACCCCCACCGGGCACGAGTGCGACGAGCAACTCGACCACTGGGAGCAGATCGTTCGCGCCGAGCTCGGCGACCTCGTGTTCGGCACGAACGACGACACCATGGAATCGGTGGTGCTCGATCTGTGCCGAGCCGGCGGGCTGACACTTGCGACCGCCGAATCGGTGACCGGTGGTCTCGTTGGTGCCCGCCTGACGGCGATCCCCGGCGCCAGCGACGTGTTCCGTGGTGCCGTGGTCAGCTACGCAACCGAGGTCAAACAGGAGCTGCTCGGGGTGGGGGAGGGGCCGGTCGTCAGCGAAGCGGCCGCCCGCCAGATGGCCCACGGCGTGCGTGAACGCCTCGGCGCCGACATCGGTCTCGCGCTCACCGGCGTCGCCGGCCCCGACGAACAGGACGGCCAACCCGTCGGCACGCTCTACGTCGGCCTGGTCGGACCCGGATTCGACGAGGTCCGCCACGCACGTCTGCCTGGTCAGCGCGAACAGATGCGTCAGTTCTCGGTGATCACCTCGCTCGGCTTCCTGCGCTCGCACCTCGCCGCCCAGTAGCGTGACAGGCCTGCCCTCGTGGGGCCGGTAGGAAATCGAGTTCGGCCTGGTGGTCGAAGGTGTGAGATTTGGGGTGGGAACGGATTCTTCCGATTTGGGAACGTGTCCACCGTTGTCCGGTGATGTCCACCTGAGGCGTGGTCAGCGGTAGCGGCGCCCCTTTCGGGTCGGGAGATCGTGTTGTCCGGCCTTGACGGCCGTGCCCTGGAGAATTCAGTGGTGTACTGGTTGGAGGTCCAGGTGGTCGCACCGCCGGCTGCGCGCCAGGGATCGGTTTGGTACCGAACTTGAAGCGGCGTTCGCCAAGCGGCGCGAAGATCGCGTCGACGATCGAGGCCGAGAGGTACCGGTCCGAGATGGTTGCCCACTGGCCCCGATACTCGACGAGGTAGGAGGCGGGGTCGCGTTGGCGGTCAACTTCGAGTTCCCGCGCGTCGGCCGTGATGATCATCGGTAGCAAACCGAACGATGTTGTCGTCGTGCTCGAAGCCGGTCCCAATGGAATCACCTGAGCGGCGGGTGGAGTCGATCTGCCGGCTGGCGTTGTGAAGTCGACGCTCGAGGGCGTCGGTCAAGGTGTCCACGGCACGGCTGCTCAACTCGCTCAGCCGGCCGGTGATCCGCTCGACCTGTTGCCAGCGGCGAGGCCGCCGACTCGCGGGAAGCGCTCAGGAAATGCTCAGGTGTTTCTCATCGAATTCTTCCTCGAGGGCCCAACTGACGCGGATGGTCAGCTTCTGACGACCTTCGTCACTGCTCGCCGTGATCTTCAGGCGCAGCAACCCCTCGGGGGTGAGCACCAGCCGGCCGTCCTCGTCCTCGAGGGTGATCTCGCCGTCGCCGAGTCCTTTCTCGATCGACTTGAGGAGCGCCTTGATCGATTTCCCGTCGTGCAGCGATTCGTGGCGGAAGCTGTCGTTGCGTGAGCTCATGATCTCATCTGGCCAGTTGCTCGGCGAGTGCGGTCACCATCGGTCGGAGCTCCGGTTGCTTCAATCGTTCGGCCGCGTCCGCTGCACGCAACCATTCGCGCCCGCGGTGGCGCTCTTCCCAGTCGGCTTCCGGGATCACCTCGGTGACGCTCATCGGATAGACGGTGCAGGTGACGGTTGCTCCCCACTTCGTGTACTCGTAGCTGCCGAGCGATTCGTCGCCGACGTCACCGAGCACGCCGGCTTCCTCCATCGCCTCCTTGGCAGCGGATGCTTGAGCGGTCATGCCGGGCGTCTGGATTCCTTTCGGCACCACGAGGTGCTTCTTCTTACTCGACGCCACGACCATCACCTGCAGCTGATCGCCGTCGAAGCGGTACGGGATGACCGCCGACTGGGTGTAGTAGTACGACGGTCGCGGACGACGTTCGGTGCCATCCGGCCCGGGAAACGGAAACCCCTCGGGCAATGCCTTCGAACGCACCACCTGCTCGACGGTGGCGCATCCGGCGCCCAGCGAACTCCAGTCGTCCGGCAGGGTCAGCCGAGTCAGCGTCCCGGTGGTGACCCGTTCGAGCGTCCCCGCGTGATCGAGGTATTCGATGAGGTCTTCCATCCCCGGGTTGTGCCCGACGAGCAGCGTCCGCTCGGCGGTACTCGGCACGTCTGCCAGCACCGCCAGCAGCGATGCCACGTCAGCGTCGTAGATGCGCTCGTCGGTCACGACGTCATCGATCCCGCGACCCATCGCTTTGATCGTCTTCTCGGTGGTGACCCAGGCCCGTTCGGCCGGTGACGACACCACGAAGTCGGGCTGCATCGACTGCTGTGCGAGCCAGACGCCGAGCCGTTGAATGCCGCGTTTGCCCCGGTCCGTGATCGGGCGGTCGATGTCGTCGACGTCGGTCGTCCAGTCGGACTTGGCGTGGCGGAGGAGCATCAGTTCACGTGTCATGGTGGGTCTCCGTGGTGGGCGATGTCGGGTCGTTCAACAGCGCTGCGATGCGCTCGCTGATTCGCAGGAAATCGACCCGGCCGGTCACTTCGAACACTGGCACACCCTGCAACGCCTGGAGGTAGGCGGCGTTGTCGAACGCGGTGTCGTCGGCGTGGAAGCGGCCGTCGGCGTATTGGTAGAAGGGGCCCGGCGACTTCATGATCGTTCCCAACAGCTCGGGTCGCTGGGCCAGATCGACCTGCTCCAGTGATGCTTCGCTGTCGTCGTCATGTCGCCAGTTGAGGACGACAAACGCCGCAAGTGTCGACTCCGGAGCGATGCGCCCGGGTCCGTAGACGCGATCGATGTGCACGTCGTGCTTCTCTTCGAGGCCCCACAGCTGGTCTCGCGGCATCGCGGCGAAGCGGTCGTGATCGGCCTGCGAGATCAACGTGTGCAGCCGCGGGTTCCCCACGATCGTGCCGGGATTCACGCGCGGCAGTTTGGGGATCCCACGAACCGCCACACCCTCACCCTCACCCTTTCCCTGGCGGCGAACGAACAGCCGGTCGTTGGTGAGGTAGGCGACGCCCGGCTGCTCCATCAGATGCAGCATCAGCGTCGACTTCCCTGCGCCGGAGAAGCCGGCGAAGCCGATGGCTCGTTCGTTCGCGGTCAACGCTGCGGCGTGGCAGATGAGCCAGCCCTGCTGCTGAAGGCGGTTCATGTACTGCGCATTGACGAAGTTGATCACCTGGTTGGGGTGCTGTCGGCAAGGACCCGCTGCGATCACGTCGCCGTCACGTTGGAGGAACACCAGGCCGGTGCGCACCTTGAGCACGAGGCGACCGTCGGTCAGTTCGACGTACGCGTCCTTGCGACCCTGCTTGCCGGGCTCGCGAGCCCAGTCGACGAATTCCACACCGAGCGATTCCTCGAGGTCCAGCGCGGGGCGCTCGATGGCGATCACGTCGATGTCGACCTCGCCATCGTCGAACACCTGCGCACCGAAGTAGTCGCGGAGTTCTGCGATCAGCGCCGACGAGTTGGAGCGCAGCGCCAGTGTGCACCCGTCGAGGCCGAGCAGCAGACGTTCGTCGCTGAGGGGCCGGCCGCCGGCCATCAGTGCAGCCACCGCGTCGCTGTCGGGTCGCTCGCCGGTGTCGGTCATGTGAGTTGCTCGAGGACGTAGTCGGTGTAGAGAGCGGCGACGTCCAGCCCGATCCCTTCCTTGGCACCACGGAACCCGCCGAACGCGGACACCTCGAACACGACGGGTCCGTCCACGGTCTCGGCGACATCGACGGTGGTGAAGTCCATGTCGAACAGCGCCTGGGCGCGGCTCGCCATCTCGATCAACTCGTCGTCCGGCTGGTGGCCGGCGTAGCGCCCTCCGCTGTGGATGGTGGTGTTCCACGCCGCGTCCGCCCGGACCCGCGCGTAGCAGCCGAGGTAGTCACCCCCGAGGAACACGAGGCCGAGGTCCTGCCCGGGAAGCTCGATCCGGCGTTGCACATACATGACCGGGTTGCCGGCCCGGAACGTCTGGATCGTCGTGCGCGCCGCCGCGTCACCGTCGGCGATGTCGACCACGCACATGCCGCGCGCCTTGGTCGAGTAGAGCGGTTTGAGAATCGCGGCACCGAACTCGCGGACGGCGCGCAGCGCCTGCTCGGGGTCTTCGGTGACGCGAGTTTCGGGCATCGGAATGCCGCCATTGCGCAGGGTGACGGTGCAGCTGAGCCGGTCGATGAGCCGGAGCATGCGTTCGGCGCCGCTGAACACCCGAACACCGGCGCGTTCGGCGGCCCGCAGGAGTTCGAGCCGGTCGAGTGTTGCGGGGCTGTAGTCGGCACTGATCTTCTTCACGATCAGCGCGTCCAACTCGCACAGGTCGATCCCCCGGAACTCCAGCCGGCCCTCGGCCAGGTCGAGGGAGACCTCGGCCATGTCGATCACCAGACGCTCGCCGGTCCGTTCTTCGACCGCATCGGCGAGCGTCTCGGTCGACCACTTGCCGGGGATGCCCACCACGCCGATCCTGCTAGCCAACGAAGACCTCCTGGATCGGGGCCCGGAATTTCGATGCCCGCTTCGGATCGGTTTCGAGGACCCGCTCGAGCAGGTACCGCGAGCGAAGGAACATCGCCCGGGCCAGTGACTTGTCGAGAATGAAGCGGGTCGAGGTGGCGAAGGAGCGGGCGAGTCCGAGCGCCAGGCGCAGCTCGAACAAGTCGTCACCTTGCGTGGCGGCATGCTCGTCCGCGACGTGGTGGAAGCGTTGGGCACCGAGACAGATGCGTCGACGCATGCGTGGGTCCATGACCTGCAGTCGATAGTTCGACACCATGAAGACCGAGATGTCCTGCACGTAGTCGCTGTAACAGGACCGGTGCAGGTCGATGAAGTTGATGCGTTTCTCGATCGGGTCGTAGATCACGTTGTCGACGTTGAAGTCCCCGTGGATGTAGACCGAGAACGGCGCACTGAGCTGTTGTTCGTACTCTGTGGCGCGTCGCAGCAACGTCTCGAAGCCGATGATCTCGGTTCCGCAGATCCGTTTGTCGCCTTGCTGGAACTCGGGATGGACGCTGTAGATCTCATCGAGCCGCTTCTCCAGTTGCGCCATGAAGTCGACCGGGACCTTGCCCTTGCGTCGCGTCTGCGTCCAGATCGACTGCAGCGTCGTGTTGAGGACGTGCTGGGCCTCGGCGAGCAGCTCCGGGGGTTCGTGCAACAGGATCTGTTCGAAGGTCTGGCCGGCGAGATGTTCGATCAGGAGCGAGGCGGATTGGCCGTTCTTGTTGTACGAGAGGATGCGCGGTGCGAGCCCGGGGAAGATCTCGTGCCAGCTCTCGACTCCCGCGCGTTCGTTCTGGAGCTTCTTCTTTCGCCCTTCTTTGAAGACCGCCACGTAGTCGCCGTCGTCGCCGTCATCGCTCGACACGCCGGAGATCCCGCTGCCGGATCGGGTCTCCGCGATCGTCTCCACCTTGAGGTTGGACTCCCCTCGGCCGCTGCCGAGTTGGTCGACTGATTCCACGAGCGTGTGGTAGTGGTCGGTCCGGATCTGTTGGCCGATACTCGCCGACAGGAGGGCCTCGCTGATGCGCAGCAACGCATCGCCCATCTCCTCGATTCGGTGCGCCACGAGCAGCGCCGCGATCAGATCGCCGCCCTCGGTCTCTTTGGTCATGTCGTGGCTGTATCGCTTCAGCAGTTTTCGGTACTCACGGTCCAGGGTCGGCTCGACACGGCCGATGCGCAACGCGATCCGGGTGTCGTCGGAGTCGAGTGCACCCTCCACCATCACGACTGCCTTGCCGACCAGTTTCAACTGCCGCCGGTAGCTACCGGTGCGCAGCGTTTCTGGTGAGTGCAGGTGGCCGAACTGGCGAGCGGAGTCGCAACACAGCTCGGCGATGCGGTCGAGTTCGAGGGCGACCGTCTCGGCTGCTCGTACCGCCGCGGCGTCGATCTGGGTGCTGTCGTTCGCGAGGTGGTGCAGACACCCTTCCTGGATCCGTCGCTTCAGGTTGGTCGCGTAGCCGGCCCGGTCGATGACCAGCTGCGGTTGCGATGCCGGAGGATCGTCGAAGTCGTCGTGCAATCGGCCCACCTGCGCGGCGATCTCGGCAATGAGGAAGCGCAGGTTGTCGTGGATGCCTTGCGGAATTCGCATCGTCATTCGATGACCCCCAGATAGAGGGGCGCTGTGTCGGACTCGCCATCGGCGAGGAGTTCACGAAGCGACGCCGGCGACAGCGGCAGCGTGGCGAGGTCGCGCAGCGACGTCCAGACCACTCCGATCTGGCGCTTGTCCGGGTGGTGGCCCATCATGGGTTGGTAGTCGGCGGGCACGTCGCACGCGAACAGGAATTCCACATGGTGGCGCACCGCCGACGGTTCGCTCTGACGCAGCTTGAAGTAGTCGGCAACGTGCAGCAGGGGTCCGATGGTCACCGCGGTGCCGATCTCCTCGAGGCATTCTCGCTGCAGCGTCTGGGCCAGCGTCTCACCGAGGTCCTGCGCACCGCCGGGCAAGGCGAAGCGTTCCGCACCGTCGTCGCCACGATTGTGGAGCACCAACAACTGGTCGTCTCGCACGATGACGCCACGCACAGCGTTGCGAACTCCCGGTACAAGATGCTTCATGCCAACGTTGTCCATAGCGGTGACGTTACGAATGATTGCGATTCTTGTTGGCATCGCTACTACTGGGAACCGGCGAGCAGCAGTTCGAGGAACTTCGTCGCGTTCGGACCCATCGCAACGCCGACAAGAACGGCGCCGAGTCGATCAACCGGGCTCTCGACGACACGCTCTGGTTGCGCCGTGCGCATTCGACCGGTCACGAGCGACAGCACCTGAACCTGTTGACGTTCGCGCTCGGCGTGAACAGCCTGGCGCCACGTCGTCATCGCAGTCGCACGAGCGACCCACCGCGCCCACGGGCAGCTGCCTGAACCCCTTCACGTCGGCACCGCACGGATCAAACGCGCACACGGCCCGCAGCGATCGGTCGAATCGGCCCGCACGAGCCCGGCGACCGGCTCGGATCACCGAACCAGCATCTACAATCGGGGACCGTTGCCGGTGTTGGCGGGTTTTCTCCCACCTTTCGCGCCGGCCCCGCCCTCGTAGCTCAGTGGATAGAGCAACGGCCTTCTAATCCGTAGCGCGCAGGTTCGAATCCTGCCGAGGGCGCTGTAGTCTGGAGACTCGTTGCGTGGATCCGAGTCCGTCGCGGCCCCACCCCCGATCAGACGAGGTTCTGCGTGAAGTTCAAGAAGGGCGAAACCGTCATCTACCCCCAGCACGGCGCATGCGTGGTGCAAGGGACCAAGAAGATGGAGTTCTTCGGCGAGAAGCAGGAGTATTTGATCCTGAAGACCGTCATCAACGAGATGACGCTCAAGGTGCCGATCTCGAGCACCGACGAAGTCGGGGTTCGCCCGCCGGTGTCGGCCGACGAACTCGAAGACCTCGTGTCCGTGTTGGCGAAGCCCGACCCTCGCGTGCCCTCCAACTGGAGCCGTCGGTTCAAGAACCACCAGGAGAAGCTCAAGAGTGGCGACGTCTATCAGGTCGCCGAAGTGGTCCGAAACCTCGCTGCGCGCAACCGCGACGCATCGCTGTCGGCCGCTGAGCGCACCATGTACGAGCGGGCCCGGGTCAACCTGATCTCCGAGATCTCGCCGGCGCTGAAGGTGTCGGCCGAGGCTGCCGAGGCCTACCTCGACGACGCGCTCGCCAAGGGCGTACTCAAGGCCCCGCCGGCCGAGCCCAAGAAGAAGAAGTAGCGATCACATCGGGGGTTCTGACCCCTGGTGTCGCTCTCAGATCGAGAAGCGGACGGTGACGGGCAGGTGATCGCTGATCGCCGCCCAGCCGGCACCTCCGGCGGGTACCGAAACCTCGACGTCGGTCACGTCTGCCGGGAGCAACACGTGATCGAGCAGCTGCGTGGGTGCTTCGGACGGGTTGGTCATGTTCGGAACGACGTGTTCCGTTCCGGGGAGCGCTTCGATGATCCCCGGGTCGTCGGCATCGTTGAAGTCGCCTGCGACGATCGGTGGTGGATCGTCGCCGATGTTGGCAACCAGCTCGCTCACCCTCGCAGCTTCGAGTCGTCGTGACGCAGCGTCCTGGTGCGGTGACAGGTGCAGGTTGTAGACCATCAGCATCGAGCGGTCGGCTCGGCCGACCAGCCCCCACTGGGCGACCCGACGCCGCCAGCTCCGCATCGGCTGACCATCTGACACCTCGGTGTGACCGACGGCGTCGAGCAGGTGGGGTGTCATGATCGCCATGCCCTCCGACCTCCACCACATGAGTCTCGTGTAGGGCGAGTGCTTGAGCACCCACGAGTACCTCATCTGCAGCACGTTCGCGAGCGTCGCGGCTTGCCGCTTGCGGATCTCCTGCAGCACCACGATGTCGGGCAGCTCGCTGCGGATCGCAGCGGCGACGGCATCGACGTCGGGACGTGCCGACCCGTGGACGTTCCACGTCAGGACCGTCCACGGTTGTTGGGGGGTGGGCGCTGCGGTCGGCGAATCCGACGTCATGTCGCCGAGTGTCGCAGGTCGCCGTGCCAGACTCGGCGACCATGACAACGATTGCGTTTCTCGGCCTCGGCGTGATGGGTGCTCCCATGGCTCGTCATCTCCGCAAGGCGGGCAACCAGATGGTCGTCTACAACCGAACGGCGTCGAAGGCGCTGGCATGGGTCGCGCTCAACGGCAACCAGGCGGCCCCGACCCCGGCAGAGGCGGCCGAGGGTGCCGACATCGTGGCGATGTGTGTCGGCAACGACGACGACGTTCGCGAAGTCGCGCTCGGGCCGAACGGCGCCCTCGAGTCGATGGCGCCGGGAACGATTCTGATCGATCACACCACTGCGTCGGCCGGTGTGGCCAGGGAGCTGGCAGCGGCGTGCGCCGAACGAGGGGTCGGATTCGTCGACGCCCCCGTGTCAGGTGGGCAGGCCGGCGCCGAGAACGGCCAGCTCACCGTGATGTGCGGCTGTGATGACGCCGAGGTGTTCGAGCGGGCGAAGGTTGCCATCGATGCCTACGCGACGTCGTGCGTCCAGCTCGGTCCGGCGGGGGCGGGACAGCTCACCAAGATGGTCAACCAGATCTGCATCGCCGGACTGGTCCAGGGCCTTGCGGAGGGCGTCAACTTCGCGACACTCGCCGGGCTCGACGTCGATCAGGTCGTGGACGTGATCGGCAAGGGCGCCGCGCAGAGCTGGCAGATGGACAACCGGGCGCGCACGATGGCCGCCGACGAGTTCGACTTCGGCTTCGCGGTCGAGTGGATGCGCAAGGACCTCGGCATCGTCCTCGACGAAGCCGACCGCAACGGCGCGCGGCTTCCGGTCACGGCGCTCGTCGACCAGTTCTACAAGGACGTCGTCGCCCGCGGCGGCGAGCGCTGGGACACCAGCAGCCTCATCCGCCTGCTGTCCTGATGTGACGATTGGTGTCAGACACCAATCGTCACATCTCACGGGAAGTGGACCGCGATCTCGGTGCGGAACTCGTCGTACTTGGCGAGCCGCTCGTCGGGGGTCGCGCCCAGGGTGAAGTCGGGCACGATCAGCTCGTCGAAGCCGAGCTCGGCGTAGCGGCCGATCTCGTCGACGAGTTGCTCGTTCGACCCGATGATCGATCGTTCGCCCATGTCGCCGCCGTTGATGTTCTCGGCGAGCTCGGCGTTGTCGGTCATGAACACCAGTGCCTGCGTCGACTTCCACAGGGTGGCCGGGTCGCGCTCGACCTGTTCGCACGCGGTGTGGAGTTTCTCCAGGGCGCCTCCGGCCATGTCGGGCGCACCCCACGTGTTCCACTCGTCGGCATGGCGGGCGGTGATTCGCAGCATGCGAGGACTGCCGGTGCCGACGAGGATCGGCAGCGGAGACTGGACCGGTTTCGGGTTCGCCGGCGCGTCGGTGATGTCGTAGAAGTCGCCTTGGAAGTCGGTGCGATCTTCGTTGAGCAGCGATCGGATCACCTGGATCGCCTCCTCGAAACGGCTGACCCTCGCCCCGGGTGCCTCGAGGTCGATGCCGTACGCCTGGTGTTCGTTGATCTGCCAGCCCGCACCGATGCCGAGCACGAGGCGCCCGTTGGAGATGTGGTCGATCGTGGCCGCTCGGTTGGCGAGCACGGCCGGGTGGTGGACCGAAGTCGGAGCGACGAGCGACCCGATGCGGAGGCGGTCGGTGACCGCTGCGATCGCCGGCAGCATCGACCAGCACTCGTGGACGTCGCCGGGCAGCACGTCCTCGCTGCCGGAGTTCGGCATGTAGTGATCGGCGTACCAGAGGCAGTGCCACCCGTCGCGGTCGGCCGCACGAGCGAGGTCGAGGACCTCGGCGGGTGGGCGTTCGGGGTTCGGCCAGATCGAGAACTTCATGGACGCCGACCGTAACCTCTGACGCGATGTCGAGCGATGCCGAACCCGCTGCGGTGCCAGCGGACCACGAGCTGTGGGAGGCGCACGCCGACTGGTGGATCGAGGGGTTCACCGACGGCGCCGACCCGGAGTACGTCGAACAGATCCTGCCGCTGGCGGCAGCAGAGCTCGATGGATTCGGTCGAGTGCTCGACCTCGGCTGCGGTGACGGGCAGATCAGCCGCCTGTTGGACGGGCTGGGTGCCAGCGTCGTCGGCGTCGACCCGACGTGGAACCAGATCCGGGTGGCCCACGAGCGCGGTGGGGGAGCGACCTACGCCCGATCCGGGGCGGCGGCGTTGCCGTTCGCCGACGGATCGTTCGATGCGGTGGTGGCGTGCCTGGTGTTCGAACACATCGACGATCTCGACGATGCCATTGCCGAGGTCGCGAGGGTGCTGCGGTCGGGCGGGCAGTTCAGCTTCTTTCTCAACCATCCGCTGCTGCAGACCCCGGGAAGTGGATGGATCGACGATCACACCGTGGATCCGCCCGAGCAGTACTGGCGCATCGGGCCCTATCTCATCGAGCAGGACTCCGTCGAGCAGGTGGAGCTGGGCGTGTTCATCCGGTTCGTTCACCGCCCGCTGTCGCGCTATCTCAACTCGCTCGCCGAGCACGGGCTGCTCCTCGAACGCATGGTCGAGCCGGCGCCTCCCGACGGGTTCCTCGACCGAGCGTTCGAGTACGCCGAGGCATCGGCCATCCCCCGTCTGCTGTATCTCCGCCTCCGTCGATCCTGACCTGACCCGGACTCCCGCCCGAGCGATGAGCGAAGTGGCCGCATCCGGTTCGTTCGCTCATCGCTGCAGGGTCGATCGGTAGGGTGGGGCGCCGTGGCCGACATCGTGCTGATCACCGGATTGTCGGGAGCTGGTCGGTCGGCGGTCGCCGACGTGCTCGAAGACCTCGGCTGGTTCGTGGTCGACAACCTCCCGACGGCGCTGATCGGCACCATCGTGGAACTCGCCGCCAAGCCGACCTCCGACATCGAGCGCCTTGCGCTCGTCGCGGGCCGCCAACACACCGAGGTGCTCAGCAAGGTCGGCGAACTCCGCGCCGACGGCCACGACGTCCGGACCGTCTTCCTCGACGCGTCGACGCCCGAGCTGGTCCGACGGTACGACGCCACACGTCGGCGTCACCCCTTGGCCGACGATGCCGATGGACTCGTCGAGTCGATCGAGCTCGAGCGCGCACTGCTTGCACCGGTTCGCGATGCAGCCGACCTCGTCATCGACACCAGCGACCTCAACGTGCATCAACTCAAAGAGCGCATCGACCACGCGTTCGACGCTCCGACGGGATCGCGTCTGCAGGTGGCGGTGGAGAGTTTCGGATTCAAGCACGGGCTTCCGCTCGACGCCGACATCGTGATGGACGTCCGATTCCTTCCCAACCCGCACTGGGACGACGTGCTGCGACCGCTCACCGGACACGACCCCAAGGTGCGCGATTTCGTGCTCGAAACCGCTGTCGGGTCGAACTTCGTCGACCAGTTCGACGAGCTGCTCGGCACCCTGTTGCCGCAATACCAGGCCGAGGGCCGCAGCTACCTGACCGTGGCGATCGGCTGTACCGGCGGACGGCATCGTTCGGTGGCTGTGTCCGAGGAGCTTGCGTCGCGCCTGCGCGGCCGCGGTGTTGCCGTCACCGCAGCGCACCGCGACCTCTCCCGCTGAACCGGCCTCAGCCGGCGACTCACGTTTGAGTTGCAGTTGTGGTGACCCGGTCCGCCGAAACCGTCACGCAAACGGGGTGGGCGACGGCGACTCATGTTTGAGTTGCAGTTGTGGTGACCCGGTCCGCCGAAACCGTCACGCAAACGGGGGTTGGTGAGTGCACCTGAGCGACGAACTACAGTCGGTGGTGAACATCGTCGTTCCCCCAGCCTGAGGAGGCATCATCAACATGACGGTCAGAGTCGGCATCAACGGTTTCGGACGCATCGGACGCAACTTCTTTCGCGCCGCCAAAGCAAGCGGCGCCGACATCGACTTCGTGGCGGTGAACGACCTCGGGTCGATCGACACGATGGCGCACCTCCTGAAGTACGACTCGGTGCTCGGACGCTTCCCCGAGAAGGTCACCGCCACCAAGTCGAGCATCAAGGTCGGAAGCGACACGCTCAAGGTGCTCAGCGAGCGCAATCCTGCCGACCTGCCATGGGGCGACCTCGGTGTGGACGTCGTGGTGGAATCGACCGGTTTCTTCAACAGTCGCGATGGCGCAGCTGCCCACCTCGACGGTGGCGCACCGCTGGTGATCGTGTCGGCTCCGGCGTCGAACGCCGATGCCACATTCGTCTACGGCGTGAACCACAAGGACTTCCGGATCAGCAAGCACAAGGTGATCTCGAACGCCAGCTGCACCACCAACTGCTTCGTGCCGATGGTCAAGGTGCTCGACGACGCGTTCGGAGTCGAGCAGGGCTTGATGACCACCATTCACTCGTACACCGGCGACCAGAACCTCGTCGACGGCCCACACGGCGACATGCGTCGCGCTCGTGCTGCGGCGATCAACATCGTGCCCACGTCCACCGGCGCCGCACGGGCCACGTCGCTCGTGATGGAGTCGATGAAGGGCAAGCTCGATGGCACCGCACTTCGTGTGCCGACGCCCAACGGTTCGCTCACCGACTTCACCGTCAACTTGAAGAAGGCCGCCAGCGTGGAGCAGATCAACGCAGCGTTCGAAGCTGCCAGCAAGAAGGCCCTGAAGGGCGTCCTCAAGTACACCGAGGATCCAATCGTGTTGGCCGACATCGTCACCGACCCGCACTCGTGCGTGTTCGATGCCGGGCTCACGATGAGCATGGGCAAGCTCGTGAAGATCAACGGCTGGTACGACAACGAATGGGGCTACTCGAACCGCCTCGTCGACCTCACGATGTTCACCGGCTCCAAAGTCAAGCGCTGATCGCGACGCTCGACGATGAGCGAGATCCCGACACTGGAGGATCTGGAGGCGCAGACTCGGCGACCTGTCGGGCAAGCGCATCTTGGTGCGCACCGACTTCAACGTGCCGCTCGGTGACGACGGCCAGATCGTCGACGACTTCCGGATCCGTGCGGCGCTCCCGACGATCGAGTGGCTGACCGAGCGGGGAGCGAACGTCGTCACCGCCAGCCACCTCGGTCGACCGAAGGGTGCGCCGGACCCGAAGTTCTCGATGGACCCGGTGCGCGCTCGGCTCGCCGAGCTGGCGCCCGGGGTCGAACTGCTCGAGAACCTGCGGTTCGACCCGGGCGAGACCGCCAACGATCCGGCGTTCGTCGCTCGACGCTCGTCGACGGCATCGACGGCTACGTCAACGACGCGTTCGGCGCATCGCATCGTGCGCACGCCTCGATCGTCGGTCCGCCGCAGTTCGTCCCATCGGCGATGGGACGGCTCCTCCAGAAGGAGGTCGAGGTCCTGCTCGGGCTGCGCAACAAGCCCAAGCACCCGTTCGTTGCGGTCCTCGGAGGCGCCAAGATCTCCGACAAGCTCGGCGTCGTCGAGGCGTTGTTGGAGGTGGTCGACTCGCTGGTGATCGGCGGGGCGATGTGTTTCACGTTCTTCGCTGCGCAGGGCAAGCCGATCGGCGACTCACTGTTCGAGCCCGACCAGGTCGACACCTGTCGTCGCCTCCTCGACGAGGCGACGGCGAAGGGCAAGATCGATCCACCTGCCCGACGACATCACCGGCACCACTGCCGACGGCGAGTACGCCACGTTCGGGACCCGCCTGCCCGACGGGGCGAAGGGCTTCGACATCGGCCCAGGGTCGGCGGCGGCGTTCACCGACGTGATCATGGACGCCCGCATGGTGTTCTGGAACGGACCGATGGGGATGTTCGAAGACGAGCGGTTCGCCTCCGGCACCCGCACGGTCGCGCAGGCGATGGCCGACACCAAGGCATTCACCGTCGTCGGTGGTGGCGACTCGGCTGCCGCGTTGGCCCAGTTCAACCTCGACGACGAGGTCGACCACGTCTCCACCGGCGGCGGCGCCAGCCTCGAACTCCTCGAGAACGGCGACCTGCCCGGCCTCGAAGCACTCCGCAACGCCGCACACAAGCACGAAGGGATCCTGATGGCTCGACGCCCACTCATCTCCGGCAACTGGAAGATGAACCTCAACCACTTCGAGGCGATTCAGACCGTCCAGAAGCTGCACTACCTGGTGCCGACAGGAGACGTTGCAGGACGTCGACGTCAGCATCCATCCACCGTTCACCGACATCCGCAGCATTCAGACGGTGATCGAAACCGAGGATCTCGACTTCCACCTCGGTGCCCAGCACTGCCACTTCGAAGACAGCGGTGCGTTCACCGGCGAAGTGTCGCCGGCGTTCCTCGAGAAGCTCAACGTCGTCTACGTGATCGTCGGGCACTCCGAGCGGCGCGAGATCTTCGGTGAGACCGACGAGATGGTCAACCGCAAGGTCGCAGCCATCCAGACACACGGCATGACGCCGATCATGTGCTGCGGTGAGACGCTCGAGGAACGAGAAGCCGGGCGACACCGAATCGAAGGTGCTCGGCCAGATCGAGGCCGGCCTCGCCGGACGCACCAACGAGCAGATCGCCTCGCTGGTGATCGCCTACGAGCCGATCTGGGCGATCGGTACCGGCAAGACCGCCACCAGCGACGACGCTCAGACCGTGTGCGCGGCCATTCGCAACAAGCTGCGCGAGCTGACCGACGACGCCACTGCCGACGCCGTGCGGATCCAGTACGGCGGTTCGGTCAAGGGCGCCAACGCCACCGAGCTGATGGCGCAGCCCGACATCGACGGCGCCCTGGTCGGCGGCGCCAGCCTCGATCCCGACGAATTCGCCAGCATCGTCCAGTTCGGCACCTGACGGGCCTCGCGTTGACTTTTCACACAGCCGAAACGAGGGTGGCTACCCCTCGGTAACCGGCGCTGCTAGGTTCCACATGAGCTTCTTTCACCAGGGAGGGGGAAGAAGCGTGTTCGCTGCGGTCGAACGCTGGCCAGCAATCATGATGGTCGGGCGGTGCTCGCAGCATCCACACCCTCCCGTTTCTGTACACCAATCCAGGAGGACACACACGTGAACACGACACGACGGAGCACGCAAGCTCCTCGCCCTCGCGGCGGCGTCGGCGTTGGTCTTCGCAGCCTGCGGCAGCGATGATGACAGCGGCGACGGCGGTTCGGGCGCAACCGACACGTCGGGCGCCGAGACGACCGATGCAACGACCGACGACACCACCGGGGAGGGTGGCGACATGGTCGAAGGGGCCGATGGGGGCACCCTGATCTGGGCGCACGAGCAGGAGCCGCCCGACCTGCACCTCGACGATCCGGAGAACAACCTCTCGATCGCGTCGTGGCTCATCCAGCCGATGATCGAAGGCCTGTACGGAGTGTCGGCATCGACCGAGTTCATTCCGGAGCTGCTCGACGGCGAAGGCGTCGTCACGGCGAACGACGACGGGACCACGACCGTCGACTTCACGCTTCGTGACGGCCTCGTCTGGAGTGACGGCGACGACCTCACTGCCGACGACGTCAAGTTCACCTTTGACACGTTCATGGCCGCTGACGGCACCGACGAAGAGGGCGAGCCCGCCTACGTCTACCTGCTCGGCGACCGCACCGGGTACGACACGATCACCGACTTCACGGTCAACAGCCCGACCGAGTTCTCCGTGACGTGGTCCGATTTCTACGCCGGCTGGAAGGCTCTGTTCAACCGGGTCTACCCGAGCCACGTCTTCGACGCCGATCCGGTCGTCGCGGCGGGCGAGATGAACGACGCACTGCGCGAGTGGACGCTCGCCAGCGGTGACGTGATTCCTTCCTCCGGCCCGATGATCTTCGAGTCGTGGGACAAGGGCATCGAGATGAACCTGGTGCGCAACGACTCGTACAACGGTTCGACCAGCCCCGACGTGACCCGCCAGGGCGAGATCGCTGCTGTCGACGGCGTGCAGATCAACTTCGTGTCCGACACGGATGCACAGATCAACTCGTTGCTCGCCAACGAGGCACAGGTCATCTTCACCCAGCCGCAGCTCGCGTTCGAGGATCTCGGTACGTCCGAGGGCTTCACCGTGGCATCGTCGGCAGGCCCGACGTTCGAGCACTGGGGCCTGAACCTGAACAACGTGCACCTGTCCAAGCCTGAGGTGCGCGAGGCGCTCGCCTACGCCATGGACAAGACCGAGATCATGGCGGGCTTGTACACCCCGCTGTTCGGCGACTCACTGCCGGCCGAGGGTCTGGGCAACACCTACTGGCTGTCCAACCAGTCCACCTACGAGAACCATGCCGGCGATGCGGGCTACGGCGCAGGCGACATCGAGTCGGCAGCCGCTGCGCTCGAATCGGCCGGCTACACCCTCAACGGTGATGGCGTCTACGAGCACCCCGAAGACGGCGTGCTGACGCTGCGGGTCGGAACGACCGGCGGCAACCGTCTGCGTGAGATCCAGCAGGAGCTCGTCCAGGCGCAGATGTCCGACGCCGGTATCGACATCGTCATCGACAACGTCGAAGGCGCTGCCTACTTCAGTGAAGTGCCGTTCTCTGCTGACACGATCGAGTGCTCGAACAGCGGTGGCGAGTCCGGCAACTGTGACGTCTGGGACATCACCCAGTTCGCATGGGTCGGTGGCCCGTGGCCGGGTGGGCAGAGTGCTGCCTACCTGAGCGACAGTGGCAACAACCCGTACGGCTTCCAGAGCGACGAGTTCGACGCTCTCTCCGCCGAGTGCGACGCGACGACGGACGACGACGAGCGTGCAGCGTGCTACAACGAGATGGACCTCTACGTCACCACACTGGAGAAGGACGCGGAGCAGGGCCTGTTCATGCTCCCGCTGACCCAGAAGCCGAACTTCTACGGCTACACGGCGGCGCTGGCTTCGGCTGCGGTGTCACCCGACGCCAACGACGCCGGCCCGCTGGTCAACGTTGTTGACTACGTGTTTGCAGGCTGACCGACACTGAACACCGGTTAAGAACATGTGAGATGTGAACGGGGCCCCGCTGTCGGGGCCCCGTTCCGCATCCGCATCCCTGTCGTCTACTCTTCCGCCCGAGGTTTCAACGCAGTGTTCGCCTACATCACCAGACGGCTCCTGGCCACGATCCCCTTGCTGATGGTTGCGCTGTACTTCGTCCACGTCGGAATCTCACTCACCACCGATCCCCGCGCAGGCTTCTATCTGTGCCTGCCGCGCTGCCAGGACGGATTCGACCAGATCACCGAGGTGTACAACCTCGACGTCAACGTGTGGCTGCGGCCGTTCATCTGGTTCGGTGACGTCCTGAGCGGTGACCTCGGAACGTCGAGCAGCATCGGTGAACCAGTCGGCGAGATCATCGTCGACCGCGGCTGGAACACCGCACTCATTGCGGTTCCGGCGTTCGTCATCAGCGCCCTCGTGGCGCTCCTGCTCTCGGTGTATTCCGCCCGTCACCAGTACTCGAAGGGTGACTACTTCTTCACTGGCCTGGCCTTCTTCGGGCTCGCCTTTCCCTCGTTCGTCCTCGCATTGGTGATTCAGAACGTCTTCGGCGTCCAACTGGAGAACTGGTTCGGTGTGAAGCCGTTCAACACCGGCCGGAAGACCAACGAGAACTTTCTCGAACTCCTGCGCGACATCGCATTGCCGGTGATGTCGCTGTCGATCCTGTTCATCTCGGCTGACAGCCGATTCGGGCGAGCGTCGATGCTGGAAACCCTGAATCAGGACTACATCCGCACCGCACGTGCGAAGGGTCTGAACGAGAACCGTGTGGTCTGGAAGCACGCCCTTCGCAACGCGCTCATCCCGCTCGTCACGCTCTGGGCGCTCAACTTCTCGGCGCTGCTCGGCGGGTCGATCGTCACCGAGAGCATTTTCTCGTGGCCGGGCCTCGGCCCGGCGTTCATCCGAGGTCTGGGTGACGCCGACATCTATCTCATCCTCGGCATCGTGCTGTTCACGGGCATCATCACCGTCTTCTTCAATCTCGTGGCCGACATCATGTACGGCGTACTCGACCCCCGGATTCGACTGGACTGAGAACCATGGCAAAGAGCACGTTCGACGAGGAGAGCCTCGACCCGGGTTACTTCGACACCGAGAGCTACGAACACCACGTCCCGGTCTTCTCCGCCGGCGAGATCGAGGGTCTCACGGAGGCGCCACAGACGTTCGGATGGCTGGCGTGGAAGCGATTCCGACATCATCGCCTGGCGATCGTCGGCGCGATCGGCCTCGTGCTGATCCTCCTGTTGTTCATCGTCGGGCAGCGGATCAGTCCGTACGCATTCGACGAGCGAAACGTCGCCGATCGTCTGCAAGGCCCGTCGGCCGATCACTGGTTCGGCACCGACGAGATCGGCCGTGACCTCTTCGTGCGAACCGCACAGGGCGGGCTGTACTCGTTCCGGATCGGATTCATTGCGGCGATCGTGGCCACCGCTCTCGGCACGATGCTCGGCGCCCTGGCCGCCTACTTCGGGCGGGCGGCGGACGTGGCGATCTCGCAGATGATCAACCTCGTCCTGATCGTTCCTGCACTGATCCTGCTGTCGATCTTCGCTCTGTACTTCGGCGGCAATCCGACAACGCTTGCGCTCGTCCTGGCAGGTCTGTTGTGGACCCGTATCGCACGCGTCGTACGCGGTGTCGTGCTGTCGATCAAGGAACAGGAGTACATCATGGCGGCGCGCGCAGCCGGGGCTTCGCACATGCGAATCATCTTCCGCCATGTCCTTCCCAACGTGGTCGGACCAGTCGTCGTCGAGGTGACACTTCTGCTCGGCACGGTCATCGTGCTCGAGAGCACACTCTCGTTCCTCGGTCTCGGGGTCCAGCCCCCCGATGCGTCCCTGGGTACTCTCGTGTCGGATGCGAAGGGAAGCATCGACGACGACCCAGTCCGTGTGCTGACCCCCGGCTTCTTCATCGTGATGATCGTGCTGTGCGTGAACTTCCTCGGAGACGGCATGCGAGATGCACTCGATCCCCGCTCGAAGAACGAGCGAGGCTGACATGAGTTCAGCACCGCTGTTGAAGGTCGACGATTTCTCAGTCGCATTCCGAACCGACGCTGGCCTGGTCAGCGCGGTCACCGACATCAGTTTCGAGATCAGCTCGGGCGAGGTGCTCGCAGTTGTCGGTGAGTCCGGTTCCGGGAAATCGGTCACTGCGCTCGCCCTGATGCGACTGCACCCGAAGAACACCGACATCACCGGGTCGGTGGCGTTCGACGGGCTCGACGTGCTCGAACTGACAGAAGACGAGATGCGTTCCATTCGGGGCCGCGAGATCGCGATGATCTTCCAGGATCCGATGACGGCGATGAACCCGGTGTTCACGGTCGGCGAGCAGATCGCAGAAGCCATCCGGGTTCACAGCGACACGTCGAAGCAGGGTGCGTGGGATCGAGCGGTCGACCTGCTGCAGCTGGTGGGTGTTCCCGAGCCGAAGCAGCGTGCGGCTCAGCACCCCCATGAGTACTCCGGTGGTATGCGGCAGCGGGCAATGATTGCCATGGCGATCTGCAACGACCCCAAGCTGCTCATCGCCGACGAGCCGACGACGGCACTCGATGTCACGGTTCAGGCGCAGGTGATGGAGGTGCTGCACGACGTCCAGCAGGCGACGGGCTCAGCGATGATGCTGATCACGCATGACCTGGGACTCGTCGCCGGCTCGGCCGACCGCGTGCAGGTGATGTACGCAAGTCGCCTGATGGAAACCGGAGATCTCGACGCGATCTTCTACGAGTCGCGCAACCCCTACACGATGGCCCTCTTGAACTCGATCCCGGATCTCGAAGGTGTGAAGGACTCGCTCGATGCGATCCCCGGTAATCCTCCGAGCCTGCTCAACCCGCCATCCGGCTGCGCATTCCGGCCACGGTGTTCGTTTGCTGTCGACGAATGTGCCGAATCCGAGCCACCGATCGTATCGGTCGGCGAGGCGCACATGAGCCGTTGCCATCGCACGGCCGAGGTCGGCATGGGCGCAAAGGCGAATTCGTGACGGCCGCCTCGCTCTTCGACTCCGGCGCACTCAGCGGAGTCGCCGAGAACGCACCGATTCTGCAGGTCGAGGATCTCGTCATGGAGTTCCCGATCCGGGCCGGTGTCTTCCGTCGCCAGGTGGGAGCCGTCCAGGCGGTGTCGGGCGTGACGCTCGACTTGATGCGCAACGAGACGCTCGGCATCGTCGGCGAATCCGGGTGCGGCAAGAGCACGCTCGGACGGTCGCTGCTGCGTTTGGTCGAGCCGACCGCTGGCACGGTGATGTTCGGAACCGAAAACGTGACCACGGCATCGAAGAAGCGGCTGCGCCAGCTTCGGAGCGACTTGCAGATGGTGTTCCAGGATCCGTACGCCTCCCTCAACCCGAGACTGCCGATCCGCGAGATCGTGGGTGAGCCGATGAAGATCCACGGCGTGCCGAAGAAGGAGGCACGAGATCGTGTCGGCGAACTGCTCACCCGCGTGGGGTTGCTGCCGGAGCACGGCAACCGCTATCCGCACGAGTTCTCGGGTGGTCAGCGTCAACGAATCGGCATCGCGCGGTCGTTGGCGCTGCGTCCCAAGGTGATCGTGCTCGACGAGCCGGTGTCGGCGCTCGACGTCAGCATCCAGGCCCAGGTGCTCAACCTGCTCGACGAGATCCAGGACGAGTACGAACTCAGCTTCATCTTCATCGCTCACGACCTGTCGGTGGTGCGTCACACGAGTGATCGCGTTGGCGTGATGTACCTCGGTCGGATCGCCGAGTTGGCCGATCGAGACTCGCTGTACGAAGCCCCGTCGCACCCGTACACGCAGTCGCTGCTGTCGGCGGTGCCGATCGCAGATCCGCGACGCGAGCGGAGCCGGCGCCGGATCCTCCTGGAGGGCGACGTGCCGAGCCCGGCGAAACCGCCGACCGGTTGTCGGTTCCACACCCGTTGCCCGATCGCTCAGGACGTGTGCTTCCAGGAGGCGCCGGAGCTCTCCGAGGTCGCGCCGGGGCACGTTGTTGCGTGCCACTTCGCACTGCAACCCGGGGAGACCCTGTTGGAGCGGACAGTGCAGCTCGGGCGCAAGGTCGAAGTCGCCGGCGACTGATCGTGACCGAGCCATCGGTGACGCTGCACTCCAGCTGGCAAGGCATCATCGCCGTCGCGATTGGATCGTCGGCGGTGCTGCTGGCGGGGATACTCGTCGTCGCCGACGTTGGCTGGCGCCTGATGCCGACCGCCACCCTCCTGTTCGGCGGCTGTCTTCGTTGCGATCGTGGTCTTCGACTATCCGGTCGCGTCGTCGTTCGACGCCAATGGCGTGACCCGCCGCATGGTGCTGCGTCGCCAGCGACTGGACGTGGGATCGAGTCGAACTCCTGTCCCGCTCTCGGCCAGGCATGGTGTCGGGCTTTCGCAAGCTGGCACACGGGGGACTGGTCGCCGTGATCGGGCGACGCCGATACCTGCTCACCGATCGATGCGAGTCGTTGGAGGAGCACGAGGCCGTGCGATTGGTGCTGGGTGACCGCGCCGGCACCCTCGATGGCGAGCCACCCCTGAGCCCACAGCCGGGACGGTTCCGACGTGGTGGTACCGGCGGCGCAAGTGGGCACCGACATCACACAGCGACCGGTAGGCTTGCCGACCGTGCGTGACGTCATGCTCTACATCACTCTCGTGATCAACGTGGTCGCGATGGGCGCCTTGATCGCTGGCATCTTGATGCACAGCGGTCGTGGTGGTGGCCTGTCCGACATGTTCGGCGGCGGTGGCGGTGCAGCGCTCGGGTCGTCGGCTGCCGAACGGAACCTCAATCGGATCACGTTCGTGTTCGCCTTGATCTGGATCTTCACGCTCGTGGCGCTCTCGTTCCTGTTCGACTGAGTCGGAGGTCTGAGTGGAGCGGCGCTCGGCGTCGGATACAGTCACTGATCCACAACCACGTCGGAGTGGCGGAATGGCAGACGCGCTAGCTTGAGGTGCTAGTGCCCTACTTATGGGCGTGGGGGTTCAAGTCCCCCCTCCGACACCAGCAATCGCCGTTCTCGTGAACAACTCCACCTCTGAGAGGTGAATGTGTTCACGAGTTCGTTGGACGCCTCCAGTGACCGGTACGAGAATCTGCCGACCGGTCTTCCGACACCACGCCACCAGGGCAGAGGGTGTGTGGTGTGTCATGGTGGATGTCGTCGGTATCGACGAGCTGTTCGGTGAGCACTTCGCACGTTTGGTGCGCTTGCTGTCGGTGGCGTTCGACGGTGGTGAATCGTGTCAGGACTGGATCGACAGCCAGTCGTGGTCGAGAGCGGCGCGTGCTTGGCGGCGCATGAGCACGTTGACGAGCTCGGCCTCCCGGGGCACGTCGAGATCCATGCCCCGGCTCGCCACGACCGGGTAGTTGAGGCAGAAGGCGGCGGCGAGGCGATACCGGTCCCACATGCCATCGAGGTCGTCCTCGCTGGGCTGGCCTCTGGGTCAGACGCGGGTGACGGGTGGGGGTTCCCAGGTGCCGTCGAGTGCTTCGGGTTCGGGCCAGTAGATACGCATTGCCAGGTAGAACGGGCCGACGGGCGCTGGTAGCCAGTTCGCCTGACCTTCCTCGGTGTCGGGTTCGTCGTGCTGGATGTGCATGGTCAGCGATCCGTCGTCGCCGGTCACCAGGCCGGTCGTCGTGGAGTTGATGAGGTACCGGCCGATCGGATTGTCGACCAGGTAGCCGGCGACGCCGTCGTAGGACGTGTCATACATCGTGACCGACCAGAACGCCTTCGCGGGCGGGAGCGTGTCGAAGCGCAGTCGGTAGGCGTTGTCACCCGACAGCGGTTGGCCGTCGTTGTCGATGCTGGTCATCGGATAGAAGGCTTCGATCTTGTCGTTGCCGCCCCACCCGGCCATTGCCCCGGCCGCTCGAAGCAGGTAGTCGCCGTCGAAGAACTCGCGGTCTCCGAATGCGTCGATGGCCATCCATCCATTGACCCTGTCGCCGAGATCGCCAGCCTTGTCAGCCATCTTGGCGCGAGCCCGGTCGACTCCGGAGCGAAGGGCGGCGCGGGTGTCGTCATCGAGGTCGTCGCTGTCGAACACCAACCCCGCGCCGATGCCGGCCCGAGCGAAGCGCTCGAACATCGCCTCCTCGTTCGGGTGCGGTGGCTGGCACCATTCGAGCAGGCGATTGACGTAGCCGATGAACCGTTCGTCGCGTGATGCCTCGTCGTTCCACACCGGCCAATCGAACGCCGGGGCGGTTGGCGATTCGGTGCCGAGATGGGCTGACAGGGACTCGATGCGGTAGGCGTCCATGATCGGTCGCAGGGTCTCGACATCGTCGGGGCCGAGCAGTTGGGTCCGCCCGATCACGATCACCAGATCGGTCTCGAATCGCAGGACATCGGTGAATCCGTCCGGCACGTCGCCAGTGAACCCGGGACCGACCAGCAGGTAGGAACCGGCGTCCGAACCGGTCGCTCGCGAGCCGACGAAGTGCGGATTCGTCCCGAACAGATCCACCATCTGCATGACGTAGTAGCGGTCGGTCACCGCCGGCACCGTCAGCACCAGCGGTTCGGCCCGCAGGTCCAGCAGCGCTTCCGAGTACGGCGTATCGGCGTTTGGCGAGATGACGTCCTTGTAGTTGTGGTCGAGCGTCACCGGGTCGCCCAGCATCTCGTTCATCGGGCCGTGGTAGGACGGCAGCGACGGCACCAAGAACATCGCAAAGCAGGCGCGGTACCCCATCAACATCGGAAACGAGAAGAGGTATGCCTCCTCCGCGATTGCAGCGATCTCCTCCGACGACAAACGACTCTCGACCATCACGGCCTCCCTGCTTCTCGAGAACTCGCCACCAGCATTGCGCTATCGACACGTTGCGCCCAGAGCCCAACGTCATGGTTGCTTCGAGGATTGCGGGTTCGTCCCGTGACCGTGCGCGACAGCCGCGCCGACGAGTTCGTCGATGACGTCGGCGACGGATACGGACAAGAGCTGACGTGGAGACTCACCGGCAACGAAAACCGCGGCAACGAGCCCGACCCGCAAGAGTTCCCCCACAATCAGAGCCGCGAGAGACGCGCCGCTTCATCTGCGTTCAGCAGCAGCGTGCCGTCAGGCCAATATCGGTATCGAGAGGCGCTCGATATCGACACCAACGTGCGACGACCGGGGCCGCTCGCGATCGGCACCTCGGCGCTCGGCTGTTCCTCAGATTGCCCCGAGCGATAATCGCAAGCGACAACGCACAAGGCGCCGCGCCGCATCGCCGGCGCACTGTGGCGGCCGGGCGCGTCTGACAGGCAACTGGTCCACGCGAGCGCTCCAGCGTGTTCGGGTTGGTGTCATCGATGTCTGGTCTACGGCGATGGTCGGTCTGTGAACGTGCTCTGCTGAACTAGACGGTGGAGAAGACGCGATCGATGGACCTCGATGAGATTGAGCGGCGACTCGGCGCCGCGCACACCGTCGCCCAAGTTGCCGCGTCGGCCGGGGTGACGGAGCGCACCATCCGGAACTGGCTGCATCGGGGCGGACGCCAGCTCTCGGCCCCGAAGGCGACGAAGTGCCCTTCCTGGTGCCGACGCCTGGCAGGACAATGAAGACAACATCAACCGATGCGAGCTGACACCGGTCCTCGCTGCTGAACAGCCAAGGCCTCTCCGCTGGCACATGATCGAGAGGAGTTGCCATGTCCACGATGACGGATCATGAGAGTCCGATCATCGACACGAACGGGTCCGAGTCTCGGAACGGCCACGTGAACGCAATGAGGTGGACGATCGCGCTGTTGTCGCTCGCCGTCGTCGGCCTCGTCGGATTCATCGTGCTGTCGGACGACGGGAACGAAGCCATGACACCCGAGCAAGATCAGATGATCGAGACAGTCGATACGTACCTGGCCGGCTGGAATGCGGGCGATGAGGAAGCTGTCCTCGCTGTGATGGACCCACTCGGCTACTACGACAACGGCGAACAATGGAGAGTCGACGACGGCCGACTCGCCGGGTACGTCCGCACGTTGCACTCCTTGGGCATGAATGTCGCCAGAGGTGAGACGGTCGTCCTGGGCAACGTAGTTGTGGCGATGCAGACCACCTACGGAGAGTCTGGTGATTACACGAGCATCTACAAGATGTCGCCTGACGGAACGACCATCCTCTGGAACCGGACCTGATGCTCATGGGTGAGGCGGGCCGGTTCTCAGGTACGTCGGGTTGATCCGGGGTATCGGCCCCGTCGGGAATGGTGAATCCGCGCTACGGGAGTGCCTCGGTGAGTTGTTGATCTCGGCGTGCATCCGGTCCAGTTCGGCAATCGCCGCGTCACGGTCGTCGACATCGAAGACCACCGTCTGCGACCGCTCAAGTGCTGGATCGGACTTCATGACCATGATGGTCTCCATGAACATGTCGGCTTCCACGTAGGCAACCTTCTCGATGTAGGCGGCGCACCGTTCACCGCGTACGGCGATGACCTCGACGATCGAGAAGTGTGGTTGGCTGCCGAGCAGCCAGAACTGTTCAAGACCTCGAAATTGTGCCGTAGCGTCGAGCTGTCCGTAGTTGACTCCACCCGTTCGGCGGTCATCAAACACGTAGCCATCGGCGAAGATGTCTTCCGGGCGCAGTTCGGCTGGCAGCTCCGGACCGTTCGCAAGTGGCGCGACCGCTACCTCGAGCGAGGGCGAGGCCGGCCTGTTCGACCGGTCCAGCCGGCCACACACGTCACCGAACGGACGCCTCGAGAAGTGTCGGCGGCGGATCATCGAACTGCGCAAGCAGCGCCGATGGGGCGCCGATCACATCGCCCACGAAGTCGACCGGGCGGCCTCGACGGTGCAGAAGATCCTGACCAGCGAAGGGCTCGGCCGGCTCGACTCAGGCGACCGAGCCACCAAAGAACCAGTGATCCGATATCAACGTGATCGGCCAGGTGAGCTGGTCCATGTCGACGTCAAGAAGCTTGCCGGCATCCCTGACGGCGGCGGCTGGCGGATCCACGGCCGAGGCCAAGCACCCGGCACCGAACGCTCCTCAGACCGGCTACCGGTTCTTGCACTCAGCGCTCGATGACCGCACCCGGCATCGTCTATTCCGAGATCCACGACGACGAACAAGCCGTCACCGCGATCGGGTTCTGGAACCGAGCCAACGCCTGGTTCAACAACCACGACATCACCGTCGAACGGGTGCTCACCGACAACGGCTCGGCCTACAAGAGCTACGCCTGGCGCGACTGTTTGACCGGGCTCGGGATCACCCCGAAACACACCCGCCCCTACCGGCCCCAAACCAACGGCAAGATCGAGAGGTTCCATCGGATCCTGCTCGAGGAATGGGCCTACATCCGCGACTGGCACACCGACCACGAACGCACAATCGAATACGACCACTTCATCCACTTCTACAATCACCACCGAGCACACGGCGCACTCGGATGGTCAACACCGATGTCAACGCTCAAGGACAACGTCCCCGGCGAACACAACTAGAGAGCATGTCGGAGGACGGCGGCACCGCCGGCAGCGCGAGCCAGAGCACCGAGGTGCGGAACCAGGCATTGTCCAGGTGCGGCCGGAGGAAGCGACCGGCCAGGAGGCCGACCAGGATCCCAGGGATCATCCACGCAGTGAGTTCGATTTCATGAGAGCCGAACTCGCCGGCGAGGGCCAGGAGCGCCAGCGAGACGGTGCCGACCGGGACGCCCACGAACCCCATCGTCCCTCGGTAGCGGGCGGGTGCGAGATCGTTGAAGGCAACGGCGGCAGCGGGACCTGGGATGCCTGCACGATCAGGCTGAGCGAAAAGGCCCCGCCCCCGAGCACGTCGGTCCGGGCGTACGCGAGACGTGGACACCGAGCAGGAGCGGCGCGGCCGCGACCACGATGGCGCAGCCGATGACGATGCGCATCGTCGCTTCGTCGGCGATGGCAACCACCACCAATCCGACGCAAGACCGAACGGGACGCCAATGTACGCCCGCGTCACCGTGCCTCGGTCTGCGTGGCGCCCGTCGACGAACAGGTGCCGAGCGGTCAGGACCAACGTCGCCAGGATCACCGGCCCGGGTAGGAAAGCGGGATCGACGGCGACCAGCGCCGGTCCGGCCACGAGACCGACGCCGATGCCTACCGAGGCGTGCACGGTGGCTCCGGCGGACGTGGACACGATGATGACGGCAATCTGCCAGGGGTCCATGCGTCGTGCGTTGTCAGCTCAGGACCTGGCGGCGGGTCAGATGGCGCCAGGTCCAGGAGCCGGATCGGTGTGAGGGATGCGCGGAACCAGCAGGTGTGAGTCGTAGTCGCCGCCGGTGTGGATCGTATGGATTCCTTGGTTCACGTCATTGGAGTAGGCGTGGCCGAGGGCGGGATGCTCGAACAGGTCAGCGCCCTGAACGACGAGCTCGAGTGACTCACCGACGCGGAACAGGGTGCTACTCGGCAGGATCTCGACGTCGACGGGCACGATCTCATCCGGGATCAGCGGCTGAGGGTCGTCGTGGCTGAGCACCGGTTGCCATGGGGTCGATCGATTCTCGTCGAGCGCTCGTTCAGACACCCTCAACCATCCCATTGCGACCGGGCCGTACAAGTAGCCCGCCTTGGCGTAGAAGTGGACCTCCTCTCCGTGCACGTCGAGCTTCTTCACGCCGACGAAGAGGTCGACGTCGCTGCCCTCAGTCGTCGACACCCAGAGTCGAAGCTTCATGTAGCCGGTGAGTTCGGTGTCCTCGTCGAACGTGACCGTGAACGCGGCCGACCCGGTCAGGGGCGGATATGCCACCGCGGATATCGCTTCCAGCGGCATCGTGGCGAGTGTCCCCGATGCGGCGTCGAGATACAGCTTGCGGTACTCGGTACTCACCAGCGGCCACTCGCTCTCGAAACACACAGGCGCACTCGTCGCGGGTCTCTCGCACCTCGAGGCGCACAGCCGGTCGCTGGTCCATACCGTTGTCTTCGCCTCTCAGGAAACGATCGAAGAAGGCCTGCTGGTACTCGATCGCCTCGTCGCCGTAGAACGTCGACCACTTCGGTTGGCCGTGGGTGAAAAGCCATTTCCGGGTCGCCGAGGACTGTGCGAATCCTCCGAAGGACCCGCGCGTGTGCAAACCCTGATCGGACCACGTCGCTGCGACGAGCAGGGGCACCTGCGACAACTCCGGTCGGACGAACTGTTGTTCGCGAATGCCTGCCATCGCCTGCGGATCACGGTGGAGCATCTGAAACAGGTCGTGCTCCGGTAGTGGCGGCGTGTTGGCGAGACCGTTCACCCGATTGAGCCAGAACTTCGTGAACGTCGTCTCGGGCACGCCGCCGTGGTAGAGGACCTCACGAAAGCTGTCGGTCTGGCCCTCCCAGGGGACCATCGCCTTCAGGCTGGGCGGATTCAGACCCGCTGCCGCCCACTGGGAGATCGCCAGATACGACACACCGATCGCCCCGACATTCCCGTTGCCCCACTCCTGGGGGCCGGCCCACTCGATCACGTCGTAGAAGTCGTCGGCGTCCTGCGGGCTCAGCCCCTGGCGTCACCCCCCGACTGGTGATAGCCCCGCACATCCAGATAGACGACGACATAGCCCTTCGGCACCCATGTCGCAGGATCCGGGCCCTCCCAGGTCGTCCACGGACTCACCTCGATGATGCCGTTGTCGAAGTCGGGGCGCTTGCGTACCGCGCGGGCGCCGGATAGGTGTCGGGACCCAGGTCCTTGCCGTAGGCGGTGAGCGCGAGGATGACCGGATACTCCCCGGCCTGGCCGGTCGGAACACCTTGGTCGAGAGCCGGGTGCCGTCGCGGACCACGACACCGACATCGTTCTCCACGATCACGTGGGCCTCGAGGTCGGAGATGTCTCGCACCCGGACGGTGCCCTGCGACTCGACGACCGGCTATTGGGTTCGTGCGCCATGGCAGCCAACTAGAGGAATTGCTCTAGTTAGTCGACCGCTCGCGTTGTTTCGCCCAGACTGATGCTGTGACGATCGCACCGAAGCAGGCCCGCAGCGTCTCATCGATGAACCGGATGCTCGATACAGCGGAGTCGCTGCTGGACGCGGGCGGACCCGATGCGCTCACCGTCGACGCAGTCGTGCGGGCCGTGAACACCTCGACCGGCTCGTTCTACGCCCGTTCGGCGACCACCAGGGACGGCTCGTCGCCCTGCAGGACCGCTTGCTCGAACGACTCACAGAGTCACTGGCGCGCACGTTCGACACCTCCGCCGCAGATGGGGATCTCCCCAGACGATCGAACGGCTCGTGGCCGATTTCCTCGACGCGTTCCGTACGAACCGACAGGCCTTCGTTGCCTTCATGCTGCTCGACCGGTCTGATCCAGCCATGCGGGACCGCGGGGCACGGGCAAGCCGTGGGCCGGCACGGCCATCGCCCAACTCCTCGAACCGCACCACTCCGAGGTCACCCATCCCGACCCCGCACTCGCAGCGGACGTCGTCTACCGAACCCTCTTCGCCATGGCGACCCAAACCGTCATGTTCGACGACCACGAGATCACCAACCGGCAGTACACCGACCAGAGCCGAGCCACAGAGACTGCGAAGCTCCTGCTCGCCTACCTGCGCACGGAACACGACCTCGTCA
>CAWKCN010000014.1:0-210210 GCA_963848145.1 Ilumatobacteraceae bacterium
TCGCCTACTTCGTCCTCGCACGTCGCTGGGCCGAACGGCGGCGGGAGGCACTCCCACGACTGGTACAGCTGTGCGGAGCGTTCGTGGTCGGCGAGCACCTCGGACCAGCCAACCGGTTCCGGTGGGACGTTCTGCCCGGAGGCCGGGACACAGGTCCCGCCGGCGAGCTGGAGATCCTGACAGATGGTGTCGCGGGTGATCTGCCAGGCCGCGCCGTTGAAGCGAGCGATCCCGTACCGCCCGGCGAACGTTCCGGCGGAGGACGTGATCGTGTAACGGAACCAGGCCTCGTCGGGGGCGGTGAACACCAATTCCTCGACGGCGTGCTCGGCCGTTGCCGCGACCTCGGCCATCTCACCCGCGTCGACTTCTGCGGCGGCCTCCGCGATGCCGGTGATGTCGTCGACCGACGAAGGGTCCTCGTCCGGAAGGATCACGGTTCTGTCGCGTGCCCGGGCGTATGCGTCGAGGATCTGTGCCTCGGCCGCAGCGGGATCGAACGGTTGCTCGCCCGCAGAAGGCAACGGCAACGCCGGCGGAGGCCCGGGTTGGCACGTCTGCCGAAACTCCTCGGTGGCGCGTCCGTAGGCGGGCGCAAACGGGATCGGGTCCGCGGTCACCCCACCGGTGACGAGAACCAGCTCGGGCTCACCGGGGTCCGGTCGGTTCCAGATGTCGGTCATGTCGAGCACGGCGAGGCCGTCGACGAACGCAGCGCTGTCGTACTCGACGCCGGATTCGACGATCGCCACCTCGTCGGCGGGCCCGGTCGTACGGACGAGAGCGACCATCTGGCTCATGTCGACTGCCACCTCGCCCTCGAACTCGTCGAACACCTCGACCGGCCACCACGTGGTCGCAGGGCCCATCGGCGTCATCGGGTCGCTCACGAACAGGGCGTAGTCGCCCATGCACAATTCGGCCGACCCGGTCGGTGCGCGCCACTCGAGGTCGAAGACGTCGGCCCACGAGAGTTCACTCTGGCGGACGACGATTTCGCGGTCGGCCAGCGTCCGGCGGTAGATCTCCTGCGTCGTGCGCTCGAGGAGGGGCCACGCCGCGTCGGTGATCCGATCCGCGTCAGGTGAGCCCGTCGTGCCGACGGCGGGGAGGGTCTCCATCGGACGGTCGGTCGACGCCGTTGCGACCGTGGACGCCGGAGTATCAGCGGTGGAAGAGGCGCGGTCCGGTCGGCCGTTCGCGAGGTATGCGACTCCGGCGAGCCCGACGGCGATCACGACGACTGCGCCCACGGCCGTGGACCGGCCTTGTCGCGTGACGTGGCGCTTGTCGGCTTCGGCCTGCACCCACGCGGCATCGGGAACGGCGTCGACCTGCTGCGCTCGGTCGGCCAACTGCTCCGCGATCTCGTCCTCGAAGCTCATGATCGGCCTCCATCTGCCAATTCGGTCCGGAGCCTGGACAGACCGCGCGACACCAGCGGGCCGACCGAGCCGGGCCGACATCCGAGGATGTCGGCGATCTCGTTCTCCGTTCGTTGTTCGTAGTACTTCAGGACGATCGCGGCCCGTTGTCGGCTCGGCAGCGTGCCGAGGACGTCGAACAGTTCGTCCGGAGTCTGCTCGGTCGACTCTTCGCGCCGACTGGTCCGCCCCCAACGCAGCCGTTCCCAGCGTGCTCGTGACCGGCACCCGTTCACCACGCTGCTGCGCAGGTACGCGCACGGATGCTGGACGCCGGACCACTTGATGTGCAACTTGACGAAGGAGTCCTGAACGATGTCGCGGGCGACTTCGGTCCGACCGCACATCAGCGTGGCGAGCCGGACCATCGGGAGGAACTGCTCGTGGTAGAGGTCCTCGAACGAGGTGTCGTGGCCGATGATCTCGAACGCGATGAGGCCCTCGTCGAACTCGTCGGTGGACTTGCGCATCGACACCCCTCCCGTGCTCATCACCTTATGAGACGCCCGGGCGGGCCAAATCCATGCGGACGCGCTGGACGGGCTCTCGGCGAGGGTCCGGGTGCCGTGCGGGCGCGGCGATCGTGGAGACTCGCCTCGAGGTGACAGCCGCCGACCGACGGCTACGGTCGGGTGCGCTCCGATGAGAGGGACTCACTGCACGATGAATCGACACTCCATGCACGAACGGGTCCTGCACGCTGCCGCTCCACTCGCCATTGCGTGCGCCGATGTTCCGGGCTGAACAGCGATGACCCCCGATTCGTACGAGTACCCGTATCCCTCGCCGGAGGCCGCGGCGCAGTTCCCCTTCGAGCCGCTCGATTTCGAGCGCCGCGGAGTCGCAGAGGGGTTGGCGCGAGTCGAGCGTTTCCGTATCGACATGGCCCGTCGGCGCAGCGTGCGGATGATCTCGCCGGAGCCGGTCCCGCTCGACCTCGTCGAGTCGGCGATCGCCACGGCGGCGTCGGCGCCGTCGGGGGCGCATCGTCAGCCGTGGCACTTCGTCGTCACCGGCGACCCGGACGTCAAGCGTCAGATCCGAGAGGCGGCCGAGGCCGAGGAGCGGATCAACTACGAGGGCGGCCGCATGAACGACGAGTGGCGGACGGCGCTCGGACCACTCGGCACCGACTGGCGCAAGGAGTTCCTGACCGTCGCGCCGTGGATCGTGGTGCTCTTCGAGGAACGCTACGGCGCCGCCGCCGACGGCTCGCGGCAGCACAACTACTACGTCAAGGAGAGCGTCGGGATCGCCGCCGGCCTCTTCATCGCTGCGATCCATCTCGCCGGCCTCGTCACGCTGACGCACACCCCCTCGCCGATGGCGTTCCTCTCCCGGGTGCTCGGTCGCCCCGACAACGAGCGACCGTTCGTCCTGTTCCCGATCGGGTACCCGATGCCCGGCACCCAGGTGCCGACGTTGCAGCGCAAGCCGCTCGACGAGGTCCGCACCATCGTCGGCGAGCTCCCGTGACCGGTCGAGGCTCGGCCTAGCGGTCGCCAGGCGTCAGGTAGAACCACATCGGTTGCGGCGCGCCCTGGTCGCGCATCGTCGAGCGAGCGGCGAGCATCACCTTGCCCGTCTCGGTCTGGTCGTAGAACCAGCGCGTGCCCGCCCATGCCGCCGGCGCATGGTCGACCATCGCCAGCGCGGCGGTCTCGTAGTAGCTGCGGATGTCGTGGGCGACGCGCATCGGCAGGCCGGGGATGCCGGCCTCCTTCCAGTCGGCACCCTCGGCGATGCGGACGAAGGCCTCGATCGCCGCTGGGATGTCGTCGGCCGCGACGACACGGCCCGCCGCGAAGCGTCCGTCGCTGGCCGCGAGTCCGCGGTCGTAGGCGGCGCGCAGCCCGCGGGCCTCGTCGACCGCTGGATGGGCGTCGGGATCGTGGCGGGGCGGGAGCGGGCAGGCGAGCATCTCCTCGCCGTCGTCGATGATCGCTTCGTCGAACTCTGCGAACACCGGCCCCTCGGCGTCGAGTAGCGCGAACGCGGCATCGAGCACCCGGTGCTGGAACTCGGCGTCGCCGGGCTTGCCGAGCGGGCGGCCCAGCGGGAAGTCACACCACAGGCCCCGTGGGGGAGCGGTGCTCTCGATCTGCTTGCGGACCGATCCGAGTGCGATCGTCGCGATCCCGGCTGCTTCGAAGACGTGGGCGAGCGTACTCACGGTACGCGTGCACAGCGGTCAAACGGGGGTGAACAGTGCGATGTCGACGCCCTGCTCCTTCAGCCAGGCCGCTCCGGCCGGTCCCGAGTCCATCCGCACGCCGGCGAGGTCGAACTGGTTGCCCGCATACGACAGGTGCTCGTCGGCGACTCGTCCGATCACTCCCCGTTCGGCCAGTTCGTCGAGGCGATCGAGTGGGAACACCGTGTTCATGTCGTACGCGAATCCGGCGCCGTCGAAGTTCGGGCTCCAGTGCCCGGTGACGTAGTCGCGCCGGTTTCCGTCGAGCACCCGGTAGCCGATGTCCATCGGTGCGAAGTCGTCCTGGTCGGGATGGTGGAGCGACGCCGTGGTCACAATCGCCACCGTCGCATCTGTGAGCGCTGGTGGGGCCGTGAACGCCGTCGTCTCGAAGTCGGGAGCCGGAAGGTCCTCGGTCAGCGCCTTGATACCGGAGTCAGCCATGGCGCTGAGCCTCGCGCAGGGCCGTTGGAACGGTCCGACCGGAGCGCCCGCTCAGAACAGACTCTTCTGCGGTCGGATCACCAACTCCTCGATGTTGAGTTCGATCGGCTGAGCGACGACGTACTCGACGGCTGTTGCAACGTGCTCGGCGTCGCCGTAGGCCGTCGACATTGCCGCCTGGAACCGGTCGATCTGTTCCTGGGGCAGGCGACCCTGCTCGTCGATCTCCAAGTCGGTGATGCCGAGCATCTCGGCCACCCCGTTCGGAGGTGAGCTCATGGAAGCTCGTCACGACTTCGCCGCCGACGTCGCCGACGCCGCGACCGATCGGGCGTGCGACGGGCTTCGGGCGTACGTCGAGAAGTGCGAAGCAGCCGACGACGCCACCCGGCGTTCGGCGATCGAGCTCATCGTGTTCGCGCCGGCAGGACTGAAGGGCGACTCGCCCTCACCGGCGACGTACCGCCGCCGACTCACTTCCTTGGCCGACGCTGCCGCAGCCCTGCTCGGCGCCGATTGATCACAGCCGGCGCCGGCGATGACGCCGAAGGTGTTCGGCGGGTCCTCGCTGCGGTGCTCCGAAGTAGGGTCGGCACGACGTCACCGGGGGAGACACGACATGACCAACGAGGCAACGACCGGCCAGGCGAGCGACCGTCGCACCGTCACGACGTTCTGCCGGATCTGCGAGCCGTCCTGCGGCCTCGTCGCCCACGTCGAGGGCGGCACCCTCGTCAAACTCACCCCCGACCGAGACCACCCGGTCACCCAGGGCTTTGCGTGCCACAAGGGGCTCGCGATGGTCGACGTACACCGCGATCCTGATCGTCTCGATCAGCCGGCGATTCGTGACGCCGACCGGTCGTGGACCGACGTGAGCTGGGACGACGCCATGGCCACGATCGCCACGAAGCTCGCCGCGATCACCGCCGAACACGGCCCCAACGCCGTCGCCTCCTACACCGGCAACCCGACGGCGTTCAATGCGCTCGGCCAGCAGCACATCGGCCAGTTCCTCGCCACGCTCGGCGTCCGCCGCCGATTCAACTCGGGCACGCAGGACTGTGCGAACAAGTTCGTCGCGAGTGAGGCGGTGTTCGGGACCAGCCTCGTCCATCCGATCCCCGACCTCGAGCACACCGACCTGTGCCTCGTGATCGGCGAGAACCCGCGAGCCTCACAGGCGTCGTTCTTCTCGATTCCCAACGTGCTCGGCACGATGCGTCGCGCAGCGGGTCGCGGGGCCCGGTTCGTGTTCCTCAACCCGCGCCGCATCGAGACCCCCGACATGGGCATCGGCGACACGCTCCAGATCCGTCCCGACACCGACGTGTGGTTCCTCGCCGCACTGCTCAACGAGATCGACGCGCTCGGCGGGTTCCATCAGCCGACACTCGACCGCCACGGCGCCCACGTCGACGAACTCCGCGCCTTCATCGCCGAGTACCCACCTGAAGCGGTCGAGTCGGTGACCGGCGTCGACGCCGACGCAATCCGCGAACTGGCCCGTGCCTGGGTCGCCACGCCGCGAGCATCGGTCCACGCGTCGACCGGTCTCAACATGGGTCGTCAGGGCACGCTCGCCTACTGGCTGGTGCACATGCTCAGCTTCGTCACCGGTCGCCTCGACGTCGAGGGCGGCAACCTCAAGAGCGACGGCTTCTTCCCCAACGCCGCCGCCGGGCAGGGCGCCACCGACGCCATGTACACCGACACCGAGTTCGGACGTCTCCGTCGAGGCGGACTCCCGGGCACGCTGATGGCCGACGCGATCCTCGACAGCGACGACCCGATCAGGGCCATGTTCGTCTGGGCCGGCAACCCGCTGCTGTCGATCGCCGGCGAGCAGCGCCTCGCCAAGGCGTTCGACCAGCTCGACCTGCTCGTGGTGATCGACCTGTACCCGAACGCCACCGCCGAGCACGCCGATGTCGTACTGCCCGCTGCGGACATGTACGAGCGTGAGGACCTGAACATCGTCAACATCGGCACCAGTGCGCAGCCGTTCGCGCAGTACACGCCAGCGGTCGTCGAACCGGTCGGCGATCGCCGACCGGAGTGGTGGATCGCCCACCGGTTGCTGCAGGAGATGGAGCTGCCGAGCCTGCTCGACGACGCCGAGCCTGACCCCTGGTCGAAGTGGAAGCACCTGTTGCGCAAGGGGAGTGGGGTCGACTTCGACGAGCTCCGCGCCGCCGACGCCGCCGTGGTCCTCGACCCGCCGACGCCCGGTCGGTTCTTCGACGACCAGGTGCAGACCGCGGACGGCCGCGTCGACTGTTGTCCGCCGGCATTCGCCGAGGCGATCTCACGCTGTACCGACCTCTTCGCTGAGGCGCGCGGCGAGGCCGCCGACGGTCGACTGCTGCTGATCCACAAACGCGATGCCTGGATGCACAACTCGTGGATGGCCAACGTGCCCCGCATGAAGCGCGGCGGCCGAACCACCAACCCGCTCGGTGTTCATCCTGGCGATGCCGATCGGCTCGGCCTCGTCGACGGTGCCGAGGTGGTCGTGTCGAGCGCCCACGGCGAGATCGTCGCCACCGTCGAGGTCGACGAGGATCTGATGGGCGGAGTGGTCTCGATGGTCCACGGATGGGGCCACGCCGCGAGCCCCCGGATGACGGTCGCGGCCGCCCATCCCGGCGCCAATCCGAACGCCCTGCTCCCCACGGGCCCGGGCAGCTTCGAGCCGTTGTCGAGCCAGGCCCACATGACCGGCATCCCGGTCGAGGTCAGTCCTGTCGCCCGGCGGCCCGACTGAACAGCCACAGGCCGGGTGCTGGTCTCAACGTGAGCGGCGCGCCGTGATCTCGGCGAGCTCGGCGTAGGAGATCTCGCCCATGAACAACGAGCGAATGGCCCGTCCGAATGGACGTCGCGGCCACCGCTCGTCGTCGACGAGCTGCACGTCGCTGGTGACGGTGCCGTCGCTGCCGAATTCGTAGATTCGGTAGCCGGGCGGCAGCCAGGTGCTGGCCTCGAGGTCGAAGTTGTTCTTGAGCGACGGCGAGACGAATACGGGGCGTCCGGCGAACTCGTAGACCGACGGGACGTGGGTGTGACCGCCGCCGAAGCCACGGATCTTCGGGCGATCGGCGACCACCGCTTCCCACTCGGCGGTGTAGGTGGGGTCATGGCAGAGCGGGACGTCGGCGTCGGGCGGATGGTGCAGCCAGACGAACACATGGTCGGCGTCGTGGGCTGCAGTCGCCGCCCGCAACCACGTCGACTCGGCGTCGCCGAGCGAGCCGTTGCCGTGCAACCGGTCCTCGCTCGGCGGGTCGACGAGTCGGCCGCTGTCGTCGGCACCCATGGCACCGGCGTTGGTGTCGGCGTAGACGAACGACCAGGGCCCGTGATGGGTCACTCGGGGGACGAAGAGGTTGGGGGCGCTGAACGCGGCTCGAAACGGCGAGTCGAAGTCGTGATTCCCCGGACAGGTGAAGACTGGGCAGGGCAGCCGGGCGAACGCAGCCGCAGCGATCTCGTACTGCTCCGCACGCCCATGGTCGGCGATGTCGCCGGTGACCACCACGAGATCCAACTCGCGGTCGCTCAGGTCGTCGAGCACTGCGTCGAACGCGTCGGAGGTGTCGTAGCCGTGGCTGCCCTCCGGCTCGAGCCCACGCTCCAAGAAGTGTGTGTCCGACAGTTGCGCAACTCGCAGGACGTCCGCCATCTGGCGCAGTCTGGCACGACGAGCCGAACCGAATGTGCCCGATCAGCGTCGAGCAGCACGTCGATCTCGAGCTCGAAGCGCTCGCAGCGATGCACGGGACTGAGACGCGGTCGGCTCCGACGCGCCGGCATGGCTCCGGTGGCGGTCGTCTCAGGTCGATGGGATGGCGAGCGCTGTGACTCGGTGGAGGAGTGCCGGGCGGTCGGCGCGCTCGAGCGGAAGGATGAGTGTGGTGATCCCGAGTGCGGCGGCGCCGGCGTCGGGGCCGGGGTTGTCGCCGACCATCAGGCAACGGTGCCCTGGCGAGTTGATGGTGCTGAGCGCAGCATCGAACATCCGGCGATCGGGTTTGGTGACACCCACCTCGTAGGAGATCGCGAACCCGGAGATGCAGTCCAGGACGTCGAGCGACGCGAACCACGGCCGGAGATCGACATGGAAGTCGCTCACGATCGCGATCTCGACACCACGTCGATGGAGCGTGGTGATCACCTCGACGACCTCAGGGTAGGTGCGGTACGTGGTCAGGTCCGCGTACGACCGCTCGATCGCTGCAGCCAGTTCGTCGTCGAATCCGGCGAGCCTGCAGATCAACAGCTTGGTCGCTTCGTGGTTCGCAGCCGAGAGATCGCTGTGTCGATCTGACTCGATCACTTCCGGATGGGCCTTGGCCGCGCCGTATGCCATCGCCAGCGCGTCAACCGTTCGCCGGTCGTGTGGGCGGCCCAGACGTTCGAGCACGTGAGCCAATCGCTGCTCCCGCGTCGGGTACTCGACCAGCGTGCCGCACCAGTCGAACAGCACGGCATCGAACTGTCGATCGGTGACGGCCATGCCCGGACGCTACACAGCCACGCAGGGCTCGGTTCGCGTGATCACCACCGAGAGGACCCACGCCCAACGAGACTGCCGGTGTGGCCCCGCTGCCCGTCGATTTCACTGCGATCGAGTGGCCGCGGCCAGCGCACGTCTGGCACAGTGCGACGTGCGCATGCGGGCTGTCAATTCGAACTCGATCCGCCTGGTTGGTGCGTTGGTGCTCTCGTGCGCGCTCGTCGCCGCGTGTGCCAGCGACGACGATGCCGTCAGTGAGGCGCCGGCGTCGACGACATCCGAGCCGATCAGTGAATCGCCGGTCGAAGCAGCGAGCGAAGTCGGCCGGGCGATCGATCTGTTGCCCGCCGACACCAGAGGAGTGTTTGCCGTCGATCTCGCAGCGCTGTCGACCGTCGATGGCGACGACGCAGTCGGCGATCTGTTGAGTGGCACTGCGCCGCTGTTCGGGGACGTGTTCCGTGCGCTCGGGTCGCTCGCCCCAGCCTCCGAACTGCGGGACATCTCGCTGGCGCTGCTCGTTCAGACGACCGACCCCGGCGACCAGTTCCTGCTCATCGCGGAGATCGACGGAGCGCAGCCCGAGGACGTCGTCGATGCTGACGGCAACCGGCTGGCGGTGTTGCCCAGTGGCGTGCTCATCGCCGGCCCCAACCCGACCGTGACGTCGGCGCTCGACGCCCGCAGCGGCACGACCGACCCTGGGTCGAGCCCGATCGCTCCGTACCTCGACGCTCTCGTCGAGGGCGCCGACGTCAGCTTCGTCTACGGGCTGCCCGGCCTGATCGGCGACGTCGACGTGGACCGGTCGCTGCGCGGTGCTGCGGTGATCAGCGGTCAGCTCGACATCGATGACGGCCAGCTGTCAGGCGACGTCGCCTTCCACACCCCGAACGCAGCAACGTTCGTCGAGTCGTTCAACTCACTCGACCGCCATGGCCTCGGTGCGCCCGGGTCGACCCTGGAGCCGCTGGCGCTCGCCGAGGCCGACGACGGCACCACGTTGGACCGCGTCGTGGTCTCGCTGCCCCCGACGCCGCTCAACCCCACCTCCGAGCAGGCCCTCGACCTTCGCAACGTGTTCAAGAAGCTGCTCGTCGGCATGGAGGCCCACGAATACGCCGAGCAGGTCGTCGACGATGGCGCCCCGTGGTTCGATCTCGTCGTCAAGAGCGAAGCCGATGCCGACATTCCGCCGTCGCCGGCGTCGGTGTTCTTCCGGTGGGAGTTCCGCGACCAGGCGGCGATTGCTGCGTTCGAGGAGAACGAGCTGCCGGAGGGATTCCGGTTGGCGCCGACCCGCTTCTTCGAGAGCGACGACCCCGAGGGGCAGTACTTCTTCCTGCTCAACCTGTACAACGCCGGCGGCGGCTCGATCGTCGGCGGTGCCCGCGCCGAGTGGGACGTCTACGTCTACTCGCCGGAGGGAGGACCCGACCCGAACCCGGGGGAGCGGCCACGCTTCTTCGTCGTCGACGCACTTGCAGAAACGGTGTCGTTCGACTCGGTCAACCTCGTGACCCCGGCCGAGCCGCTGTCGCACGACCTCGTCGACGGCATCGTCACATCGAGCGTGCAGCGCGTGGAGGGCGACGGCCCGGTACCGGTGTGGGCCTCGACGTTCCCGGCTCCCGACCCGGCCGAGAGCGAGGTGGCGCGCTTCACGCGTGAGATGGCGATCGGCAACGACTTCATCTATTGGGGCTACGGGGCTGCCGACCGGGTGCTGTACAACGCCACGACGTTCAACCACGACGCCTACTTCGTCGACCCCGCCGAGGTGGATTTCGTCGACAGCTCGCGGTGGGCGCAGTACCTGAACCCGGAACTGGTCGACGTCGTCTACTACGAGAACACGCTCGACTACGTCGTGTCGCCGCTGACCAACCTCGAATCGGACCAGCTCGACATCACCCCGGAGTGGCGCGAGGAGTTGCTCGGCTTTGCGGACAACGGGCATCAGGAGGGCCTGATGCGCAAGGCCGTCGAGCAGCTGTTCCGCGGGCAGGGTGACCCGATGGTCGGCTACCGCGTCAGCAACGAGACCCCGTCTGCGTACTACCACTTCGAGGTGACCGACCCCGACCGGTTGGCGGCGACGCTCGACCTTCCGGTCCGACACACACTCGCACCGACGACGATCTTCGAGGGTGGGCCCGAGGCGTACTACCTCACGCTGTCCGTCGTGGAGATCGACGGGGCGCCGACCGGCCCGACGGCGGACTGGAGTGTCTACACCGACACCGGCGACGGTCGTCCGAAGCAGATGGTCCTGGATCGGATGACCGCAGATGCGGCGGTCGACCCGGTCGAGATCCTCAGGCTGCCGGACCTGGTGGAGCACGTCGTCGACGGCGACCGCGTCGAGACCACGCTGTCGGGCGCCGACGTCGAGTTCGTGGCCGGGTTCGCGACACAGGGCGCAACCAGCCAGGAACTCACGATGGACTGGGTCGAGACCGGTGACGTGGTGTGCCACCTCAACGGGATCTGCGACGCGGTGTACTACGACGCCGAAACCCTCGACGTGCCCGTCGGAGTTCCCGCCGAGGTCACCTTCCAGTCGATGTCGACGCCGTGGGACGATCTGATCGACACCACGCCCGCCGCGGTGTTCTTCCGTGACAACGCCCAGGACTACGCCGTCAAGCGGTGGTACAACCTCGACGTCGCCGTCGACGAGCTGCCGTTCTCCGGCATCGAGAACGCGACGCACATCATCACCGGGACCGGCACCCTCGACGGACGCGACACCGACGTCGTCGACTCGGTCTACCGCTACACCGGCGATGCAGTGATCGAGGACGGCAAGCTGAGGTTCGCGATCGACCAAGAGATCGACAACGCGCTCGGCCGTGGCAACATCTACACGACCGGCAGCTTCGACCTGGCGACCGGAACCGGGTCCCAGACCGTGGTCGACTGCCTCGGTCCGGCCCTGTTGTGCAGCGACGTGGTCAATGGCGTCACCTCGATCTACACCGCCGGCGACCTCGACTCGTTGGATCCCGACGACATCTCGTGGCGGGTCGATCTCGCCGTGCTGCTCAGCGGCAGCTTCGGCAGCGCCGACAGCGCCTCCGGCTTCGTCGCGCAACGAACGGACTGAGCCCGATCAGACCGCGCGGTGACCTCGAAGCACCCACGGCAAGCACGACGGTCTGATCCACCGACGACGTCGCTCTGGGGCCGTCAGCGGTCGGTCAGGATCTGCAGGATGCGCTGGCTGCAGGGCCATGCGCCTCGGGTCTTGTTCGACAGCACGCTGAGGGTCAGGTGCCGGCTCGGATCGTGAACAGAAACGAACCCGACACCGGTGTCGAATCCGTGGATGGAGATCGCGTCGCCCGGTCCGAGCCAGAACCCGAGCCCGTAGCGCAGCCCGTCCATGGCGTCGCTGCGCCGTTGCGTCATCTCAGCCACCGTTTCGGGTAGGACGATCCGTCCCGCCAACAGCGATTCCCAGAAGGCGTGGATGTCGGCAGCGGTGGTGTAGATGCCGCCATCACCGCTGCCGCGGACCGGAAGGTGGAAGACGTTCGTCGTCAACCCGTGGTCGTCGAGATAGCCGAGCGCTGCCCGGCCGGGCAACGAGTCGGAGCGCAGGAACGCAGTCTCGGTCATTCCGGCCTGCTGGCAGACTCGTTCGTCGACGAGGTCGTGGAAGGGCCGTCCCGTGATGCGTTCGGAGATCAGGGCGAGGACGACATAGCCGCTGTTGCAGTACGCGAACTGCTCGCCCGGCGCGAACTTGGTTGGATGCCCGTCGAGGATGGGGAGATAGTCGTCGGTGGTGACGAGTTCGTGCACGGGAACAGCCATGAGGTAAGCGTCCGGGTCCTCGACCAGGTCCTCGTCGAGGTAGTCACCGATGCCGGACCGGTGCGCAAGGAGGTGTTCGATGGTGACGCGATCATCCACGAGCGGCAGGTCGTCACCGAGGATCGGGCGCACGAGTGTGTCGAGAGCGAGGTCGCCTTGCTCGACCAGGCTCATCACCACCAGCGCCGTGAAGGCCTTGTTGCCGCTGGCGATCGCGAGTCGAGTGCTGGTCGTCATCTCGATGCCGAGACTCCGGTGGGCGTGTCCGACTGCCACCTCGGCGGCGATCTTGCCGTCGAGGTCGACGCGGACCACACCCGACAGCGCCTCCTCGGTCGTGATCGACCGCACGGACGATTCGAGGTCTGTACCCGTCCGGCCTGTGCTCGTCGACATCAGCAGAGTCTTGCCGGTCGCGATGCGCCCTGTGCGATGTCAGTCCTCGAACAGCGCGGTCGTCGATCGCCGACGATCGATCGTGAGGTCGAACACGTCGGGCCGGCTGTAGTGACCGGTGGGGTCGAAATTGTGCCGCTGTTCGCGGACGAGGGAGAGATCGAGGTCGGCCGTGATGATGCACTCCGCGTGCGGTTCGGCCTCGGCCAGCACGTTCCCGTCGGGTGCGACGATGATGGCGCCGCCGCTGTTGTAGCGGTCGCCCTCGGCCAGCAGTTCGTCGCGGAGCGCGAAGTGTGTCGGTATGTGGTCGGCACGCAGGACCGCTCCAGAGCTGACGACGAAGATGCGGCCTTCCCGTGCGATGAAGCGGCTGGCGTCGTGGGACACGCCGGGGGAACCCGGCCAGGCGGCCACGTGGACCTCGGTGCCCTGGGCGTACATGGCTGTCCGGGCGAGCGGCATCCAGTTCTCCCAGCAGTTGAGACCGCTCACGGTCACCTCTCCGAACCGGTGAGCGACGAGACCGTGCCCGTCGCCGTCGGCCCACACCAGACGTTCCCCGAACGTCGGTTTCAACTTGCGGTGGACCGACACCGCGCCTTGCTCGGGATCGATCGCGACGAGCGAGCAGTAGATCGAACCGCCCGAGGCGGATCGTTCGGCGATGCCGAGGTACACGAACACCCCGGTGTCTCGGCTGACCCTGACGACCGGGTCGAGGTCGCCGCGGCCCACGTCCACGGCGGCATCGAGGTACTGGGCGTACGCCGCCCTCTGGAGCGGATGGTCGAAGTGCGACGCGTTGGTGTAGTCGGTCCAGACCGGGTACCCGGGTACGAAGGTCTCGGGGAAGGCGACGAGCTCAGAGCCCTGACCTGCCGCCTCGAGGATCGTGTTCACGACGATCTCGATCGTCGCCGACCGGTCGAGGTAGGCAGGAGCCTTCTGCACGGCGCTGGCACGCATCAGCCGAGGCTATTGCTGTTGGTACGACGGCACGAATCGAGCCTCGAGCCCGCTCGGTCTGCAACCTCAGCGGTTGCGGCTCAGGAGGGCGAGCAGCCGCAGCAGCTCGACGTAGAGCCAGATCACGGTGACCATGAGCCCGTAGGCGCAGTACCACTCCATGAACTTGGGAGCCCCCGCTTCGACACCTGCCTCGATTGCAGCGAAATTCAGGGTCAGGCTGAGTGCGGCGAGGATCACAGCGATCGTCGTGACGACGATGCCGATCGTACGGAAGCTGTCGCTGTAGAGCCAGCTCCAGTTGAAGATCGACAGGATGAAGACGAAGAAGTAGAGCAACCCGAGCCCGCAGATCGCCGCAGTGACGCCGAAGGCCATCTTGTTGGTCGGTCGAATGACGCGGAGCGCGTAGAGCACGAGTGCGGCGAGGAACACGCAGACCGTCCCGACAATCGCTGCCCCGACGATTCCTTCGGTCTGGGCATCGAACATGGCTGAGATCGCTCCGAGCACGTATCCCTGGAGGGCGGCGTAGATCACACCGAGGACCGCCGCTCGTCGGGGATCGACGGCGACGAAGATGCCGACGAAGAAGGCGCCGAACGAGGCGAGCCAGAAACCGCCGGGGATCGTGACGGTGGTGTTCGCATAACCAGTGCCGACGTCGGCGGCCACCGGCTCGGTTGCAGAGGCCCACCCCCACGCTCCGGCGACAACCAGCACGATGAGGAACGCAGCTGTCTTGACGGTGACCCCGCCCACCGACATCGTCCTGGGCGCTGACGTCGCTCCTGAGAGGTACTCGCGTTGGATCTTGTCGCTGAATGCCGGGTTTCCCCCGCCGAGGTCGATTGGGGCTGAGGCCTGCGTCTGCATCGAGTGCAAGCGTACGAGTCCGGCCGGCGTCGACTCGGTGATGGCTGCCAACTCGGCGAATCTCACCGCTGTTCGAGTTCACGCAGCACGCGGCCGGCGGTGGCGCCGTAGCGGTTGCTTCGGTCACGACTCTCCGCGACCGACCTGCTCAGGTGCCCCCGGAGCGGGATACCCAGGTCGCGGCACATCGTGGTGACGAGGTACCCGACCCAGGGGCCGTATCCGAGGACGCCGGTCTCGAGAATCTTCGAGGTCAGATCGTCGTGCCCCATGAGATGGGCGATGTAGGCGATCGCGATTGCAGCGTCGTCTTGCTGGATGGTGAACGGCGTCTGGCGGGCCCGGTTCTGAATGCGGGCGATGTCGGCCAAGCCATCGTCGGTGTTGCCGTCGCGAACTTGGGCGATCGCGGCGACGATTCCCAGGAGGTCGCCGTGCGGATTGTCGCGGTTGCGTTGCGGGTGCCGCGTTGCCAGATCCACTGCCGCCACCGGGTGACCCAGCTGGAGCCGTGCGTGGGCCAGGCATGACGTTGCGAAGTGGTTGAACGTCGTGTCGACAGAGTTCTCCGTCGAGCGGAGCGCTGCGACCTCAGCTTCGTTCCAGTCGCCAGTGAGCAGGTGAACTGCGCTCTGCCACATCTCGAGTTGGGCGTGGTTGATCGGCGAGTCGAGCGCGGCAGCGATGCTTCTCGCCCGACGGAGCTCCTCGTTCGCTGGTTCGAAGTCGGCGTCGCCGAGGAGCGCTGCCCAGATCGCCCAGAGCGTGTATTCGCACTGGACGAACACCTGATGCTGGCGTGCGACGGTGTCGTCGAGTGCGTTGAGATGGTGGAGGCGCTTCACCGCCTGGTTGACGACGCGCCGACCGTGGACGGCATCGGCGCACTGCGCAACGGTCACCAACGCATCAGCGACGGACTCAGCGTCAGCACACTCGGGCCAGGGGTCGGTCAGCAGCGCAATGACTTCGTCGGAGCGACCGAACATGCGAGCTGCTCCGCCGAGTCGACTGGCGAGCCGGATGGCGTCGTCCGCGCGGCCGACGGACTGGAGCGCGGCGATCGCGGTGAGTGCATGGGGAAATCGTGGGTTGATCTCGTCGATGACGGAGAAGCGCCACCAGACGTCGCCGAACTCCCGGTCGGTGTATCGCAGCAGCCACTCAGCCACTGCGATCAGGATCTCGGTTTCGGCGCCGGTGCGAACGAGTTCGGCCGCGCAGTACTGCTGAACTGGTACGGGCAGGTGGTAGGTGCTTCGATCGGCGTGCTCGGATCGTTTCAGGAGCGAGTGCCGAACGAGCGTGTCGAGGACGCGGCTGGCATCGACGCGTCCGATCACCGCTTCCGCGTCGTTCTGTTCGAAAGGCGCGACGAAGACGCCGAGCTGCACCAACGCTTCAGCTGCGTCGTCGTCGAGGAGATCGTGACTCCACCGGATCGTGGTGGTCATCGTCTCGTGGCGAGGTTCGAGCTGGGTGGGGTCCCGGTGCACGAAGCCGCGTTCGAGTTCTTTCGCGATTTCGTGAAGTGTCCGATATGGCGTCTGCGCCGCGGCGATCTCGATGGCGAGGGGCAATTCGTCGACCAGTGCGCAGACCTTCGCGACGACGTCTGCCCGTGACTCCGCATCGATGGAGACCCCACGTCGGGCGGCCCGCCGGCGAAAGAGCTCCGAGCCCTTCTCGAACCGGGGAGCGGGTAGAGATGCTCGCCGGCGACGTCGAGCGGAACGCGCGACGTCGCCAGGATGCGGACTCGACCGGGTCGTGCGAGGACGACCTGAACGACATCTCGAACGTGGTCGACCACGTGTTCGCAGTTGTCGACGACGAGTACGCCCGACGATCGGGCCGCTGCGTCGGCGAGTACCCGTACTCGCTCGTCGGCATCGAGCCGGTCGATGTGCGACGCAGCGAGGCCGAGGCCGTTGGCGAACGCCTGCTCGACGCCGGTGCGGGTTCCCGCTGCGATGAGGTCGACGAAACCGCTTCCTTCGGGCCCGCCGACCTGCGAAGCGACGTGTATCGCGAGTCGTGTCTTGCCCGATCCTCCAGCGCCATGGAGCGTCATCAGGCGAGTGCGCTGCAGCAGGTCGGTGATCTCGTCGGTTTCGTGGCCACGTCCGACGAAGTCAGTCGCTTGGTCGGGGAGGGGCTCCATCTGGGTGGCGGACATGAACTCGTCGCTGAGCAACTCCCGCTCGATTCCGGCGAGTGCTCCGCCGAGTACCAGCCCACGCTCCGAGAACAGACGGTGCCCGTGTTGGATGGTTCGAATCGCCTCGGCCCGCCGGCCCAAGTCGGTCAGCAGTCGCACGAGCTGTGTCCGAGAGGACTCGTCGAACGGGTCGGCGTCGAGCACCTGACCCAGGACCGTCACTGCGTGCTCCCCACGGTCGAGGGCAGTCAACGAGGCAGCACGCACACGAAGCGCAGCCGTGTGGGTCTCGGTCAGATGCGCCCGGTCTGCCTCGACCGCGAACGGCCGCTCGATCCCGATCCATGGCTCGCCCCGCCAGCGAGTGAGAGCTCGGTCGACGAGCATGAGCGCTCGTTCCGGTGCGTCCGTGACCAAGTCGCCGGAGCGTTCGACATCATCGAGGAACTGTTGCCGGTCGGATCCGACACACTCGCCGATTCGGTACCCGTGGCCCGTCGATTCGATGAACGATGCTCCGAACGCCGATCGAAGCCGCGACACGATGTTGGCAAGCGACTGGCGGGCCGTGGCTGGTTGACCCGGAGATGGCCAGATCTCCTCGATCAGCTGGTCGGTTCGCACACCGCTCGACCCAGCCAACCGGAGTGCGGCCAGCAGCGTCGACGCTCGTAGTCCGCGCACGACAGCCCAGTCACCCTCACACTGCACGCCGAGTACGCCGAGCTCGCACAGCGTCGCCGCGCTCAGCTCGGGTGCCGCCGGCTCGGTCGACTCGGTCATCGGCACAACGTTACGTGACGTTACCGAGGCGTTATCGACGCTGCGGACCATGGGACCCGTGCGCAACGGCAACACGGGCGACGCCACCGGTCTGCGGACTGTGGCGTATCGGCCGACGAGGAGGAGGTCACAGCAATGACGATCGATTCGACAGCGACGAGGGGGATCATGACGAGGTCTACACGAATGTGCGGTGCAGTTGCTGCGGTCTGCCTCCTGGCAGCGACGGCGTGCGGGAGCGACGGCGACGCTGCGACGGCGGCCCCCACCACCTCCGTCGAGGATGCCGGCGATGTGGCAACGACGACCGAGCCGGCCGAGGACGCCGTGAGCACTACCCAACCGGCCGTCGACGAAGTCTCGGAGGAAGCACCGGCGAGTACGGAGCCCACCGACGTCGATGTGCTCGACTTCGAGTTTCAACCCGTTCCGGCTGGCCGGTACCGCGTCGAGACGATCGGCGCGCCGTTCGTGATCGATGTTCCGGAGGGCTGGTGGGTGCAGCCCAACTCGTTCGGACAGTTCGTACTGACAGATGCGGCTTCCAACGGACCAGGTGACCGCGACATCGTGATGATTCGACCGAGCAATCTCGCCGACCCCGGCCAGCCGGGAGCTCCGCTGGAGGAGCAGGCCGGCGACTGGCCCCTCGACGACATCGGCGGCTGGCTCGACGCGCTCGTCGCGGGTCTGGTGGACGGCGAGGCGATCGAGACCACGATCGGCGGCTTGGACGCAGTTCAGTTCGACGTCGCGATCGCCGACGGATTCGAGTGCGGCCCGGAGTTCTGCGCCGGTTTCGCGGCCAACCGTACGGTGAACAGCATGTGGTTCGACCCCCAGAACGGGTACCGGGTGTGGTGGATCGACGGTGGCGCCGAGGCGCCCATTGCCATCAACATCGGCGATGGTGCCGACCCCGAGTTCGTGGAACGCGCGCAGGCCGTGCTCGACACCATGACGTTCGAGTCGATCGGACCCAACCCGATTCCGAAGGAGGGCAACCTGTGGGAAGTCGGCGCTCCGAGCGAGGTTCCCGCCGGCAGTGTGACCCTGCCCGTCGGTCCAGGCGTCATGTTCGAGATGTCGGAACCACACTTCATCCAGCAGCGTGAGTTCTTCGCAAATGTGTTTCTCGACGGTCCTGGTGAGTCGGACATCCTCTTTCCTGATCAGACGTTCGACGGTGAGCCGCTCGCAACCGTCGACGAGGCGGTCAGCTCGCTCGAACGCGACCCTCGCATCACGCACACCGTCGTCGGTACTCGTGACGTGAGCGGCTTCGTGGCAACTGAGATCGACCTCTCCGGCCCCACCATGGGACCGGACCTGCCTGCGCCGTCGTTCGTGCGATCCGATCAACCGGACTCTGGTTGGATCGCCCCGCCCGACGGCACCATCTGGATCATGGAGACACCCGACGGAATCGCGATGATCACGGCCGAGTGGTTCGAACCCGAGGCGATGGATCCGGCAATCGCCCTCGCCGGTGAGATCCTCGACTCGATCGTGATCGGGGGCTGATCTGATCCTGCACCATCTCACGGTCAGACGTTCTCGCGGCCGCCCCATGGCGTAGGGTCGTCCTCGTCGTCCCGGTCGACGACGAAACGATCGGGGGTTGCCGTGGAGATCACCTTCTGGGGAACGCGAGGGTCGATTGCGAAGCCTGGACCGGACACGGTTCGCTACGGCGGCAACACGTCGTGCGTCGCAGTTCGCTCGAATGCGGGAACACTGGTGGTCGTCGACTGCGGTACCGGAGCGCACGGACTCGGCCAGCAACTGATCGAGGACGCCGACGGGGCGCCGGTCGACGGTCACATCCTCGTCAGTCACACCCACTGGGACCACATCCAGGGTCTGCCGTTCTTCGCGCCGCTGTTCCAGCGGGGGTGCCGTTGGCGGATCTCTGGTCCCAGTGGGCTCGGAGGGTCGTTGTCGGAGATCCTCGCCGGCCAGATGGAGTACACCTACTTCCCGGTGGCGATCGATCAGCTCGCCGCGTCGGTCGTGCACCAAGACCTCGTGGAGGGCGCGTTCGACATCGACGACATCCACGTCGACACGCGGTTCCTCAACCATCCGGCTCTCACCCTCGGCTACCGACTCGAGGTGGATGGTGCGGTGGTCGTGTACGCATCCGACCACGAGCCCCACGACCACGAGCTGTCCGCCGGTGGCGACATCGCTCGAAACCGCCACGACGATGCGCATGCCGCCTGGCTCGCCGGCGCCGACCTGCTGATCCACGACGCGCAGTACCTGGCGTCGGAGTTCGGCGACCACGTCGGTTGGGGCCACAGCACGGTCGAGTACGTGATCGATGTGGCACGACGGGCCGATGTGGGCAGCGTGGCGCTGTACCACCACGACCCGAAGCGGACCGATGACCAAGTCGACGCGCTCGTGGAGGTGGCCCGGGCTCACGCCGCGCGAACCGGCTACCGCGGCGAGGTCTTCGCCGCCGCAGAAGGGGCCACTGTCACCTTGGTCGGTGACACCGACCGTCGCTCCCAGCTCGCTGCTCGCCGCCGTTCGGTGCCGGTTGCCACCGTCTCCCGAGCTGCCCGTTCCGAATCGGTCGTCGTCTTCGCGCCGACTCCGGCGGTGTCACACGTCCTCTACGAGGCTGCTCGCTCCGAGGGACTCGAGGTCGTGGTCGCCGACGATCTGCGTCAGGCGTTCGAGGCCGTCCAGCACCATTCACCGGGCATCGTGCTCGCCGAAGCTGTCGACGACGACGGCGGTTTCGATCTCGTGGCAGCGATTCGCGACCTCGACGATCCGGATCTCAATTCGCTGCCCGTGATCATGGTGGGCCCATCAGCAGCGCGTTGGCGCCCCGACTCGCTGGAGACGCGCATCACCGAATGGCTGGTGTGGCCGGCGAGCACGTTCTTCGTGCGCACGAAGTTGCGCGCCTGGCTCCTTCGTCGAGCGAACAAGTGGCAGAACGCCCCGCTGCCGGCCGACGAGAACGGGCGACTCGCAGCGCTTCGGGAGCTGGCCGTGCTCGACACCGATCCGGAGGAACGGTTCGATCGGCACACCGCCGAGATCAGCGAACTGCTCGACGTCCCGGTCGCACTGGTCAGCCTCGTCGATGCCGACCGCCAGTGGTTCAAGTCGCACGTGGGTATCGCTGTCCGCGAGACACCGCGGGACATGTCGCTGTGCGCACACGCCATCCTCGGCGACGACCTGCTCCAGGTTCCCGACGCTCTCGCCGATGTCCGGTTCGCCGACAACCCGTTGGTCGTCGGCGGCCCACGCATGCGCTTCTACGCCGGATTGCCCCTGGTGCTCCGAAGCGGTGCGCGTGTCGGCACGTTGTGTGTCGCGGACACTCGACCTCGCAAGCTCGACGACGTCGAGATCGGCCACCTGCGTCGGGTTGCCCAGCTGGTCCTCGAAGAACTCGAGGGCTGACCAACCGGCGCGAGCCGTCAGGCGGCGGCCAAGACCTCTGCGAACAACTCGAGCGTGGCAGCGGTGAAGGCGACCATGTTCTCGCTGCGGTCATCGAGACCGGTCAGCACGTTCCGGGTGGTCGACCGTGGTCCATCGACGGCCAGCCAGCTGTGACCGGCAGGATCGCCGTACGGGTTCGCAGGGCCGGCGGCGCCGGCTTCGCCGACACCCCAGGTCGCGCCCAGCTTGAGCCGCACCGACGTCGCGAGGTACCCGGCGAAGGTCTCGGTGGCGCCGCGCATGCCGGCGGGCACGTCGATCTCGCCCGCCATCCAGGCTCGGCCGGCCGCGGCGGTGTAGATCACGGTGCCGCCCAGGTAGTACGCCGACGCACCGGGAACCGACAGCAGCGCGGCCGAGATGAGACCGCCGGCGGAGCCCTCGGCCACGGCGACGGTCTCGCCTCGCTCGCGCAGAAGTGCGCCGATCTGTTCGGCGGCCCGGGAGATGTCGGAAGTGAACATCGCGCCAGCTTGCCGCATGGCAATGTACGCACGAGTGACTGCACTCACGATCGTTGCGCTCGTCGTCGGAATCGCCTGCCTCGTCGGCGGCGCCGAACTCTTGGTGAAGGGGGCGGCGACGATTGCGTCGAAGTTCGGCATCGCTCCCGTGGTGATCGGGCTCACGGTGGTGGCGTTCGGGACCAGTGCGCCCGAACTCGCCGTCAGCGTGTCGGCGGCGTTCGGCGGCAATGCCGATGTCGCGTTCGGCAATGTCATCGGGAGCAACATCGGCAACATCTTGCTGATCCTCGGTGCGAGCGCCGTGGTGGGTGGGTTGGCAGTTCAGCAGCGCATCATCCGCTTCGACATTCCACTCCTCGTCGTGGTGTCCGTGGTCGCCCTGGTGCTGTCGCTCGACAACACGATCAGCCGCGTCGACGGTGTGATCCTGTTCGGTGGCGTCATTGCCTACGTGGCGTGGCTGGTTCGTGAAACCCGAGCCGAGAGAGCCGACATCGTCGAGGAGTACACACAGTCCGTCGACTCGCTGGAAGGAGCGGCTGTCGAACGCCCGCTCTGGTTCAACGCGGTGTTCGTCGTCGTCGGCCTCGTCGTCCTGGTCGTCGGGTCGCAGCTCCTGGTGAACGCGGCGACCGACATGGCCGAATCGGCCGGAATCAGCGACCTGGTGATCGGATTGACGGTGGTGGCGATCGGTACGTCGCTGCCGGAGCTGGCGACGTCGATTCTCGCCGCGTTCCGGGGCCAGCGCGACATCGCCGTCGGCAACGTGATCGGATCGAACCTGTTCAATCTGATGTCGGTGCTCGGCCTCACGTCGATCGTGTCGAGTGACGGGATCCCCGTCAGCGATGCCTCGCTGCGGCTCGACTTCCCGGTGATGCTGGCTGCCACCGTCGTGCTCGTCCCGATCGTGTGGAACGGCGCTCGGATCAGGCGGTGGGAGGGCCTCGTTCTCATCGGGTTCTATGCCGTCTACGTCACCTACCTCGTGGTCGTCGCCGATCCGTCCGGTTGAGCCGGCCGGCGCCGACGGGCGGCTACCTTCTCCACATGGCTCGACTCGCCGATGTGGTGGCCGTGGTGATCGGAGCCGGGCAGACGCCCGGCGAGACGATCGGAAACGGGCGGGCGATCGCCACCACGTTTGCTCGGGAGGGGGCAACGGTGCTGTGCGTCGATCGGGTCGGGGGGCGGGCCGATGACACCGTCGACGCGATCCGAACCGCTGGGGGAGCGGCAGAGGGGTTCGAGGCCGACGTCACCGAGGGCGCCCAGTGCGATGCCATCGTTGCAGCGGCGCTCGATCGGTGGGGACGTGTCGACGTGCTCGTGAACAACGTCGGAATCGGCGGCAGGGGTGACGGTCCGGCCCACTCTGCTGACGACGAGGCATTCGATCGCATCGTCGAGGTGAATCTGCGCGCGATGTGGCGCACGTGTCGTGCGGTGTTGCCGACGATGCGATCGCAGCAGCACGGATCGATCGTCAACGTGTCCTCGGCTGCCTCGGTGGCAGGAGGGTTCCAGGTCGCGTACGAGGTGTCGAAGGCCGGTGTCAACCGCCTGACCACCTCGATCGCCCAGTCGAACGCTTCACGAGGCGTGCGCTGCAATGCTGTGGCGCTCGGCTTGGTCGACACACCCATGGCGGTCGGTGGCATCGCGGCCGCTCGCGGGGTGTCGCTCGACGACGTGCGCGCCGAGCGAGACGCCCGCGTTCCATTGCGAGGTGGGATGGGGACCGCCTGGGACGGCGCCAACGCGGCGCTGTTCCTCGCTTCCGACGAGGCCCGATTCGTCACCGGCGTGGTGCTGCCGGTGGACGGCGGCACCTCGATCCGCATCGGTTGAGTGCCGTCAGTCGACGACACGGCACCGTCAGTCGTGAAGCCACACGGTGGAGCGCAGGGGAAGCAGATTCTGCGACCAGATCAGATCCATCACCGGGTTGGCAACCCGGACGCAACCGTGCGAGGCCGGATAGTTGGGCACCCGTGGGGCGCCGTGCACGGCGATGCCACCCACGACGAACTTCGGGCGGTACAGCGTGCCGAGGTCGCCTTCGTAGCGGGCGGTGTCGTGCTGGCGGTAGGTCCGGAACGTGCCGCTCGGGGTCGTGGCGATACCGATGACCCGGCGTCCGGCGTTCTTCTGATCTTCCTCGTCGTACGATCGGCCGTTGCCGGTCGAGACGTTGAACACGAACTGGACCGCGCCACCCCGCACGACCATGCCGATCTGCTTGGCCTTGTCGACCTCGAACAGATCGCCGCTGCGGCCTGCTGCCGGTCGACACATCTCGGTGTTCATGGCGATTGCGGTACTCGTGTCGACGACGGTGGTGGCGGGCAGGCCCTTCCACTTCTGGAAGGCCATCACTGCCTGGGTCGTGCTCAACCCGTAGTTGCCGTCGGCGCCCAGGTGCCAGAAGCCGAGTTCGAGCAACCGGCGCTGCATGTTGGCGACCGTGGCCGGCGACGATCCGTAGGTGATGGGGCCGACGGCGGCGGTGGGCTCGCCCACCTTCTGCGTCGAACACGTCGGCGACGCCGGGTTGACCCGCGGGCCGAACGCTGCGGCGGTCGGGCTCCCCACGAAGTAGCCGGCCAGGTCGGCGAGCAGATGGCCGCCCGGCTGGGTGAACATGAAGAACCCGCGCTCGGACACCGGCACGATCGCATGGTTCGCCAACATCTGTGATGGGCGCACCACGTTCATGGTGGACGTCTTGGGCATCGAGGCAGGGTTGGTGGAGCCGGCGGTGCCCACCGTGAGGTAGCCGATCGTGAGCGCATCGACGGTCGTGGCGTTGACCACAACGGCTGACACGTCCGAGCGACCGATGGCCCGGTTGGTCGCGACCGGCACCTCGAAGCTCGTGTTCATCGAGGGTCGTGTCGTGCCACCGAGGGGATTGAGCGCGGCGATCCGGGTGTCGACGATGCGGGTCGGTGTCGACATCGGTACGAAGAGGCCGGTGGTCGACGATGGTGCTGCTGCACCGGTGTAGGTGCCGACGAGGTCGATGATCAGATCGCCGCCGTTCTCGGAGAAGATGGAGATTGCGCCGCCGGCGTCGACGGTGACGATTGCCTGGTTGGCGACCGCTGCCGATGGGCCCACCGGCGAGTTCAGATTGGACGTGGCCGGTGGACGGCTGCCCTGGGCGTAGGCCTGCCAGAAGCCTGGTGTGTTGGTGACGGCGGTGAGGTTGAGCGCCACGGCGCTCGCTCCGGCGGCACCGGGCACCGTGAAGGCACGGGTTTCGCCGGCTGCGAACGTCGCCGAGCCGCGGGTGTCGAGGACACGGGTCGGGGCCGGGAGCGGCTGGAATCGACCGGCGGTGGCGGTGTCGGCCGGGGTGTAGTAGCCGAGCAGGTCGACGATGACGTTGCCGCCACCGCTGCTGTAGACGTCGACTACACCGTCAGGGCCGACCGGTACCGTGACCAGGTTGGGGGTGACGCCTCCGGTGAGGAACTGCATTTCGTCGACGTTGACGTTCGATGCTTCGGGGCGAGGGCTGCCGTGCGGCCAGACGGTCCAGAAACCGGGCCCGGACGGAGGGACCACGGTGAGGTTGAGGACCGCTGCGGTGATGGTTCCGGCGGCGGGCAGCGGCGAGCGGCCGGCGACGCTGACCGAGATCGTCTGGCCGGCCACCAGCGGGACGGATTGGCGGGTGTCGAGCAGACGCTGCGACGTCGGCATGGCGACGTAGGCGCTGGTGGTCGAGCTGGCCGCCTGCACCGCCGGTGCCGGTGCTGCCACGGCCGTGACGAACGTGGCGCCGACGACGCCGCCCAACGCGGCCAGGACGGCGAGAATCGAACGGGAGCTCATGTCGCAACGTTACGAGGGCGGTGCCGCAGATCCGCCATCAGCCTCGACAACAGGTCGAGCGTCGACGTCCTGCCGGCCCGGCGGGTCCGGCCCGGCGTCAGAGCTTCGGGGCCACCGTGTAGTTCGCTCCGCCGACCTCGAGGAACGCCTCGCTCCAGGAGGTGCCGTACACGTCCTGAACCTCCTGAGCCTTGTCGGAGTCGGCGCCCTCGGGAGTCGACTCCAGCGTCCATGCCTGGCGCTTGTAGGTCCAGTTCTCGGGGAAGAGCGCATGGGCCTGCTTCCACCAGGCGATCGCGGCCTGGTGGTCTCCACGTTCCTCGGCGTGGATGCCGAGTTCGAAGCATGCAGCAGCGCGGCTGTGGTCGGCCGAACGCGGTTGCGACGCAGCGATCACTTCGTCGGGTGACATCGCATACTCGCTGTCGGCGCCGCGGCTGGCCCAGTCGACGATCGCCGCCCGGTAGGCCTCTCCCGTTTCGGGCATCGCCTTGAACTCGCGAAGTACGGCCTGCAGCCGTTCGGGCATCTCGTCGGTGATCTCCATCGCCCGGAGTGGGCTCGGCTGGATCGAGGCTCCCTCCGCCGGACGGACGATCGTGCCCGATTCGTCGATCCACACCGCCATCGGCACGTTCGAGATGCCGAGCAGTTCGTCGACGCGGTGATGGCTGTCGATCAGCGACGGGTGTGTCGGTGACGCAGCGTCGATCCAGGTGCGCGCCTTCTCCGGGTCGAGGTCGAGCGCAACCGTGACGATCGAGAGGCCGAGCGGCTCGAGTTCTTCGTGAAGTGCCTGCCACACGGGCAGGTCAGCGGAACAGCCTCACCACGACGCCCAGGCGACCAGCAGCACCTTGCGACCGTGCATCGCCGGTCAGGTCGAAGGGGTTGCCGTCGACGTCGGGAAGCTCGATGTCGAGGCGCCACCGCGGTCGTCAACGCCCGGCCGCCGCTCTCGGGGCCGAGCGCCCACACCTCCGCCGCGTCGTCGGCGACGAGCGCCATGCCGAGCCGATCAGCAACAGCGGTGACATCGAGGGCTCCATCTGGCGAGACGGCGCCGGGAGCCGGCACGCAGGCATCGCCCTTGCACATCCCTTCGGGCTTGGCGGCCCAGCCGGTCGCAGCTTCGAACGACTCGGTGGTCATGTCCAGGGTGGTGAGCAGCATCGTCGACACTGTTCCAGGTGGATCTCGTTGCGAGCGAAGTGAGCGGTGAAGCGTGCTGCAGCGAGCGGAGCGGTGCCAGCAGGGTGGGGTGTGCTAGACGCGCCAGAGCCGTGTGGTGCCGTCGACCGAGCCGCTGACCAGCCCGCGACCGTCCGGGGTGAACTCGACGCTGGTGACCTTGGCTGCGTGGCCATCGAGGTCCTGAGCGATCGTGCCCGGTGGCGAGCTCCCAGATCCGGATCAGCACCGCCGTCGGCCCCTGCAACGGCATATCGACCGTCGGGTGACACCGACATCCGTGCCGTCGGGCTCTTCTGGCCGTCGAGTGACCTGAGCAGCGCTCCCGTCTGCGGCGTCGAGAACGGACGACGTTCCCGGTGGAGTCGGACACGAGGATCGACGCTCCGTCGGGGGTGTAGACGACGCTTGCGTAGCCGCCCGGTGGTGCGTCGACGTTGGCGATCAGGCTGAAGTCGTCGAGATCCCACAACCGCAGGGTCCAGTCCTCCGACGACGTGGCCAACCGGCGGCCGTCGGGCGAGATGGCGACGTCCCACACGATGCTGGTGTGGCCGGTGAACTCGTGGATCAACGAACCGTCGTCGACTCGGCGCATCGACACGGCGAAGTCGTGGTGCGTCGCGACGAAGAACTCGCCGTCGGGCGACACCTCCACCGTGTTGCGGAAGCTGGTGCAGCCGCTGATCGTCTCGGGGATTCCCGGAACGACGAAGCTGCGGTCGTCGGAGGCGAGCTCCCAGCGGCTGAGCGTGTCGTCGAAGGAACTCTCGCCGTTGGCTTCGCTCACACCGGACACCACCGCGGTGCCGTCATCGACGAACGCCACGGTGTCGACGTTGCCCTCGGGGTGGACGAATCGGGTCGGGATGGTTTCGACGGCCGCCGTGGACGTGAGGTCGAGGATGCCGACGTTGCCGTCGGAGGCAGCAGCGGCAGCCGAGGAACCGTCGGCTGAGATCGCAACGTCGTTCACCTCGCCGCCGACGTAGTCGGAGCAGTCCGCGACGACGTCGCCGGCCGGACTCCACTGGCGGAGGCGACCGTTGGCATCGGGTGCGATGATCCCTCCCGCTGCGACGCGGCCGAGGGTCGACCAGGCGGGCGCCGCTGGTCGCCGACTCGCCGATCTGCGCACCATCGGCGTCGACGAACACGACCGACCCACCGACTCCGACGATCGCGTAGCCCGGCGTGTCTCCGTAGGCGACGACGGTGTCGACCGTGTCGGACCCGTCGAGCTCCCACGACGTGTCGAGGGTCGCCGTCGAGGCCGTAGAGCCGGACGTCGGATCCCGACCACGGCGAGCACCCTGCCGTCGTGGCCGACGCTCCACACCGGTTGGACGGCGTCGTTGCCGACCTCTCGGCGCCAGCGCTCGGCGCCGGTGGTCAGGTCGACCGACACGAGCGCACCGACCGCCCCGGCACCGCCGGTGATGCCGAAGACCGCACGATCGGCGGACGGGTCGCCCACTGCTCGAACGACTCGGAAGAGCCCTCCTGGCTCGTAGGTGGCGTCGACCAGTTCGGTGCCGTTCCAGATCTCGCCGGGTCGGCTGGTGGAGTCGCCACGAACGATCAGCGTGTGTCCGTCGGTTCCGAACCAGGTCACCGAGTTGATCGGCCCGGGCGTCGGGCGGGCGCCCTGGCTCTGCGTGGAGCCATCCGAGGTGGACAGGCGTGTGGCCGAGTCCCGGCCGACGAGGTCGACCCATTGCCGTCGTCGCTGAATCGAGCCGCTTCCGCCGAATCGAACGACGCAAGTGCGCTCATCGGTTCGAGCGACCACAGTTCGCCGGCCCCTGTGGCCGACAGCAGTACGAGCGACCGTCGCGTCGGGGGTGATCGCCACGTCGGTGATCGGGAACGCGCGAGCTCGGTGGGGATCTCCTCGACGTCGTCGCCGCGGTGCACGTTCGACACTGATCGTGGAAGCGATCACCGTCAACGAGTCGGTGGCTGCGGCAGCCACCGCCCGTCCGGATCCGAAGCGCGAGATCTGCTCGAACTGGTTCGTGTCGGTGCTCAGGTCCGGCGTGGGGGCGGCCTCGGCGTCCGGCTCGGCCGGCGACGTGGCGCTACAGGCGGCGAGGGCCATCGAGACTGCCGCAACGGCCAACGCAGGGGACCAGCGTGACACGGGTTCGACGGGGGCGCGCGAACATCGTCCACAGTCTGGACCATGGGTGGCCCTTTGCGGACGTCAGCAGCAGGGCCCAACGTCACTGTCCGCGTTGCCGATCGCCTACAGTGCGTTCACACACCGCATCGGGGGCCGGATGGGCAAGTTGTTGATCGTTGGAAACCGCTCGCTGGGCGGATCGGAACTCGCAGCGCTGGTCGAGCGAGCGGGCCGAAGCAGCGTCCGCACGCTGTCCATCTGGTGGTGCCCGTTCCGAACCCGGTGGCGTCGGCGGTGGCGGTGGGCGCCGCGGCGCCCGACATGGCGCCGACGTTGAGCCGTGACATCGAAGACGATCGGCGAGCCGCGCAGGAACAACTCGACTTCGGCCTCGAATGGCTCACCGGGCTCGGCGTGGAGGCGACGGGGGAGCTGTCGCTCGATGCCGACACGCCCGCGGCGGTGGCCCGTCTGGTCGAGTCGGGCGGGTTCGACGAAGTGATCGTGTCGACGCTGCCCACCAAGGTCTCGCGCTGGTTGCGTCAGGACCTGCCGTGTCGCATCGCACGCAAGGTGTCGGTGCCGGTCACCGTGGTCTCCACCACGACGTGACCTGCGGGCGTGAGCCAACCTTCATGACGTCGGCTCGGTCCGCCACACGCGTGTCGTGCCGTCGTCCGAGCCGCTGACCAGTCCGAGTCCGTCCGGGGTGAACACCACGCTGGTGACGGTGGCGCCATGGCCCACCAACTGCTGGACGATCCGTCCTGTTGCGAGGTCCCAGATGTTCACCGTGCCCTGGTCGTCGGCGCCGGCGGCGACGTAGCGGCCGTCGGGAGAGATCGACATCCTGCTGGCGGGTGCCGACTCACCGTGGAACGGGCTCGAGAGCGACCCGTTGGTGACGTCGAGGACATGCATCGCGCCGGAGATGTCCGAGACGACGAGTGAGTCTCCGTCGGGTGTGAACGCCAGGTCGAGGAAGCCGCCCGGTGGGGCCTCGATCTCCGAGATCAGCCCGAAGTCGTCGAGGTCCCACAGACGTGTCGTCCAGTCGTCGGACGAGGTGGCGAGGACACTGCCATCGACCGAAATGGCCAGACCCCAGACGATGCTGAGATGCTCGGGGAACTCGTGAATGATCGAACCGTCGTCGGCATCGCGAACCGACACGCTGAAGTCGTGGAACGGGGCGACGAAGAACTCGCCGTCCGGTGAGAACAGCACGGTGTTGCGGAACTCGGTACATCCCATGATCGGTTCGGGGATGCCGCCGACGGCGAAGCGGCGCTCGTCGGAGCCGACGTCCCAACGGCTGAGGGTGTCGTCGAAGGAGTTCGTGCCGTTCGCTTCGCTGACTCCCGACACGATGGCGTCGCCCAGCGGAGCGAATGCAACCGAGTCGACGTTGCCTTCATCGTGCACGAATCGCTGCCGCACCCGCCCGATCGCCGATGGTCGGTGGAGATCGAACATGCTGACCGAGCCGTCGGTGCTGGCGAAGGCTCCGCTGGACCCGTCCGGCGCCACCGCCACCTGGTTGACACCGCCGGCCACGTAGTCGTCGATCTCGGCAACGAGCGCCCCCGAGGTCGTCCACCTCAGGACCCGCCCGTCGGCGTCGACGGCCACCACACCGGGTTCGGCCACGGCTGCGGACACGTCGACCAGGCGCTTGCCGGCGCTGTCGATGGTGACGCCGGGAGTCCCATCGGCACCGACGAACTGCATCGACCCTCGAGCCCGCACGATCGCGTAGCCAGGCGATGAACCGAGCGAGACGACCGATTGCACCGACTCGGCACCCTCGACGGTCCACGTGTTCTCGACGTTGCCGTCGATGCCGACGAGCTGTGCGTTCATGTCGGCGACGACGAACGTTCGGCCGTCGTGGCCGACGTCCCACAGCGGCTCGACGGCGTCGTCGCCGACCTGGTGGACCCAGCGTTGTTCCCCGGTCGAGGTGTCGATGCCGACGAGTGCCCCGGCGAATCTGCCCTCGCCCTCGACCCCGAGCACTGCACGATCGCCGGTGGGGTCGCCGACGGCTCGACCGATGCGGCCGGTGGTGTCCGGGACCGGAACATCGGTGGTGACCGCGCCATCCCACGTTTCACCGTGCTGTCCTGCGTTCGAGCGGGAGATGACGAGTGGGTTCGCCCGGCGCCCGAACCAAGCGATCCACGCCGTCGCCCCCGATGCCACGTCGGCGGACTGACCCACCGTGCGCACGGTGTTCGCGATGATGGCACCGTCGGTGGTCGCCAGTCGACGGAACGAGCTCGTCGTGACGACATCGATGTGGCGTGCGTCGTCGGTGAACCGACCGCCGACCACGTCATCGATCGAGGACAGCAGGCGCTGGTCGTCGAGGCGCCACAGCTCTCCGGTGCCGTCGTCGTCGACGAGCAGCGCCGTGGAACCGTCGGCGGTGACGAGCACGTCGTCGAGGGGTGGACGCAGCGCAGTGGGGATCGACACGGTTTCGTCGCTCCGCACGACGTCGACGCCGATCGTGGTCGCGACGAGTTCGCCTCGGCCGGCCGGGGCAACCATGAGCGCTCGGCCTCGACCGAACTGTGAGACCTGCTGGAAACGGTGTTCGGGGGCGGCCAGGTCGGGAGTGGAGATGCGCAGTGGGGTCGACGGACGGGCGTCGTCGGCCGTCGTGGAGCACGCGCTCAGACTGGCGACAAGGGCCGCGGCCGCCGCCACCGATGCGAGTCGGGGGAGTCCCATGCATCCATGAGTGGCACACTTCACAATTGGCCGGCAGGGGCGAACGTCCCATGGTGTCGGATGCCGGCGATCGGGCCGACGGTTCGCAGTGGGGGGAAGGGACCTTCGTCCCTGTCGGTTCATGAGTCAATGAGTATGTAATTCATGGATAGCCGACACCCCGCTGTTCGGCCCGACCCCAGGAGGTCCTTCATGCGCATCCGATCCATCGTTCGAGTCGGCATCGTCGCACTGTTCGTCGTCGCAGCTGCCGGGTGTGGTCCCGACGGACCCGATGCTGCAGGGTCGTCGAGTTCGCAAACCGACCAGGGCGCAGGAGGCGGGGCCTCGGCCGGTGCCGGCAGCGGTGAGACCGACGTGTCGCCCGGCGACACCGTCGAGTTCGTCGCCACCGAGTTCGCGTTCGCTCCATCCGATCTGATGGCGACCGCCGGCTCGTACTCGGGCACGCTGGTCAACGAGGGCTCGATCGAACACGACATCAAGTTCGACAACGGCGAGGCGATCGTCGCCGCAGCCGGCGAGACCGTCGAGTTCGACTTCGAGGTGCCCGCCGAGGGCATCCGCTACATCTGCTCGATCCCTGGCCATGCCGAGGCCGGCATGGAGGGCATCATCCGCACCGACGCGTCGCCGGCCGAGAGCTCCGCAGCGGCAGCGAGCGGTGGCGGCGACGAAGCGGCCACCGTCGAAGCCGACCCCGATGCACCGCCGTACGAACTCCGTGATGCCCGTGCACCACAACGTGGCGAGGGGGACGGCTTCACGCTGACCCCCGGTGGCGCTCCCGATGGTGGCGACCTGATCGACGTCGAGATGGTCGTCGAGGAGAAGCTCGCCACGGTCGCCGAGGGCTACGTGCAGCAGATCTGGACGTTCAACGGCACGATGCCGGGCCCGGTGATCCGCACGCAGGTCGGTGACACCGTGCGAGTCCACCTGATCAATCCGCCGGAGGCCAGCGCCTCGCACTCGATCGACTTCCACGCCTCACAGGTGGCGTGGAACGACGAGATGCGCTCGCTTGCGCCGGGTGAGGAGCTGATCTACGAGTTCACGACCGACTACGCCGGGGTGTGGATGTACCACTGCGGGACCGACCCCGTACTGCACCACATCGCCAACGGCATGTTCGGCATGGTCATCGTCGAACCCGAAGGAGGACTCGAGCCGATGGAGAACGAGTTCTTCATGATCCAACACGAGTGGTACCTCGGCCCGCAGGGCGAGGTGTCGTCGTTCGGCAAGGCCAACCAGGCAGCGCCGGAACCCGACTTCGTGATGTTCAACGGTGCGGCATTCCAGTACCGCGACGCCCCGATCGAGGTGCCGACCGGTGAGGAGTTCCGTCTGTTCGTCCTGAACGTCGGGCCGTCGATCGACTCGTCGTTCCACATCGTCGGCACGATCTTCGACACCGTGATCAAGGAAGGCGTCAAGCTCGAGCGTGGCAACGAGGGCAACTGGGGTTCCCAGGCCGTCGACCTCGCGCCGGCGCAGGGCGCAGTGATCGAACTGCTCGCTGCCGAGGACGGGCTCTACCCGATGGTCACACATGCCTTCAACTTCCCCGGCCGGGGCGCTCTCGGGCTGTTCCAGGCCGGCGACGGTGAACCGTGATGGGACGTCGGTCCCTTGGCGCCGGGTCGATGAGTCGGGCACTCTGAGAACATGAGATTGGAGATCACCCAACGCGCCGACCTCGCCGTGCGGGCGTTGATCGCCCTCCAGGCAGCACCCGCCCGAGTGAAGAGCGTCGACCTCGCCGACATGCTCGGCACCACGGCGGGCTTCGTCCCGCAGGTGATGGGCCCGCTCGTCCGTGCCGGATGGGTGCGTTCCGTGCCGGGTCCGACCGGTGGCTATCAAGCTCAACGCGACCTCGGGACGCTCAGCGTGCTCGAGGTCGTGGAGACGATCGACGGCCCGACCGACACCGGTCGATGCGTGGTCGCCGAACGACTCTGCGACGCCGCCGAGCCGTGTGCGCTGCACATCGCGTGGGGTCGGGCCCGAGCCGAACTGCGCTCGTCGCTCGGCCAGTTGGCACTGGCGGAGGTGGCCACGTAGTGAACACCCGAACGGCTCCTGCGCACGACGTCAGCGAACGCCCGACATGGAAGACGGTGGCGGTCCCGTCCGAGCACGGCGGGTGGGGGCTCACCGCTGAACCGATCCTCCTCGGCCTGCTCCTGGGGTTCTCCTGGGCAGGTGTCGCCATCGGTGCCGCGGCACTGCTCGCCTTTCTCGCACGTACACCGCTGAAGCTCGCACTCGTCGACCGTCGACGCGACCGTGAACTCGAACGCACCGTGCTCGCTCGCCGAATCGGACTCGCCGAGGTGGCGGCGATCGTGGCGATGGGCAGTCGTCGCGCTCGTCGCTGCCGGTTGGGACTGGGTGATCGTGGCGGGCATCGCTCTGCCGCTGTTCGCCGTCGAGCTCTGGTACGACATCCGCAGCCGTGGCCGACGGCTCGTCCCCGAACTCTGTGGAGCGATCGGCATGGGCGCAGTGGCCGCTGCCATCGTCGTCGCCGGCGACGGCACCCCCACGCTCGCAGCAGCGGCCTGGCTGGTACTGGCGGCCCGTTCGATCGCTGCCATCCCGTTCATCCGAACCCAGATCGGCCGACTCCATCGCGGGACGGCAAGCACCCGTTCCAGCGACCTCTTCCAGCTCCTGGCCCTGGTGGTCGCGGCGGTCGCGGCGGTCGTCGATCCCGACGTCGTCGCCGGGTCGATCGCAGTGGCGGTGATCGTCGTGCTGCACCTCGTGTGGGTACGTCGTTCGCCGGTGCCGCCCGCCAAGGTGCTCGGTCTCCGCCAGATGGCGCTCGGCGTCGCGCTGGTGGCCGCAACCGCCGCCGGCGTCCAACTCTCCTGAACGAAAGCGACCCCATGCCCACCTCGTCTTCGTACCCGCTCCGCTCCGACATGAGCCTGGGCGACATCGTCAACACCGCGCCGAAGCTCGCCTCGCTCCTCGAACGGCTCGACCTCGACTACTGCTGTGGCGGTGCGACGACACTCGCCGATGCCTGCGACGCCAACGACCTCGACTCCCGGTCGGTGATCGTCGAGCTCGAAGCACACCTCGACGCCGACGATGCGCCCGCACCGTGGGCGTCGATGGGCGCCGTGGAGCTCGTCGATCATCTCGTGAGCACGCACCACCGCTATCTGTGGGACGAACTGCCCCGCTTGCAGGCCCTGGTCGACAAGGTCGCGACCGTGCACGGCGAGCGTCACCCCGAACTCGCCGACATCGCCGCGTGCTTCGCAGCGATCCGCAACGACATCGAACCGCATCTGGAGAACGAAGAGCGGATCCTGTTTCCCGCGATCGGAGAACTCTTCGGGGCAGCGGCGACACCCGCATTCGCATTCGGTTCGATCGGCGATCCCATCTCGACGATGATGCGCGAACACGACGACCTCGGCGGACTGCTTCGCCGACTCCGCACGCTGAGCGCCGACTACACCCCACCCGCCGACGGCTGCGCCTCGTACGATGCGCTGTTCTCCGGGCTGGAGCAACTCGAGGCCGACACGCACCTGCACGTCCACAAGGAGAACAACCTGCTGTTCCCACAGGTGCTCGAGCGCGAGCAGCAGCTCATGGCGTGAGCGTCAGCCTGCTCACTCTCCGGCGGACGCGTAGGCGTCGACGATGGGGGAGAGCTCGCCGGGGCTCGCTCCGTGCATGATCACTGCGTCGGCGCCGAGATCGAACTGGCCCCGAACGGCGGCGGCGCACTGCTCGGCGGACCCGCTCGCCGACGGCGCCAACCACTCGTCGGGAATCAACGTTGCGATGTGCTCGAGTTGTTCGGTCGTGGCGCTCACGTCGATCGCGCCGCGGAATCCGGCGACCAGGTCGTCGGTGCGGAACGCGGTGAGCACGGCGGGATCCCACCGGTTGGTCTCGACCATCAGATCGCCGTAGGCCTGGAGATAGGTGGCGAGGCGCCCGACGGTCTTCTTCAGCCGCACCGGCTCGGACAGGTGGTCGCCGATCGTGGCAAAGCACGACCACACCGTGACCGACTCGGGATCGCGCCCCGCCCGTTCTGCTGCGTCCTTGACCGTGCGCACACAACGCTGGAGGGTCTCGTCGGTGAAGAACGTGTGCAGGATGACGTGGTCGAACGCCCGCCCGCCCAACTCCAACGAGTTCGGACCGAACGCGACCAGGCCCAACGGGATGTCCTCGTCGAACGTCGGATCGAGTCGCAACACCGGGTACGACCCGATCGGGCCGTCATGGCCGATGATCGTGTCGCCGTGCCACAGGCGGCGCATCACCTCGGTGAAGTCCTCCATCTGTGCGGTGGTGATCCGCGGGATGCCGTAGGCATCGAACATCGGCGCGATGCCTCGGCCGATACCGAGCACGAACCGTCCGCCGGTGAGCCGGTGCATCGTGGTTGCGTACGACGCCGTGACGATCGGGTGACGCGTGTTGTGGTTCGTGGCGCCCGTGATGATCTGCATGTTCGTGGTGGCAACCGCAGCAGCACCCGAGAGGGTCACGGCCTCTTTGACGTTGAACCGCTCGCTGATGAACACCGCTCCCAGGCCGAGCGCTTCGGCCTGCCGGCATTCGGTGACCAGGTCTCGAGGGTTCTGCGCGCCTCCGGCGAGCGTGTAGAAGCCGAGCTCGGGAAAGCGAGGCGACGTCATGCCGAGACAGAGGCGGGAGCGGGAAACGGTGCGGGCGTGTGCGTGCGGATGAAGACCGCGGCGCGCACGAGTGCATCGGTTGCTTCCGGCATGTAGCCCGCCAGGATCGGATACACGTGCCACAGGTCGTCGCGCAGGTCGAGTCGGACCTCGACGCCGGCGGCGGTGTAGCGCTCCGCGAGCCTGGTCGAATCGGAGAGCAGGATCTCGTCCATCCCCGTCTGGATCAAGGTCGGGGGGTATCCGGCCGGATCGGCGAACAACGGTGACACACCGGGGTGGTCGAGCGGGGTGTCGCCCGCATAGGTGGTTGCGGCCTCGATCAGGCCGTCGCCGTCGAACATCGGATCGAACGGCGCTCGCGTGACCACCGACTCGCCCGATGCGGTCAGATCTGCCCACGGCGAGAGCACGTACGCCGCCCCGGGCATCGGGTCGCCGGCGGCCTTGAGCGCGCCGAGCGTCGCCAGGCTGGCACCACCGCCGGCAGAGTCCCCGGCGATCGTGACGAGCGATGGGTCGACGTTCGCGGTGATCCCACGGTAGGCAGCAACGCAGTCGTCGACCGCGGCCGGGTACACGTGCTCGGGAGCGAGCCGATAGTCGATCACGGTGACCGTGGCTGCGGCACGTTTGGCGAGTCGAGCACACATGGCAATGTGGCTCTTCGGTGATCCGAGGACGTACGCGCCGCCGTGGATGTACAGGATGTGGCGGTCCGGTCGGACTTCGGTCGGCGTCGCCACGATCGCCGGGATGCCGCCGACGTGGGTGTCGACGTAGTCGACCTTGCGCGGGCGCGGGATCGAGTCGAGCTTGTCCATGTTGGCGCGCCGTTCCTCGATTGGAACGTCGTCGTCCACTTGGAACGTGGCGATTCGTTTGCGGAAGAACCGTGCCCGTCGGCTGAGTGTCATCGACGCAGAGTAGGGCAACAGCCCCGAACATCGCCGAGGCGACGGAGGCAGAGTTCAGCCGGAGTTGCGCAGGCCGGTGGCGATCGCGTTGATCGACAACTGGATACCGCGGACCACGAGCTCGTCGTCGTCGCCCTCGCGGAACCGCTGCAACAGGTCGACCTGCATCACGTGCAGCGGATCGAGGTACGGGTAACGGTTGCGCAAGCTGCGGTCGAGGAACGGGTTGTCGGACAGCGGGGTGTCGGAGCCCGTGATTCGGTGATGCCAGTCGAGGGTCAGCGCATGCTCCGCGGCGATCGCTCCGAAGATGTCGGTGCGCATCGAGTCGTCCTCCACCAACACGTCGGCGTACCTTCGGCCGATCTCGATGTCGGACTTGGCCAACACCATGCCCATGTTGTCGATCGCCGTGCGGAAGAACGGCCACGTTCGATACATCGAGCTGAGCAGTTCGACACGCTGGTCGTCGCCACCGGCGAATGCCGACACCGCCGATCCGACCCCGTACCACGCCGGGATCATCAGACGACACTGGGTCCAACCGAACACCCACGGGATGGCGCGCAGGTCCTCGATCGCGGCGGACGCCGTTCGCGAGGCAGGGCGGCTGCCGACCTTCAGGGTTGCGATCTCGTCCGTCGGCGTGATCGCCCGGAAGAACCGAACGAACCGGTCGTCGCCGTAGACGAGCCGACGATAGGCATCGAAGGCAGCGGCCGACAGTTCGTCCATGGCATCGAGGAACGCCGGGTCGAGCGGCGGTGCGGTGGTGGCTTCGCCCAGCAGGGTCGCTTCGAGCGTGGCAGCGACCATCGTCTCGAGGTTGCGCCGGGCCATCGACGGGTTCGAGTACTTCGCTGCGACGATCTCGCCCTGCTCGGTGAGTCGGATCGAGCCGTTGACCGATCCGGTGGGCAGCGCCAGGATGGCGTCGTGGGCGGGGCCGCCGCCTCGGCCGACGGTGCCACCGCGTCCGTGGAAGAAGCGCAGCTGCACGCCGGCGCGTCGAGCGGTCTCGGTGAGTTGGGTCTGCGCCGACCACAGGTTCCACTGCGAGCAGAGGTAGCCGCCGTCCTTGTTCGAGTCGGAGTAGCCGACCATCACCTCCTGGCGGTTCCCGCGGGATCGGACGATGTCGCCATAGACGTCGTGTCGGAACATCTCGGTCACGACGTCGGCGCTGCGTTGGAGATCGTCGATCGTCTCGAACAGCGGCACGATGTCGAGTTCGGATGCAGCGTGGTGGCCGTCGTGGGCAGCGCTCGCGAGTCCGACCTCCTTCAGCAGGACGGCGACTTCGAGCACGTCGCTCACGTCGTGCGCCATCGAGATGACGTAGTGGGGCACGATGCGTCGTCCGACGCGTCGCACGGCGTGCGCAGCGGTCTCGAGGATCGCCAGCTCCGACACCGTTCGGTCGGCGAGGTCGGCGGCGGGGTGCCGGAGGAGCCTCGGAGTGCGGAGCTCGGCGGTGAGCACGTCGACGCGCTCGGCTGCGTCGAGCGACAAGTAGTCGTCGCAGACGCCGGCCTGGGCGAGCAGGTCACCGACGACCTGTTCGTGCACCGCAGAGTTCTGACGGAGATCGAGCCCACAGAGGTGTGCCCCGAACACGGCCACGCTCCATCGGACAGGGGCGACCATCGAGTCGGCGAGCGCTCCGGCACCGTGACTCTGCAACGACTCGATCACATGATCGAGGTCTGCCAGCAGCTCCGACAGGTCGTCGTACGCATCGCCGGGTTCGGCGGGCGGCGGCCCCGGGACGTCGACGTCGGGGGCGAGCACCCGACGTGCGTACGCGTGCAGGCGAGCGTGCATTCCCCGCAGCGCCCGCCGGTAGGGCTCGTCGGCTCGGAACGGCGAGTCGTCGCCGGATGCGTCGGCGAGTGCCAGAACCGCTGACGTCGGCGTGACCAACCGGTCGGTCATCGACAGCGAACGCGAGAGCTCGTACAGCCCCGCCAGATGATGCCCGAGTGCGGTCTCGGTCTGCCGGTCGATGGCGTAGCCGACGACGTCGCTGGTCACGAACGGGTTGCCGTCGCGGTCGCCGCCGATCCAGGACCCCATCGTGATCGACGTCGCCGTGTCGATCGACTCACCACCCAGTCGTGTGGAGACGGCGACCGACAGATCGCGGGTGAGCTCGGGCACCACGTCGAACAAGCTGGCCTGGTAGTAGCGCAGTGCCTCGTTGATCTCGTCGCGAACCCGCAGCTTCGACAGCCGCAGCAGCGCGGTCTGCCAGAGCAACAGCACCTGGACGGACAGGTCGTCCTCGATGTCGCCGGCCGCCACCGCGTCGCCGCGTCGGAGTTCGAGCTCCTCGAGCAGTCGGGTCACCTCTTCGAGCACCTGCAGCACCGTCTTTCGGCGCACTTCCGTGGGGTGCGCGGTGATCACCGGGGTCACCTGCAGACGTTCGACTGCAGCGTGGACGTCGCCGGGTGCTCGGCCCGAGTCGAGCAGTTCGTCGAGTGCGGCATCGAGGCTGCCGGCGCGGGGAGGGGTGGCGGCGGTGCGATGGTGGCGTGGGCGACGCTCGAGGTGGACGTCCTCGGCGGTGTTGGCCAGCAGCGAGAGCCAGTCGAGCGCCCGGAGTACGAGCACTTGTTGGTCGAGCGGGTGCTCGGCGAGCGCTGCCCGGATGTCGTCGACGGTGCTGCGGCCACTGCGCCGCCCCTCGACCGCGAGCTTGCGAACCTGTTCGACCAGGTCGAAGGCCGATTGGCCGTTGGTGGTCCGGATCGCATCACCGAGCAGGCGACCGAGCAGGCGGATGTCGTCGCTGACGGCGTCGTTGGTCATTCCGACAGTCAAGCCGTCGACGGGTCGGAAGGAAACCGGTGTTGGCACTGCTGCCGGGGCAGACTGTCGCGATGCGAGTCGTCTTTGCCACCGCGGAGTTGTCGCCGGTTGCGGCCGTGGGTGGGCTGGCCGCTGCAGCCGCCGGTCTCGGTGCCGAACTGCGGCGTCTGGGTGTCGATCTCGACGTGGTGATGCCCGACTACGGCGATGTCTCCCTGGTCGACGAGACGACGTTCACCCTCGACGTGCCCGAGTGGGTGGGGACGGCCTCGGTTCGTCGGGGTCATCACCCGGCGGTTGGGCAGATCCACCTGGTCTCCGTCCCGGGTATGGCGAGGCCCCACCCGTATCTCGAGGCATCGGGCGAGGGCTGGCCGGACAACAGCGAGCGCTTCTTCCGATTCGCCCGGGCGGTCGCCGCGTACGTCGAGGGCCATCCGCCCGACGTCCTGCACCTGAACGATTGGCACACGGGGCCGGTGCTGGCAGCGCTCGGCGAGCCGCCGCCCACCGTGGTCTCGATCCACAACCTCGCCTACCAGGGTGTGGCCGATGCCTCGTGGCTCGATCGGATCGGACCTCGCGCAGCTCACTACGAATGGTGGGGCGGCACCAACCCGCTGACCGGAGCACTGGCGTTGGCCGACCGGATCGTGGCGGTGTCACCCCACTACGCAACCGAGATCGTCACGCCCGACGGCGGCTTCGGCGTCGACGAGCCGCTGCGCAACCGTGCCGAGGCGTTGGTCGGAATCCTGAACGGCATCGACACCGACGTGTGGGACCCGGCCGACGACCCGCTGATCGTCCGTGCGTTCGACGCCTCGACGCTCGATGCCAGAACCGAGAATCGCACGGCGCTGCTCGACCGGGTGGGGTTCCCCGACGACGGTGTGCTGCTTGCCACCGTGGTCACCCGGCTGACCCATCAGAAGGGTGTCGACCTGCTCGCTCCGTTGGTTCCACTGCTCGAGCAGATCCCGATGCGTTTGGCGGTGCTGGGTTCGGGAGACGCGAGCCTCGCTGCGCGGCTGCATCAGCTTGCGGCCGAGTATCCGGCGTCGTTGGTGTTCGTCGACGGCTACGACGAAGCGCTGTCGCACATGATGTTCGCCGGTGCCGACCTCTACCTGATGCCGAGCCGGTTCGAGCCCTGCGGGCTCACCCAGATGCAGGCGATGCGATATGGGGCGATCCCGGTGGTCGCCGCCGTCGGCGGCCTCGTCGACACCGTGACCGATGCCGATCTGCATCGCGCCGGCACCGGATTCGTTGCTCGTCGGGCGGCAACCGAAGACCTGCTCGCCGCGCTGTTCCGGGCTGAGCGGCGTCTGCGCGATCGGCGTCGCCGATCGGCGATCCAGAAGCGTGCGATGGCAATCGACTGGTCGTGGAACGCACCGGCACGTGAGTACCTCGCGCTCTACGAGGAGTTGCAGGTGAACCGGCGGTAGCGACTCGCGGACCAAGGTCACGAATCGGATCCGATCGTCACGCCGGTCGGGTGCGGCGTGTGTACGGTTGCGAACGATGGCCATCGAACCGAAAGTTCTCGTGATCGTGCTGGCTGGCGGCGAGGGCAAGCGCCTGGCACCGCTCACCAACGACCGGGCGAAGCCCGCAGTGCCGTTCGCCGGGACGTATCGACTGATCGACTTCGCACTGTCGAACTTCGCCAATGCCGGCTACCTGAAGATCGTGGTGCTCACGCAGTACAAGAGCCACAGCCTCGATCGTCACATCTCACAGACCTGGCGTTTCTCGGCGATGCTCGACAACTACGTCACCCCCGTGCCCGCCCAGATGCGTCGAGGCCCGTACTGGTTCCAGGGTTCGGCCGACGCGATCTATCAGAACCTGAACCTGATCGCGGATGAGTCGCCCGACATCGTCGCTGTCTTCGGCGCCGACCACATCTACCGGATGGACCCGCGCCAGATGATCGACGAGCATCGCGACAGCGGTGCGGGCGTGACGGTGGCGGCGATCCCCGTGCCCAAGCACGAGGCGAGGGAGTTCGGCGTCATCGAGGTCGACGACGGCGGCAAGATCCTTGCGTTCCACGAGAAGGTGGCCGACCCTCCGACGATGCCGGGCAACGACGAGATGTGTCTGGCCAGCATGGGCAACTACGTGTTCGACACCCAGACCCTGATCGACGTGGTGACCCCGCGCGAGAACCAGTACACCGACCTCGGCAGTCACGTGATCCCGGCGCTCACCGATGCGGGCGTGGCGCGGGTGTACGACTTCTCGAAGAACGACATCCCGGGCCAGGACGACCGCGAGAAGGGCTACTGGCGAGACGTCGGCACCATCGACTCGTTCTTCCACGCCAACATGGACCTGATCGCCCCGGTGCCGATCTTCAACCTGTACAACGAGCACTGGCCGGTGTACACGACGCGGCGTGGGCTGCCGCCGGCGAAGGTGTCACACGGGCGCGGCGGCGAGCCGTCGTTCGTCGATGGCAGCTTGCTGTGCCAGGGCTCGATCATCTCGGGTTCGCACGTCGAGCGTTCGATCGTCGGGCCCGGCACGTTCATCGACCACGACGCCCATGTGACCGACTCGATCATCTTCCCCGACGTCCACATCGGTGCCGGCGTCCGCCTGCATCGGTGCATCGTCGACAAGAACGTGATCGTGCCCGACTGGGAACGGGTCGGGCTCGAACTCGACGCCGATCGCGAACGATTCACGGTCAGCGACGAAGGCGTCGTGGTGATCGAGAAGGGCCGCGACCTCGGTCACCGCTGAGCGTTACTCGTGGTGTCAGACACCACGAGTAACACCTTCGAAGAGTTGCGCCGGGGTCTGATCTCGGGGGCCCGTGAACGGAAGCGGGACGTCGATCGCTCCCTGACCGGCCGACCAGTGAGCGGCACAGATCACGTCGAGTACCTGACGTCCGAGCCGTGACGTGGCGGGCACCGGGCGTCCGGTGCGGATGTTGGTCCAGAATCGCTTGAGCTGCGGTGCATAGCCGTAGTCGTCGACGAGCGACGGCCCGCCTGCCCGAATCGGCGGGCCGATCGCCACCGGATCACCGTTGTGCTCGAGGGTGGGAGACGGGTACAGCTCGGCGCGGAGCACCGCACTGGCGCTCGAGGCCTGCAGATCCCAGTCGGGCAGCGCGTCGGGTTGCCAGCGAGCGGTCACGGTGGCGAGCAGGCCTGATTCGAAACGCAGTTTGATCGTGCCGTGTTCGTGGCGCGTGCCGGCGTCGACGATCACCGCACTCAACGAAACGGGGCGTCCGGCGCCGGATTCCAGGGCGGTTCGCAGGGTCAGGCCGACAGGGTGCACGCCGAGATCGAACAGTGCGCCGCCGCCCCAATGGGCTGCGACGCCATCTTCGGGTCGCCACGACGGTGGCGCTTGGGTGGCTCGTGCCGAGAGGTGGGTCAGCGGACCGATGCCGGCGACGCGTGCGAGCAGACCATCCACGGTGGGTGCAGCAGCGAGGTGTTCGGAGTACAACACGGGGCGCTGCGCTGCGGTCTCGGCCGCGATCAGTTGGTCGGCACCGGCGAGGGTGAACGACATCGGCGCTTCGACCACCACGTGATAGCCGGCGGCGAGCAGGGCCGCCGCAGCGTCGACATGGTCGGCCGGGGGAGTGGCAACGATGGCGATGTCGCCCTGCCGGTGGGCGATCAGATCGTCGAAGGTGGTGGCCCGGGCCTTGATCGTTCGGGCCAGCGTGGCGGCTCGGGTGCCAGTGCGCGATGCGACGGCTGCGACTCGCCAGTCGAGCGCCTGGCAGGCCGCCACATGCACACCCGCGACCATTCCGGCGCCCCACAGCACGACTTCCGGTCGACGTTGCATCGCCCTGACGGTAGCGGCGCTGTCAGCGGCAGTATCCTCGAGGGCACTGTGCGTTGGCTCGGTTTGCTCCCCAGGTTGCTGCTCGTGGTGGCCGCCGGCGCGCTGCTGCTCACGGCCACGGTCGTCGGCATCGCCCCGCGAGTGTGGTCGACGGCGAACGCGCATGAAGAGCTGCCCGTCGTGCTTCCCGAGTTCGAGTCCCTCGCACAGCGCACCTACGTCTACGACGCCAACGGCCAGGAGATTGCGTTCTACGAACTCGAGAACTCTCAACCGATCGCCTACGAAGACATCCCCGAGTCGGTGATCGACGCGTTCCTGGTGGTCGAGGACAAGGAGTTCTTCACCCACGACGGCATCAACATTCGCAGCCTGGTGCGTGCAACTCTGTCGAATTTCGCTTCCGACGCACCACAGCAGGGTGCCTCGACGATCACGATGCAGGTGGCCAAGAACGACTTCCTCGCCGGCCTCGAACGCGACGGGCGCTACAAGTTGCTGCAGATGCACTATGCGCGGATGCTCGAGAACCAGATGTCGAAAGAGGACATCATGGCTCGCTACCTCAACACGGTGTTCTTCGGCAACAACGCCTACGGCATCGAGGCCGCCGCCGAGACCTACTTCGCCAAGAGCGCGCAGGACCTCACGTTCATCGAGTCGTCGTTCCTCGCCGGTCTGGTCCGCTCGCCGTCGGGATTCGATCCGATCAACGAACCCGAGCGGAGTCGAGCTCGTTGGCTCCAGGTGATCGAGCGGCTGGTCGACGAGGAAGAACTCACCGAAGCCGAGGGGGAGCAGCTCGCCGAGGAGTTCGTGTTGCCGTCGCGGGTGCGCTCGCTGCCCGACCGTTCGTTCTCACGTACCTACTTCACCGAGGCGCTGCGCGACTACCTGCTCAATCGAACCGACATCCTCGGCGACACCTATCAGGAGCGTTACAACCAGCTGTTCCGCGGTGGGTTGCAGATCCACACCACCCTCGACGCCAACATGCAGGCGCTCGCCGAGCAGGCCCGCAACGAACTGCCGGACACCCCTTCGACGGGCATCGACTCGAGCTTCGATGCGTCGATCGTGTCACTCGACTCGACCTCCGGTGCGATCCGGGTGATGGTCGGCGGACGCGGATTCGTGCCCAACGAGCGCGAAGTCAACATGGCGCTGTCGCCGCGCCAGACCGGTTCGAGCGTCAAGATGTTCATCCTGGCGGCCGCCGTGCAGGCCGGCGCCCAGCAGAACGACCTGTTGGACGGGACCAGGCCGTGTGTGCTGCCCAACCCTGGCAACGAGGCCGAGCCGTTCATCATCACCGACGCCGTCAACCGCGGGGTCGTCACGCTGCAGGAGCACACGACCCGCTCGATCAACTGCGCATTCGGTCGGCTCTCGCAGATCGTCGGGCTCAACCGGGTGGTCGACACGATCTACCGCATGTCGGAGTCGCCGTACCTCTACCGTGATCAGCCACGGTCCGAACGGCGGCCGATCGAGCCCTTCGCCAGCCTCGCGACAGGTGCGAACGAGTTGTCGCCGTTGGACATGGCGTCGGGTGCCCAGGCACTCGCCAACGAGGGGCTGCATCACGAGCCGTACTACGTCGAGTTCGTCGACGGGCCCGACGGAGAGCGCCTGTACACCCATCTCGATCCCGGTTCCCAGGTGCTCGACCGTGATGCAGCTCTGCAGACCGTCGAGATCATGAAGGGCCCGATCTACGGTGGCGGCACCGGCCGCCGCGCCGCATTCGACGATCGTCGGCCGGCGTTCGGCAAGACCGGAACCCAACAGGACAACACCAACGCCTGGTTCGTCGGCGGCACCAAGCAACTCTCGACGGCGGTCTGGGTCGGTGACCCGAACGCCTACACGCCCATGCGTGGCATCCCCGAGTTCCGCGCCGAGGGGTACGGCAGCAACGTGCAGGGTGGCCACTTCCCGGCGATCATCTGGAACACGTTCATGGAACCGGCGCACGTGTTCCTCCCGCTGGTCGACTGGGAACGGGTGTCGCCGACGCGTCCGAACGCCCGACTGTTCCTTCCGGGCAACGAGTGTGAGTCGCGCGTGGTCGGATCGATCGAGGTGCCCGTCGCGGTCGACCCGAATGCTCCCACCACGACGCTGGCCGAGGGTGAACCGCCGGCCGAGACGGTGCCGCCGCCGCCGGTGACGATCCCGATCATCGAGTCGGTGCAGGTCGGCACCACCATCGCGCCGGACAACCTCGACCCGCTGGCACCGTTGCCGTCGCTGCCGGCAAGCGCAGTGCTCGGGCGCTGCTGATCCACCCAGAGCTGGCACACTGGTCAGCAATGACCGACACCGGCGACTCCTCGTCCAGCGAACCGAGCACGATCGCCGAGCTGCTCCTGGCGCTCCAAGCGGTCGACACCCAGGCCGACCAGCTCGCTCATCGACGGGAGAACTCACCGCTGCGTGACGACCTGTCGGCCGCTACCGACACCATGCGGACCTGGGAACGTCAACGCTCCGCGATGCGTGGCCGGATCGACGAACTGGGCACGTCGATCGAGCAGGCAGAAGCCCGCGGCGCCGAACTGCTCGAGCACCGCAAACGTCTCGACCAGCAGATGAAGACCGTCATCGCACCACGCGAAGCCGAAGCACTGATGCACGAGATGGACACGCTCGGCGCCCAGATCGACGAGCTCGACCTGCACGAACTCGAGTCGCTCGAAGAGCAGGCACGAATCGACGATCAGCTGGCCGTGCACGTCCGAGACGAGGACCAGTTCCGCAAACGGTTGCGTCATGCCGACGACGCATTGGCCGCCGAGGTCGGCGACATCGACACCGAGCTCGCCACGCTGTCTGCCACGCGCTCGACGTTGCGGGGTCAGCTGTCCGAGGCGCTGCTGGCAACCTACGACCGCAAGCGCGCAGCGCTCGGTGTGGCGGTCGCCCGCCTGGTCGGCAAACAGTGCCAGGGGTGTCACCTCGAGCTGTCGGCCGCCGAGATCGACACGGTCAAGGACGAGGCGGCTGACACCGGCGTCACCGACTGCCCCGACTGCGGCCGTCTCCTCATCGTCTGACGGGCGGAGGTCTCCCGTGTTCTTCTGGTTCATCGGCACAGCGATCGTGACCGTGGGCGTCGTGTTCCGCGACCCTCGTTTCGACAACCGGCTGCTGATCGTCGGATCGGTGCTTCCGATCGGTGACGGACTCTTCGGTGGCGCCCGTGCGCTGCACAGCCTCACCGTCAGCGTCGGTCTGCTCGCAGTGTTGATGCTCGCGACCGCAGGTCGCAAGCCGATTCGCAAAGTGCTGCTCGGACTGCCGATCGGAATGATCCTGCACCTGGTGTACGACGGTGCCTGGAACAACACCGAGGTGTTCTGGTGGCCGTTCTTCGGTGTGTCGTTCGACGACTCGCCGTTGCCGGTCATCGATCGAGGGTGGTGGGCGATACCCATGGAAGCGGTCGGTGTGGGGATCTGCGTGTGGTTGTGGCGTCGCAACGGCCTGTCCGACCGTTCCCGACGGGCGACGTTCCTGCGCGACGGCCGACTCGATGCGGTGCCCGATCGGTTCGGCTGAGTTGCGCCAGTAGTGCTGTGGGACACTGCGACCGTGCTGATCCTCGTACGTCACGGACGAACCCCGGCCAACGCCGCAGGACTGCTCCAAGGGCGTCTCGACCAGGATCTCGACGACCAGGGTCGCCTGCAGGCCACAGCGGTCGCTGCCTACGTGCAGCGCTGGTGTGACGTCGACGCCGTGGTGTCGAGCCCGTTGAAGCGAGCGCAGCAGACTGCCGCAGCGTTCGGGCTGGCGGTCGAAACCGACGATCGGTGGCTCGAGCTGTCCTACGGCGAGTACGAAGGCACTCCCCACACCGACGTGCCGTCGGAGGTGTGGCAGCGTTGGCGTGACGACCCGCACTTCACACCGACCGATGGCGAATCGCTCGCCACGCTCGACCAGCGGGTTCGCTCCGCCTGCGAGGGCTTGGTCGAGCGGGCCGCAGGGGAGAACGTCGTGGTCGTCAGCCACGTCTCACCGATGAAGTCGGCGGTCGCCTGGGCGCTCGGTGTGGGCGTCGGCATCTCGTTCAACTGCCACCTCGACCAGGCGGCGGTGTGTCGGATCGCGATCCGCGGCGACCGCCCGATTCTGCAGACGTTCAACGAGACCGCACCACTTCCGAACCCGTGAACAACTTCACCTCTCAGAGGTGAAGTTGTTCACGAGAAACCGGAATGGACCTGAACGGATCAGCCGGCGGGGCTGGGGTACTCCGGCGGCTCTTCGCCGGGAGGCGCCACGTCGTAGATCGTGACGGCGCCGTCCGGATCGAACAGCTTGTCCTCGGTCGGGTAGTCGCCCGGCAGGTAGCGGGCGCCACCGTCGACGAAGGCGTACATGCCCGTGCCGTCCTTGCGGATCTCGTCGGGCCCGGTGGCGGCGGGGTCCCACCACAAGATGGTGCCGTCGTCGACGCCGCTGTAGTCGGTGTACGGCCAGATGCCCGTGTCGCCCCACTGCAGGTACGGCTGGCTGATTGCCGTGTCGGTTCCCTCACCAGCGAACAACGCGTCGCGGAACGCCTGCGGAGTGAGGTCCGGCCCGGTCGACTGCAGCACCGCGGTCAGGAGACCGAAGTTCGGCATGAGCAATCCAATGGTGTCGACCGCTGGTGGCTCGGTGCCCTTCCACCACTCGTACAGGGCGAAGTAGCCGCTGTTCTCGGGTGTGACCCGAACGGCGGTGTTGTTGGTGATGCCGAACGCGTTGGCCCATTGGGTCTGGTCGTACGTGCGAGCAAACGCCGTCAGGTCTGACAGCGATGGCGCCACGATGACCCACTCGGGGAAGTACTCCTGAGCGGTTGCTTCGTTGGTGAAGTCGCGTGGTGCAATGCCATCGCTGGCCAACACCACCGTGGTGACGCCGGAAGCCTTGAGCTTCGCGATGATCTGCGACGCCTGCGCTTGAATGGTGCCTGGATCGAGCACGTAGGGCAGGTTCTCGACCACATCGGCGCCGTCCTCGGTGAGGCCGGCGACGAACTCGTCGGCGATCGTCTGCGACTCGGGGCTCGACGAGATGAACACGTGGCCGAACGTGCGGGGCTGGCTCTGGAATCCCTCGTCGCCGGCGTGAACAGCGTTGCCACCGGTCAATTGCTTGGCGATGAACTCGCGTCCGTGTTCGCGCGCCTGGCGCGAACCGATGCCAACTCCCCAGACGTAGGGATCGCGCTCGGCGTACCACTCGGGCGGTTGGCCCGGCGTGCAACCGATGCACATCACCTCACGTGCGGTGAGCTCGTCGGCGAATGCGCTGGTCAGCGCCGGACCGCCGAGCACGACGAACGGCTCGAAGTCCTCGGCGATGCGTACGGCGTCGGCGCGAGCGGTGACCTCGTCATTCGCCAACCCGGTGCTGACGTATGCCTCGAGTTCGATGCTGCGTCCGTAGAACTCGTAGAACGCGTCGTACATCTCCACCATGTCGCGAGCGGTTTGCTCGCTCTCCGCGTTGGTGTCGTCGACCGACACGGCGTCGGACAGGTAGTTGATGATCGGGTCGTCGTCGGGGCCCTGGTAGAGCACGACCTTGATCGTGTCGGCGGTGACGCCCCGCGACGTCTCACCGCCGTTGTCGCCCTCGAACGGGGCGTAGCACTCGGGGGCGAAGAAGTCGCGAACGGCAACGTTGCCGAGCTCGGTGTCGCACCGTTCGTCCCATGCGACCTCGATGCCCTGTTCCTCGGCATCGCTGAACGACAACGGGTACGTGATCTCGCCGCCGCCACCATCGGGTGGCGTGGTCTCGTCGGGCGCATCCGTGCTGTCGGGTGCATCGGTGGCGTCGGGTGCATCGGTGGCATCCGGCGCTTCGGTGACCGCCGTGGTCGTGTCGGCGCCACCGGCATCGTCGTCGTCATCGTCGCCGCCGGTCGCCAGCACGATGCCGGCGACCAGGGCGACGACGAGCACGATCGCTCCGATCGGCCCCCATTTCCTCAAGTTGCTGTTCGACGAGGAGCCCCCGCCCTCTGCCTGTGCTGGTTGCATGATCTACTCCGTTCCCCCTGATCGGGTGATCGCGGCACCGGAAGTGCCGAGGTATGACTCGATGACGTCTGGATGGGCCAGAACGTCCGCTGGCGGTCCGGTCGCGATGACCTGACCCTGTTCGAGCGCAAGCAAGCGATCGGACACCTCCGACACGAACGGGATGTCGTGTTCGACGATGACCAGGCTCGCGCCCATCTCGTCGCGCAGCCGTCGGATCACCGGCGCCAGCGCCTCCACCTCCCGTTGGGCGATACCCGATGTGGGTTCGTCCAACAGGATCACCGCCGGCCGGTGCGCCACGAGGCACGCCAGATCGACGACACGTCGGGTGCCGGTGGACAGCTCCCGTACGAAATTGTGGCGGTAGTCGCCAAGACCCATCAGTTCGATCAGTTCGTCGATGCGAACCGCGACGTGCTGTTCGGAGTCGACCACCATGGGCAGGTGCATCGCCGCCGCGAGCACACTGCGGCTGCCGATGAAGCGTTCCTGGGCGATTGCGAGCGTCTCGCTCACGGTCAACTCGGGGAAGAGCCGCGCATCCTGGAACGAACGGCCCAGACCCATCGAGGCACGTCCGGCGGAGTTCTGCCCGGTGATGTCGCGACCGTTGAGTGTGATCTTGCCGCCGTCGAGGGGAGTGAAGCCGGAGATGAGGTCGAACACGGTGGTCTTGCCGGCACCGTTCGGGCCGATCACGCCGACGATCTCGCCGGGCCACACGTCGAACGTCGCACCGTTCACTGCTCGGATGCCGCCGAAGCTCACCGACAGGTCGCGCACCGACAGCACCGGCGCGTCGGTGTGATCGATCACGGCGCGGTCCAGTGCCCCGATCTCGTCGCTGTCGCTGGTGTCGCTGGTGTCGCCGGTGTCGCCGTGGGCCGCGGACAGGAAGACCGAACGGAGCAGGTCCGGACGCTCGAGCAGCTCGGCGGTCGGGCCGTCGAACATGATCTTGCCGCGCTCCATGAAGTACGCCCGTTCCGCAACGGTGAGCGCCACGTTGACACTCTGCTCGACCAACACCACCGTGACGCCGTCGTCGGCCATCCGTCGCACGATCGGCAGGAGCTGACCGACCACCACGGGCGCGAGCCCGAGCGACAGCTCGTCGATCAGCAGCACCTTGGGGCGCATGACGAAGCTCATCGCCAAGGCCAGCATCTGCTGCTGGCCGCCGGACATGTTGGCTGCTGGATGATCGAGCCGGTCGGCGAGCACCGGGAACATCTCGAGCACTTCGGCCGTTGCGGCATCGACTCCGGCGGCGTCGCGACGGTTGGTCCATCCGGCCAGTTCGAGGTTCTCCTTGACGGTGAGCGAGCCGAACACGCCCTGCCCGCCCGGCATCTGGACGATGCCGAGGGCGGCGATCTCGTTGGGTGGGGCATGGGTGATGTCGCGCCCGTCGAGCACGATCGCTCCGCGGTCGGCTTCGACGATGCCGCTGATCGACTTCAGCAACGTCGACTTGCCTGCGCCGTTGGTGCCGAGCAGGGCGACCACCTCGCCCTCGTCGAGGCGGAGGTCGATGCCCTGCAGCACCGTGCGGTTGTCGTAGCCGGCCTCGACGCCCTTGAGCAACAGCAGGTTGGTGGTGCCCTGGCGACGGTCGTAGAGCACCTCCGAGCGGGCTGCGGCCGATTGCCACACCTGGGCGATGTCGCCGTCGATCACGTCGGCCACGCTGCGCAGCAGCAGGCTGCCGATGATGAACATCGGGATCATCACGAGCATGCCGATCTCGATGGTCCAGTTGTCGGCCACCCAGCCGATCACCGGGAGCACGAACAGCCCGGGGATCACCCACAGCGACCCGATGGCGAAGCCGGTGGCCCGGGCGCGTGGAGGAATCGCCAACGACAGCGCAGCCAGCACGCCGGGACCGATGATGGCCAGCGACGCCGAGATCACACAGTTGAGCGCAACGGCGACGTACACGTTCGGAGCGAAGGCGAACCCGGCGGAGGCCACCGAGGTGAGCAGGGCGACCGAGGCAACGAACCGGATCAGGCCCTTGACGTTGCCGACGTAGCGCCGCGTGGCGATTCTGGCGCCGATCACCAGGCCGACCAGCGCGAACGGTTCGGAGACCGCTGCCGCAACGCCCCGCGCACGTTCGTCGAGTCCGAACTTCTGGTCGTAGAGCAACGAGGCAAGGGTGACGAAGCCGATCAGCGACGTGGCGAGGAATGGCAGGCTCCACCAGATCCGCTGCAGCGACCGCACCTTGTGCGCGGTGCGCCAGCTCTCGGCGAACGACGGCGACTCTTCCTCGGTGTTGATGACGTCTTCGCTGGCGCCGGTGGCGTGGCGTTCCCAGCGACCCCTGATCGGTTCCTTCATGCGCAGCGCGAGGAGGGCGAAGATCACACTCGGGATGACGAACACCAGGAACGGGACGCGCCAGTCGAAGTAGTAGGCGAGCATGCCGGCAGCGAGCGGTCCGACGAATGCCCCGACGGCGTTGGCGGCGCGGTGGAAGCTGTAGACGCGAGCGCGTGATTCGATCGGGTAGTAGTCGGCGATCAGGGAGTTGTGCGTCGGGTCGATCACGGCCTTGCCCAGCGACGAGCCGGATCGGGCGATCGTCAACAGGATCAGTCCGGTTGCCAAGCCGGTCATCCCCGAGAAGAACGCCCACGCAAGCGCGCCGACAACCACGAGTGGGATCCGTTTCGACTTGTCGGCGTACTGAGCGATCGGCACCTGGAGTGCCAGCGCCGCGATGGACGACAGTGCGACGATCGACAGCGCCGTCGAGATGTTGATGTCGAACGACTCGCGGATCTCCGGCAGCAGGACGCCGAATGCGGTGCGGTCGAGTTCGTCGACGGCGTTGAGGCCGAAGAGGATCAGCAACGGGAACGCTGCCTCGCCGCCGCACAGGTCGGTCATCCACTGCTTGGGGTGCCGGACGCCGTATGCGAACCGTCGTGCGATGTGGGCTGATTGGTCCGGTGCGGTCACGTCGTGCTCCGTTCGCTCGAAGCCCGGTCGACGTCATCGTGGTTCCCGTTGCCCTGGGCGCCGGGGACCGACTCGTGGTTCCCGTTGCCCAGGGCATCAGGGACCGACTCGTGGTTCCCGTTGCCCTGGTTCCCGTTGCCCTGGGCACGGGGGACCGACTCGGGGGCGTCGGTGGCACGGTGGCGCAGGACGACATCGACGTACCAGTCGCGGATCTTGATCACCAGGCTGGCCAGTCCGCCCGGGATGATCAGCAACACCACCAACACCCCGAGCGCAGAGGACAACAGGCGCCATTCGGGTGACGTGATGAACCACTCGCTGCCGCGGAGGAACACCGCGCCGAGCACCCCGCCGAACAGCGAACCGAGCCCGCCGACGACCGCTGCGGTGAACACGTCGAGACTGGCCGCCGCGCTGTAGCTGGTCAGGTCGAAGCTCTGGCTCAGATGCACGAAGAGCCCGCCCGCGATGCCGGCGACGAATCCGGAGATCGTGAACGCCGTGAGCTTGACAGGGACCGGTGACACCGAGAATGCCTGCGCCGCCAGCTCGTTCTCGCGCAGCGCCACGATCGCTCGGCCGGTTCGGCTGTGACGGACCCCCCGAAGCGCCAGATACACGAGCGCGAACACCACCAGTGAGTACACGTAGAAGCGCGTCGGCGTCGACACGTCGATCCGTCCGAACAGTGGGAGTCGTTCGATGCGCTCCTGGGGTACCCAGCCGAAGAACTGGCGGTTCAGCAACCAGGAGTTGACGGCCAGTGCGAACACGAGGGTGGTCACGGCCAGGTACAGCCCACGAAGGCGCAGCGCCGGGAGGCCGACCACCAAGGCCGCGACGGCGCCGGCGGCCCCGCCGAGCAGCAACGCCAGCGACATGTCGACGTTCCAGCTGATCGTGCACTTGCCGCTGACCGCCGCGCCGACGGCCACGAACGCCATCTGTCCCAGTGAGATCTGCCCGGCCCAGCCGGAGAGCACCACGAGCGACAACCCGATCACGGCGAAGACGACGATGGCGGTCGCCTTGATGATCTGGTCGGTGCGCAGGAGCAACGGGATCAGCCCGAGCCCGATCAGGATCGCGGCCGCGGTGCCCCACCGCAGAAGTCGCACCAGTGGCAGCCGGGCGATCCACGGCTCGAGCGGACGCACCTCGTCGGCGAGTCGCCATGCAGCGGCCTCGTCCCGATCGGACCGTCCGTACTGGCGCCGCTGCAGCAGCAGTGCGATCAATACGGCGGCGCCAACGATCGGCGTCACGAGCAGCGGACTGCTTGCGTTCCAGGCGACGCCGTACTCGAGTACGCCGAGCGCCACCGCAGTCGTGGCGACCGTGGGCAGGTGGCGCAGCCGTCCGATGACGAGCGCGGCGAGCGCCAGGACGAGGTTCGACAGACTGAGCGCCGCCCCGAGCGGCACGCCGAGGATTCCGGCTCGGAGGAACAGCGCGAGGAACGACAGCCCGGCAGCGATCGCCCACACCAACGTCGAGAGCCAGGCGACGGGGATCCCGAGCATCAAGGCTCGTTCGCTGCGTTCGGCCGAACCACGAATCGCCGTGCCCAGTCGGGTGGTACCGAGGAAAACGGCCACTGCCGCCATGGCGAGGGGGGCGACGATCAGCGCGATCAGGTCGTTGGCCGACAGGATGAACGTGCCGATCGTGACCTTCCAGTCGACCGGTGGGGGGATGCGCTGCGAGGCGGCGCTCTGGTCCCACATTTGCGGCACCAGCAGCGCAAGCACCACGAGCAGCTGGGTGATACCGATGGTGGCGACGGTCAGCACCAGTCTCGAGGCGCGGGCGAACCGGCGGACGAACGCCAACTCGACGATCGCTCCGAGCGCCACCGCAGCAGCCAGGCCCACGCCGAAGCCGAACAAGTAGGGAAGCCCAGAGAAGACGATGAGTCCCACGGCCAACGACGTCGGGACGAATCCGAGGTCTGCCTGCGCGAAGTTGATCACCCGGTTCGCCCGGTAGACGAGGGCCATGCCCATCGCGAGCAGCGCCGTCAACAAGCCGAGGACCACGCCGCGGACCCACGCGCCCGCCGGCATCCCGAAGAAGATCAGCTGGACGGCAACGAGCCCGAGAGCGGGCACGAGCTGCCAGGCAGCACGTTGAAGTTGCGTGGCTCCCCAGCCTCTCGAAGACACCCCCATGTCGTTTCGCAACCTAGCCCGAGGTGTCGCGAGGTGCCCGCATCGGACGGGATCGATCGACCGATGTTCGCGGGTGTCGCTCGCGCCGCCCACGCCGTAGTGTCCGCCGGAATGAATCGGAAGGTGGCGCTGCTCGCCGTCGTTGCGACAGCGGCTGCAGTGGGTGTCGTCCTCGGAGGATACGACTGGGCCACCGGCGATGGGAACGTCGAGAACCTGCTGACCGACACCGGGATCGTCGGCCCGCTGATCTTCGTGCTCGTGATGTGGCTGACCCAACCTCTGGGTGTCCCTGGGGCGATCTACATGGTTCCCGCCGGAATCGTGTGGCCCTACCCGTTGGCGATCGCGTTGTCGTGGGTCGGAAACATGGGTGCGAGCTACATCGCGTTCGCGTTCGCCCGCTGGGTCGGGAAGGACTGGGTGCAGGTGCGAATCCCGAAGCGGATGTACCCCTACAACGACCGATTGGCGACGGGTGGTGTCTGGCCGGTCGTGTTGCTGCGGCTGGTGTTCGGACAGCTGGCCCCCGCCGACTGGTTGCTCGGCGTGTCGAAGGTCAGTACTCGCAACTTCCTGATCGGTACCGCGATCGGCATCACCCCCGGTGTCGTGCTGTTCGTCGTCGCCGGTGGGGGTCTGTTCGAAGCGCTCGCCGACATGTCGACGCAGACCCGGCGCATCGTCATCGGGGTGGTCGTCGCGGTGGCGATCGGTCGCAGGATCTGGTTGCGGCGCCGTCGGACTCGGTTCGAGTTACGACCCACCGATCTCGGCGAGTAGACAGTGACGGTGCGGTGGTGGCGGTGGTGGTTGGGAGCGGCGCTGCTGATCGGCGCGTGCGGCGGAGGAACCGAGGAGGCCTCGGACGCAACGGGCGCCGACGACGCACCGGCGGTCTCGATCGGAGCAGTGTCGACGACCGACGAGGCGTCAGCGTTCATCGAGTACTCGATCGACGACGTCGGACCTCTGCGGGTGACGATCGATTGGGGTGACGGCACCGCGCTGCAGGGATTCACCGGCGGGCGAGGCACCTTCACGGGCCAGCACCGCTACGACGCCGCAGCGACCGCAGCGATCGTCACCATCGCCGTCACCGACATCGACGGCAATACCACCTCGGCTTCCAGCTCGATCGACCTGGCCGCCAGCCGGACCACGGTGGGTACGTCGGCGTCGTCGACGAGCAGCCCTGCTGTGGCCGCCACGACGCGTGCGCCTTCGACCATCGCGCCACCGGCCACGACCGCACCGGCGACGACCGCGGCCCCGCCCGCTCCGACCACGACCACCACCCCGACGACCACCAGCACGACCACCATCACCACCACCACCACCACGACGACCACCACCACGCAGCCGCCCGTGCGGTCGATCAGGCTCACCGTGACCGGCAGGGACATCCGGGTCACCGGCGACTGTGACACGATCGGCGGCGCTGGTGACTTCGTCATCCGAGCGCGGCTTCGTGCCAGCGCCGGAGACCCGGCCGAGATCTCGTTGGGGACGCCACTGAATCCCGACCAGATCAACGTCGGTGAGCGACGCATCATCGCCAACTCGCGAAGCGTCTCGCAACCGTTGCGTGAAGGGGTGCGTGGGGGATTCGAGGCCGAACTCCTCGTTGCCGAGGTCGATGTCGCCGGGCTCGATCCAGACATGGACGAGCGCTTCACCTCCGACCCGGACACCGTCGTCATGGAGCCGGGAGTCCGGCTCGAACGTCAGGTGTCGGTCGGGTCGGGTGACTGCCGAGTCGAGATGAACTACGTGGTCACGACCGAGCTGGCCGGGTAGCTGACGGCGCGAGCGGATCAGGAGGCGGTGGCGGAGATCACTCGACCCAGGGGCCGACGCCGCTGATGCGATCGATGGCGACTCGCACCACGACCGACGACGGTGCGTCACGCATCGCCAGCGGGTGACGATCGAGCCCCGTGTACTTCTTCGCCATACGGTCCATCAGGGCAGGATCCGGCTGGTGCTCGATGGTGGCGGTGCCGCGGACCACCAGATGACGCTGGAAGCCTTGTTCGTTGCGGACCTCGTCCTCGATCGACAACACGATCGAAGGGTTGCGTCGTAGGTTCATCGCCTTCTGACTCGACCGGTCGCAGCCGAAGACGATCTCGTCGTCTCGGACGATCACCCAGACGACGGACACCTGCGGTGAACCGTCGCGGTTCTCGGTCCAGACGTGGGCAACGGCATCAGACCCCAGCAGGGTCTCCGCCGGTGCCGACAGAGCAGTGGACAATTCCATGGCAACCCCCTTGCGCCGATTGGATCCCCGAAAACTACCAGAGCCCCGCCGGCTGCTCGACCGGACGAGGGACACGTTCAGATGCGGGCGAGGGCCAACTCGGCCAGCGCAGTCAACTGATCACGAGGCTCGGCCAGCTCGAGGTACTGGCCTCCGACGCCGATGAAGAAGTAGCGGCCACCGCCGGCGTCGACCGAGAGTCCGCGCCCGGCGTAGAGCGCCCGCTCGCCCACGTTCTCGACCGGCTCGAAGGGGCTGTCGCTGCCCTCGTCATCATGTCGCTGGAAGACCGCCGCAGGACCTCCGAGACGGCCTTGGGCGTCATCGATCGTGGTGACGATGTAGAGGTCGCTGTCGGCCACGAGGTCGAAACGGCAGTCGATGGGCGGGGCGTCGCTCACCTGGTCGACGGCGAAACCGGTGATCGTCTCGATCTCTGTGGCCGTCACGAGATCGCACGGTGGGAGATCGATGGCGACCGCGGCGCCAGCGGCCGCAGACGATCGTTCGGCGGCTTGCTCGAGTTCCTCGGCCGCTGCCTCGTCATCGGTCACCAACTCCTGGAGCTCCTCGACGAGGGTTTCCTCCTCGGCGGTCAGCCCGTCCAGGGCATCCGAGTCGGAATCGGCATCGCTCCCACACGCCGCCAGCGGCAGCAGGAGCATCAGAACAACTGCGATCACGCGCACGACTGGTGCCTCCTCTCCGGAGTGGACCACTCCAACACGTGCATCGTGCACCCCCGGCCAGGCCTGCGACAGGGGAGAAGTGCTCGATCCAGCCGGTTGCGGCGGTGCTGTCGGCGATACGGCGTCAGCGGCGGGCCCGTCTCGTCTCATCGTGACGAGGTCTTGATTCGAGTGGGGCCTCGCCGGAACCGAATCAACTGACATGCGTGGAATTTCCTGGATCTGACAATCGCCCACCCGGCCGGAGCCGCCCCTCGTCGAGTCGATCCGACCCGCGCTCGCCAGCGCCCCCTGCTGAGAGAACGCTCGGCGTCGTTCGTCTACTGCTGTGTCGCTTCGGCGTCGGCCAGAACCCGATCGGCCAGATTCGCCGGGAGCGGCTGGTAGCCGTGGTGGTCGACCCCGAACGAGCCGCTGCCACCGCTGAGCGAGCGAAGGTCGATCGCGTACCGAAGGATCTCAGCGGTCGGGACCAGCGCTTGCACGGTCGTCATACCGGCGTCGTCGGTGTCGGTGCCGAGTACCTGGGCCCGGCGCGAGTTGAGGTCGCCGAGCACGTCACCGTGGTGGACAGCGGGAACGTGGACGTCGATCAGGCTCACGGGTTCGAGCAGCTCGACCCCCACGCGCTCGATCGCGTCGCGAAGCGCCCGCGAACCGGCCATCTTGAAGCTCATCTCCGACGAATCCACCGAGTGGTGCTTGCCACCGGTGCACACGGCGCGGAGGTCGACGATCCGGAAGCCGGCAGGGCCGCCACGGCTCATTGCCTCCTCGACGCCTGCTCCGACGGCCGGGATCAGGTTCTTCGGGATCGCGCCGCCGGTGACCTCGCTGTCGAACTCGAACCCTGATCCGAGTGGGAGCGGCTCGAAACGGACGTTGGCCACACCGAACTGGCCGTGACCACCGCTCTGCTTCTTGTACTTGCCCTCGACCTCGGTCGCAGCCACGAGTCGTGACCGGTAGGCGACGCGCAGGTCGTCGACCGCGAGTTCCACGCCGGCACGTTCGATTCGAGACAGGGCGACTCGGACGTGCGTCTCGCCGCCGCCGCGCAACACGGTCTGGCCGGTTGCGTCGTCATGGTGCACAGCGAGCGTCGGGTCCTCGATCACCAGGCGATGCAGGGTCGTTGCCAGCCGGTCCTCGTCGGACTGCTTGGCCGCAGTGATGGCGATGCCGTACACGGGACGCGGCAGCTTCGAGAGCGGCACGGTGACGGGGGTGCCCTGGGGGGCGAGTGTGTCGCCGGTTCGGGTGTTGGCGAGCTTGGTGACGGCAACGATGTCGCCGGCGACGACCGTGTCGACCTGCGTCTGTGATCCGCCGACGAGCGAGGCCAGGTGGTGCAAGCGTTCCCGCTCGCCGGTGCGGGTGTTGACGAGGCTGTCGTCGACTCGGACCGTCCCGGACAGCACCTTCAACATCGAGATCTGGCCGAGGAACTCGTCGATCGTCGTCTTGAACACGACGGCCAGTGGCTCGCCATCCGGATCGACGTCGATGTCCACGGTGTCGCCGGCGGCCTCGACGACGGTGGGCCCGCGATCGCCGGGCGCCGGACCCACCCGGCAGATGAAGTCGGCGAGTTGGTCGGCACCGATCGGAGCGGTGGCAGACCCGCAGAGCACCGGGAACGCGAGCGCGCGGTCGACGGCGTCGTGCAGGAGGTGCTCGAGTTGCTCGGGCGACGGCTCGGTGCCCGAGAGGTACTGCTCGAGCAGGTCGTCGTCGAGCTCGATGACGTCTTCGACGAGGTGCTCGTGCTCGGCCCGTTCGGCGTCAGCGAGGTCGGCGGGGACGTCGACGGGTTCTGCGTGGCCCGAGTCGTACACGAAGGCATGGTGGGTGAGTACGTCGGTGACGCCGTGGAAGCCGGACTCCTCGCCGATGGGCAGTTCGGTCGGGTCGGCGTGCGATCCGAACACGTCGCGCACCTGCGCGAGCGTGCGGTCGAACGACGATCGTTCGCGGTCGAGCTTGTTGACGAAGACCATCCGGGGCAACCCGAGTTCGGCGGCGTGACGCCACAGCAGTTCGTCCTGCGACTGCACGCCGGCGACGCCGTCGATGACGAAGACGGCGAGATCGGCGGCGGACATGCCCAGCAGCGCCTCGCCACGGAAGTCGGCGTAACCGGGCGTGTCGATCAGATTGATGCGGTGCTCGTTCCAGTCGAACGACGCAACTGCGAGCGAGATCGACTGGTGTCTGAGGTGTTCTTCGGGGTCGCTGTCGAGCACCGTCGACCCCTTCTCGACGTTGCCGGCTCGTGTGACCACGCCCGCTCGGAGCAGCAATGCCTCGGCGAGGCTGGTCTTGCCGCTGCCGTTGTGGCCGACGAGCACCACGTTCCTGATCTGTTGCGACGATCGCATGGGCACCCCTTTCGTACCCGACCAGTTTCCATCGCGCCGTGACGCATCGCAACGGACCAATGGCCCGAGCCTGCTGAAGGCGATGGGGTGCAATGGTGAGGTGGCCTGTAAGCGGGATCCTGTAGACGCCGAAGCGTCCGGTGACCATCCATCTGTGCGGCCTACCCGAGGATGCCCAGGCCATCCGGAGACGGTCTGGGCGAACGGGCCGTTCGTGTCCTCTGCTCGGCCTTGCTCCGGGTGGGGTTTACCGAGCCGACGACGTCGCCGCCGCCGCTGGTGCGCTCTTACCGCACCGTTTCACCCTCACCTGTGACCGGTTCGCCGAAGCGGGCCGGTCCATCGGCGGTCTGCTCTCTGTTGCACTTGTCCGTCAGGTCGCCCCGACCTGGCTCTCGCCAGCACCCTGCCCTGTGGAGTCCCGACTTTCCTCGACGGTGCAGCACGCACCGCCGCGGTCACCCGGCCACCTCACCATTGCGAGTCGCAGTGTAACGATCGGTGTCGGACACCGATCGTTACCTCAGCAGGTGGGTTCGAGTTCGTTGTAGATCCAGGAGTTGAGCGACGGTGTCTGGACGATGAACGTCTGGCGCACACCGTTCTCGTCAGGGGCGCCCGCCACCAACTCGACCTGGCCGGTCGAGCCGAACCGTGTGGTGATCGAGAACTTCTGGGGCACGCCGTCCTCGTCGGTCGGGCTGTCGCCGTCGCCGTCGATGAGGGGGCTCACGTAGCCCTCGGGTCCGCGAGCGACCGCGACGATGTAGGCCGAATGGCGAGACTCGAGCGTGGCCGCAGCGATCGTCGCAGCCACCGCCGCGGGGTCCTCGAGTTCGATCGCCAGGCTCTGGTGCGTTCCTGCAGCGATGTTCTCGAGCACGACAGCGGTGTTGATGATGTCGCGCAACGGGTTGTCGCTGGCGAGGACCGCTTCGAGCAGCGGCTCGACCGTGCGGTTCATGTACCAGGGGTTGGTGCACTCCCAAGCGACGCCGCCGACGGCTTCGGTGAGCTCGCCCATCTCGTCGGCGACCATCTGGTGATCCTCGATCAGCCGTTCGACGAGCGCGGTCAGGTCGGCGTCGAGCAATCCGGTCGCAAGGACGGCCTCGTAGACCGCGATCGCCGTGAGTTCCAGTGACGACGCGGTACGCAACAGGACGGCATCGTCGACCGGGTAGTCCTCCAACTCCTCGACCGGGGGAGCGAACCCGACGCGGCCAGGTGCGGCGTCGCCGCCGCGCCCATTGCCGCATGCCGCGAGGAACGCAGCCGCCGACACGGTGAGCCCGCCGAGCTTGAGCGCATCGCGACGGCGGTAGCTCGAGTTGGTGCTGGTGTTGTCGATCATGACTCGGCTCCGGCGGTGAGGTCGAGGGGTTCGGCGTCGGGCTCGAATACCTCGTCGAGGTTCGAGTCGAGACCGCCGAATTCGGTGAGGACGGTGGCCATGCGGGCCTCGACCACGAGGATCGATGCCGTGAGCGTTCGGGCGTCGACCGAGACGTACCCGGGCAGCAGCGCCGTGTGGGTGGCAGCTGCGGTGTTCTCGAGGCTGCGGGCGACTTCGGCGAACTGCTCGGCGTTGCTGGTGGCGAACGACGGCTCGAGCAGCTCGAAGACCTCTTCGTTGCGGGTGTTGGCCGAGAAACCCGCGCCACCGGCGATCTTGTCGGCGTACGTGACGTGGTTCTCGGCGAAGACGGTGGCCAGTTCCAGTGCCACGTCGGAGAGGCCCGAGTCGATTGCCACCTGGTACAACGCCTGCGCCGTGAGCTCGAGCTCCATGGCCTGACGGAGCAACACCTTGTCGTCGTCCGTCGGGGCGAACGGTGCAGCAGAAGCCGGACGGGCGATGCTCAGGGCTGCTGCGCTGGCGAGGCCGGCAGCACCCAACGCGCTGATGAGGCCGCGCCGGGAAGTGGCCGGTGCAGCGGAATCGAGATCCACGGGGGAGTGTCCTTTCGGGGTCATGCGTACGACAGCCTTCCCGCTGGGAGGGCGTCGGAGCAATTCTAGGGTCCGAGCAGTGCTCATCGGGTGATCGCTCAGAACTCGAGCGCAGAGAGATCGGCGTGCCAGCCACCAGCCCGGTCGAGCGCATCGGCCCAGCGTTCGCGCCGCCGGGCGTGCGATGACGGATCGGTCGGCTCGACGACGTGGGCCGGCTTCCACAGTGCGTCGAGGTCGTCGAGGCTCGAGAAGATCCCAGCGCCGAGCCCGGCCATGAAGGCGGCGCCGATCGTGGTTGCCTCGGCAACGGGCGACACCTCGATCGGGCAGTTCGCTGCGTCGGCCAGTGCCTGGGCGAAGGTGGGATTCGTACTCATGCCGCCGTCGATGCGCACGGTGTGGATGTCGACGCCGCTGTCGGCTCGTGCGGCATCGATCAGGTCGGCACCGCGATGGGCGATGCCCTCCAACACGGCTCGAACGACCTGGGGTCGTGCGGTGCCTCGGGTGATTCCGAGCAACGTGCCACGGGCGCCATAGTCCCACTTGGGCGTGCCGAGGCCGAGGAGCGCCGGCACGTAGACGACGCCGTCGGTGTCGTCGCACATCGACGCGACGTCGTGGCTCTCGGCGCTCGTGGCGATCAGCCCGAGGTCGTCTCGGAGCCAGTCGACGTTGCTGCCGGCGGACAGCATGATCGCTTCGACCCCCCAGGTGATCGATCCCTCGATCGACCACAGCGGCAAGGGGTAGGTGCCCGCGTTGTGGCGGCTCGCCTCGCCCGGCGTGGCGTTGTCGGTGCACAAGTCGAGCATGCCGCCGGTGCCGAAGGTGATCTTGGCCCGGCCCGGCTTCACGCAGCTCTGTCCGATCAGCGAGGCCTGCTGGTCGCCGAGGATGGCGGCGATCGGCGGTGATCCGGGCAACGCCGTGGCGTTGCCGATCACACCAACGGAGTCGACGACGGTGGGCAGCATCGACTCCGCAACGCCGAACGCTGCGCAGCGATCGCTCGCCCAGGCTGTTCCATCGACGACTCGAAGTCCGTTGGTGGTGGCCGACGCATTGGTCTGATCGCTGACGTGGATGGCGCCGCCGGTCAGTGTCCAGGCGATCCAGCTGTCGATCGTGCCGACGCACAGGTCGCGTCCGTCGAGGTCGGGCGTGTTCGCGAGGATCCAGCCGGCTTTCGTCGACGACTGGTTCGGTGCGACCTGCCACCCGTGCTCGATCTTGGCCATGATGCACTCGCCGACCGTTCGGAGGTCCTGCCACCCGAGGCCCGGCCCCACCGGTTCGCCGGTCGTCCGATCCCACACCAGCGTGCTGGCCCGCTGGTTGGTGATTCCGACTGCGGCGACCGGCTCCGTCGTCGACGCCATGACGGCGCGGGCAGCGTCGAGGAGCGACGCAGCGAGTTCGGCACCGTCGAACTCGACGAGGCCGGGTGCTGGAGTGTGGGGCGGGCACGGCCGGTACTCCAATGCCCGCACGGCGAGTGTGTCGTCCACGATCGACGCTCGGAGGCCAGTGGTGCCGACGTCGATGACCAAGATCGTGCTCATGGCTGCCCCTGGCGCTCGGCACGCTGGCTCGACGGAACGAACCCGCGCGCCTGCAGTTGACTGCCGAGGATCCCACCGAACAACCCGGCGAGCGTGACCAGCGACAGCGTGAAGAAGACACCGAACCAGTTGACGCTCTCGCCACGAACGAGCCGGATCACGATGAAGACGCCCTGCGCGCCGAGATAGGCGACGATCGTGGTGAGCACCCCATGCGACATCGGTGTGCCACGCCGTTGGACCCAGGCGGCGCAGCCACCACCGAGAACGAAACCGAACATCGCGCCGAAGAAGAAGAGTGCGTTCAGCCCCGACGAGTCCGAGTCGACGAACGCAGCCACGAGTGTGAGCGGGATCGCGAGGATCAGGCACACGCCGATGCCGGCCCGAAGTGCGTCGACATCCCAGCGTCCGGAGGTGGCCGCGGAACTCATGGCCACGCCACCTCGCCGAACGGAGTCGGCAGCCCCAACTTGCCGGGATTCATGATCCCGTTCGGGTCGACCGCCGACTTGAGTGCGATGAGCACCTGGTGGGCCGGGCCGAGTGCCTCGGCCATGAATCGCCCGCGATTGAGCCCGACGCCATGATGGTGCGACAGGTTGCCACCCGCTGCCAGCACTGCTCGCTGGCCTGCGTCCCAGAGTGCGACGTAGGTCGACTCGATCTGGTCGGGCGGGGGAGTGGCCGCGAACGTGAAGTAGAGGCATGCGCCGTCGGGGTAGCTGTGCGACAAGTGGCAGGTGGCGGCACGAGCATGCGGCACATCCAACATCGCAGCACGGACGTCGTCGAACAGCGCATCGAGTTTCGACCACGGTGCGGCAATCTCCATGGTGTCGACGACGAAACCCTTTCGGGTGAGGCTCTGCAGCGCCGAGGTGTCGTTGCGGTGACCCATCCACGCTTCGACGAGCGCCTTGTCCGCCGGGGTGGCGCCGCTCGCGAGACAGCAGTGGTCGACGATCGCCATCGTCGCATCGACGAGGTCGACATGGCCCTCGTCGAGCACCAGCAGCATGCACTGTGTGCCGTCGCCGCCCTGGCCTCGCTTCGATTCGGCGGCGTCGTACAAGCGGAGCACTGCGGGGGTGGCCCCGGCTTGCAGGATCTGACGACACGCCTCGACGCCGGCTGCGAACGAGGCGAATGCGAAGGTCGCTCGTCGTTCGTGAGTGGGGACCGGGTGCGTCCGGAGCCACACCCTGGTGATCACCGCGAGTGTGCCTTCGGAACCGACGAGCAGTTGGGTGAGATCGGGCCCGGCTGCAGCGGCGGGAGTGCCGCCGGTGCGAATCACCGTTCCGTCGGCGAGGACTGCTTCGAGGCCGACGACCATGTCTTCGATCTTGCCGTACCGAGTCGAGTACTGCCCTGCCCCGCGAGATGCGACCCACCCGCCGACCGTGGCGATGTCGAAGCTCTGCGGGAAGTGGCCGACCGACTGACCGTGGGTGGTGCGGAGTTCGTGTTCGAGGTCGGGTCCGAATGTGCCCGGGAGGACCTCGACGATGCCCGACGTGGCGTCGACGCCGACCACACCCGCCAATGCTGTGGCGTCCAGCACGACACCGCCGAAGACCGGTGCGGCTGCTCCGCAGACGCCGCTGCGGCCACCGGTGACGGTGAGCGGGAGTCGGGCGTTGTTGCAGACCTGAACGACTCGCACGACCTCGTCGGTCGATGTCGGGCGCACCACGACGTCGGCCACGCGTGGTACCTGTCCGGCGAGCGCCCAGTGCAGCCCGAGCGGCCACCAGTCGCGGCTGGCCTCGGCGACGGGATCGACGACGTCGTCGGATGCGTCGCCGGCCTCGATCGTTTCGCAGATCGACGCGAGTGCAGCGATGGCTTCTTCGGGCACCTCGACACCGGCTCCGGCGAGGCGGGTGCCGCTGCCGAGGAGTTCAATCGGAGGTGTTGGCGACGTGGGCATGTTCGACTCCTGCGTTCTGTTCGGTCTCGCACATGCGCCGGTAGGCGTCGAGTTGCCGTGCGGTTTCGTCGGGTGACCATCCGAGTTCCTCGGCGATGAGTTCAGCGACCGCGGGCGCGGCGTCGAGGCTGGCACCTCGGTCGAACAGGTGGGCTCGGGTCCGCCGGGAGAGGACGTCGTCGAGGGTGGTCGCCATCTCGTGCCGGACGGCGTAGACGGCTTCCGCGCGTAGGTACGGCTGGCCGGGGACGAGCGGTTCGCCGAGGTCCGGTCGAAAGGCGACGAGCGCTCGGAGTTCGTCGGCCAGTGTGCCGTACCGATGCGCGAGGTGATGTTCGGCGGTGCCAGGTTCGGCAGAGGTGACGCGGCCCGCTCCGAGTACCGCGAGGCGGCGGGTGGCCGAGCGCCGCTGGCGTCGGGGGGCGTTGAGCTGCTCGGCGACGACATCGACGGTGTCCTCGGCCATCTCGCGATAGGTCGTGAGCTTGCCGCCATTGACCCGCACGACGCCGGTGTCGCTCACCGCAACCTGGTGCTGGCGAGACAGATCGGCGGTCTTCGAGCTCGAGCCCGTGTTCGGCGCAGCGTTCACGAGCGGGCGGAGCCCCGCCCAGACTCCGGTGATGTCGTCAGCGGTGACCCGCTCGGTGATGTTCGGATCGAGCGCCTGATTGAGCGCGGTGAGGACATAGTCGATGTCGTCGGCGGTGCACTGCGGGTCGTCGAGCGGGCCGTCGTAGTCGGTGTCGGTGGTGCCGATGTACACGTGATCGAACGTACCGTCCGGGCGCGGGCCCCACGGCACGAGGAACAGGCTGCGCTTGTCTGCCCGTACCGGGATGATCACGGCGATGTCGACGCGGATCTTGTCCCAGGGCACCGTGACGTGGACGCCCTTGGCCGGCCTGATCGAGTCGGGGTGCTCGACCTCGTCCAGTGCGCGAACCTCGTCGGCCCAGACGCCGGCGGCATTGACCACACACCGCGCAGCGACCTGGAAGGTGTCGCCGTCGGCGTTCAGGGTGACACCGTCGGCTCGGCCGGTGCTGTCGATCGTGATGTCGACGACGGCACAGCGATTCGCCACGATCGCGCCGTGCTCGGCCGCGGTACGCGCGATCGTGAGCGCGAGGCGGGCATCGTCGGCGGCAGCGTCGAAGTAGAGATAGCCGGCGCTGAGTTTGTCGAGATGGGTGGTGGGGAAGTGCGCCGCTGCCTGGTCGGCCGACACCCGTCGGTGGAGCTTGCCGATCCGCCAGCCGCCGGTGAGGTCGTACATCCACATCGCCGAGCCGAGCGCCTTGGCGACCTTCTTCGACACGACGCCGTCCTTGGTGAGGATCGGAATCATGAACGGCAGGATCTCCACGAGATGCGGCGCGTTCTTCATCAGTCGACGCCGTTCACGCAGCGCCTCGTAGACGAGCCTGACGTCGCCGTTCTGGAGGTAGCGGAGGCCGCCGTGGACCATCTTCGAACTCTTGGACGAGGTTCCGCTTGCGAAGTCGTCGCGCTCGACGAGCGCCGTCCGCAGGCCTCGTGCTGCGGCATCGAGCGCCACGCCGACGCCGGTGATGCCTCCGCCGATCACCACGACGTCGAACGGGTCGTCGTGTGTGGTGGCGCGGAGCGCATCGAGCATCTCGCCACGTTCGAATGGCCGCTTCGGTCCCGACATCGCACCGGAGACTACGAGAAACACCGTTTGCGTGACACTTCGGGTGGAGCGGGTCGCCCAGACTGCAACGCAAACGAAGGTGTGGGGCCCCGGGGAGCGGAGACCAGGGGAGAAGGTCCCAATCTGCACAACATGCTCGTCTGCACCATGTGCAGATAAGGTGTCTGCCGTGAAGTCGCCCACCGAGCTCGCCGAGGCCTTCCGGTCCCGCGGTCTCAAGGTCACCCCGCAGCGTCAACTCCTGTTCACACTGCTCGAAGGCAACGACAGCCACCCCACCGCCGACGGGCTCTACGCCCGAGCCAGCGAGCAAATGCCGGGCATCTCGTTGCGAACCGTCTACACCACCCTCACCGACCTCGTCGAAATGGGTGAACTGCAGTCGGTCACGCTCGGCTCCGGGGCCACCCGCTTCGACCCGAACGTCGACGAGCACCACCACGGCGTCTGCGAGCAGTGCGGCTCGATCATCGACCTCTACGTCGACGGCTCCGAGCACCTCGTCGCCGACGCCGACGATCAGTTCACCGTACGGTCGGCGTCGATCGTCTTCCACGGCACCTGCACCACCTGTGCCGGTGCCGACCTCTCAACCACCACATCCAACAACCCCAACAAGGAGCACCCACATGGCTGACCTCAACGGCACCAAGACCCACGAGAACCTGAAGGAGGCGTTCGCCGGCGAGAGCCAGGCCAACCGCCGCTACCTCTGGTTCGCCCAGAAGGCCGACATCGAGGGCTACCCCGACTCGGCGGCGCTGTTCCGCTCCGTCGCCGAAGGCGAAACCGGTCACGCACACGGCCACCTCGAGTACCTCGCCGAAGTCGGCGACCCCGCTTCCGGTGAGCCCATCGGCGACACCGAGGAGAACTTCAAGGCATCGATCGCCGGCGAGACCTACGAGTACACCCAGATGTACCCCGGTTTCGCGAAGACCGCACGTGACGAAGGCTTCGACGAGATCGCCGACTGGTTCGAAACCCTCGCCCGCGCCGAGAAGAGCCACGCCGGCCGCTTCACCCAGGGCCTCGAAGCCCTGAGCTGACGCATCAAACCGTGAGGCGGGTGGATCTCACTCGCTTCGCTCCGCTCGACGGTGGAGGGGTCGCTCTGCGGCCCCTCCACGCGAGTTTCTCAGACCAGCCGAATCGCGCACGCTTGTCGGTGCGCACCTGTCCCGGGAAGACTGTGTGAATGACGACGACCTATGACCCGAAGGATCCTGTCTATTTCGACGAGGCAGACGTTCGGGAGGAGCTGACACGGGTCTACGACCTGTGCCACGGCTGCCGCCTCTGTTTCAAGTTCTGCACGTCGTTCCCGACGTTGTTCGAGATGATCGACAAGCACGACGATCAAGATGCCGGCCGGCTCACGCCCGCCGAACAGGATCAGGTCGTCGACGAGTGCTTCCAGTGCAAGCTCTGCTACATCAACTGCCCGTACATCCCCGAGTTGCACGAGTGGAACCTCGACTTCCCCCGGCTGATGCTGCGCGCCGACGCCATGCAGTACGCCAACGGCCTCAAGTCGGCGCGCGACAAGACCACGACCCAGATGATGGGTCGCACCGACCTCCTCGGCACGCTCGCCACCACCACCGGGCCCGTTGCCAACAAGATCGTCAACGCCGAACCCGGCTCCGGGATCCGCAAAGCGGTCGCGAAGGTCACCGGCGTGTCCCCGGTGCGCCTGCTGCCGCCGTACGCCAAGCAGCGATTCTCCACGTGGTTCAAGAAGCGTCCGAGGATCAGCCTCACCAGACGCCAGGGCAAGGTCACCGTGTTCCCGACCTGTCTCGTCGAGTACCAGGAGACCGACATCGGCAAGGATCTCGTGAAGGTCTACGAGCGCAATGGGATCGAGTGCAACAACACCGATGCAGGTTGCTGTGGTGCGCCGTGGTTGCACTCGGGTGACGTCAAGGAGTTCACCAAGGTTGCGGAGAAGAACATCAAGACCCTCGCTGCCGAGGTGCGCTCCGGGACCGACATCGTCGTGCCGCAGCCGACGTGCAGCTACATCATCAAGAAGGACTACGTCGACTACGTCGGTGGGCCGGACGCCGAACTGGTCGCCGAGCACACCTATGACGCCGCCGAGTACCTGATGAAGGTGCACAAGGCCGACGACACCGTGCTCGACACCGACTTCGCCGGTGAGACCGTCGAGTCGATCACCTACCACACGCCCTGCCACCTGCGTGCCCAGAACATCGGCTTCAAGAGCCGTGACCTCATGAAGCTCACCGGAGCGAAGGTCAAGCTCGTGCAGCAGTGTTCTGGTATCGACGGCATGTGGGGTTTCCGAGCCGGGAACGAGGACATCTCGGTGCCGATTGCCAAGAAGCTCGGTACACAGATCGACAAGGCCGGCGGCGATGTCGTGGCCGGTGACTGTCACCTGGCGAATACCGCGATCACCGAACAGACCGGCCGCACACCGCAGCATCCGTTGCAGGTGATGGCCCGCGCCTACGGCATCGCCGAAGAAACCTGAACCGTTGGCATCGGTGCCTGGCACCGACGCCACCGCACCCACCCCCACGAGGAGTTGTCATGTCCCCCCAGACCGCCAGCCGCAAACTGACCATCGCCGACATCGCCGACGTCCGCGCCTACGAACGCGAGCGCGACGACTTCCGAGCGAAGGTGATGGAGACCAAGCGCCGGCGACGCCTGTCGTTCGGCACGATCATCACGATGATGTTCGAGAATCGCGACACCATGCTCCTGCAGATCCAGGAGATGGCGCGCGTCGAGAAACTGACGACCGACGAAGAGATCCAGGTCGAACTCGACACCTACAACCCGATGATCCCCGAGCCCGGGCAGTTGACCGCCACGGTGTTTCTCGAACTCACGAGTGACGACCAGATGCGCGAGTGGCTGCCCAAGCTGGTCGGCATCGAGCGCTCGTTCGTGGTCGTGCTGCCCAACGGCGACCGTGTGCCGTCGATCACCGAGGAAGCCCACGCCGGTCAACTCACCCGTGAAGAGGCCACCGCAGCGGTGCACTACATCCGCTTCGAGCTGACTCCGGAGCAGGTCGAGTCGTTTGCGGCGGGGCCGGTACGCGTCGAGATCGAGCACCCTGACTATCTGGAAGCGATCGAGTTGTCCGACTCGACACATGCCGAACTGCTCGGCGACCTCCGAGGCTGAGCAGCCGCCGCTGATCACCCCGAGGAAATTTCCCTGGCATTCGGCCCGAGTGGGTTCTAGATTCGACCGAACTGAGGGGCAATCGACGGGGAGTCAGACCGAACGTGTCGGTACAAGAATTGAAATGGTGGGATCTCGGGGCGTGTCGGGGGCTCGACGCTGCGTCGTTCTATCCCGACGACGACGACAGCGCCGAGTACGCGAAGTCGGTGTGCGCCGGTTGCTCGGTGCAGACGACGTGTCTCGAGTATGCGTTGTCGGTGCGTGAGAAGGCTGGTGTCTGGGGCGGGGCGACCGAACGTGACCGCCGCCGCATGATCCGTCAACGACGCCGTACCGCCTAGCAACACGCTTCGCCGCGCACGCACCCGGGACCTACGCTGCGGCCATGTCCAGCCACGAACCGTTTCACGACTGGGCGACCGTCATGTCGGCGCTGGTCGCCGGCAACGACCTCGACGCAGCAACCGCCGGATCGGTGATGACCACGATCCTGCGTGGCGACGCGAGCGCCGCGCAGATCGGCGGGTTCCTGATCGGATTGCGAGCCAAGGGCGAGAGCGTCGACGAGCTGGCAGGGCTGCTCGCAGCGACACTGCACGAGGCGACCTACGTGTCGTTGACCGACGACGAGCGTGCGCGTTGTGTCGACATCGTCGGAACCGGTGGTGACGGCACGCACTCGATCAACGTGTCGACGATGGCTGCACTGGTGATGGCGGGGGCGGGTGCGCCGGTCTGCAAACACGGGAATCGATCGGCCTCGTCCAAGTGCGGCGCCGCCGACGTGCTCGAGTTGCTCGGCGTGGCGATCGAACTCCACGCCGAGGGAGTCGCAGCATGTGTGCGCGAGGCGGGGATTGGATTCTGCTTCGCACCGATCTTCCACCCGGCGTTCCGATTCACGGGCCCGCCGAGGCGCGAGCTCGGTGTGCCGACCACGTTCAACCTGCTCGGCCCCATGGCCAACCCGGGCCGCGTCAAGCGCCAGCTGATCGGCGTGGCCGACCCGGCCTTCGCTGTCCCGATGATCGAGACGCTCGAGCGTCAGGGCCTGACCGACGCCTGGGTCGTCCACGGTGAGGGGATGGACGAACTCACCACGCTCGGATCGTCACGCGTGCTCGCCCTGCGCTCCGGCGTCGTCACGGAGTTCACGATCGATCCGTCCGAGCACGGGTTGGCGCGGGCCACCGCTGAAGATCTCCGAGGTGGCACACCCGAGGAGAACGCGCTGGTCGTGCGCCGTGTGCTCGCCGGCGAACCTGGTCCGCACCGCGACATCGTCGTGCTGAACGCTGCAGGCGGCCTGGTGGTCGCCGGGCTGGCTGAGGACCTCGGTGAGGGACTCGCTCTGGCGGCTGCAGCGATTGACGACGGCCAGGCCCAGGGGCATCTCGATGCGCTGATCAGGGTCTCGAACGCTCATGCGGGTGGCTGAGACGCTTGTCGTCCGGGTGCCGGCATCCTCCGCGAATCTCGGCGCCGGGTTCGACGTGTTGGGTCTGGCGTTGGATCTGCATCTCGACGTCGGGGTTGGTGACGTCCCCGACGGTGCGCAGCGCATCGACGCCCATCACCCCGCCGCGAAGGCGTTCGTGGCAGCCGGTGGTGTCGACGGAGCGTCGATCTGGCTCCGTTCGGCGATTCCGATGGGGCGCGGGCTGGGCTTCAGCGGCGCGGCCCATGTCGGTGGCGCCGCGCTCGCGGTGACGCTCGGCGCCGATGACCCCGATGCCGCGATTGCCGCCGGGCGCGATGGGATCCTGCAGACCGCTGCGCGACTGGAGGGCCACGGCGACAACGCGGTGGCTTCGGTGTTCGGCGGGATCGTGGCATGGGTCGGCGGCCGCGCGCTGCCGCTGCGGATCGGGCCGACACTCGCGTCGGCGTCGGTGGTGACGTGGATCCCCGACACCACCACGTCGACCGACCGGTCGCGCCGGGCGCTGCCCGATCAGTTCGATCGAGTCGACGTGGTCAGCAATCTCGGCCGGATTGCGCAGTTGGTGATGGCCGTCGAGCACGACGACCCCGAGCTGCTGGTGGGCGCGACCGATGATCGCCTGCACCAACGAGTCCGGCTCCCACACGTGCCCGGCGCCGGCGAGGCCCTGGACTCCGGCGTCGCCGCTGGTGCATGGTGCGGATGGTTGTCCGGCAGCGGGCCCACCGTGGCGTTCCTGACCGATGCGGACACCGCGCGCGCCGTGGTCGCAGCGCTCCCCGGTTCGGGTCATGTCAAGCAACTTCGCATCGCCCCGCGCGGCGTGCACGTGGCCTCCTGACGAGTTCGATCGGTCAGCGATGAGTTTCCGTGACGGCAGGTGACGCGGTAACTCATCGCTCGGTGCCTGGCGGCCGCAGGGTCAGGCGGCGCGTGCGGCGAGCGTCGTGAGGTCGGCGACGCGGTCGCTGATCGGGAACGTCCACGTGCCCGTGCACCGTACCGTGAGCCGCTCGGCGCGCTTGTCGCAGAACCGAGCCAGGCACAGGGCCTCGTCGATCTGGTCTCGGGCGAGGACCGAGGCGTCGGAGGTGTCCGGCGGTGGGATCGGCAGCGCCCGACCCGCCTCACCGGAGCGGGTGGCGTCGATGAGGCGGCCGCGGTCGATGATCCACGTCGAATCGCCGAAACTGACCTCGGCATTGCCGGCCGAACGGAGCGCATCGACGAGCACGTGGCGGCGTACCGCACCCAGCAGCGCCCCGAGTCGATCTCGCGTCGCAGCGGCCTCCTCGAATCGCTGCGCGGACGCGAGCTCGAGCATCCGGTCGCGCAGCCGGTCGACCACCACCCTCGGGTCACCCGCCAGCGCGCTGGCTGCAGCATCGACAGCAGCAGCGTACGCCGCCGGATCGGCCGTGCCCGAGCACGGGCACAACGCCACGCCGAGCTGCGCAGCGCTGCACATCGCGGCGCCTTCCGGTGGCGTGTAGCCGCGTCCCATCCGGACCGTGCACCGACGCAGGGGCACCGCGGTCTGGAGGGCGTCGACGACGAGCGTTGCCATCGTCCGCGACGGAAGGGGACCGAGGTGCAGGCCCTTGGCAGCCGGGTTCTTCACGATCGACAGTCGGGGCCACGCACTGTCGACATCGAGTTTGACGTAGCAGTACTTGTCGGCGCGCGTGCCCGCACGGTTGTAGCGGGGGAGGAGCCGGCTGATCAGCCGACTCTCGATCACCTCAGCGGTCAGGGCATCGGGCAGATCGAGGTGCGTGACCGATTGGGTCTCGCGCAGCATCGGTCCGATCTTTCGGCGGTCGTCGCTGCCGAAGTACGACCGCACCCGCTGGCGCAGGTTGGTGGCCTTGCCGACGTACAGGATCTCGTCGGCCTGGCCACGGAACATGTACACGCCGGGCGAACGTGGAAGGTCGGCCGTCATCTTCAGTTTGCTCGCCTGCGGGTGCCCGGCGATCTTCGAGAGCATGACCAAGTCGTCGAGGCCGACGACGCCCAGGCCGGCAGCACGTTCGATCAGCAGATGCAGGAGATCGGCCGTGGCGAGCGCATCGTCGAGGGCTCGGTGGCTCGGACGATGATCGAGCCGGAATCGCGACGCCAACGTGCCGAGCTTGCAGTCGGGCACTTCGTCGCGCACGAGGCGTCGAGCGAGGGCGACGGTGTCGACCACCGTTCCGCCGAGCGGGTCACGATCGGCTCGCCGGCACGCTGCGCGGAGGAACCCGACGTCGAAGCCGACGTTGTGGCCGACGATCACCGAGTCGCCGACGAAGTCGATCAGTGTGCCGAGCACGGTCTCGATGCGCGGTGCGTTCGAGACCAGGACGTCGGACAGGCCGGTGAGCACCGTGATCTGCGGAGGGATGGCCCGACCCGGGTTCACCAGCGTCTGGAACGTGCCGAGGAACTCGCCACCGCGGACCTTGACGGCGCCGATCTCGGTGATCATGTCGTCGTTGCGATTGCCGCCGGTGGTCTCGAGGTCGATGATGCAGAACGTGACGTCGTGCAGTGGCGTGCCGAGGTCGTCGAACGATCGCTGCAGCGGAAGCTGGGGAGTCGAACGACTGGGCATTCCCGCCATGAGATCACGAACACCTGTACCCTGTCAAGAACGCCCGTTCGGTCGGACCGGGCCGTGCAGTATCGTGTCGACATGGCCGACTCGCCCCCGATCGAGCACCGCGAGCTGCGCAGCGCGATCGAGTACGCCGTGGCGATGGGCGACGAGATCGCCAAGCGCAGGGCCTCGATCTCGGTTCCCCGAGAGATCCGCTCGGCTGCGGGCACGGCTCGAATCCCCACGGGCTCACTCGGCCGGCTCCGGCGAGCGATCGACTCCGATGACGTGTTCCGTACCGCCATCGCCGCTGGTGCCTTGCCCGAGCTGGTCGATCCGATCGGCATCTTGTGGTTGCAGCGACCTGCGGGCTGGGAGGCGGAGGCCGCACGGCTGGTGACCGAGCGTGCTGCCGAGGCGGCCGACGCCGACCTCCGTACGGCGCTGCGGCGCGAGGAGAAGCGCCGCCTCGCTGCCGAACAGGTGGCGGTGCGGCTGCGTGCGGACCTGTCCGAGCGCGAGTCCTCGATCGGTTCGCTGCGCGATGACGTCGATGCGCTGCGAGCCGACGTCGTCAAGGCCGACGACGAGGTCGCATCGTTGCGCGCCGAACTGGTCGACGTCCGACTCGAGGCGCGCCACGCGAGGGACCGGGAGTCGGCAGCCAGGGCCAAGCTCGAGGCCGCCACGGGTGCCACAGCCCAGGTGGCTGCGCTCGGCGACGGCCTGCCCGAGGACGGGGTTTCCGTCGCCGGAGACGGGGTGGGTGCCGCGGCGTCGATGGCGGGCGTCGATCCGGCGGAGGTGTCACAAGTGGCCAGCGCTGTTCGGGAGTTGGCCGAACGCCTCGATTCGCTGCTTCCGGACAACGCCCCTGCCGCAGTGACCCGATCCGAGACCCGAAGCCCGCTCCGCCTTCCCGGCGGCGTCATCGCCTCGTCGGCGGCGGCAGCCGAGTTCCTGCTGCGTTCCGACGCAGTGGTGCTCGTCGACGGCTACAACGTTGCGAAGTTGGCCTGGCCGAACCGTTCGCTCGAGGCGCAGCGAAACCAGTTGCTCGACGCCCTCGAGAACGCAGCACGGCGATTCGGGTCCGACATCACCGTCGTGTTCGACGGCGCAGCCGTGGTCGGAGCGCACGCCACCAGACGGCGCCTCATCCGGGTCGTCTACTCGCCCGACGGGGTGATTGCCGATGACGTCATTCGTGACGAGGTCCGACGCCTCCCGGCCGCTCGGGCCGTTGCGGTGGTCACCAACGATGCCGAGATCGTCACCGACGTGAAGGCGCTCGGCGCGAACGTGATGCCGAGCAACGCACTGATCGCAGTGCTCTGACCGGGCAACGGTGAGCGATCATCTCGGGTGTGGGCGGATCGCAGATCACGCATGGGTGCTGGTCGACCGGACGCCGACAGCTGCGGCCAGCACGTCGACCTCCTCGATGCACAGATCGCACAGATCCCAGAGGTCGGGCACCAGCTGCCAGTCTGCGACGAGTCCGAAGTCGAGCGTGTCGCAGTAGCTCTGCACGGTGATGCTCAGCCCGACGCCGTCGGTGATCGTGTTCACCGGGATGTAGTGCGACATCTTGGCACCGCGCAGGTACAGCGGTTGGCGGGGGCCGGGCACATTGGAGATCACGAGGTTCATCGGGGGGTTCACCCGGTCGGTGATCCGAAACGCTGCCGAGACCCGCGCCGCGCGCGCCGCGAGCGCCGGCGGTGCCATCTCGGCGAGCTCCACCATCGCCTCGGCGGGGAGCAGGTCGAAGTCGCCCTTGGCCTCGGCCATCGCGTCGTGGACGAACGCGATCCGCTCGAGCGGATCGGCGAGGTGCGTCGGAAGCTGACAGAACAGCCCCGAGACCCGGTTCGTCCAGATCTCCTCCTCCGATCCGGTACGGATCGACACGGGCACCATGCCGATCAGCGGGTCGTCGGGGAGTTCGCCGCGAGTCTCGAGGTAGTTGCGCAGCGCACCTGCACAGGCAGCCATCACGATGTCGTTGACGGTGGCGCCGGCTGCGTTCTTGATCTGCTTGATGCGATCCATCGGCACCGACTTGAACGCGACGCGGCGATGGGGTGACAACATGGCATTGAACGAGGTCCGTGGGGCGGGCCGGTCCGGTGCTTCCGGTGCGGAGTCGCGGTCGGTGCGATGGCGTCGCCGGGCTCCGGTGACCACCCGGCGTGTGGCGTCGATCAGCTCCTGGGGGCCTTGGAGCCGGGAGGACTGCGCGAACTGTTGAGCGATGCGGAGCTGCAGACGAATGGTTCGGTCGGGGCGGCGTGCGAGGCTGCCGAGCGAGCGCAGGAACATCTCGCGCTCGCTGGGCACGGGTTCCTTGTCCGGGAGTGGACCCGGCACGGCGAGCGGCGCGTCGGGCTCGGTGTCGAGCATCATCGTGGTGAGGATGGCGCCGGCCGCTCCGTCGACGGTCGCGTGATGCATCTTCGTGAGGACGGCGAAATCACCGGACTCGAGTCCTTCGATCACGTACAGCTCCCACAGGGGGCGTGAGCGATCGCAGTGCCGGCTCTGAATTCGGGCGACCTGATCGGCCAGCTGTTCGTCGGTGCCCGGATGGGGCAGCGACATGTGGCGAACGTGGTAGTCGAGGTCGAAGTCGGGATCCTCGATCCAGTGGGGCCGGTCGATGCCCAAGGGGGCGCCGACGAGCCGACGACGGTACGGCTCGGCGATGTCGAGATGGCTCTCGACCATCTCGCGCGCAGCGATCAGCGGGTCGAAGTCGGCGTCGTCCGGCCGCTCGTAGATGGCGATCGAGCTGACGTGTCCGTAGGTGGTCGGCGTCTCCATGTAGAGGAACGTCGCATCGAGCCCGGTCAGTTGCTTCACGAGTGCATCCTCGCGCACATCGTGGTTCCCCCAGCCCAGGGCTGGGGGAACCACGCAACTGTGCGACACCCCTTCGTCATGATGGTCGGTATGGAGAACATCGACATCTCGATCGAGTGCGGCACGTGTGTTGCCACTGGCACCACGGCCTGCGCAGACTGCATCGTCACGCATCTGCTGGCCAACGACGACGGGCCGATCGACCTCGAGGTTGTTCCGGTTGCGTCGCCGCTGTCATCCACCGACCGAGCGATTGCGTTGTTCCGCTCGGCGGGTCTGGTCGACGACCCGGTCGAGTTCGTCACCGTCGCCGAGTTCGAGCGCGGCATGGTGGTGCCGGCCACGATGTGATGCAGGCCGTACCCTTGGGGCGGTGCGTCGCCCGGAACCGCTGCCCTCGATCGATGACGTGCGCACCTGGTTGGCCGAGAGCGGGATCATCCATGTGGGCGTCACCTCGGCTGACGTGCTCACCGAAACCCGCGCCGAGTTGTTTCGGCGCCGAGATGCGGGTCTGCACGGCGGGATGCAGTTCACCTACCGAGATCCCGAACGCTCGACCGATCCGCTCCGCGCCGTCGTTGGGGCTCGCTCGGTCATCGTCGCTGCCAAGCCGTATCTGACCGACGACGACCCCCCGCATCCCGACAGCGCAGCGGGGCCGCATGCACGGGTTGGCCGCTATGCCTGGGTCGACCACTACGCACCGCTGCGGGTTGCCTTGCGCGACGTGGCGAAGCGGATCCGTCGGGCCGACCATCGCGCTGTGGCGTTCGCCGACGACAACTCGATCGTCGACCGCGCCGTTGCCCACCGTGCCGGGCTCGGCTGGTACGGCAAGAACGCCAACCTGCTCCTGCCGGGTGCGGGAAGCTGGTTCGTGCTCGGCTCGATCGTCACCACGGCCGAGTACGAACCGTCGCCAGGGCCGGCATCCGATGGTTGCGGGAGCTGCGACCGCTGCATCGATGCTTGTCCGACGGCCGCGATCGTGGCGCCGGGCGTGATCGACGCCAACCGATGCATCAGCTGGATCCTGCAGAAGCCCGGTTCGATCGCCGAGCAGTACCGAACGGCGATCGGCGATCGCATCTACGGCTGCGACGACTGCCAGGACGCCTGCCCGATCTCGGTGCGCCTGGGACGCCGCAACACCGTCGAACTCGACGAGCACGCCGACGCCTGGGTCGACGCCATCGAGCTCCTCGAGGCCGACGACGAATGGATCGATGCCCGATACGGGCACTGGTACGTGACCAACCGCGAGTTCCGCTGGGTCCGCCGGAACGCGCTGGTCGTCATCGGCAACGTCGGCGATCCCGCAGACGGACGTGTCCAGCGCGTCGTCGAGCACTACCGTTCGCACATCGATCCGATCCTTGCCGAACACGCCAGCTGGGCAGCCGACCGTCTGCTCGACCGAGTCCGCTCCGGAGCTGCCTCGTGAAACACCTCTTGGTCACCAACGACTTTCCGCCCAAGATCGGCGGTATCCAGTCGTTGCTGTGGGAGTGGTGGCGTCGCTTGCCGCCAACGTCGTTCGCGGTGCTGACCAGCCCGTACGACGGCACCGCCGACTTCGATGCTGCCGAGCCGTATCGCATCGAACGCACTCGCGAGCCGGTCCTGTTGCCGCACCCATGGATGATCAAGCAGGTCAATGATCTCGCGGGCGAGTTCGGCGCCGACTTCGTCGTGCTCGATCCTGCTGTCCCGCTCGGTCTGATCGGACCGTCGCTCGATCTGCCGTACCAGCTGGTCCTGCACGGGGCCGAGGTCACGGTGCCGGGTCGGCTGCCCGGAGCCAAACAAGCGCTGTCGTACACTCTGCGGCGCGCCGAAGGGATCATCGCTGCCGGCGGGTATCCGGCGGCCGAGGCGGTCCACGCGGCGGGTCGCGAGCTGCCGATCACGGTGGTTCCGTGCGGCGTCGACCCCGATCGATTCCGTCCGCTCAGCGATGCCGAGCGCAACGCTGCTCGCAGCCGTTTCGGGCTCGACGTCGACGCCGAGGTCATCGTCGGCATCTCTCGGCTGGTGCCCCGCAAGGGCTTCGACACCGCGATCAGAGCAGCAGCTCGGCTCGGCAAGGTGCGACCACGGCTCCGACTGGTCATCGCAGGCGGTGGACGAGACGAAGACCGGCTGCGGCGCCTCGCCGACGAACTCGATGCTCCCGTCACGTTTCTCGGTCGCGTCCCCAACGACGACCTGCCGGCCCTGTACGGATGCGCGGACGTGTTCGCCATGCTCTGCCGGAACCGGTGGGGAGGGCTCGAACAGGAGGGCTTCGGCATCGTCTTCGTCGAGGCGGCGTCGTGCGGGGTGCCACAGGTGGCCGGCGATTCCGGCGGGGCTGCAGAAGCGGTCGCCGACGGTGAAACCGGCTACGTGATCGCCGACCCCGAGGACACCCAGGCGGTCGCTGACGCGTTCGCGGAACTGCTCGACGACGACGACCTGCGCCGCCGAATGGGCGAACGGTCACGCGAACGTGTCCTCGTCGAATTCGCGTACGACGTGCTGGCCCGACGCCTCGGCGACGCGCTGCAGGTCTTCTGACCGCCCCGCCAGAACCGTCACGCAAACGTGGGCGGGTGCTGGCAGACTCTCGTCGTGAGCGGCGGCGTGACGAGCGACGACAACCGAGCCGGCGACATGATCGTGTTGGCCGACGTGGTCGGCACGATCGCCTTCGCGATCACCGCAACCTACGCTGCTGTCGTCTTCTCGACCGCTGCGCAGTGGGTCGGAGCGATCACCGCAATGGCGTTGTTCGCCGTGGGAGTCTTCGTGTTCCTGTGGTCGTTCTGGGCGGCCGTCCAGCGGAGTCGCGAGGAGCAGATCGGCGTGATGCAGATGTATCTGCTCCTCGGCGAGCCGACCCCATCACGGGTTCGCTGGATCATGTTGGCGATGCTGGTCACCCAGATCGCCGTCGCATTCGTCACCGCGTTCGCTCGTTCGGAGGCCGACGACGGATCTCCTGGCACGTCGCTGGCCGTCGGAATCCTGGTGCCGATGTTCGGGCTCGGGCTCAACGGTCTGTGGTGTGCCTTCCACGGCGATTTCCCACCGCGCGGAGATGTCGTCGCTTCGGACGCCGCGATCGACCAGAATGAAGACCATGGCTGAGACCGCGACCGAGATCATCACCATCGACGCCCCGCACGATCGCGTCTGGCAGATCGCGATCGACCTCGAGAGCTACCCGATGTGGGCGCACGACATCAAGGACGTCAACATCCGTGCCACCGACGACGAAGGACGCCCGCTCGAAGTCGAGTTCCGCGCCTCGGCGCTCGGTCGCAGCACGCACTACACACTCAAGTACGACTACACGAATGCCCCCAACGAGATGGGCTGGTCGATGCTGAGCGGGGACATCCAGCGTTCGATCGACGGGGTGTGGCGGTTCGATCCCGACGGAGACGATCGCACCCAGGTGCGTTACGACCTCCAGATCGACCTGGCGATCCCGCTGCCGGGCTTCGTCAAGCGGCGCGCCGAGGTTCGCATCCTCAACACGGTGCGCGAGCTCAAGGTCCGCGCCGAAGCGTGACGCCTGCCGCCGACTTCGGCGCAGCGACATCTCGACGCATCGGCATCGACGTCGGCGGCACGAAGGCGCAAGCCGTCGTCCTCGACGCAGCGGGTGAAGTCGTCGAGTCGGCACAACGGCCGACGCCGCGCGGCGATCGCAGCCTCGACGAGCTGCTCGATGTACTCATCGAGCTGGCCGACGAGGTCGGACACAACGGAAGCGTCGGCGTCGGTGTGCCGGGCCTCGTCACCCGACGCGGTGTGCTCCGCGCGGCTCCCAACCTGGACGGCGTCGCCGATTTCGCCATCTCCGAGTTGCTCTCCGAACGACTCGGATCGCATGTGCATGTCGACAACGACGCGACCTGCGCGACGCTCGCCGAATGGCGTCTCGGTGCCGGCGTCGGCACACGAGACATGATGCTGGTCACGCTCGGCACCGGAATCGGCGGCGGGGTGGTGGCGAACGGATCGTTGCAACGCGGTGCCAATGGTTTCGCGGGCGAGTTCGGCCACATGGTGATCGACCCATCCGGTCCGCCATGTCCGTGCGGGCGTCGCGGGTGTTGGGAGCGGTATGCGTCCGGCTCGGGGCTGGCAATGCTGGCCCGAGAGGCCGCAACCGGCCATCGACTCCACGACGTGGTGCGCCAGGCCGGTGGCGACCCTCAGGCGGTACGCGGCGAACACGTCCAGGCTGCTGCGAGCGGCGGCGATGCCGAGGCACTGGCGGTGATCGACGGCTTCGCCCGCTGGGTGGCGCTCGGGTTGGCCAACCTCACCAACGCGTTCGATCCGGAGCTCTTCGTGCTCGGCGGTGGGTTGGCGGCCGGCGCCGAGCTGTATCTCGATCCGATCAGGCGTTGGTACGGCGAACTGCTGTATCAGCCGAACCTGCGCGAGATCCCCCGCATCGAATTCGCCACGTGGGGCCCACTCGCCGGTGCCGTCGGCGCCGCGCTGCTTCCGGAACTCGGGTCCTGATCACGCGTGCGCCGACCGGCTCCCGCAGCCGTGGGGATGTGCGCTCGCGCCCGGTTGGCCGTGACGCGAACCGAGTCAGTGGGGCACGAAGTTCGCCTGCGCCTGTCGGATCTCGCGCCAGGCGGCGGCGCGGTCGCCCATTCCCTCGCTCGATGAGTGCTTCTCGGGCTCGAGCGCCTTGTAGACGTTGAAGAAGTGCTCGATCTCCTCGACCAACTGGTGGGGGAGACCCGAGAGTTCGTTGACGTTCTCGTAGCGCGGTTCGCGCGGTGGCACGCAGATCAACTTGGCGTCCTGGCCTGCCTCGTCGTGCATGTACAGCACGCCGATCGGTCGGCACTCGACGATCACGCCTGGATACACCGGGTCTTCGAGGAGCACCAGCGCATCGAGCGGGTCGCCGTCGCCGGCGAGCGTGTCGGGCAGGAACCCGTAGTCGGCAGGGTACGTCGTGGCCGTGAACAGGCGGCGGTCGAGGTAGACCTTGCCGTCCTCGTGATCGATCTCGTACTTGTTGCGGCTTCCACGGGGGATCTCGATGACCACGTGGATGCAATCGGGAGCTGGTGTCTTGGGCATCGCTGCCAGCATCGCATACGGCGGGCAGATACCCTCGGAACAATGGAGTTCCGGCGCATAGAAAATCTTCCCCCGTACGTCTTCTCGATCATCAACGGGCTGAAGATCGAGGCACGCCGCGAGGGCGCCGACGTGGTCGATCTCGGGTTCGGAAATCCGGACATCCCGTCGCCGCAGATCGCCGTCGACAAACTCGCCGAGGCCGCCCAGAACCCGAAGAACCACCGGTACTCGCTCAGCCGCGGGCTGCCGAAACTGCGCGAGGCCATCGCCGGCTACTACAAGAACAAGTGGGACGTCGACCTCGACCCCGAACTCGAGATCACCAACACGATCGGCTCGAAGGAGGGATTCAGCCACCTGATGTGGGTGCTGCTCGATCACGACGATGCAGCGATCGTGCCCAGTCCGAGCTATCCCATCCACATCTACGGGCCGCTGTTCGCCGGCGCCGACCTCCGTCAGGTGCCGATGAAGTTCCTGGCCGACCCCGACCAGCGCGAGCACTTCGCCGACGACTTCATGGACAGCCTGCAGACCGCCTGGGACGTGGGCTGGCCCAAGCCTCGGGTGCTGGTGATCTCGTTCCCGCACAATCCCACCGGGGCCACCGTCGACCTCGCGTTCATGCAGCGTGTCGTCGACTTCTGTCGCGAGCACGAGATGATCGTCGTCCACGACTTCGCGTATGCCGACGTCGGATTCGACGGTCACCAACCGCCGAGCATCCTGCAGGCAGACGGGGCGAAGGAGTGCGCCGTCGAGCTGTACTCGATGACGAAGAGCTTCTCGATGGCGGGGTGGCGCAGCGCCTTCCTGCTCGGCAACGCCGAGGTGGTGCAGGCACTCGTCAAGCTCAAGAGCTACCTCGACTACGGCATGTTCCAGCCGGTGCAGATCGCCTCGACGGTCACCATCAACGAGCGTCCCGACTTCCCCGACGAGATCCGGGCGACGTACGAGTCGCGCTGCGACGCGCTGATCGACGGCCTCGGCCGCATCGGTTGGGACATCCCGAAGCCCGGTGGCTCGATGTTCGTGTGGGCGCCGATCCCCGAGCCCTACGCCGAGATGGACTCGGTCGAGTTCTGCTCACTCATGGTCCGAGACGCCGACGTGGCACTGTCGCCCGGTGTCGGTTTCGGTCCCGGTGGCGAGGGTTTCGTGCGATTCGCGCTGATCGAGAACGAGAAGCGCATCCAGCAGGCGATCCGCAACCTCAAGCGCGGGCTGCCCAAGCTCGGCTGAACGGCCCGCCCGTGGTTCCCCGTGCCCAGGGCACGGGGAACCACGAGCGGGGCCGCCGGATGACGGCCGGCGGCTGTAACACGATGGTCACAGGGAAGGCATCGAGCGCGAAGTCGGCGCTTGTACGGTCCCGTCCGTGATCACCATCGTCGTGCGGGTGTGGATGCCCGATCGTCCCGGAGCGCTCGGTCAGGTGGCCAGCCGGATCGGTGCGGTGCGAGGCGACGTGCTGTCGATCGAGGTGCTCGAACAGGGCGGCGGACGTGCGATCGACGAACTCACGGTGGCGTTGCCCGACCAGGATCTGATGCCGTTGCTGAGCGCCGAGATCGATGCCGTCGACGGGGTGTCGGTGGAGAACATCCGTGTGGTCGACATCGACCGCACCGACGCGAGCCTGTCGGCGCTCGCGCTGGGCGCCGCAATCGCCGAGAGTCCGTCGGAGGAGCGGCTCGACGTGATGATCGCCGGCATCCAGCGCTTTGCCGAGACCGATTGGGTGATGGTGCTGCGCGACGGGGTACCACTCACACAACTCGGTTCACCACCCGACGTCAGCTGGCTCACCGCCTTCCTGGCCGGCAGCGAGCACCTCGACGGGCTCGACGACACCTCACCCAGCGACCTGCTCTGGGGCCACATGGTCACCTCGTCGCTCACGGTCGCGGCCGGCCGAACCGCGAATCCGATCCACGAACGCGAACGCGTCCGTTTCTCGCTGTTGGTGCGTCTGGCGGACGCGCTGGTGTCACCCGGCCCAGTTGCGTGAGCGTTCGACCGCTCGCAGCCACTGTGCGTGCACAGCGTCGGCGCTACTGCGGTCGGCGGCCGGCGTGAACTGCGCGTCGAGTCGCCATTGCTCTCCGACCTCGTCGATCGATGCCCAGACCCCTTCGGCAATGCCGGCCAGGTAGGCGGCGCCGAGTGCGGTCGTCTCCTGATCGAGCGGGCGGAGCACCGAGACACCGAGTTGATCGGCTTGGAACTGGCACAGGAAGTCCATCACCGATGCGCCACCGTCGACGCGCAACTCGATCAGGGGCGTGCCGCTCGCCAGCGTCATCGCGTCGACGACGTCACGGGTCTGATAGGCCATCGACTCGACGACTGCACGTGTGATCTCGGCGCGCCCGGTGCCCCGGGTGATCCCGACGATCGTCCCTCGTGCATACGGATCCCACCAGGGCGACCCGAGCCCGGCGAAGGCGGGGACGACGTAGACGTCACCGGTGTCGGGCACCGACTCGGCCAGCAGACCGGTCTCCGCGGCGTCGTCGATGATGCCCAGACCGTCACGCAACCACTGCACGGCTGCGCCGGTGACGAAGATCGATCCCTCGAGGGCGTAGTGCGTCGTGCCGTCGGCGAACTGCCAGGCAACGGTCGTGAGCATGCCGTCGGTGGGTGGAGGGCACGACTCGCCGACGTTGAGGAGCACGAACGAGCCCGTGCCGTAGGTGTTCTTCGCCATGCCCGGCTGCACGCACGCCTGGCCGAAGAGTGCTGCCTGCTGATCGCCGGCGATCCCGCTGATCGCGATTCCGGCGGGCACGCCGTTGTCCGGCGTCGTCGTACCGATTCGACCGCTCGACGGCACGATCTCCGGCAGGGCCTGGATCGGGACGCCGATCAGTTCGCACAGCTCCGGGTCCCAGGTGCAGTTCCGGATGTCGCACAGCATCGTGCGGCTGGCGTTGGTGACATCGGTGACGAATCGTCGGCCACCGGTGAGCTTCCACACGAGCCACGAGTCGATGGTGCCGATCGCCAGGTCGTCGTCGACGGGGATGTCGCGGTGTTCCAACAACCAGGCAGCCTTCGTGCCCGAGAAGTAGGGGTCGAGGACCAGCCCGGTCCGCTCTCGGACCAGCGGAAGGTGCCCCGCTGCGGCCAACTCGCCGCAACGCTCAGCGGTGCGACGATCCTGCCAGACGATCGCTGTGCCGTAGGGCTCGCCGGTCGTTCGGTTCCAGGCCAGCACCGTCTCGCGCTGGTTGGTGATCCCGATTGCGGCGACGTTGTCGAGGCCCACCCGCTCGACGACGGTGCCGAGCGTCTCTGCGGCGACGTCCCAGATCTCGTCGGCGTCGTGTTCGACCCAGCCGGGCGCCGGGAAGTGCTGGGCGAACTCGCGGTACTCGGCAACCGCCGGCCTGCCGTCGGTGAAGACTGCGCGGCTGCGCACGCCCGTGGTGCCTGCATCGATGGCGATGACGCAGCGCGGGTCCATCAGCGCTTTCTCCGACTCGACGACTTCGGCCGATTGCCGCCGCCGGCGGTTCGGCTGGTCGGCGCCGGTTTCCGTCGAGGTGCGTCGGCACTGGCGCTGGTGTCCGACTCGACGGGTTCGTCGGCCGGCTTGGCCGCACCTCTGATGTCCTTCAGCCGCGTGCGTTGGTAGCCGAACTTGGCCATCGCCGCGCCGAAGCCGAGGTAGAGGGGTCCGCTGATCAGCACGCCGGCGACGGCGCCGAGCCCGTTGTCGCCACGGAAGAAGATGAGGAAGACCGCGGACATGATCGCCGCATAGATCAACCACTCACGGATCAGTCGGTTCCAGGGAACCGGTCGAGAACTGTCCCACGCCATGCGCAAGTGCTACCAGCGAACTCGGCTGCGGTCCAACACCGTTCGGTCGACGATCGAGCGGTGGCGTCGCTGCCCGCCTCTGATCGGACGCGTCACGGGATCGGGGAGGGGATCGCAGGGAACGGCGGTTGGCTCGACTCGACCAGGCCGGGGTAGTCGAACCGGGTGAGGGGGCGGTCGGTGAGTTCGCCATTGCCGAGCGGCCACACTCGCTGCTCGCCGTCGATGCGGAGCTGAACGGACTCGACGCCGTTGATGTCGGTGGCGGTCGACACGATCTGAGCGACGACGAGTCGGAGGCCGTCAGGGGTGAGTTCGTCGAAGACGTCGTTGAGGTCGACGGTGAGCACCTGGCCGACCGGTCGAGCGCCCAGCAGTTCGACCTCGGCCGGGATGGCGGTGTCGAGCAACGCGTCGCGTTCGGTCGCGTTCGGCCCGGCGAACAGCGACGACAGCACGGAGAACGGTGTGGGCGACACGTCCCGCTGCACCGAGCGGATCCGTTGCGCCTCTTCCGGATCGGTCGGGGCGAGCAGGTAGATCCGGTTGGTGCCGGCGGCTGCATCACCGGTCTCGACGTCGCCGAACACCTCGGCGCGTTCGTCAGGCAGATCGTTCGGTGCCGCGTCCGGTTGGATCGAGCACCCCGCAGTGACCACCAGCGCTGCGATCGTCCAGACGATTGCCGCCTTCATTCGTCCAACTCCGCCGCCATCAGTTCGATCACGAACCGTGCCCCGGACGCACCGTCGAGGCGGTCTTCGACCCAGACCCGACCCCCGTGCATTCGCACGTGTTCGTCGACCAACGACAGCCCCAGTCCGGCGCCTTCGCTGCCGGTACGGCGCCCTGCGCCGCCGCCACGTGCGAAGCGCTCGAAGACCAGGTCGCGTTCTTCCTCGGCAACGCCAGGGCCGCGATCCTCGACGACGATCAAGATGTGCGACATCGGTTCGTCGTCCGGGTTGAGCACCTCGATCGACACCTCGGGTCCGCCGCCACCGTAGGCGCGGGCGTTGTCGATCAGGTTCGCGATCACCCTCGCGAGACGACGCCGGTCGCCGCGGATCAGCGCGAGTTCGGCTCGCTCCGACACCGCAACCGGGGTGTCGGGAAGCGAGCTGACGGCAACTGCCTGGCGGACGAATTCGGCAGCGAGCAACTCCTCCATGTGCAGCCGGACGGCCCCGGCATCGAAACGCGAGATCTCGAGGAGGTCTTCGACCAGACCCTGGAACCGTTTGACGTCGCTCGCCAACAGATCGAGTGCCGCCTTCGAACGCTCGGGCAGTTCGTCGCGCCGAGCTTCCATCACCTCGACCGACGCAGACAGCGTCATCAACGGCGAACGCAGCTCGTGGCTGACGTCGGATGCGAACCTGGCGTCACGTTCGACTCGTTGCTGGAGCGCCTCGGCCATGTCGTTGAAGGTGTCGGTGAGCACGCGGAGGTCGGGATCGTCGGTGCTCTCGAGTCGGGTGTCCAACCGGCCGCCGGCGATCGCCGACGCGGCCTGCGCTGCGGTGCCGACCGGGCGAACCGCCCGGCGAGCGGAGAACACGCCCAGCAGGATGCCGAGCCCGGTGGTGATCACCGCTGCAAGGATCAGCGACAGGCGAACGCTCGACAGCGTCGAGTCGGCTTCATCGAGACTGAACGCCTCGAAGTACGCACCGATGCCGGGGATGTCCCAGCCGACCACCACGCTCAGTTCGTCGCCGAGTCGAACGACCTGGCTGGCCGAGGTCCCCTCGTCGATCACCCGTGTGACCAGCGGTGGTGGTACGTCCGCACCTTGGAACGTCGCCCCACCGCCGCTCCAGCGTTCGTCGTACCAGATCAGATAGTCCTGCGCGCCGATGCGGGTGAGCGACGCCCGTGCCGCTTCGGCGTCGGCGGGCAACGAGCGCAGATCTCGCTCGACGCCCTGGGCGTTTCGCTGCGAGGTGATGATTGCGGTGTCGATGCGTTCGTTCACGACGTTCGACCGTGTCAGCCCGTAGGTGGTGGTGGCCAGGAACACCGACAGCAGCAGCGACCCGAGCGTGAAGATCAACAGGATGCGTCGCCGCAACCCGAGTGCCGCCGGGCGGGAGCGGTTGACCAGGCGACGGAACCAGCCGCCTTCACTCACGTCTGCAGCCGGTACCCGAGCCCGCGAACCGTGACGACATGGCGCGGGTTGGCGGGGTCGATCTCGACCTTGGTGCGCAGCCGCCGAACGTGCACGTCGACGAGTCGACCGTCACCGAAGTAGTCGTAGCCCCACACCTTGTCGAGCAGCACCTCGCGGCTCAGCACCTTGCCGGGGCTCTCGGCCAGTTCGCACAGCAGCCGGAACTCGGTCTTGGTGAGGTGCACCTCGTCGCCGCCGCGCAGCACCTTGCCCTCGTCGGGGATCAGCTCGAGGTCGCCGAAGCTCAGCCGGGCATGACCCTGCGCGCTCGGACGAATCCGCCGCAACAGCGCTCGGATGCGAGCCGACAGCTCTTTGGGTGCGAACGGCTTGGTGAGATAGTCGTCGGCGCCGGCCTCCAGGCCGGCGACCACGTCGTGGGTGTCGTTGCGGGCGGTCACCATGACGACGGGGACGTCGCTGGTGCGACGCAGCGTGCGGCAGAGCTCGAAGCCGTCGATGCCCGGCAACATGATGTCGATCAGCACCACGTCGGGATTCGAACGCGCGAACTTCTCGATCGCCTCCTCGCCGCTCTCGGCTTCGTCGACGATCCAACCCTCGTCTTCGAGGGCGAGTTTGACCGCCGACCGGATGCGTTCGTCGTCCTCGACGGCCAAGATGCGTGTACCCACACCTCCATGATGCCGCATCGCCGACGCGATCGGCGACCACGACGCCCAGAAGGGCGCCGCAACCTCAACAGCGATGAGCGAAGTGGGCGTCTGCGGTCGGTTCGCTCATCGCCCGGTGGAGTCGATCTCGGCGATCAGGTCGACGAGTGCCCGATGCATGCCCGGGGCGGCGGCGACGACTGCCTCCGTGTCGGCCGCACCGCCCGACAGGTTCGACGTCACCGCACCGGCCTCGGACGCGATCAACACGCCGGCGGCGAGATCCCACGAGTTGAGGTGCTCCTCGAAGTACGCATCGAATCGACCGGCAGCCACGAAGCAGAGGTCGAGCGCGGCCGAGCCGTAGCGGCGCACGTCGCGCACACGCGGGAGCAGCATGGCGAGTCGCTCCGCCTGACGTTCGCGAGTCGCAGGTGAGTAGTTGAAGCCGGTGGCGATCAGCGCCAGCGCGAGCGCCGAAGCGCCGGAGCACCGAATCGGTGTCCCGTTGAGGGTCGCGCCGGCACCTCGCGCCGCAGCGAACAGCTCCTGGGTGATGGGGGCGAACACCGCACCGGCGAGCGGACCCTCGTGGTCGACAACGGCCACGGACGTGCACCATGCCGGAAGGTCGTAGACGAAGTTGGCGGTGCCGTCGATCGGGTCGATGTGCCACACGAGACCGGAGGAGCCGGTGTGGTCGGTCCCTTCCTCTCCGACGATGGAGTCGTCGGGGCGACGCGAACGCAGGGTGTCGACGATCGACGCTTCGGCGGCCCGGTCGAACTTCGTGACCGGGTCGGTCGGCGTCGACTTCGTGTCGTGTGCCACCGGCTGACCGACACCGAGGCTCAGTCGCCCTTCGTGGGCGAGCGTCCCCGCGGCAATGGCCACTTCGACCGCCAACGCTCGAAGCTCGTCGGTCGCTCGGTCGGTGGTCATCGGGGTGCGTGTCCGGCCCCGGTGCGGTCCTCGATCTCGCGCCACTCACCGATCGCCCGCATCACCAGTACGGCGACGATGGACATACCGCCTGCTGCCACGAGCGCACCGATGAGAAGGCCGAGTCCCTTCGGGACCGCGCAGTCTCCCTCGCACTGCAACGAGATCAGCGAGTAGCCGATCAGGCCGCCGGCCAGTCCGCTCAGCAGGATGGCGACGAACGCTCCGATGCGGACACCGACCGACGGCAACGCCGAGAGCGCACGGTCGGGTTCGGGAGCCGAAGAGGTGTTCATGGCGCGGATCGTAACGGGCCACACTGGAGACGTGACCGGCGCCCGCCAGATCCTGCACGTCGACATGGATGCATTCTTCGTGTCGGTCGAACTCCGCCGCCGACCCGAACTCGCCGGGCAACCGGTCGTCGTCGGCGGTACCGGACGTCGAGGCGTGGTGGCCGCAGCGTCGTACGAGGCGCGCCGCTTCGGTGTGCACTCGGCGATGCCGTCAGCGGTGGCCCGACGGCGTTGCCCGCACGCTGTGTTCCTCCCCGGTGATCACGCGCTGTACGGGGAGGTCAGCGCCCAGGTCCGGAGCATCTTCGATCGATACACACCGATCGTCGAACCGTTGTCGCTCGACGAGGCCTTCTTGGACGTGACCGGGTCGATCGGGTTGTTCGGCCCGGCGCCCGGGATCGCCGAGACGATCCGCCGCGCTGTCGCCGACGAACTGTCGCTCGGCTGCTCGGTCGGCGTGGCGCCGAACAAGTTCCTGGCCAAGCTCGCGTCGGTCGAGGCCAAGCCGCACGCCACCCCTGCCGGGATCGAGCCGGGCGCTCGCGTGGTCGTGGTGGCGCATGGCGGAGAACGGGAGTTCCTCGACCCGCTGCCGGTCGAGCGGTTGTGGGGAGTGGGTCCGGTCACCCTCGACAAGCTGCACCGCATCGGCATCCGCCGTGTCGCCGATTTCACCGTGGTCGGCGAGGCAGCGCTCGCCGGTGCGCTCGGTGCGGGGCAGGCACATCATCTGCTCGAGCTGTCGGTCGGGGCCGACGACCGCCCGGTCGAGCCCGAGCGAGAGGCGAAGTCGATCAGCCACGAGGAGACGTACGCGACGAACCTGACGACGCCGGAGGAGTTGCGCACGAGCCTCGTCCGTCTCGCCGACGCCGTCGCGGCCCGGATGCGCAGGGGTGGGGTCGGGGCCCGGACGCTCGCGGTGAAGGTGCGCTTCGACGACGGGTTCCACACGATCACCCGGTCGACGACCAGTCGGGAGGCCAGCGATCAGGCTGCGACGATCGTGTCGTTGCTGCAGCCGATCCTCGGCACGATCGACCCGTCTCCGGGGATCCGGTTGCTCGGTGTCTCCGGGTCGAATCTCGGACCCGTGTTCCACCAGATGACCTTGGACGAAGCCGACGAGACCGTCGCCGTCCACGGTGCTGCAGAGGCGGCGCTCGACGAGATCCGCGAGCGCTACGGCGCCGATGCGATCGGCCCGGCCAGCTCGGTCAGAGCGGGCAGGGTTCGCAATGTGCAACGAGGCGGCCAACAGTGGGGCCCCGACGCCGATCGATGATTCCGCACGGCCGCCGACCGGGGCCACCGGCAGTCAGAAGAACTGACCGGGCTGCGGTCGGGGGAGGAGCAGCGCGGCGTCGAGTCGGTCGAGCAGCGAGCCGGGGGCCTCGAGTTCTGCCGCGAGCGCGAGCGACGTCGCCGGCTGGACACCGAACCAGAGTCGACTGAACGAGCCGATCGAACAGTGCAGCACCGGCCGGTCGTCGGTGCCCGCCTCCGCAATGCGCTCGGCGGACGACGTCTCGGCGAGCCGGATGCGATAGGCGCCGGCACTTCCGGTCCACTCGTCGGCTGCATCGTGCCGCATCGCCTCGATCGGATCGCTCACCACGACGTCGAAGTCGACCGGCGGGCCGACCCACTGCCGCGCCGAGACGACGGCCAGGACGTCGAGGACCCTGAGCTGCCACCAGGTTGCCGCCCGGGTGGCGGTCTCGTGGGCGCCCCGACGGCTCCGACTGCGCTGGCGGTTGGGTTCCTCGATCAGCGGGTGGAGCTGCAGATGAGGTGGTTCCATCATCTCCACCGAGTGCACCTGGTCGCCGAGCTCGTGCAGCAGCCGAAGCAGCTCGAGCAGTTGATCGCCCGTCTCGTACGAACAGAACTGGATCTCGAACGGCCCGTTCTCCTCCTTGAGCGAGCCGGCGACGAAGTGGGTGATCCGATCGCCGTCCCGGTAGCCGAGTGCGAAGGGTTGATCGAGGAACCCCCATTCGGCAGCCATCAGGTCGGCCGCGTCGAGGGTGACACGACCGTGGTGGGGGAGTCGCCGTCGCATGGCGGCGCCCATCTCCTCGCTGTCGGCGAGTCCCAGCCGCACGGGCGGCCGGTACGGCACATGGTCGACGCGCAACGAGGCGGGGTCGAACGTGGCGATCAGCATCGGAGCCCCGGTGGCAAATCCGAATCGGTCGTAGAAGCCCTGTTCGAACATCCCGAGCAGCGCGACGGCCGCACCCCCTGCAGTTGCCTGCGCGAGCGCACGGGTGGTCAGCGTCGACGCCAATCGTTGGCGTCGCCCGACGTGGCTGGTGGTCACTGCGCTGATCACCGATGCGGGCAGGGTCATCCGGTCGTAGTCGATCGTGCCGTCCGTCCGGTGCACCAGACACTCAGCGGCCCCGTCGATCACGCCGACCTCGGCAGCGCCGCCGCGAAGGAAGGCCTCGAGGGCCCGACGATGGCCGTCGTTGTCGGAATCGATCCAGCGGGTCTCGTGCCAGATGCGGGCGACGTCGGCGGTGTCGACGGCGGCGTCGAACGAGCGGAATGTGGCTGCCATGGCCTCAGTATTGCCAGACGTGGGCGCAGGCCCGGTGGAGGATTCGTCGATCCGGCCTGATCGGGCGGCACAGATATCTCCGGAGAACTCGCCGGACCGCGTTGAGGATCGGTCCGAAACGTGCGATGATTGCACTGTGCCTCTCTCCGAGGAAGAGCAACGCATCTTGCGTCAGATCGAGCAGGAACTCGAACAGGACCCCACCTTCTCCCAACGCGGATATCGGGTCTCTCGTCGACGCTCGATCCTGCTGGCGCTGGGCCTGATCCTGGGCCTCGTGATCACCATCGGTGGCCTTGCGGTCAGCTTCATCGTCGCATTCGGCGGTTTCGTGCTCGTCCTCGTGATGGCGATCATGCTCGAGTCGGAACTGCGCCTGCTCGGCCGTGAGCGGCTGGGGCAACTGCCGATCTCGGCGTGGTTGAGCGGCCGGCGCCCCGACGTCGACGACGACGTCACGCACTGAGCCTCGTCGACGCCTCCCGCCCGAGCGGCGCCGACGGCCGCTGTCGGAACGGCATCAGCCGAACGAGGTGAAGTAGCGCCGCAGCCGACTGTTCCAGTCGAGCGACTCGGTCGCCGTCCGGTCGATCTGCTTGGCCCAGTTGCGGCAGTCGCTGATCGTGCTCGAGCCGTACGCCCCGGTCGTGTCGTAGCCGGTCGTCCCCTCGGCCCCGTAGGTCGCCTCGGTCACGATCTCTGCGAGCGACGACATCGGCCGCGTGACCACGGGGAAGTGATGCGCGGTGCTCGCGGCGACCTCCAGTGGTGTGTCCGAACTGCTGACTGGCACCCCTGCTGCAGCAACCGCAGTGGTGGCGCGATGCCAGGCGCCGGCCACTTGGAGTTCAACCGAGTGTGCGCTCCGGTGGCGGCGAACGAACCGGAACAGCCAGGGGCCCGCCAGCACCGCAGCGAGCAGGACGCCCACGCCCATCCAACCCCACGGGAGCCCTCCGTCGCTGCTGCTGCCGGCGCCCGGCGTCGCTCCCGTGTTCGAGCCGCCCTCCGGCGGCGGGGTCTCCGAGAAGTCGGGGATCTCGAGACCCGGTTCGTCGCCGTCGGTGCCGGCGGGAAGGGTGGTCGGCGTCGTCGAATCGCCGTTGTTGACGTCGTCGGCGGTGGCCGAGGTGTCCTGGCGTGGCGGGAGGCCGGTGTAGTTCTCGGCATTCGGGGCACCGCGCTCGGGCGTCGGTTCGAATGCGACCCAGCCGATCCCGTCGAACCAGACCTCCGGCCAGGCGTGCGCATTGCGGCCGATCACGGAATAGACGCCATCACCCTGGGAGATCCCCGAGGTGAATCCGACCGCCACTCGCGATGGAATGCCGAGGGTGCGCATCATCGCTGCATAGGTGCCGGCGAACTGCTCGCAGTAGCCGACTCGGTTGTCGAGGAAGCTCTCGATCGCAGAGTTGTCGTGGCCCTGCTGGATCTCGAGGCTGTAGTCGAAGTTGTCCTGGAACCATTGTTGTGTGAGCAGCGCTGCCTCGAGCGTGTCCGTGGCGCCGGAGGTGATCTGGCGAGCGGTGGTTTCCACCACCGAGGGGAGGTCGGCCGGCACGCTGGTGTAGATCGGGTCGCCGAAGTCGGTCGAGGAGGCCCCAGCGAGCGTCTCGGTGTCGAGTCGTGGTGCCGACGACACGATGTCGATGATGTCGCCCGCCTGGAGGTTGCCGCCGACGGTCTGCAAGGTCGATGTACTCGCGTCCCACTGCAGCCCGTCGGAGGGTGATCCGGCGATCACCTGCTGGGGCGCGGCGGGCACGACGTCGCCTCCCAGCACGCCGATGGTGATGCGTTGGCGGTTGTCGGACCGAGCGGTCGGCGCGCCGAATGCGTCGCCGACCGGCTCGAGCCTGCGTTCGGGGATTCGCCAGGTGGTGCCGTCGAATTCGGGCAGAGCCGACGACCGCCAGTACGACTCGGTGTCGGCTCGCACGCGAAACAGTTCGGCGGTCGAGCGGTTGGTCAGCCGTGACCGGATGTCGACCAGCGGGCTGACGACTTGGGTCGTGTCACCGCTGCCCCCGCTCGTCTCGTAGAGCGGTGCTGCGTCGGCTCCGGGAAGTCGGGGGCCGACGAACCCGGCGGCCAGGGCGACGGCGAGCCCGAATCCGATCGCCACCGGCCATCGCCGCAGGGCGGTCTCGGCCTGGTCGCGGCGTGGTTCGGCGTGATACCAGCGCAGTGCCACCGTGGCCACCACACCGACGCCGACGAGCAACACCGCCGACGCGATTCGCAACCGATCGTCGCCCAGGGCGCCGACGAACACGAAGAGCACGCCCCCCGGCACCAGGGTCTCGGCCCGAGCATCGGCACGAAACGCGAAGACATCGGCGAGCAACACCGAGGTGGCGAGTCCGATTGCCGCGAGCACGTTCCAGCCGCCGGCGTAGTCGACCGGGGCGATGGCGGTGCGGAACTCCTGGCGGACCGAGGTCAGTTCGGTCTCGAGCATCGACCAGGTCTCACTGGTGGGGAGTGCCCACGAGAACGTCGCTGGGTAGAAGACGGCGAGCACGGTCCACACGAGAACGAGCGCTGTCGCAGGAACGGCCAGCCACGGTGTGAGTCGGAGCCGACGGAGCACGAGGCCGACACCGTGGCCCACCGCGACCACGACGACCATGTCCGCGAGGAACGGCCAACCCGAGAACACCCGGACGAACCCCACGGCCACCGTCAGCGAGAACGCTGCGACCACGGCGGACGCGATCGCGTCGCTCGCCAGGCTCGGGCGTTCAGCCGTGGAGCTCACCGTTGCCCCGCTGCAACGCGTGAGGCCGCCGAGGCGTCAGCGGACGCATCGGGCCCCGGAGACGGTTGTCCGACCAGTGCCTGCCACGTCGACACGAATTCGTGATCGGATCGCGCCGCCGCAGCGAGCCGTACCCCGCCACCGGTCTCGTTGGTCGCGACGAGGACCCTGGTGATCGCCGGGTCGGACACGGCCTGGCTCGCCCGCCAGGTCGCGCTCTGGCTCGAACCGGTGACGACCACGAGCAACACGAGCCCGTCTGCGATGTCGGTGTCGAACGACGCGAGCGGCGCCTCGCTCGGTTCGATCTGGGCAAGGACGCGCAGCGTGACCGTGGCGACGTCGGGACCTCGGAGGTCGATGCCGCCAGCGGTGACGAACCGGGTGGTCAGCCCGGCTCGCACGGCGCTGTGTACCAAGCTTGCCGCCGCCGTGACCCCGTGTTCGAAACTGGCGTTGCTCGAGTGGGCGCCGGGCCTCGCATCGAACACGACCGTGCATCGGTGCAGTCCCTCGACGGCGTATTCCTTCACCATCAGTTCGTCCGAGCGTGCCGACGCCCTCCAGTGGATGCTCCTCGGCTCGTCGCCGGTCGCGTATTCGCGGAGGCCGTGGAAGTCGCCGGGGCCGAGCCGGCGGGCCGAGTCGAGCAGCGCTCGACCCAACGGACCGCGGCCGAGTTGGGCCATGTCGATCGGCAACGTCCGAGGCGCAACGACGATCTCGTCGGTCCCGACGATGGAGCTGGTCGATCTGGCGATGCCGAGCGCGTCGCCCATGATCAAGCGGAGCGGCCCCAGCCCGATGAGTCCTCGGGTGGTGGTCGGCACCCGGTAGCCGGAGGTCGACGTGGTGCCAGGGCCCAGTGACGGGACGGGCAGCCGGGCCACATGGTCGTCGGTCATGGTGCGGACCACCGGTTCCTCGAGCAGGAACGGAGCCGATCTGAGTGCGCCCACGTGTTGCAACTGGAGGTCGACCTGTCCGGTGTCGCCGGCAACCAACAGCGAAGGATGAATCCAGCGATCGGCTTCGATTCGAGGACGGCGCACCCAGACGTAGACGACGGCGAGCAGCACCGCTGCGAAGAACGCGGCACCGATCACGAACAGCTCGACGATCGCGAAGGCTCGGCCCACCCCGAGGGCGACGACTCCAGCGGCGATCACCGCAAGACCCTGGCGTGTCAGGCTGAGTCGGGCCATGCAGTCATCACAGTCATCGACTCAGCGAGGGACCGGGACGGCGACGGCATCGAAGACCTCGCTGATCGCGTCGGCCGGTGAGAGCTGGGAACCGTGCTCGGAACGCACCACGACGCGGTGACTCAGCGTGGCCTGGGCGACGGTCTTGACGTCGTCGGGGGTCGCATAGTTGCGCCCGCGCGCTGCGGCATGGGCCCGCGCCGCAGCAGCGAGCTGGAGGGTGGCGCGAGGGGACAGGCCCAGCTCGATACCGGGATGGCGACGACTGGTTGCGGCCAGGTCGACCAGGTACGACTTGAGTGCCGTCGCCACGTGAACGCCACGGACCGCCGCGATCATCGCGTTGATCTCGCCGACGGAGACCACGGGTTCGAGCGCGTGCATCGAGGTGGCGGCGCCCTGCACGTCGAGCATCTGCATCTCGGCGTCGCGGCCGGGATAGCCGATCGAGATCCGTAGGAGGAATCGGTCGAGTTGGCTCTCGGGCAACCGGTAGGTGCCCTCCTGGTCGACGGGGTTCTGGGTCGCGATGACCATGAACGGTGCCTCGAGCTGGTGGCTTCGACCGTCGGCGGTGATCTGGCGCTCCTCCATCGACTCGAGCAGGGCCGATTGTGTCTTCGGTGACGCCCTGTTGATCTCGTCGGCCAGCACGATGTTCGCGAAGAGCGGTCCGGGCTCGAACACGAACTTCTCGGTCGAGCGCTGGTAGATGCTCACGCCGACGAGGTCGGTCGGCAGGAGATCGGGAGTGAACTGGATGCGCTTCCAGCTGCAGTCGATCGACGCCGCCAGTGCCTTTGCCAGCGAGGTCTTGCCGACGCCCGGTACGTCCTCGATGAGGAGGTGGCCCTCGGCCAGCAGACACATCACCGCCAGCTCGATCGTGTCGTGCTTGCCATGGAGCACCTGGGCGATGTTCGACGTGATGGCGTCGAAGAGATCCGCGAAGCTGCGCATCGATGCTCGATCGTCGGCTTCGGTCGTCGGCGTAGCGGGGAATTCGGGCGGTCTCGAGTCGTCCGCGATATCGGTCGTCACCGCCGGAAGGGTAGACCGGACTTCGGGCCAGGGACAGTCGGGATAGGTTCGCTCCCTGTGACTCTGACGGACGAGACGGTGTTGGCGATCGCAGTCGATCCGGGGCGTCTTGCCGCCGGCGTGGTCGACGGCGCGGGCGACGTGCTCGTACGAGACCGGATCGGGACGCCGTCGCGTGAGGTCTGGCGAGTCCTCGAGCAACTCGTGCTGCGAGTGCTGGCGGCCCGCCCGGACGACGTGGCGGCACCCTCGCTGGTCGCGGTGAGCTGTTCCGGACCGATCGACGAGCCCGCAGGCGCGGTGTCGCCCGCTGCGCTGCCGGCCTGGTCAGGGTTTCCGCTCCGCCAGCATCTCGAGGAGCTCACCGGGTTGTCGGTGGTGCTCGACACGCTCGCCGGGGCCGCAGCCGAGGGCGAGCTCCGCTTCGGCGACTCGATCTCGACGACGAGCTTCATGACGTTGGTGCTCGACCGGACGATCGAGTCGGCGTGTGTGATCGACGGCCGGCGTCTGCGAGGCGCACACGGCAACGCAGGATCGCTCGCACATCTGATCGTCGACCCCGGCGGTCAGGCGTGCGCGTGTGGTGCGGTGGGGTGCCTCACGGCGCTGGCGTCTGCGATCGCCCTCGAAGCGGAGATGAATCGCCCGATACGGCGCGCGACCCCGTCGATCATCGAACGGACGGGCATCATGGTCGGGCGGGCGATCGCATCCGCTGCCGCTGCGTTCGACGTGTCGACGTTCCTGCTCTCGGGGACGGTGGTCGACACCTTGGGCGATCCGATGCTCGACTCGATGCGGCGCGAGCTCGAGCTGCGGTCGCACTTGCCGCACCTGGTGGATCTGCAGGTGATCGAGCCGTCGGGCTTCGTGCAGCCGCTGGCCGCCACGGCGGCACTGATCGGCACTGGCCAGCGTTGATGTACGAGCAGTAGCATTCACCGACATGGACCCGACCTACTCCCCAGAAGCCGAGGCGTACCGCGAGAAGGTGCAGGCGTTCCTCGCCGAGAAGCTCCCCGCCAATTGGAAGGGAATGGGGGCACTGGTCGGCGACGATCTCGAGGAGTTCGTCACCGAATGGCGCAAGACGCTCTACGAGGCCAACTACCTGGCGCCGGGCTGGCCGCAGGAGTACGGCGGCGCCGGGCTCACCGCGACCGAGCAGGTGATCCTCGCCGAGGAGTTCGCTCGCGCCGGCGTGCCGACGGGCGGGCCCAACGACGTGTTCGGCATCCAGATGCTCGGCAACACGTTGCTGATGTGGGGGTCCGAGGAGCAGAAGCAGCACTACCTGCCACGGATCCTGTCCGGTGAGGACACCTGGTGCCAGGGCTATTCCGAACCCGACGCCGGCTCGGATCTCGGCAACGTCGGACTCAGGGCCGAACTCGACGGCGACGAGTGGGTGCTGAACGGCCAGAAGATCTGGACCTCAGCCGGGCATCTCGCCGATCACATCTTCACGCTCGCCCGCACCGATCCCGACTCGCCCAAGCACAAGGGAATCTCGTTCCTCCTCGTTCCGATGGATCAGCCCGGCATCGAGGTCCGGCCGATCAAGATGATCTCCGGCGAGAGCGAATTCAACGAGGTCTTCTACACCGACGCCCGCTGCCCGAAGGACCAGGTGGTCGGCGGCACCAACAACGGTTGGGCCGTCGCGATGTCGCTGCTCGGGTTCGAACGCGGTGAAGCAGCGGCGACCGGGCCGATCCGCTACCAGGCCGAGCTCGATCGGCTCGTCGAGATGGCACGAGAGCGCGGCCTCGCCGACGACCCGGTCATCCGCCAGCGTCTGGCGTGGTGCCATTCGAAGGTGCAGATCATGAAGTTCCTCGGCCAGCGCACCCTCACGCAGTTCCTCGCAGGGCACCACCCCGGTCCGGACGGGGCGATCTCGAAGCTGTACTGGAGTGAGTACCACCTCAAGGTGACCGAGCTCGCCGTCGACATCCTGGGCGCCGATGCGATGACGCTCGACGGTCGTCCGCCCTCGTCGGCGTTCCAGACCGACGACCCCGGTGCAGCCAATTCGTCGGGCTCGTGGGGTGGCACGTTCCTCAATGCCCGCGCCGGCACGATCTACGCCGGTTCGTCGCAGATCCAGCGCAACATCATCGGCGAGATGATCCTGCAGCTCCCGAAGGAGCCCAAGCCGCAGTGATCACGGCCGCCCGGGTCGTGCTGCGGCACCCATCGCTGTGGGGTACGGCACTTCGCCAGGGGCGTCGGCTCGTACCTTCGCGGTGGTGGGCCTCGTCGCCGCACCTCCCGCTGCCGTCGAGCGCATACCTCGAGTTCCGCCTGGTCACCCAATATGGGGACATCTCGCATCGCCCCGAGCCGGAAGATGTGCTGAACTACCTGCGATGGTGCCGCGACTGGCAACGACTCGACGCTTGATCGCCGAGCGGGGGAGTTTCGTCGTGTTGAGCGCGCTCGTGCTCAACGCCAGCTTCGAACCGCTCAGCATCGTGTCGACCGAGCGGGCGACCTGTTTGGTGATCGCCGACAAGGCCGAAGTGCTCGAAGACAACGGTCGTGTCATCCACTCCGAGCGGCTGAGTCTGCCGAGCCCCTCGGTGATCCGGTTGAGATACATGGTGAAGGTTCCCTACGTGCGTCGCGCTGCGCTGTCGCGTCGGGCGGTCTTTGCCCGAGACGACTACCGCTGCCAGTACTGCGGCGAGCGCGCCGACTCGATCGATCACGTGGTGCCGCGCTCGAAGGGGGGCCCGCACAGTTGGGAGAACGTGGCGGCAGCCTGTCGACCGTGCAATCTCGGCAAGCGCGATCGAACTCCTGCCGAGGCCGGCATGCGCCTCGCGCGGCCGTGTCGTGCGCCGCGGTCGACCGCATGGGTGGTGGTGGCCGTGAGCGGTGTGCCCGACACGTGGCGCGCGTATCTGCCGATGGCTTCGTGAGTGCGGCGATGCCGTACCGGCTCGTGCGGTCGCGCTCGACCGCGTCGGAGTTCCACGCACGTGCGATTCCGGATCCGGCCGAGTGTGAGATCTGGCAACACGACATCACCTCGCCGGCGCTGGTGCTCGGCTCGATGCAGGATCCGTCGGTGGTCGACGCAGCAGCGTGCGGCAGGGCGGGCGTCGAGGTGGTCCGGCGGCGCAGCGGCGGTGGTGCGGTGCTGCTCCGTCCGGGCGAGGTCAGCTGGATCGACGTGATCGTGCCGGTCGGCACCGCTGGGTGGGCGACCGACGTGCATGCGCCGATGGTGTGGCTCGGTCATCGGCTCGCCGAGGTGTTCCGCGGGCTGTTCGGGTTCGATCTCGATCTGGTGGTGCACGATGGTGCCATGGTGTCGACGGCGTGGTCGTCGACGATCTGTTTCGACGGGGTCGGCGCCGGCGAGGTGCTCCTCGACGGTCGAAAGCTGGTCGGGATCAGCCAGCGCCGGATGCGTCACGCTGCTCGACTGCAGTGTTGCTGGTACGTCCGGTACGACCCGAACGAGCTCGTCGAGCTGCTGCATCCGAGCGCTCGTCCGCTGGTGACGGATCTGGCGCCGGTTGCCACGGTCCCGAAGGACGTGAGCGACGCCGTCGCCGCCGCCCTGGTCGACCAACTGTCCTGACCGGTCCTTCTGTCCTGACCGGTGCTTCTGTCCTGACCGGTCTGCGGTTCCTGACCGTCCGCCACCTGCTGACCATGCAGTGAGGTCGCGCGTCGCCGATCGCCACGGTGAGTGGACGGGTCGCGGCGCGATGTCGGCGCGATGGGGCGATCTGGGGCTGATCTGGGCGCGTATGGGGAGGAAATGGGGGAAGATGGTTGACAGTGGGGGAAATTGGGGGAACAATGGGGCCCGCTGGGGAGGACTCCCGCGTTCCCAGCACGGCAGGTTCGCCGCGGGGGAGGAAAGCAAGAGGAACGCGGCGCGTGTTTGTCGGGGTTCACGAGCGACAGCTCGACGAGCGAGGGCGAGTGGCTCTTCCCTCGGCGTACCGTGGCGAACTCGGTGACCACTGCTACCTGTTCTTCGGCGACGACGGCTGTGTCAGCGTTCGCAACGTCGAGACCTTCGAGGCGGAAGCCGCCGAGATGGTCGCGAAGGCGAAACGGGGCGAGGTGTCCCGAAACCGACTCCGGGCGTTCGCATCGTCGGCCAGCGAGGCAACCATCGACAAGCAGGGCCGCATCACGCTCGACGCTCGCCTGCGCGACCATGCCGGGCTCGCCCCTCAGGGTGCCGTCGTCGTGCTCGGCAACATCGACCAGATCGAGATCTGGGATCCGCAGGCCTACCGGCTCGGTGAGGTCGCCGGCCAGCACGAGATCGCCGGCGGCCGTTGATGGAACGCGGCGGCGACACCGACGACGCTGATGCATCGATCCCCGGGTTCGAGCACGCACCGGTGATGGTCGAGGAGATCACGGAGATCTTTGCGGCTGTTCCGCCGGGCACGGTCGTCGATGCCACCCTGGGCGGCGGCGGACACAGCGCCGCCATCCTCCACAGGTGCGGTGACCTCGACGTCATCGGCATCGACCAGGATCGTGACGCCCTCGACGCAGCGACCGTTCGGCTCGCCGAATTCGGCGACCGGGTGCACACCAGCCAGCGCCGGTTCGACGACTTCGACGCCGCGCTGGCCGATCACGGCGTCGACGTCATCAGCGGCGCGCTGTTCGACCTCGGTGTGTCGTCGCCGCAGCTCGACCGCAGCGATCGTGGGTTCTCGTACCGGCACGATGGTCCGCTCGACATGCGGATGGACGCCGATCAGACCTGGTCGGCATCCGATGTGGTCAACGGGTACTCCGAGGCCGAGTTGGCGAACGTCATCAAGCGCTACGGCGACGAGCGCTTTGCCCGACGAATCGCTCGTGCGATCTGCGCTGCTCGCCCGATTCAGACCACGACCGAACTCGCCGCAGTGGTGACAACGGCGATCCCGGCTGCGGCGCGGCGTACCGGCGGACACCCCGCCAAGCGGACGTTCCAAGCCATCCGTATCGAGGTCAACGACGAGCTCGGGGTTCTCCCCGATGCCCTCGATCAGGCCGTGCAGGCCACCAGACCGGGTGGACGGATCGCAGTCCTGGCCTACCACTCGGGTGAGGATCGCATCGTCAAGGATCGCTTCGCCGTCGCCTCCGGTGCCTGCGACTGTCCCCAGGACCTGCCATGTGTCTGCGGCGCGGTGCAGACCGTCCGGATCGTGCGAGGGGTACCGAAGCGAGCGAGTGAGTCCGAGCGGCAACAGAACCGGCGAGCAGCGTCGGCGCGCCTGCGCGTCGTCGAGCGAATCGTGGCCACCCGCAAGAGCGATGGGCAACCGATGGAGAACAAGTGATCGCACTTCCACTGCTGCGCGACATCAGGACGCGCCCGGCGAACGCAGCGACCCCTCCGTCACTGGCGGTCGTGCCCCGCCGTCGACGCTGGCCTGCGCTGCTGGCCGGGCTGGCATGGTCGTTGGTGTTCTTCGCCCTCCTGGGAGCGGCGGTCTTCCACACACAGCTCGCCGAACGCCAGCTTCGTCTCGACCGTCTCGACCGTGAGGTCGCCACCCAACGCGAGCGCTTCGACGAACTCAGGTACGAACGAGCGGAACTGCGTTCACCGGTTCGGCTCGCGGCGGCTGCATCCGAGCTCGGGATGCGCCGAGGGCGTGCCAACACCTTCGTGACCGTGACGCCGGACGCCGTGGCACGACAGCTCGCTGCTGCTGGGCCGATCGGTGACAACCCGGTCAGAATCGTCATTCACACCGACCCGCTCGATCAGTTCCGTGCGGTCAAGAGCGTCACCGAGGGCCAGCCGTGAAACCGTTGACGCGCAGCCACCGATCGGCCGCCGGCGCACGCACGCACGGCACCGCCTCGTCGCGCACACGAACCGGGGACGGTCGTCGTGGCGACCGCAGCGCCACACCGCATCGCACGACGGCCAAGACGCAGCGGACGGACCGCAACACGTCGAGCGCACGGGAACGTGGCGTCTCGGCTGAGCGGTCGCACCGAGCGGCGAGAACGAACACGGCTCCGTCGGCCAAGCGTGCATCGGTGATGCCGAGGGCAAAGGTCCGCTCGAATCCACCGCGCCGTGCGGTGTCGCGTTTTCGCTCCGGTTCCCCACGACACCGGTTGATCGCTGCACTCGTCGTGATCGGCGCCGTGTTGATCGGCCTGATCGGCAGAGTGGCGTACCTGCAGACCACAGAGGCCGAAACGCTTCGATCGGCTGCGGCAGATCAGTGGACTCGATCGGTGATCATTCCGGCACAGCGCGGCACGGTCTTCGATCGTCACGGAGCCGAGCTCGCCATGTCGGTGCCGGCGGTGACGGTGTCGATCAACCCGAAACTGATCGACAACGGCCCGGCGACGGTGCAAGTGCTCGATGACCTGCTCGACCTGTCCGACGAGAAGTCGGCCGAACTCCTTGCCGAGATCGAGTCGAAAGATCGCGGCTTCGTCTTCGTTCGGCGCCAGGCCGACGCCGACATCGGTGACGAGATCGCAGCGATGCGGCTCGTCGGAGTCAACGTCGACCGGGAGAGCCGGCGTGAGATGCCGGGCGGGGACACCGGACGCAGCGTGATCGGGCGAACCAACATCGACGGCGTCGGCATCTCCGGTCTCGAACTGCAATTCGACGAAGCGCTCACGGGAACGGGTGGCGAGATGCGTCGAGAAGTGGCACCGGGTGGTCGTTCGATTCCCGGTTCGGAGAGCGTGGCAGCGCAACCGGTCGCCGGCGACGACCTCGTGTTGACGCTCGATCGGTCCATCCAGTACTCCACCGAGCAGGTGCTGCTGGAGCAGGTTGCGTCGATCGGAGCCAAGGGAGCCACCGCGATCGCGATGGACACCGACACCGGCGAGATCTACTCGATGGCCTCGGTACGACTGGATGGTGACACCGGCACCTACGGCGTCACCTCGGGCAACTTCGCCGCGGTCGACGCCTACGAGCCGGGTTCGGTCGCCAAGGTGATCACCGTCGCCAGCGCGCTCAGTGAAGGTCTGGTCACCCCGGAGACGTCGTACCTCGTGCCGTGGCGCAAGCAGTACTACGACGACCTGTTGAAGGACTCACATCAGCACCCCGACGAATGGATGTCGGTGTCCAGGATCCTGGCCGAATCGTCGAACATCGGCACGATCTTCGTGCAACAGGAGATGGGCCGAGAACGCCATCGCGAGTACATGGCACAGTTCGGACTCGGTTCGAAGACTGCACTCGACTTCCCGGGCGAGTCGGCGGGCATCTTGAAGCAGCCGGAAGACCTCTGGGGTTCCGAGCGGGTCACCGTCGCGTACGGTCAGGGCGTGTCGAGCACGTCGCTGCAGTTGGTCGCAGCGGTCAACACGATCGCCAACCGTGGCACGTATGTCGAGCCGAAGTTGCTCAAGGCAACGGTGGGCACCGATGGAGCCATCAGCGAGACCGAGCCCTCGGAGTCCCGCTCGGTCGTGAGCGAACTCGCGGCCATTCAGACGACCGAGATGATGCGCACCGTCGTCTGCACCGGTACGGCAACACTCGCCCAGGTCGATGGCCTCTCGGTCGCAGGCAAGACCGGGACGGCCTTCAAGGCGGCTGACAACGGCACCTACTTCGACGCCGACGGCAACCGGATCTACTACTCGAGCTTCGTCGGCTTCTTCCCCGCCGAAGATCCGCAGGTGACCGTGTTGGTGTCCGTCGACGAGCCGCCTGCGGGAACGAACGACCGCTTCGGCGGCACCGCCGCAGCGCCGGTGTTCGCCGAGCTGGCACCCACCCTGATCCACGAACTGGGCATCGTTCCGACGCCGGGCACCACGGGCTGTCAATCGTCGTGAGTTCGCCGATGCCACCGAAGGTCGACGTCACCGGTCTGCAGGACCTGCGCACACTCCGTGAGCAGGGCACGGTGATCGGGTCGGTCGTTCACGACTCACGACTGGCCACCCCAGGAACGCTGTACGCCTGCCTGCGTGGCGACCACTTCGATGGTCACGACTTCGCCCTCGACGCCGTGCGCGCCGGGGCGGCGGCAGTGCTCGTCGACCATCGGCTCGATGGGCTCGACGTCGACGGTGCCGGCACGGTTGCCCAGATCCTCGTCGACGACACCCGTCTCCGCCTCGGTCCGATCGCTGCCGAGGTCGCTGGTCACCCGAGCCGATCCCTTGCGACGGTCGGAATCACCGGAACCAATGGCAAGACGACGACGGCCGCGCTGATGGCGGCGATCTTCGAAGCTGCGGGCCGCCCGTGTGGCGTCGTCGGGACGCTCTCCGGCCCTCGCACGACGCCCGAAGCACCGGAGCTGCAGGCAGTGCTGGCCGGTTTCGTCGCCGATGCCAAGACCGCTGCGGTGCTCGAGGTGTCGTCGCATGCGTTGGCGATGCACCGCGTCGACGGAACCGAGTTCGACGCCGTGGTCTTCACCAACCTCGGCCACGATCACCTCGACCTGCACGGCACACACGAGGCCTACTTCCGTGCCAAAGCGAAACTCTTCGACCCCTCGTTCGCCGGCCTGGGGGTGGTCAACGTCGACGACGCGTACGGTCGACTGATCGCCGACGCTTCGGCATCGGCGCAGCCGGGGCGTGAGTTCCGAGTCGTGGGCTACAGCACGTCGGAGCTCTCGGCAGTCGAAGTGAGTGCTTCGGATCATCGCTACGTCTGGCACGGCAGGAGCGTACGCGTACCGATGGGTGGCGACTTCAACGTGTCCAACTCGTTGGCCGCGCTGACCACCGCCGTCGAACTCGGGATCGATCCCGACGTCGCCGTCGGCGGTCTGGCCGGGCTGGCGTCGGTGCCCGGTCGGTTCGAGGTCATCGACGACGCACGCAGCCGGCACCACGGCATCTCGGTGATCGTCGACTATGCCCACACCCCCGATGGACTCGAACGGGTCATCGCCGCAGCTCGAGCGGTCGTCGGCCTGGGAGGCGGCGTGACGGTGGTCTTCGGTTGCGGCGGCAATCGCGACCGTGACAAGCGTCCGGTGATGGGCCGGGTTGCCGCCGCCGCAGCGGATCGGGTCGTCGTGACGTCGGACAACCCCCGGAACGAACCACCCGCGCAGATCATCGACGAGATCCTCGCCGGGATCGAGCCGAACTCGCACGCCGACGTCACCGCAGTGGTCGATCGTCGTCGAGCGATCGGTGAAGCGATCGAACGAGCCCGCAGCGGCGATGTCGTCGTCGTGGCCGGCAAGGGCCACGAGGCGACCCAAGAGTTCGCCGACCACACCGTCGACTTCGACGATCGGGCAGTCGCCCGCGAGTTCCTGGAGGCCCTGGCGTGATCGCCATCATCCTGGCCGGAGCGAGTTCGATGCTCGTCTCGCTGTTCGGCACCCGCTATCTCATCGTGTTCTTCCAGCAGCGAGGCCAGGGGCAGCCCATTCTCGGCCAGGAGGACCACGGCCCCGTGCACCACATGCCGAAGCAGGGCACGCCCACGATGGGTGGGCTCGCGATCGTCGGTGCGGCGTTGGTCGGCTGGCTCACCGCGCACCTTCGCCGCGGTCTCGCGTTCTCGGACCAGACGATGATCGTCTGGGTCGGGGTGCTGTTCATGGCGCTGATGGGTTTCCTCGACGACTACATCAAGGTGCGCAAGCGACACAACCGCGGCATCTTCTGGAAGCAGAAGAACTACATCACCATGTTGGCGAGCATCGCCATGGCGTGGTGGCTGGTGGTCGGAACCGGGATCTCCGAGACGATCAACGTCACCCGCGGCGATGTCGGCTTCGAGGTACCCACCGCCGTGTGGGTCGTGTGGGCCGGGATGATCATCTGGGCGACGACCAACGCGGTCAACGTGACCGACGGCCTCGATGGATTGGCGTCGGGCTCGGCGCTGATGGGGTTCGGTGCGTTCACGATCATCGCCTACTGGGCGTTCCGAAACCCCGACATCTACAGCACCGTCGTCAACCCGCTCGACATGGGTGTGTTCTCCGCAGCGTTCGCCGGTGGGTGCCTCGGATTCCTCTGGTGGAACGCTGCACCTGCTCGGATCTTCATGGGTGATGTCGGAGCGTTGGCGATCGGTTCGGCACTCGCGTTCTGTGCCCTCACGCTCAACGTGACGATGCTGATCGTCCTGGTCGGCGGCATCTACGTGATGGAAGCCGGTTCGGTCGCCATCCAGATGGGGGTCTTCAAGGCATCGGGCCGCACCAAACGGCTGTTCCGCATGTCGCCGATCCATCACCACTTCGAGCTGATCGGTTGGCCCGAGACCACCGTGATCATTCGGTTCTGGCTGATCTCGGCGATCTGTGTGGCATCGGCACTTGCCATCTTCATCGCCGACTTCACCGCTCAGGTGCAGCCATGAGTCGAGCGCTCGTGTACGGATTGGCCGTCGCCGGCGAGTCGACAGTCCGTGCGCTGTTGCGCCGTGGCGTCGAGGTCGTCGTCGCCGACGATGTGGTCGACGACCAGCGCACCGAGCTCGCCAGCGAACTCGGCGTCGACCTGCTCGAGCGGCCCGACGTCGACGCGTTGCGCAGTGTGATCTCGTCGTGCGACCTGGTCAGCCCGGCTCCCGGTGTGCCGGAGACCCATGCCGTCGTGACGACCGCGCAGGCGCTCGGTGTCGAGTTGGTCTCCGAGATCGAACTGGCCTACCGATGGGAGCGAGATCGCCCGGGGGGTCCGCGGCCCATGCTCGCCATCACCGGAACCGATGGCAAGACCACGACGACGTTGCTGGCCGTCGAGATGCTGCGCGCAGCAGGACTGAGAACCGTCGACGCCGGCAACACCTCGACACCGCTGGTCGACGCGATCGAGCAGGATCTCGATGTCTTCGTCGTCGAATGCACGAGTTTTCGGTTGGCGTGGACACCGACGTTCCGAGCGGAGGCGGCGGTCTGGCTCAACCTTGCGCCGGATCACCTGAACTGGCACCGATCGATGGGCACTTACGAAGCAGCCAAGGCGCAGGTGTGGGCCAACCAGCACCCCGACGACGTGGCGATCGGATTCGTCGACGACGACGCGGTGATGGGTCGTCTGGGCTCGGCCCCTGGGCGGCAGGTCACCTTCGGGGCCCACGACGCCGACTATCGGGTGGACGACGGCGAACTGGTCGGCCCGAACGGTGTCATCGCTCCTGTCGGAGCGATGAAGAGGGCGCTGCCCCACGACATCACCAACGCGCTCGCTGCGTCGGCGCTGGTGTTGGAGACCGGGCTGGCGGGCGCCGGAGCGATCTCGGATGCCCTGGCGTCGTTCAGCGGTCCTCCCCATCGATTGGAACACCTCGGGACCTGGGGCGACGTCTCCTGGTACAACGACTCCAAAGCGACCACCCCGCACGCAGCGAGCGCAGCGATTCGATCGTTCGGCGGTCTGATCCTGATCGCCGGTGGGTACGACAAGGGTGTCGACCTTCGTGCGATGGCAGCTGACACCGCCGGGGTGGAGGCCGTGATCGCCATCGGCGACACCGCACCCGATGTCGCGGCTGCGTTCGTCGGCGTCGATCGTGTGGAGGTCGTCGACGGCCTCGCAGATGCAGTCGCCGTCGCAGCAGACATCGCACAGCCCGGATCGACGGTGTTGCTGTCGCCCGGCTGCGCGAGCTTCGACCAGTACAGCGGTTTCGCCGAGCGCGGCGATCACTTCAGAGCGTTGGTCCTCGAACGCTTCGGCACCCCGGTGCGCCAGCCGGCCACCCATCAGCGAACATCATGAACCACGGAGGGTCCAGATGACCAGCACGATCAGTGTCGAAGACCGCCGGCGAGCCACGCTCGAGCGCCTGCACGGCGGCGACGCCGGCGAGCGCCGGACTCGCCGGCGTCGTTCGTCGGGGCCACGCCGTGCGAAGTCCGCTCGAACGAACGTCGAGCCGGAGGTGCTCGGTCCCCCCACCGGGACGTTCTACGCCATCGCCGGAGTGGTCTCGGTGCTGGTGATGCTCGGCCTCGTCATGGTGCTGTCGGCCTCGGCGGTCACGCAGGCGAACCTGGGGTTCTCTCCGTACCGTGTGTTCGCCAGGCAGGCCATGTGGGCCGGGGTGGGAGCGGTTGCGTTGGTGCTGATGGTCAAGATCTCCTACCGCCGGTGGCAGCGTCTGGCGATCCCCGTCACCCTCATCGCCGTCGCAGCCATGGCGGCACCGTTCGCTCCCGGTATCGGGGCGAGTGTCAACGGCGCACGGTCGTGGATGCGAGTGGGACCCCTCAGCTTCCAGCCGTCGGAACTCCTGAAGATCGCCGTCGTGATCCTCACGGCGGACCTCCTCACCCGGCGCCGCAACGACCTCGGCAATCGGGTGACGACGCTGTTCCCGCTCGGGTCGATCGCGGCGGTCGGCGCCGGTCTGTGCCTGGTGCAGGGCGACCTCGGCGCGGCGATCGTGCTCGGAGCGATCGTGTTCAGCGTTGCATGGATTGCCGGAGTCCCGGTCGTGCCACTGGCCGGAATGGCCGCCGCGGCGGTCGGCGCCGGGCTGTTGTTCGTGGTGTCGAGCCCACGTCGGCTCGACCGGTTCACGGCGTTCATGAACATCGCCGAGGAGAAGGACCACCTCGCCTACCAGTCGTATCAGGGGTACCTCAGCATCGCGTCAGGGGGGTTGTCAGGGTCGGGCATCGGCGGCAGCAACGCGAAACTCGGGTATCTCCCGTATGCCCACAGCGACTTCATCTTCGCCGTGATCGCCGACGAACTGGGGCTGATCGGCACGATCGCCGTGATCGGCGGATTCGCGATGCTGGTCGCGCTCGGCGTCCAGACGGCGATCGCCGCCCCCGACCGCTTCGGCATGTTGCTCGCCGGTGGGGTGGCGGCCTGGTTCGGTGTGCAGGCGATCATCAACATCGGCGGCGTCGTCGGTTTCATGCCGGTCACCGGCCTGACCCTGCCGTTCTTCTCCGCGGGCGGGAGTTCGCTCTTCGTCAGTATGACTGCGGCCGGTCTGCTCTTGAGCGTGGCGCGACGCATCAACGCCCGATGACCGCGACGACGGACGGCGCGGGCACCGACCGGACCTATGCCGTCGTCACCGGAGGCGGCACCGCAGGGCACGTGGTGCCGGCGCTCGCAGTGGCCGATGCCCTTGTGGCAGCAGGCCATGACGGCTCGACGATCCGGTACGTGGGTGCCGAACGCGGCGTCGAGACTCGGCTGCTCCCCGAGACGCCGTACCCGCACGAATTCCTCGACGTCGTCGGCGCGCAACGTCGACTCACCCGGGCGAACCTCGGCTTCGTTCCGAAGATGATCCGCAGCACGAGGGCAGCGACGCAGCTCCTGCGCAACTGGCGACCTCGTGTGGTGGTGTCCGTCGGCGGGTACGCAAGCATGCCGTCGGTGTTCGCCGCACGCCGTCTGGGGATCCCCGTGGTCGTGGTGTCGTACGACCGCACCCCGGGACGAGCGAGCCGACTCGCAGCACGCAACGCCGCAGCGTGTGCGGTTGCGTTCGAGCAGTCGACGTTGCCGCGCGCCGAGCTCACCGGGGCGCCGGTGCGTCAGGCGATCCTCGACGTCGACCGCTCGAACGAGGCTGCACGTGTGTCGGCGCGCCGCTCGCTCGGGCTCGGTGCCGATCGGTTCGTGATCGCCGTGATGGGCGGGTCGCTCGGTTCGGGCGTGCTCAACGAAGCGCTCGCGGCCTACGTCGGTGACCACCGCAACGACACACAACTCGCAGTCCGCCAGATCGCGGGCGAACGGTTCGCCAGCCGCATCGAGGCGGTGACCGGGCAGGTGCAGCACCAGGTGGTCGCCTACGAGGACGACATGGCCGCGGTGTACACGGCGTGCGATCTGCTGATCGGGCGTGGCGGGGCGAGCACCGTGCACGAGGTGGCGGTCACCGGCACACCTTCGATCCTGGTTCCGTGGGCGGCGTCGGCCGACGACCATCAGAGCGACAACGTGGCCTGGCTGTCGGAGGTCGGAGGTGCGGTACTGCTCCCGGAGGGTGACATCGGCCGTCTCGGCGAGACGATCGATGCGCTTCGCTCCGACGATGCTCGACGAGCCGAGCTGGCCGATGCAGCGAGCCGTCGCGGAGCGGTCCACCGTTCCGGTGCCTTGGCCGGTTTGATCGAACGCGTGGCTCTAGCATCTACGCCATCGTGACGCCTCCGGTCCTCGCCAACGAGCTGCAACGCTCGATCGACTCGCTCGCCGATGCGCCGGTGCCGTCGGCTGACGAGCCGCGCCCACCGCTCGATCTCTCGATCGCCCACCGGCTGCACGTCGTGGGCGTCGGTGGGCCGGGCATGAGCGCGGTGGCGATCGCCTTGGCCGAAATGGGGCACGTGGTCTCCGGTTCGGATCTCCGCGAGCATCCCGTGCTCGAACGTGTGCGTGCCGCCGGCGTCGAGGTGCACATCGGACACGATCGTTCGCTGGTGCACGGCGTCGATGCCGTCACTGCGTCGACGGCGATTCCCGAGCGCAACATCGAACTCGCCGAAGCACGAGCGATCGGTGTCACCGTGCTGAGCCGAGCCGGCATGCTGGCGTCGATCTGTGCAAGGGCCCGTTCGCTCGCAGTCGCCGGCACCCACGGCAAGACCACGACGACGTCGATGCTCATGCTGATCCTCGCCGAAGCCGGGCTCCGGCCGAGCTTCGTCGTCGGCGGTGACGTCACCGACGTCGGTACGGGCGCGCAGTGGACCCATGGCGACTGGATGGTCGTCGAGGCCGACGAGAGCGACGGCACTCACCTCGAGTTGCCGCTGCACGGCACGATCCTCACCAACGTCGAATCGGACCATCTCGACCACTACGGCTCCTTCGACGGCGTCGTGGCCGCATTCGACGAGTATCTCGGTCAGATCGAGGGGCCGAAGGTCATCTGCGGCGACGACCCGATCGGCGCGGCGCTCGCGGCCCGTCACGGTGGACTCACCTATGGACTGGATCCGTCATGCCTGGTTCGAGCGGTCGACGTCCGTGCCGATGCAGGGTCGTTCTCGTTCGATCTCGTTCGGCGCAACCCCGACGAATCGTCGAGTGAGCTCCTCGGGACGATCGTGCTGCCCCTGCGTGGCATCCACAACGTGGTCAACGCCACCGGAGCGGCTGCGATGGCGCTCGCCGTCGGGGTGCCGTTCGTCGCTGTTGCCGCGGCGCTCGAACGCTTCGGCGGCGTCGCCCGCCGTTTCGACATCAGAGGTGTCGACGGTGACGCGACGTTCGTCGACGACTACGCCCATCTGCCCGCAGAGATCGACGCCGTGATCCGTGCAGCGCGCGACAGCGGCGACTCGTGGCAACGGGTGATCGCCGTGTTCCAACCGAACCGGTACCACCGCATCGCGGAGATGTGGCCCGAGTACGGGTCGGCATTCACCCAGGCCGACCTGGTGGTGCTCACCGACATCTACGCATCGGGCACCACGCCGATTCCGGGGGTCACCGGCAAACTCATCGTCAACGCGGTCACCGAGTCCGACCCCGATCGTCGGGTGGTCTGGTTGCCGCGACGTGAGGACGTGATCTCGTTTCTCGCCGGCGAAGTACGCAGCGGTGATGTGTGCATCTCGATGGGCTGCGGCGACATCGCGACGCTCCCGTCGGAGGTTCTCGATGTCCGGCGCCACTGAACGACCCGGGAGTGCAGCGGTCGAAGAAGCCGCTGCTCGGCTGTCTGTGCTGGGTTCGGCGGTGCAGCGAGACGTCCCGCTCGGTCCGATGACCACCTATCGGGTCGGCGGCGGTGCAGCGCTGTTCGTTGCCGTCACCGACCGCCTGCTGCTCCCGGTGGTGGCCGACGCCGCCAACGCGTCGGGACTGCCGGTGCTCGTGGTCGGCCGCGGATCGAACCTGCTCGTGGCCGATTCCGGCTTCGCAGGGTTGGTGATCGGGCTCTCGGATCTCGACGAGATCATCGAGTTCGACACTGCGCGGGCAACCGCCCACGCATCTGCGGGCGTTGCGTTGCCGGTGCTGGCGCGCAAGTCTGCAGCCGCTGGCCTCGCCGGGTTCGAGTGGGCTGTCGGCGTGCCCGGTTCGGTCGGCGGTGCCGTGCGGATGAACGCTGGTGGCCACGGGTCCGACATGGCTGCCTCGCTGACGAAGGTGACGGTGTTCGACCTCGCTGCCGGAGCCGAACGGACGCTCGGAGTCGACGAGCTCGGACTGGGTTTCCGGTCGAGCTCGCTCGGTGCCCACCACATCGTGCTCGATGCCACGCTGCAGCTGCACGATGGAGACGCCGAGGCATCCGGGCGGCTGATCAGCGAGATCGTCACCTGGCGCCGGACGAATCAGCCAGGTGGACAGAATGCCGGGTCGGTGTTCGTCAACCCGGTTCCCGGCGAGGTGAGCGCCGGCGCCCTCGTCGATGCCGCTGGGCTCCGAGGTCACCGAATCGGTACAGCGATGGTGTCGGACAAGCACGCCAACTTCATCCAGGCCGACGATGGTGGCAGTGCCGACGACGTTCGTGCGTTGATGTCGTTCGTGCGTCGACGCGTCGAGGAATCGAGCGGATTCCGGTTGCGGAGCGAGATCCGGCTGGTCGGCTTCGACGAAGGCGATGAGTTCTGAGATGGTCTGGCGACGACGACGAGGCACCGAAGCGACGACGCCACCGGTGGAGGGCGACGACTCGGTCCCCGCTCCGATGGTCCCCGACGAGGTCGTGCTCGTCGAACTGTCGCGGGCCTTCGGCGACGAGGACTCGGGCGACGACGAGGACTCGGGCGACGACGAGGACTCGGGCGACGACGATGGGACGGGCCACGACGATGGGGCGGTACGAGGGCGCAGCCGACCTGGCGCAGTTCGAGGTGCCGACCGCGGAACCCGACGATGCCTCCGCGACCGTCACCGAGGTGCCCGAGGGCACCACGTCGATCAAGGGAACCATTTCCATCATCGGTGACGACCTGCCCGATGCCGCATACCTCGACGACGAACTCGAGCGCGACTCGTCCGGGTCCGGCCCGGTCTTCATCGACGACGACGGAAGCAGCGATGCCGTCCTCCCGAAGGACGCATCGACCCGCGGTATCGAGCCGCGAATTCGGCAGCGGCGGATCGGTGTCAAGCGCGCCGAGAACCGGCGCAGGCTCTGGTGGCTGGTGCTGCTCGGCGGCGTGCTCATCGTGGCGATCAGCGTGTTGGCCCTGCTCGGGTCGTCGCTCTTCGCCGTCGACGAGGTCACCGTGACCGGCAACGTCTACACCGACCCGGAGGCCCTCGAGGCGATCATCGACGACCTCAGTGGCACCGCGGTGCTCCTCGTCGACACCGACGACATCGAAGCGCGGGTCGAGGAGATCCCGTGGGTGGAGGACGCCAGAGTCCGCACCTCCTTCCCCGACTCGGCCTCGATCGAGATCCGCGAACGGACACCGGTCGCAGCCATGTCGGGCACCGACGGACTGGTCAGGGTGATCGACGTCGACGGTCGGGTCCTCGGACTGGTCGACGGTCAACCCGTGGCGCTCATGTGGATCTCGGGGCCCGGCACCCTCGACGTCGCTCCCGGCCAGTTCGCCCCGATCGGCTACTCGTCGGCTGCATCGCTCGTCACGAAGCTCACCCCGGACATCCGCAGCATGGCCGACTCGATGCTGGTGACGGCCGACGGTGCCGACCTCGTGCTGATCCTCGCCAGCGACCAGGGCCCGATCGAGGTTCGGTTCGGTTCGGCACTCGGCGAGAATGCCCAGATCGAGAAGTTGGTGCGTCTCCAGCGGACGCTCGACGACATCGGAACCAAGCCGGTCACGGTGATCGACGTGTCGACGTCGGAAGTCACGGTACGGTGAGCGTCCACACTTGCAGGCGCTGGACCTGACAGGATGGGTCCGCTCCATCCGCTTCTCTTCTCCGCCACCTCGGCTGAAACGATCCGAAACATGAACTCACACACTTGGAGGAACCGCTGATGGTCGGCGCTCCGCAGAACTATCTCGCAGTGATCAAGGTCGTCGGGGTCGGCGGCGGTGGCGTGAACGCCGTCAACCGCATGATCGACGCCGGGCTGAAGGGCGTCGAGTTCATCGCCGTCAACACCGACGCACAGGCGCTGCTGATGAGCGACGCCGACGTGAAGCTCGACATCGGACGCGACCTCACCCGTGGACTCGGTGCCGGCAGTGACCCCGAAGTCGGACGGTCGGCTGCCGAAGCTCACCACGAAGAGATCGAAGAGATGGTGCGCGGCGCCGACATGGTGTTCATCACCGCCGGCGAGGGTGGCGGCACCGGCACCGGTGCAGCTCCGGTCATCGCCGAGATCGCGCGCGAGGCCGGCGCACTCACCATCGGTGTGGTCACCCGACCGTTCTCGTTCGAGGGCCGCCGGCGTGCGGTGCAGGCCGACAACGGTGTCGGCAAGCTCAAGGAGAAGGTCGACACCCTCATCGTCATCCCGAACGACCGGTTGCTCACCGTTGCCAACGACAAGACGAGCGTGCTCAACGCGTTCAAGATGGCCGACGAGGTCCTCCTGCAGGGCGTGTCGGGCATCACCGGCCTGATCACGACGCCGGGTCTGATCAACACCGACTTCGCCGACGTGAAGATGGTGCTCTCCAACGCCGGCTCGGCCCTCATGGGCATCGGCCAGGCCAGCGGAGACGAACGTGCTGTCGCTGCGGCCAAAGCGGCGATCTCCAGCCCGCTCCTCGAGTCGGCGATCGACGGCGCTCGTGGCGTGCTGTTGAACATCACGGGACCGTCGGGCATGGGACTGTTCGAGATGAACGCTGCGGCCGAAATCATCCATGGTGTGGCCCATCAGGACGCCAACATCATCTTCGGTACGGTCATCGATGACGAGATGGGCGACGAGGTCCGCATCACCGTGATCGCCGCCGGATTCGATCGTCTCGACGAACCGGCTGCGCTTCGCAGCACCACGAGCGACGAAGGTCCTCGTACCTCGCCGACTCGCATCACCGAGCTGTTCGGCTCCGACGACGAACCCGACCCGTTGGCCGATGACGGCGACGACGACGACTTCGACGTCCCGTCGTTCCTGAAGTAGGCCGCCGGACGGATCGCTCCGCCGCCACCACATGCACGAGCTCCTGCGGCGCGAGATCAGCGGGCGCACTGCTGTCGCGGTGGTCACCGAGCGGAGCGATGGCGATGTTCATCCCGAGCGCGTCAGCGCCCAGACGCTGCGTCGGCGCCAAGTCGAACTGACGGGCACCCCGTGGGTGATGGCAGACGAGGTGCACGGCACCGATGTCGTCGTCGTCGACGATCTTCCCGCACAGTGGGCGCCGGTCGCCGCCGTCGGCGATGTGCTGCTGGCCGCACGTTCAGCGCATCCCATCGCCGTGTGGGCAGCCGACTGCGCACCCGTGGCCCTGTTCGGTGCGAATGGAACCTCGTTGGCGGTGGCTCATGCCGGGTGGCGCGGCTTGGCCGGGGGAGTGCTCGACGTGGCCGTCGATGCGCTCGAGTCGACCGGCACGACCGTCGCATCAGCGGTACTGGGGCCGTGTCTGCACGGTTGCTGCAACGAGTTCGGTCTCGACGATCTCGACCGGGTCGCAGCAGGCGTCGGCGCAGAGCGCAGTGACATCGTGTCGAGTACGGCGTGGGGCACGCACGGACTCGACGTTCCTGCAGCAGTCGCTGCGGGCCTGGCCCGACGAGGGGTCGGCCTCGATGGCAGCCGCGCCTGCACCGGGTGTGATCATCGATTCCGTTCGCACCGCTGTCGGGCCGAACCCGAACGCCACGCGCTGGTCGCCTGGTTCGAGGAGACGTCGTGAACCCCGACGCCGTCGCCGACCGAACCGCTGCAGTCCGAGCTCGTGTCGAAGCAGTCCAGCGACGTTGGTCGCATCGCGTCGAGGTGGTTGGCGTGACCAAGGGGTTCGGCCCCGAGGCCATCGAGGCAGCCGTTTCCAGCGGGTGTGATGCGATCGGCGAGAACTATGCCCAGGAACTCGTCGACAAGCGCGACACGATCGAGCGGCTCCGACCCGAGGTGCACTTCATCGGACGACTGCAACGCAACAAGGTCCGGCAGTTGGTCGACCTCGTCGACGTCTGGTGCAGCCTCGATCGAGCAGCGATCGTGGACGAGGTCGCGAAACGATCACCGGGCGCACGAGTACTGATCCAGGTCGACACCAGCGGTGACCCCGACAAGGGCGGGTGCGACCCCGCAGAGGTCGCGGCGCTGGTGGACCGCGCCGGCCAGCACGGATTGGCAGTGCTCGGGTTGATGACCGTCGGGCCGACAGCAGGTTCCGCCGAGGCGGCGCGGCCGGGGTTCCGGGAGGTGCGCCGACTCGTCGATCGTCTCGGATTGACGGTGTGCTCGATGGGAATGAGCGGGGACCTCGACGTCGCCGTGCAGGAGGGCAGTACCCAGGTGCGAGTCGGTACAGCGCTGTTCGGAGCGCGCCCGATCCGACGAGCTGCAACCTCTTGAGCTTCGCGGTGTCGCCGTCCACCTCGGATGCGACCCGCTGGGCTAGCCTGCGCTCCGCAGGAGGAATGCATGTCACTCTGGAAACGGACCATGGACTACCTGGGTCTCGGTCCCGACGATGCGTACGACGATTACGACGACTACGACGAGCCCGAGGCTCCATCGCGTCAAAATCGTGGCCCACGTGACGTCGAGACGCGCCCATCGAGCTCCAACACCGGCGGTACTCAACGAGGCTGGGAACCCGAGGAAGAGCCCACCGTGCGAACGGTGTCGGCCCGCCCCAGTTTCCCATCGCGAGACTTCGATGCCTCGCAGCCTCGACGAAACGCAAATGGTCGGTCCGACGACTCCGGCGTGCAGGTCAGGCCGTCTCAACCAGCGCCGCCGAGCTTGCGCAGCGTCCCGGGAGGATCCATGGAACCCCACACCGTCCGTCCGCGTCGGTTCGACCAGGCTCAAGAGGTCGCCGACAAGTTCAAAGAGGGCCAACCGGTGATCATGAACCTCGAAGGCACCGAGCGCGAGGTCGCGCGTCGGCTGATCGACTTCGCCAGCGGCATCTGCTACGCACTGGACGGGTCGATGGAGAAGGTTGCCACTGGCGTGTATCTACTCAAACCGCCGTCGCAGCGCCCGCAGCGCTACGACGAGTACGACGACTGACGACACAGGAGATGGCTATGGAGATGACCCCCCAGCGCGTCAGGAGCGCCGAATTCCGCAGCGTTCGCAAGGGAGCCGACCCCGACGAGGTCAAGGTCTTCCTCAACGACGTTGCAGATGAACTCGAACGCGCCCAGAACCAGTCGACGGCCATGGAGGCCCGTGCCCGAGCAGCGGTGGCTCGATTGCAGGAGGTGTCCGAAGCCGACTCGGCTCCGGCGGCTCCCGCTCCCGCTCCGGCAGTCGAGGCCTCGGCCGAGGAAGCCGAAACGATCAGCCGCACGCTGCTGCTCGCGCAGCGGACCGCTGACAACACCGTTGCCGAAGCGCGAGGCGAAGCGGCGAGGATCGTTGCCGGCGCCAGCGACGAGGCGGCGACGACGCTCGACTCGACCCGCGAGATGTCAGCGCAGATGCTGGCCGAAGCCCGCGCCGAAGCCCGTCAGATCGGCGCGGCCGAGCGCGCGGCAATCGCCAGCGAGGTCGAGGCGCTCAAGGCTCGGCGAGACTTCCTGGAGTCCGACGTCGAGCAGCTCGAGATGTTCCTTGCCGAGCAGCGCAGCCGGCTGCGCGATGCGGCGACATCGTTGATCGACATCACCGAACGCGTGCCGGGTGGCCTCGGCGAGGCACGCGCACCGCTGCTGTCGGCATCCGACGACGATCCGGGCGCACTGATCGACCGCGTCGACGTGGCGCCGCCCGAGTCGGCTGACTCCGACGACGACCTGCTGATCGTCACCGAGATTGCCGACGGGGAGTCGACCGAGGCCCCGGAGACCCAGGCCCCGGAGACCGAGGCCGCAGCAGACACCGCGATCGGCGATGTCGATTCGTGGGCCGACGTCGCCGACCCGACCCAGGCGATGCCATCGGTCGAGTCGGGCTCGGACCAGCCCGACGAGGGCGCAGCGGGCGACGAGTTCCGGTTCTCGTTCGACGACGACCGGCGCTGAACTCGCACTGCGCCGAGCCCGTCGGCGGGGTCCGCAACCTCCCGTCCGGGGATCGGACCGCGTCGGTAGCATCGTGGCGTGGCCTACCCAAACGTCGATCCCCGGCCGAACTTCCCTCGTCTCGAAACGGACGTGCTCGCCCGCTGGGAACACGACGACACGTTCCAGGCGTCGATCGAGCAACGTGAAGCCGGCGAACACGGGGCCAACGAGTTCGTGTTCTACGACGGGCCGCCCTTCGCCAATGGGTTGCCGCACTACGGACACCTGCTGACCGGGTACGTCAAGGACGCCATCCCGCGCTATCAGACGATGCGGGGTCGGCGAGTCGAGCGCCGGTTCGGGTGGGACTGCCACGGGCTGCCCGCCGAGGTCAAGGCCGAGCAGGAACTGGGCATCTCCGGACATCCGGCCATCGCCGAATTCGGTATCGGCAGGTTCAACGACGCGTGTCGGACCAGCGTGCTGCAGTTCACCGACGACTGGCGCGAGTACGTGACACGCCAGGCCCGCTGGGTCGACTTCGACAACGACTACAAGACGCTCGACCTCTCCTACATGGAGAGTGTCATGTGGGCGTTCAAGACCCTGTGGGACAAGGGGCTCATCTACGAAGGTTTCCGGGTGATCGCATACTGCTGGCGCTGTGAGACGCCGCTGTCGAACACCGAGACCCGCATGGACGACGTCTATCGGGACCGTCAGGACCCGGCGCTCACGGTCGGCTTCGAGCTCGACACCGGCGAACGGTTGCTCGCCTGGACGACCACGCCCTGGACGTTGCCGTCCAACCTGGCACTGGCCGTCGGCCCCGACATCGACTACGTCGTCGTCGAACTCGACGGCACCCGCTACGTCCTCGCCGAAGCGCTGCTCGCCAGCTATGCCGCCGAACTCGGCGATGCCACCACGGTCGCCACGCTGAAGGGCTCGGACCTCGTCGGTCGTCGCTACACGCCGCTGTTCGACTACTTCGCCGACGCCGACCGCTTCGACACCTCAGCCGCCTTTCAGGTGCTCGCTGCGGACTTCGTCTCGATCGAGGACGGGACGGGCATCGTGCATCTCGCACCCGGATTCGGTGAAGACGACCAGGTGGTCGCGAACAGCGCAGGGATACCGACCATCTGCCCGATGGACGAACACGGCCGCTACACCAACGAGGTCAGCGACTGGGCCGGAACGCACGTCTTCGACGCCAATCCGTCGGTGATCCGTGAACTCAAGGAGCGAGGCGTCGTGGTGCGCCACGCCACCTACGACCACCCGTATCCACACTGCTGGCGTTGCTCGCAGCCCTTGGTCTACCGGGCGATCTCGTCCTGGTTCGTCAAGGTCACGCAGTTCCGCGACCGGATGGTCGAACTGAACCAGCAGATCACATGGCAGCCGGCACACATCAAGGACGGCAGCTTCGGCAAGTGGCTCGAGAACGCCCGCGACTGGTCGATCAGTCGGAACCGGTTCTGGGGCTCACCGATCCCGGTCTGGCAGTCCGACGACCCGACCTACCCGCGCACCGATGTGTACGGCTCGATCGCCGACCTCGAAGCCGACTTCGGCGTGGCCGTCACCGATCTGCACCGCCCCGAGGTCGATGATCTCGTGCGGCCGAACCCGGACGATCCGACCGGGGTGTCGATGATGCGCCGCGTGCCCGAGGTGCTCGACTGCTGGTTCGAGTCGGGTTCGATGCCGTTCGCTCAGGTGCACTACCCGTTCGAGAACCAGGACTGGTTCGAGCACCACTATCCGGGTGACTTCATCGTCGAGTACATCGGCCAGACCCGTGGCTGGTTCTACACCTTGCACGTACTCGCAACAGCGCTGTTCGACCGCCCGGCCTTCGCGAACTGTGTGAGCCACGGCAACGTCCTCGGAGACGACGGACGCAAGATGTCGAAGAGCCTCAACAACTATCCGGATCCGCGGGAGATGTTCGACACGCACGGTGCCGACGCGATGCGCTGGCATCTGTTGTCGTCGTCGATCCTTCGCGGCGGCGACGGGATGGTGACCGAAGAAGGCATGCGCGACACCGTTCGCCACGTCCTGTTGCCGCTGTGGAATTCGTGGTACTTCCTGACGTTGTACGCGAACGCAGCGGATCATCGAGGCGTCGTGCGCACCGACTCGCCGAACGTGCTCGATCGGTACGTACTCGCGAAGACGCGGGCGCTCGTCGCCGACATGACCGAGGCGATGGATGCCTACGACCTGTTCGGGGCCTGCCAGGTGGTGCGCGAGCACCTCGACGTGCTCACCAACTGGTACGTCCGTCGCAGTCGTGACCGGTTCTGGGCCGGCGATCACGATGCGATCGACACGATGCACACGGTCCTCTCGGTGCTCGCCCGGGTCGCTGCACCCCTGCTGCCGTTGGTGTCCGAGGAGATCTACGGCGGCCTGCACGGCCCAGACGGCCTCGACGGTGCCGCCAGCGTCCATCTGACCGATTGGCCAACGCTCGACGAGCTCCCGTCAGACGACGAACTCGTCGACACGATGGATCTGGTCCGCGACGTCTGCTCGGCGACGCTGTCGGTGCGCAAGGCGCATCAGCGCCGGGTGAGGCTGCCGCTGAACAGCGTCACGGTGGCGTCGCCCGACGCCGAGCTGCTCGGCGACTTCGTCGACGTGATCGCCGACGAGGTCAACGTTCGCCGGGTCGAGCTGACCTCGGACGTGGCCTCGGTGGCGTCCGAACGGCTCCAGATGGTTCCAGCCAAGCTCGGGCCACGCCTCGGCAAGGACGTGCAACAGGTGATCAAGGCACACAAGGCGGGCGACTGGACGGTCGACGGTGATGTGGTGGTCGTCGGCGGGGTCACCCTCGAGCCGGGCGAGTACTCACTCGATCTGGTGGCATCTGGCGACCAGGCGAGCGCCGGCCTCGGTGCTCATGCCGGAGTCATCGCGCTCGACATCGAGGTGACCGACGAACTCGAGGTGGAAGGGCGTGCCCGCGACCTGGTGCGACTCGTTCAGCAGGCCCGACGCGACGCCGATCTCGACGTGTCGGACCGGATCGAGCTGCGGATCACCGCGACCGACACCTGGCTCGAAGCGATCGAGGCCCACGGGGACCTCCTTTCGGCAGAGACCCTGGCGACATCGCTCCACACCGAGCGTGTGGACGGCGAGTCCGCCGGTGAGCCGCAGATCTCCGTCGTGGCTGCACGCTGACGGGCGAGGTGTTCTCGCAACGTTCCCGGTAGAGTCCGGCGCTCACCCTGCCTGGAGGAGCGCACATGGCCGCATCGAAGAAGACGAGTCCTGCGAAGAAGACTCCTGCGAAGAAGGCTCCGGCCAAGAAGGCCCCAGCGAAGAAGTCTCCGGCGAAGAAGGCTCCGGCCAAGAAGGCCCCGGCCAAGAAGGCTCCCGCGAAGAAGGCCCCTGCGAAGAAGGCCCCGGCCAAGAAGACGCCTGCGAAGAAGGCTCCTGCGAAGAAGACTCCTGCGAAGAAGACTCCCGCAACGAAGGCTCCGGCCAAGAAGGCTCCTGCGAAGAAGGCTCCTGCGAAGAAGACTCCTGCGAAGAAGGCCCCGAGCCCAAGAAGGCCCCGACCAAGAACGCCCCAGCGAAGAAGACTCCCGCGACGAAGGCACCGGCCAAGAAGGCCCCAGCGAAGAAGGCAGCAAGCACGAACGTGACAGAGAAGAAGACGCCGGCCAAGAAGGCCCCGATCCCAGCGAGGGCACGCAAGCCCAAGCCGCCGAGTGCCACCAGCACGACGCCGTCGCTGCTGTCGAACGCCAAGTTCGAGCGCACCGAGGTACCGGCCCCGCGCGGACACACCAAGGACGGAATCGCCTACACCAAGGACTTCGACGTCAAGTTCCTCAAGCAGCAGCGCGACGAGTTGCTCTCGCGGCGCGATGCCGAGTTGGCACGTGCCACCAGGCTCGAGGACGAAGCCACGAGCATCATCGAAGACGGCGAGATGGGCGACGTGCAGTTCGACGACGAGGGCGGCGAGGGCGACACCATGGTCGTCCAGCGCGACCTCGATCGCGTGCTCTCCACCCAGGCACGTCAGACCATTCTCGAGATCGACGCCGCACTCGCCCGCATCGAAGCCGGAACGTATGGCTACTCCGAGGTGTCCGGTCTCCCGATCCAGCGCGAACGACTCGAAGCCATTCCCGAGACCACCGTCCTGGCAGCCGAGAAGGTCAGCGGCGTCGGCCCGCGCTGAATCGTGCCGGCCCTGCCCGCTGCCCGTGCGTGGCGGGTCTCTCTGGTGATCGCCGTCGCGGTGATCGTCGTCGACCAGCTGACCAAGCACTGGGCAGTCACATCGCTCGGAACCGATCGTGAGATCGAGCTGATCTGGACACTCCAGCTCAACTTGGGCTTCAACAACGGAATGGCGTTCGGGCAGGGCCAGGGGTTCGGACCGGTGATCGCCGTGGTGGCCACCGTGGTCATCGTGTACCTGCTGGTGACACTGCGCGGCGAGTCCACTCCGATGAGCACGATCGGTGTCGGGCTCCTGATCGGTGGCGCCGCCGGCAACCTGATCGATCGGATGTTTCGAGGTGACGACGGGTTCCTACGAGGCGCCGTCGTCGACTTCATCGACTTCCAGTGGTTCCCGATCTTCAATGTTGCCGACATGGCGATCAACGTCGGCGCCGGCCTGTTGATCCTGAACAGCATCCTGAGTGCTCGTGCAGAACGCCGAGATGCTGCAGCATCCGATCCCGAGCCTCTCGGAGATGCCGACGGAGCAACGCGGTGATCTCCGAGGCAGTCCCGTCCGCGCTGGCCGGCCAGCGGCTCGACCGAATCGTTGCGCTGATCGGCGACGTGAGCCGCGCCGAGGCAGCAGCGACCATCGCCGCCGGGGGAGTGCGCGTCGACGGATTGGCGGCCTCATCGGGAAAGGTGCGCCTGCAGGAGGGCCAGGTCGTCGAGGTCGACCCGGCAGCGATACCCGAACCACCGCTCCCGGCCGCCGACTCCACCGTCGAATTCGGCGTGGTCTACGAAGACCCCGAGGTGATCGTGATCGACAAGCCTCCCGGCCTCGTGGTGCACCCAGGCGCCGGGAACATGGACGGAACGCTGGTCAGCGGACTGTTGGCGCGATACCCCGACATCCACGGCGTGGGCGGCGATCCGATTCGTCCGGGCATCGTCCACCGCCTCGACGCGGGCAGCTCTGGGCTGCTCGTCGTGGCGCGAACCGACGCCGCAGCAGCCGCGTTGATCGAGCAGTTCGCCGATCACAGCGCAACTCGCCGATACGACGCGGTGGTGTGGGGCGTTCCCGATGCGCCCCATGGCATCATCGATGCGCCGATCGGCAGGGATCGCGGTGATCCGCTCCGCATGGCCGTGGTGGCGGGTGGGCGTCCGGCGCGCACCGACTACCGCGTCGTCGGCACCTACAGCGCCCCGGCGTTGGTCTCCCGGCTGGAGTGCCGACTCGAGACCGGGCGCACGCATCAGATTCGCGTGCACCTGTCGTCGATCGAACATCCGCTCGTCGGTGATCCGACGTACAGCCAGCGGCGGCCGATGCTCGGCCTCACACGACCGTTCCTCCACGCCGCAGAACTCGCGTTCGACCACCCTGGCTCGGGTCAGCGGGTCACGTTCTCGAGCCCCCTGGCGCCCGACCTGCAGCGCTGGCTCGACGCGGCCGAGGTCTGAGCGGCACGCTCGGTGGCCGACTACGGCCAGGGGGCGTCACCGCGCGCGATGGCAGCGATGCCGGCGAGCGTGAACCCTTCGAGGTAGGTGCGCATGTGGTCGCCGGCTTCGTTCCAGATGCCGAGCAACACGCATTGGCCCTCGTGGTCGCAGGCGCCATCCTGGTGCGGTTGGCCGAAGTCGCCGAGCGTGATCGGTCCGTCGACTGCCGACACGATCTCGGACAGACGGATGTCGCCGGGGTCGCGGGCGAGGATGTAGCCGCCGCCGACTCCGCGTTTGGACCTGACGAGCCCAGCGCCCTTCAATGCGAGCAGGATCTGTTCGAGGTACGGCTGGGGGAGCGCTGTGCGCTCGGCGATGTCTCGCACCGAGGTCGGTCCACCGTCGTCAGCGTGCAGCGCCAGCGACAGCAATGCACGACAGGCGTAGTCACCGCGGGTGGAGATGCGCACACGACGACGTTACTCAAGTGGGCAGTGGCGGTCAGCTTCCGCGGGCTGTGCTTGTCCCGGGGACGGTGAACGTGGTGGACTGCACTGGTGACGACCAGCGGCGATGCAGGCGGACCGATCATCCCGGACTACGGCGGCGCGAACGTGCGCGGCATCATCCCCGCGCTGCTCGGCCCGTCGTCGTGGGAGACGGGCCTGCCGGCGTGGATGCCGACCCCGGTCGCATCGGCGAGGGCAGTGGTGGTGTTGGTCCTCGACGGTCTGGGTTGGGATCAGCTGCGCGAGCATCGAGACCTGATGCCAACGGTGTCGTCGATGGTCGGCGGGTCGATCCACACCGTGGCCCCCACGACCACGGCAACGGCGTTGACGTCGATCACCACCGGGTTGACGCCGGCCGAGCACGGCCTCGTCGGGTACCGAATGGCGGTGGGCGGCGAGGTGATGAACGTGCTGCGCTGGTACGTCGGCGACCAGGCGGTACGCCGGTCTCACCCGCCGCGCGAGGTGCAGCCGTTCGAGCCGTTCCTGGGTCAGACCGTGCCCGTCGTGAGCGTGGCCGAGTTGCAGTCGTCGGCGTTCTCCGAGGCGCACCTTCGCGGCAGCGACCCGGTGGGGTGGCGTGCAGTGTCGTCGATCGCTGTGCAGGCGCGCCGTGAGGTCGAGGCGGGCGAGCACTTCGTCTACTGCTACTACGGAGGCATCGACAAGATCGCTCACGAGCGTGGATTCGGCGACTTCTACGACGCCGAGCTCCGCGCGGCCGACCGTCTCGTCGGCGATCTCCTCGACGCGCTCCCTGCCGAGACCGCACTGCTCGTCACTGCCGACCACGGTCAAGTCCACGTGGGCGACCGTTCGGTCACCCCCTCCGACGAACTGCTGTCGTCGGTCACGATGCAGTCGGGAGAAGGCCGCTTCCGCTGGATGCATGCCAACAAGGGCGCCGTCGACGACCTTGCCGCAGCAGCGCGGGACGAGTTCGGTGAGGTTGCGTGGGTGGTCACGAAGGAACAGACACTCGACGAGCACTGGTTCGGGCCGGTGATGGCGCCCGCCGTCAGGTCCCGACTCGGCGATGTCGCCCTGGTGGCGTTCGAACCGGTCAGCTTCCACGATCCGGCCGATTCGGGCCCGTTCCAACTGGTGTGTCGACATGGTTCGCTCACATCGGCGGAAATCAACGTGCCGCTCGTCGGCGCACTCGCGTGAAGAGCTGTAGAAAGGCATCGATGTCCGAAACGAACGAGTCGCTCCAACCCGACGAGATCTCGGAGCGGTCCTCGCCTGCAGCCGCTGGCGGCGCAGCTGCACCGGACGAGGAGTCGGTGACCTCGCCGGCGAAGGTGATGCGGATCGGTTCGATGGTCAAACAGCTGCTGGAAGAGGTTCGGAGCGCGCCCCTCGACGTTGCCTCGCGGGAGCGCCTCGCGGAGATCTACGAACGCTCGGTGACCGAGCTGTCCGAGGCACTGTCGCCCGACCTGCAGGAGGAATTGAAGTCGCTGGCCCTTCCGTTCGACGACGGAGAGATCCCGAGCGAGTCGGAGCTCCGGATCGCCAAGGCACAACTCGTCGGCTGGCTGGAAGGGCTGTTCCACGGGATCCAGGCGACGCTGATGGCTCAGCAGGTTGCAGCCCAACGCCAACTCCAGGAGATGCGCGAACTCCCCGGCGGCCCACAGATGCCGGCACCGGCACCGAACCCCGGCTCCGACCGCCCCGGCACCTACCTCTGAGTGTCGTCGCCGATCGGGTCGCCGAGCCTCGCGGCTATGGTGGACCGAACCACATCCGAGTAATTCACCCGCATCGAGATCCGTGACCGATTCCTTCACCCACCTCCACGTCCACACCGAATTCTCGATGCTCGACGGGGCGGCGCGGTTGGACGAGATGGTGGCGAAGGCGGTGGCCGATGGGATGCCCGCGATCGGAATGACCGATCACGGCAACATGTACGGCACGTTGGACTTCTACAAGGAGTGCAACAAGCAGGGCATCAAGCCGATCATCGGCACCGAGGCCTACATGGCCCACGACCACCGAAGCGAACGCCCCACCCGTCGGGGTCGCGTCGACGACTCCGGTGGCGACACCGAGGGTGGCAAGAAGCTCTACTACCACCTCACCCTGTTGGCCGAGAACCAAGCGGGGTACCGGAATCTGATCCAACTCTCGAGCCTGGCGTTCATGGAGGGCTACTACTACAAGCCCCGCATGGACTGGGAGTTGCTCGAGAAGTACTCCGACGGGTTGATCGCCACCACCGGCTGCCTCGGTGGTCACGTGCTGCAGTCGCTGCTCAACGGCGACGAGAAGGGCGCGATCGAGAAGGCTGCCCGACTCCAGGACATCTTCGGTCGCGACAACCTGTTCGTCGAGTTGCAGGACCACGGTCTGCCGGCACAACGCGAGACCAACCCGAAGCTGATCGAGATCGCCAAGAAGATCGGCGCGCCGCTGTTGGCCACCAACGACAGCCACTACACCCATCAGGAGGACCACGAGGCGCACGATGCGCTGCTGTGCGTGCAGACCGGGGCGCTGCTGTCGGACGCGAAGCGATTCAAGTTCGAGGGCAGCGAGCACTACCTGAAGACCGCGGCCGAGATGCGGTACCTGTTCCGCGAGGTGCCCTCGGCGTGCGACAACACGTTGTGGATCGCAGAGCGCGCGGACCTCCAGATCGAGTTCGGCAAGCCATTGCTGCCGAACTTCCCGGTGCCTGAGGGCTTCGACGACGCGTCGTATCTCGAACACCTCACATGGGAGGGCGCCAAGAAGCGCTGGGGCGAACAGATCCCCAACGACGCCGTCGAGCGCCTCAGCTACGAACTCAAGGTCATCAACGACATGGGGTTCGCGTCGTACTTCCTGATCACGTGGGACCTCATCAAGCACGCCCGTGACGCGAACATCCGCGTCGGCCCGGGTCGCGGCTCCGCGGCGGGTTGTGCCGTGGCCTACTGCCTGTGGATCACCGACCTCGACCCCATCAAGTACGACTTGCTGTTCGAGCGGTTCCTCAATCCCAGTCGCGTGTCGATGCCCGACATCGACATGGACTTCGACTCCCGCTATCGCGACGAGATGATCCGCTATGCCGCCGAGCGGTACGGACGCGACCACGTCGCTCAGATCATCACCTTCGGCACGATCAAGGCTCGCAACGCCGTGCGTGATGCGGCTCGGGTCCTCGGCTATCCGTACGGTGTCGGCGACAAACTCGCGAAGGCGATGCCGCCGATGGTGATGGGGCGCGACACCCCGCTCAAGTACTGCTTCGAACAGATCCCCAAGTACGCCGACGGGTACAAGGCGGCCGCCGACCTGCGGGCCATGTACGACACCGACAGCGACCTCAAGAAGGTCATCGACGTCGCCAGAGGCCTCGAGGGGTTGAAGCGGTCCGACGGCATCCATGCGGCAGCGGTCGTGATCACCAAGGATCCGGTCACCGACTACGTGCCGATCCAGCGCAAACCCGAGTCCGGTGTCGACCCCGCCGATGCTCCGGTCGTCACCCAGTACGAAATGCACGGCGTCGAAGACCTCGGCCTGCTGAAGATGGACTTCCTCGGGCTGCGCAACCTCGACGTGATCACCGACGCCGAAGCGATGATCCGAGCCCAGCGTGACCCCGACTTCGTCGTCGACGACATCGACCTCGACGACCAGGCCACGTTCGACCTGCTGTCGAAGGGCGACACGATCGGGGTGTTCCAACTCGAATCGCCGCCGATGCGCCAGTTGCTCAAGGCAATGGCACCGAACAGCTTCGAGGACGTATCGGCTGTGCTGGCGTTGTATCGGCCGGGACCGATGAGCGTCAACATGCACTACGACTACGCCGACCGCAAGAACGAGCGCAAGCCGGTCGAGTACTTCCACGAGGACGCGAAGGAGGTGCTCGGCGACACGTACGGCCTGATGATCTATCAGGAGAGCGTGATGCGGGTGGCGCAGAAGTTCGCCGGGTACTCCCTCGCAGAAGCCGACAACCTGCGCAAGGCCATGGGCAAGAAGGTCAGAGAGGTGATGGCCGAAGCCCGCGACGGCTTCGAAGCGGGAGTCGTGCGCACCGGGTACGAGCCGGCACTCGGCAAGGAACTGTTCGACATCATCGAGAAGTTCGCCGACTACGCGTTCAACAAGAGCCACACGTTCGGCTACGGCCTCGTCACCTACCAGACGGCGTACCTGAAGGCTCACTATCCGGTCGAGTACATCGCCTGCCTGCTCACCAGCGTCAAGAACAACCTCGACAAGGCAGCGATCTATCTGTCCGACTGCAGGTCGATGGGCATCAAGGTCCTGCCACCCGACGTCAACCGGTCGATGGCGAACTTCGGTGCACTCGGCCCCGACGAGATTCCCCCGGGCGTCTCGTTGTCGGTCGGAAGCCCTGGAGCGATCACGTTCGGCATGTCGGCGGTCCGCAACGTGGGCGAGGCCCTCGTCGAGTTGTTGATCGCCGAGCGCAACGAGAACGGTCAGTTCACGAGCTTCCACGACTTCGTCGAGCGGGTGCCGGAACCGGTGCTCAACAAGCGCACGATCGAGTCGCTGATCAAAGGCGGGGCATTCGACAACCTCGGTCACACTCGCCGTGGGCTGCTGACCGTGTTCGAGCACATCATCGACACCACCGTGAAGCGCCGTCGTGAGCGCGAGAAGGGTGTGATGAGCCTGTTCGGCGACTGGGGTGACGCCGACGGCGACGCCGAGGGCGGCTCGGGCGACGGATTCGACGAGCGCACCGAGATCCCCGACCTCGTCTTCGACAAGACCGAGCAACTCCGCTACGAGAAGGAGATGCTCGGGCTCTACGTGTCCGACCATCCGCTCTTCGGTGTCGAGGCCGCTCTTCGTCGCAAGGTCGAGCAATCGGTGCTCGACCTGCAGACCATGGACGACGGCGCGAACGTCATCGTCGGCGGCGTCATCACCAACCTCGCCCGCAAGTTCACCAAGAAGGGCGACCAGATGGCGGTGTTCCTGCTGGAGGACCTCGATGCCTCGATCGAGGTCACGATCTTCCCGCGGACCCTCGCCGAGCAGGGGCACAAGCTCGAAGACGATCTGATCGTCGCAGTCAAGGGGCGCCTCGACCGCCGCGACGAGTCGCGATTCGGCCTGATCGGCCAGACGGTCACCGTGTTGTCGGGCCTCAGCGACGGCCCAGCGGCGCCGCTCCGGCTCCGGCTGCCGTCGGCGGCACTCGACGAACTGAAGATCCAGCGACTGAAGCGCATCTTGCGCGAACACCCCGGTGACTCGGTGGTGATGGTCGACATCGGACAGGGCAAGGTGCTCAAGCTCGCCGACGAATTCCGGGTCGATCTCGACCGCTCGGTGGGCGAACTTCGCATGGCCTTCGGGCATGAGGCCGTGCTCCTGTAGAATGGGGAGAATGGCACTGGACGTTTCGACCAACGACGCTGCGGCCCTGACCGACACCGACCTCGACGAATTGGCGTCGATGGAGGTTGCGTTCAGCGCAGGACAGCTCTCCAAGGCGAAAGAGGACTGGGTCCTGATCACCACCGCTCGGTTCGGGAGTGCGTTGCACGGGTTCACGTTCTCGACCCTCGAGCGCATCGGTGGCACACCGTGTGTGCTGATCGGGCTGATGTCGGTGAAGCGTTCGTCCAAGCGCGACCAGGTGCTCCGGGGCCTCATCGGCGAGGCCTACCATCGCGCGCTCGATGGCCTTCCCCGACGAAGACGTCGTCGTCGGCTGCCGCTTCGTCAACGCCGATGGGCTCGAGGCGTTCAAGGATCTCCGCGAAGTCACTCCCGCTCCGGGCTCGAACGCCGTCGGCGAAGAGCGGGCATGGGGCCGCCGGCTGGCCAAGCGCTTCGGTGTCGACGCGAAGTACGACGCGAAGACCTTCGTCGCCGCCAGCGGCAGCGCCGACGGATTCCTCGATCACGAGTCGTCGAAGCCCGACAAGCTCGACACCGACCTCGTCGAGATGTTCTCAGCCGTGCCGGTCGCCAAGGGCGGTGCCATGGTGGTGTACGGCTGGACCATGGCCGAGGACCTCCTCAAGCTCGGCAAGCGCTGAGCGGGGCGCCGAGACGGCGATCACATGACGGAATTCGCCGAGGTCGTCCGAGCTCGGCGAATGACCCGTGCCTTCGACGGTCGGCCCGTCGAGCCCGGTGTCATCGACGCTCTCGTCGATCTCGCAGCCCGTGCGCCGAGTGCCGGCAAGACCCAGGGTTGGCATCTGGTGGTGCTCGAGGGCGACGAGACGGCGCAGTTCTGGGACGTCACGTTGCCAGCGGTCCGGCGGGACTCGTTTCGTTGGCAGCGCCTGTTGAGCGCTCCCGTGATCGCACTGCCCCTCGCAGATTCCAAGGCGTACGTCGAGCGGTACGGCGAACCCGACAAGGCCCAGACGGGGCTCGGCGCAGGCGCATCGGCGTGGCCTGTGCCCTACTGGACCATCGACACGTCGATGGCGGTGATGTCGCTGCTGCTCGCCGCCGAGGACGCCGGGCTCGGGGCGCTGTTCTTCGGAGTGTTCCGGAACGAACGAGAGTTGCGCGACCAACTGGGCATCCCGGGCGGACTCGAGCTCCTGGGAGCGATCGCCCTGGGCTACCCCGCAGCCGACACCGACGAGTCGGGCTCGGGGCCGGGGCGCAGCGCGGCTCGCCGTCGACGACCAGCCGGTCAGATCATCCACCGCGGTGGCTGGTGAGCACGACACGGGTCTGACCCGCGCCGTGTCCCGTCACGGCTCGCCGGGTTCGGTCACGATCGTGTCACCGGTGATCGTCACCTTCCGGCCGGTCAGTTTCTCTGCGAATCCCTGCACGGTGTCCTGGGGCAGCTCGCAGGTGTAGTTGCGACAGACGTAGGCGTACCCGTCGGCCCGCTCGTCCCACAGCGGCGAGTCGTAGGGCTCACCCCAGGCGAGCACCGTGTCGGGACGCCAGATCGATTGTGCGAGGCGGACGAGGTCGGATCGGTCGCCGACGATCACCACCTCGGTCAACCCGCGGCGTCGGAGGTCGGTGGCGACCATCGCATTCGAATACTGCCCGGGCGACTTGTCGACCGCAGCAGCGGTGAGTTGCAGGATCCGCTCGGCCTGATTCGTGTAGCGCTGCTCTCCCGTGAGCGCCCCGAGCCGCAACAGCGCGATCGCAGCGGTGGAGTTGGCCGACGGGGTGGCACCGTCGGTGAGGTCCTTCTGGCGAACGACCAGTGCCTCGGCGTCTTCGGCCGTGGTGAAGAGCCCGCCCTGTTCCGGGTCGAAGAACCAGTCGAGCATGGTGTCGGCGGTGCGAACGGCCTCGTCGATCCAGCGGGCCTCACCGCTCGCCTCGGCGAGCCGGGTGAACGCGTCGACGAGGGCGGCATGGTCGGCGGCCAGCGCCGAGTGGCGCGCTCGGTGGCCGGCCGTCGGCCTGCCAGCTCCGGAACCAGCGTCCTCGGTCGTCGCGCAGTTCTCGCACGAGGAACTCGGCGTTGGCGACCGCAGCATCGAGCCAGTCCCGTCGCCCGAACACCGCAGCGGCTTGAGCCAACGACGACAGGAACAGGGCGTTCCACTCGGTGAGCACCTTGTCGTCGAGTCCGGGTCTCGGGCGCTGCGAGCGCGCCGATCGCAGCGCATGCACGGCTGCATCGAGTTCCGGCGACCGCACGAGTTGGCCCCTCGCTGAGATCCGGTTGGGAATCGAGCGCCCCTCGAAGTTGCCGTCGTCGGTGATGGCGTACCAGTCGATCAGTGTCTCGACGACCACAGGGTCGACGTCGGGCAGCGCAGCTCGGACCTCGTCGGGCGTCCACGTGCTGAACCACCCTTCGACGGTGTTGCCGTCGGGATCGGTCGAATCGGCGTCCTCGGCGGAGTAGAACCCGCCGTCGGGGTGCCGCAACTCGGTGAGGACGTAGTCGATCGTCTCCTCGATCACCAGTCGCCAGTCGCGGCGGCCGAGCACGATCAGCCCCTTCAGGTAGATCCCGAGCAGCTGCGCCTGGTCGTAGAGCATCTTCTCGAAGTGGGGTACGAGCCACTCGCGATCGGTGGAGTAGCGGGCGAAACCACCGCCGACGTGGTCGTACATGCCCCCCGAGCACATGGCGTCGAGCGTGGTCTCGATGATCCGCTTGGGGCCGTCGCCTGCGGTCGTGATGTAGGCGCGCAGCATCAACTCCAGATGCGACGTCGTCGGGAACTTCGGCGCCTGTCCGAAGCCACCCCACTCGGTGTCGAAGGCTTTGGCGAGGTTCTGCAGACCGGCATTGAGTGCGTCGACGCCGGGCACGTCGTTCTTCGGCTTCAGGTTGGCGCTGGCGGCCAGGGCCTGGGTGAGCGCCGTGACGTTCTGCTCGACGTCGGCCGGCTTGTTGCGGTACACGTCGTCGATGGCGTCCATCAACTGCATGAACGCATCCTTCGGGAAGTAGGTGCCGCCGTAGAACGGTGAACGGTCGGGCGTCATGAAGACCGTCATCGGCCAACCGCCACGCCCCGTGAGCGCCTGGACGGCGTCCATGTAGAGCGCATCGACATCCGGTCGTTCCTCGCGGTCGACCTTGACGTTGACGAACAGCTCGTTCATCTTCGCTGCGACCTCGTCGTCTTCGAAACACTCGTGCGCCATCACATGGCACCAGTGGCATGCCGAGTAGCCCACCGACAACAGGATCGGAACGTTTCGCTCCTCGGCCGCAGCGAAGGCGTCGGGCCCCCACGGGTACCACTCGACTGGGTTGTCGCGGTGCTGGCGCAGGTACGGCGAGGTCTCGTCGGCAAGTCGGTTCACGGATTCGACCGTACCGCCGCGTGATCCGGAACGAGACGCGCTCGTGTGCGCATCGCGTTCACGGATTCGTCGTATCGGTGCCCGAGGTCGAACTCGAGCGCGATCCGCTCCAACACGACGAGTCGCTTCGGTCGATCCGTCGGGATCTGCCTCAGCGTGGTTCCGCTGAAGAACCGCTCGAGCACCCGGCATTCGTCGTCGGTCATGCCGTAGCCGATGACTGCGTCCATCGGCGTCGACTCGTCGGACACCGCTTCGGCGAGCGCGCGGAGCCGTTCGACCGGCATCGTGTATCCCTCTGCGCTCTGCTCGACGAGCCCTGACTGACGCAGCACGCCCAGTGCCTGGAGCACGACCGGCCGAGCAAGCCCGCTCGCCGTCATGATCTCGTCGACGGTGCGAACGTGATCGATCAACGAGGCGGCGATGGCGAGGCGGTGTCGGTCGAGCAACGCCGAGACGGCGGCACCCGTTTCCTGCTCGATGGCGCTCATGGGGCGGGTTTCGCCCTGGCGAGCGTGTAGGCGACAGCCGGTGGTTCGTCGGGTGGCCGGCACTCGTGACTGCGCTCGAACCCGGCGCGCTCGAGCGCGGTACACGATGCAGCGTTCGCAGCAGCCGGTGTCGCGACGCACACAGCTGCTCGCGGGTACGTGTCGAGCACGAAGCCGGCGAAGGCGCGCAGCGTTGCACGGCCGAGACGGCGCCCCCGGTGCGATGCTCCGAGGAGGTAGTCGATCCCGGCCGCATCGGAGAGACCCACGGCGATGTCGTGTTCAGAGTGGTCGGTGTGCAGGTAGCTCTGGAACAGCCCGGCCGAGGCACCGTCGATCTCCGCTATCCACATCAGCGTCGGATCGCCGGTGCCGTCGATCCGTGGCAGATACTTGGACCGCACCGATTCGATGTCGGCGGGTTGGTCCCACCAGGTGGCGACCACCGGGTCGGCGAACCACTCGACGAGCAGTTCGAGATCGTCGACCGTCAGCGGTCGGAACGCGATCGTCGGCGTCGGCTCGAGCAGCTCGAGCCGGTTGCCGAACGGGTCGTCGACGTACACGCGGTCGTATCCAGCGAGCGGCTCGTCGTCGGTGACATCGAGGCCGGCTGCAGCGAAGGCGGTGATCAGGCCGGCCAGATCATCGACGAGCAGCGCAGGATGCGCCTTGCGGGCCGGGCGGAAGTCGCTGTCGACACCCAGGTGGATCTTGAGGTCGCCCTGTTCGAACCAGCAGCCACCCCGCACTGCGAGATGCGCCGGCTTCGGGATCTGCGAGATCCCGAGCACACCCTCATAGAAGCGAACGGCGTCGTCCTCGCGACCCGCCGGCATCGCCAGCTGTACGTGATCGATGCGACGGATCCCCACCGAATCAGTCTGACAGCTGCTCGCACTGCGCGAACACGTCGTCGTGGGGCAGCGACCGGTCTCTGCGCCGATCGGCGGGGCCGATCCTGCGCGTCAGGCTCCGATGGCGTGATAGCCGCCGTCGACGTGGATGATCTCGCCGGTCGTGGCGGGGAACCAATCGGACAGCAGCGCGATGACCGCACGGGCGACCGGCTCGGAGTCGGTGACGTCCCACCCGAGTGGCGCCCGGTCGTCCCACACGTCCTCGAACTTCGAGAACCCGGGAATCGACTTCGCCGCCATCGTCTTGATCGGTCCGGCCGCCACCAGGTTCGAGCGGATGCCGCGGGGACCGACCTCCTTGGCGAGGTAGCGGGACACGCTCTGGAGCGCCGACTTGGCGACCCCCATCCAGTTGTAGGCCGGCCATGCCTGCTGGTTGTCGAAGTCCAGTCCGACGAACGAGCCGCCCGGACCCATCAGCGGGAGAAACGCGTCGGCCAGGGCCTTCAGTGAGTACGTCGAGATGTGCATTGCCACAGCGACGTCGTCCCACTGTGCTGCGAGGAAGTCGTCGCCGAGACACACCTCCGGCGCGAAGCCGATGGCATGGAGCACGCCATCGACGTGGCCCCACTTCGCCTCGAGTGCCTCGCGCACCGCGGTGCCGTGTTCGGGAACGGTGACGTCGAGCTCGTACACGTCGATGTCGTCACCGAGCTTGCGGGCGGTGCGCTGTGTCAGCTTCAGTGCTCGGCCGGCGCCGGTGAGAACGATGTCGGCTCCCTCCGCACGTGCGAGCTGTGCCACTCCATACGCCAACGAGGCGTCGGTGAGGACACCGGTGATCACGATCTTCTTGCCGTCGAGCAGACCCATGACCCGGACCGTAGATGATCGCCGGCCCCGACACGGGCCCCTTGGGGATCGAGCGGGCGCGTGTGGCACGCTGTCGCCATGCGCATCGGCATCTTCGGCGGAACCGGACCAGCAGGCAGTGGGCTCGCGGCTCGCTTGGCGAGCATCGGCTATCCAGCGGTCATCGGCTCGCGATCCAAGTACCGGGCGATGGAGGTGGTCGACGAGCTCGTCGCGAAGTGGCCGCATCTCGCCGACCTCCTGGAGGCGGGCGACAACCAAGCCGCTGCCGACTGCGACATGGTGGTGATCGCGACGCCGTGGGACTCGGCGGCGAGCACGGCACAGGAGAACTCTGCTGCGCTCACGGGCAAGATCGTGATCTCGATGGCCAATGCGTTGGTCCGCGTCAACAAGGAGTTCCAACCGCTCGTGCCGCCACGTGGCAGCGTGGCCGCGCACGTGCAGGCGGCCATCCCGAACAGCCGGGTGGTGGCTGCGTTCCATCATCTGCCGGCCACCGAACTCGGCCACATCGACCAGCCGATCGACTCCGACGTGCTGATCTGCGCCGACGACGCAGCAGCCGTGCGCGAGGTGAGCGCGATCGTCGCCCAGTTCCCGGGTTGCCGCCCGCTCGACGCCGGGGAACTGTCCAACGCAACGGCGATCGAAGCCTTCACTGCGGTGCTGCTGCAGCTCAACGTGCGGTACAAGACGCGGGTCGCGCCGAAGCTGACGGGAATCAAACGCGACCCGCGTGCTGTTGAGCCCGAGTGATGCAGCTCTACGACACAGCGCGGCGCGCCATCGTGGCGTTCGAACCGAACGATCACGTGCTCATGTACACGTGCGGGATCACCCCGTACGACGCCACCCATCTCGGCCACGCCGCGACGTTCATCGCCTACGACATGCTGCAGCGGCGGCTGATCGACAGGGGCCACACGGTGCGCTGCATCCGCAACGTCACCGATGTCGATGATCCGCTCTTCGCGAAGGCTCGAGAACTCGGTATCCACTACCTCGACCTGGCCGCCGGTGAAGAGGCACGGTTCGAACGCGACATGGAAGCGCTCAATGCGCTCCCGGTCGCGGCCACGCCGCGAGCGTCATCGGCGATCCCCGACATCCGTGGGTTCATCGGCATGGTGCTCGACCGTGGCTTCGCCTACGAGTCGGGCGGCTCGGTCTACTTCGACGTCTCCAAGTTCGGTTCGTTCGGTTCGCTGAGCCACTACACCGACGACGAGATGCTCGTGCTCGCCAAAGAGCGCGGCGGCAACATCGACGACCCGAACAAACGATCACCGCTCGACTTCGTGCTCTGGCACCCGTCTGCTGCGGACGAACCGTCGTGGGACACGATGTGGGGCCCAGGGCGTCCTGGCTGGCACATCGAGTGCTCGGCGCTCGCGCTGCGCGAACTCGGCACCACGATCGACCTCCACGGTGGGGGAGCAGACCTGATCTTCCCCCACCACGAGTGCGAGCGAGCCCAGTCCGAAGCCGCGACCGGCGAGGCGTTCGTCAAGCACTGGATGCACACGGCGCTGATCCACAAAGACGGCGAGAAGATGTCGAAGAGCCTGGGCAACCTCGTCTTCGTCGACCAGTTGCGCGAGATCTGGGACCCGCGTGCGATCCGGCTCGGCATCATCGAACACCACTACCGCACCGAGTGGGAGTGGGACGACGACCTGATGCCGCGCAACGCGGCCCGTCTCGACGCATGGAACGAACGGTCGGGATCCAACCCCGACCTGCTCGACGAGGTCAGGGCACGCCTCGACGACGATCTCGACACCCCGGGTGCCGTTGCTGCGATCGACGCAGCCGCGGCCGCAGGTGCCGGAGTCGGCGAGGCAGCAGGCCTTCTCGGCGTCGATCTCGACTGACGTCGCGCCTGCGTTGACATGAAGTTCATCTTCCGCGCTTCTCTTCCGCGTTCGTGCGGTCTACTCTGTCGGCCATGACGTCAACCCCGGGAGCAGGAGCGATGCAGCAGCGCGTGCGTCGCATCGGCCGGCCGGTTGCGTCACGGCTCTGGAACATCGAGCTGTCCGGCTACGAACGGCTGCCGGTCTCCGGCCCGGCGATCCTCTGCCCGAACCACATCAGTTTCCTCGACTCCGCGTTCTTGATGCTCACGGTGTCGCGCAACATCTCGTTCGTCGGCAAGGCCGAGTACATGGACTCGTGGAAGACCAAGCACCTCTTCCCGGCGATGGGCATGATCCCGATCGACCGCTCGGGTGGGGACAAGAGCACCGCCGCACTCGACGCGGCCGAGAGCGTCCTGCGGCGAGGAGAGCTCTTCGGGATCTTTCCGGAGGGCACGCGCAGTCGCAACGGCGACCTGCACAAGGGCCGAACCGGGGCTGCCCGTCTCGCGATGAAGCTCGACTGTCCGATCTTCCCGGTGGGCGTGATCGGCACCGACCAGATCCAGCCGCCCGACGCGAAGATGCCCAAGTTGTTCAGCGGGTGCGAGATCAAGATCGGTCGCCCGGTCCGACCTGAGCGATATCGCGATCGTGGAGCCGAGCACATCGCATGGCGCTCGATGATCGACGAGGTGATGTTCGAGATCCGCGAACTCACCGGTCAGAGCTACGTCAACACCTACGCCGGCGCCACGGCGGAAACCGAGCCGACCGTCGCAGCACGGGTGGCCTCGGTGTCCGAGCCCAACCCGATCACGATCGTGCCCTCGCATGCAGCGATGGAGCGCGAACTCACGCTGGTCGCCGGCAACTGATCGGCCGGCAACGCAAACCACCCGTCGGAGCTCGGCACCTCGTCCTATCCTGACGGTCGCATGTCGAACATCACGGTCTCTCTCCCCGACGGCTCCGAGCGCGAACTGGCCGACGATGCCACCGCGCTCGACCTGGCCGCTGCCATTGGTTCCGGCCTGAGGAAGGCCGCGGTCGCCGCCGTCGTCGACGGCGCCGAGACCGACCTGACCGCGCCCCTCCGAGACGGTGCCACCGTCTCGATTGTCACTGCGGCGACGCCGGAGGGCCGACATGTGCTCCGGCACTCGACCGCACACGTGATGGCCCAGGCCGTCACCCGGTTGTTCCCCGGTGCGAAGTTCTCGATCGGGCCGGCCATCGAGAACGGCTTCTACTACGACTTCGAACTGCCAGGCGGTGCGACGTTCAGTGACGACGACCTCGAACGCATCGAGGCGGAGATGCGCGAGATCATCAAGTCGAACCAGCCGTTCACCCGCTCGGAGATGTCGATGGCCGAAGCCAAGGAGCTCTTCGCCGATCAGCCGTACAAGGTGGAGATCATCGAGCGGGTCGAGTCGGCCCTCCAAGGAACCGGTACCGCAGACAACGACGACGCCGCCGAGGTCGGCGACGGCGGCGTGATCAGCGCCTACCGCAACACCGAGAGCTTCGTCGACATGTGTGTCGGGCCGCACGTCCCGTCCACCGGGAAGCTGGGCTTCTTCAAGCTGCAGCGGGTCTCCGGTGCCTACTGGCGAGGCAACGAGAAGGGTCCGATGCTGCAGCGCATCTACGGCACGGCCTGGGAGTCGAAGCAGGCACTGGCCGAACACCTCCACCAACTCGAGGAGGCGGCCAAGCGCGATCACCGCAAGCTCGCCACCGAACTCGACCTGCTGAGCTTTCCGAGCGAGCTCGGCGGAGGTCTCGCGGTGTGGCATCCCAAGGGCGCCATCGTTCGCAAGCTGATGGAGGACTACAGCCGGACGCGCCACGAGCACGGCGGCTACGAGTTCGTGTACACGCCGCATCTGGCCAACGGCAAGCTGTTCGAGAAGTCCGGTCATCTCCAGTGGTACGCCGACGGCATGTACCCGCCGATGGAGATGGACAACGGCACGTACTACATGAAGCCGATGAACTGCCCGATGCACTGCCTGATCTTCGACAGCCGTCAGCGCAGCTATCGCGAACTGCCGTTGCGGCTGTTCGAACTCGGCAACGTCTACCGCTACGAACGTGCGGGCACGCTGCACGGCCTGATGCGCATCCGGGGCTTCACCCAGGACGACAGCCACATCTACTGCACGAAGGAACAGATGGCCGACGAGGTGGCCAGCCTGCTCGACTTCGTGCTGTCGGTGCTGCGAGCGTTCGGTTTCGACGACTTCACCTTCAACCTGTCGACCAAGGACCCGGACAAGTACATCGGGAGCGACGAGATCTGGGACGAGGCCACCGAGGCGCTGCGTCAGGCGCTCGACTCGCACGGCCTCGACTACGCAGTGAAGGACGGCGACGCCGCGTTCTACGGCCCGAAGATCGACATCGACGTCAAAGATGCGATCGGACGGTCCTGGCAGCTGTCGACCATCCAGGCCGACTTCCAGCTCCCGGAACGGTTCGACCTCGAGTACGTCGGTGCCGACAACGCCCGGCATCGGCCGATCATGTTGCACCGAGCGCTCTTCGGCTCGATCGAGCGGTTCTTCGGCGTCCTGATCGAGCACTACGCCGGAGCGTTCCCCACCTGGCTCTCGCCCACACAGGTCCGCGTGCTCGCAGTCGCCGAGGCGCATGAGCCGTATGCGGCGAGTGTCGTCGACGCACTCAGGGCGGCGGGTGCGCGTGTCGACACGTCGCCCGCCGACGACGGGCTCGGCAAGCGGATTCGCGCAGCGAAGCTCGAGAAGATTCCGTACGTGCTCGTCGTCGGCGACGACGACGTCGCCGCCGGCACGGTCGGGGTCAATCCGCGTGGCGGCGAGGTGCAACGCGGCGTTGCGCTCACCGACTTCGTCGCGCAGTTCCTCGACGAGGTGGCCGAGGCCGAGACCGCCGCGCTCGGCGCCTGAGATGCTCGAACGGATCTGGTCCGGATGGCGATCGGCCTACGTCGCGGCTGCGCCTGTGCGGACGGGTGACGACGGGCCCGAGCAGGGCAGCGTGTTCACCCGGCTGTTGCAATCGGGCGCCGACGACACCGAGACGCACATCGTCCATCGCGGCGACCGCTGTTTCGTCGTGGCAAACCTGTTCCCGTACACGTCGGGGCATCTGCTGGTGGTCCCGTACCGCGAGGTGGCCGATCTCGACGGGTTGACGGGCGAGGAGGCCGCGGACCTGTGGGCAACCGTCACGGACGCAGTCCGGGTGGTGCGCTCGGTCTACGCGCCAGACGGGCTCAACGTCGGGCTCAACCTGGGACGACCTGCGGGCGGGTCGGTCCCCGACCACCTGCACGTCCACGTCGTTCCGCGATGGACCGGCGACTCGAACTTCATGTCGGCGATCGCCAACACCCAGACCTTGCCCGAAGCGCTCGTGGACACGGCGGCGAAACTCCGGGCCGGATGGGCGAGCGCAGCGGGCGAGCGTCAGTAGCCTGGCGACGATGACCGACGACCTCCGCGACGAACTCCCGGCCGATCTCGACCCGTCGGCGTTCGTCGGCCCCTACCAGTTTCCGGACAACAGCCGTCGTCGCTGGCCGGGTGCGCTCTATCTGGTGATCGCGGCCGCCAGCGTCGGGGTCTACGTCGGTTTCTCCGACTCGGCGATCGTCAACGTTGGCTGGCTGGTGGCCGCCGGCGTCCTCGCGGCTGTCGGCGTGTTCTCGATCACGAGCGGCTGGAAGATGCACATCGACGAGACCCAGGCGCTCGTCTCGGCCCAGCAGGCACTCGGTTTCCCGGTCGGTCACTCGTCGGCGCAGCAGGTCTGGCGCGGGCTCCGCAGCCGTCCCACGTGGCGGGTGCTCTGCTACTCGGCCGAGGACCCACCGGCCGAGCGTGGGCTCGTGCTCGTCGATGCCATCGACGGTGCGGTCATCGAGCACTTCCGCGAGCGCAACCCCGACGCCGACCTCGGCACTCACCTCGAACAGCACGCCGATTCCGACGCCAACCCCGACGCCGTCCCCGAGTCGCGATAGCGTCGACTCGATGTTTGACGGCAAGTTTCGAACACCGGTCGACAAGGCCGTCAAACCGGTTGGCGCAGCCCTTCGCAAGACCGGTCTCACCCCGGACCACCTGACGATTCTGGGCCTGTTGGTCGGTGTGGGCGCCGCGGTGGCGATCGGTGCGGGCTACCTCCGCCTCGGCCTGCTGCTGGTGATTCTCGCTGCGCTTCCCGACCTGCTCGACGGCGCCCTGGCCAAGGCATCCGACACCGCCAGCCAGCGCGGTGCCTTCTTCGATTCCACGGTCGATCGTGTCACCGACTCGCTCCTGCTCGGCGGTATCGCCTGGTACTTCGCCAGCGAGGAATCGCCGCACATGTCGCTGCTGCCGTTCGCGGTGATGGCGGTGTCGAGCATCATCAGCTACGAGCGTGCGAAAGCGGAGTCGTTGGGTATCGAAGCCAAGGGCGGCCTGATGGAACGAGCGGAGCGGATCATTGCGATCTGTCTGGGTCTGCTGTTCCCCGTGCTGCTGATCCCGATCTTGTGGATCATGCTCGTCTTGACCTCGATCACCGCGGTCCAACGCTTCATCAAGGTGTGGAAGCAAGCCGCGGTCGCACCGGTCACCGCCGCCAGGATCGAGATGCGGCGCTCCCGACGCCAGAGCCGTCGGGTGGCGCGCACCGAGCGACGTCGCACGCGTGTGCCTCGTCGGCCCAGCTGACGGTCGACAGCGCAGTGGCCGACCAGCGACGTCTTCCCAGCCCGATGGTGGGTCCTCGGCGTTTCCTCGATGCAGCGACGACGTCGTCGTACCGCCTCGGAGCGATGGCAGCCCGTCGCCTTCCCGCGGTGGTCGCCGCTGGGATGGTCACCCCGGCCGGACTCGGAGCAAACTTCGCCAGCCCGGAGCGGCGAGCGATGATCGAGCGGCACCTCCGGCGTGCCGACCCGACCCTGCGGGGCCTGCGACTGCGTCGGGCGGTGCAGGAGGCATTCGACTCCTACGCCCGGTACTGGCTCGAGAGTTTCCGCCTGCCCAACCTGTCGGTCGCCACGGTCGAGCGCGGATTCGACGTCGACGGCTATCACCACATCGTGGAAGCGCTCGACGAGGGAAATGGCGTGATCCTCGTGCTGCCGCATCTCGGCGGCTGGGAATGGGCTGGGCGTTGGATCGTCGACCAGGGCCACCAGATCACCGTCGTCGTCGAGCAGATCGAGCCACCCGAATTGTTCGACTGGTTCGTCGACCTGCGCTCGAAACTCGGCATGCAGGTGGTCGCGCTCGGCCCCGATGCCGGCAAGACGGTGATGCGAGCACTGCGCGACAACCACGTTGTGTGCCTGCTCGCCGACCGTGATCTCCAAGGTGGCGGACCAGAAGTCGACTTCTTCGGCGAGCGCACCACGATGCCGGGCGGCCCGGCCATGCTGGCACTGCGCACCGGGGCTCCGATCCTGCCGACCGGCGTCTACTTCACGAACCGGGTCGACGGGCACTTCGCCGAGGTTCGAGCACCTCTGCCGGTCGAACGCTCGGAGAAGCGCCTGCGCGACGATGTGCAGCGGATCACCCAACTGCTGGCGGGTGAGCTCGAGGTACTGATCCGACGCCAACCGTCGCAGTGGCACATGTTCCAACCGAACTGGCCGAGCGACCCCGGATACGGCGACTGAGCCGTCGCGGGCCGATCAAGTCCGCTGGGCGATCTGCCGAAGACAGAGCATCGAAACAGCGCACACATATCCGGTGGCGGTGCGAGCGCGCATCCTCATCGCGATCGCGGCCGTACTGACGGTCGCGTACCTGCTGCTGCCGGCGTCGCGCCCTGCCGAGCTGATTCGCGTGATCGGTCCGGTGATCGGTGTCGCCGCAGTGGTGCTCGGAATCCTGACCCACCAGCCGCGCCGCACCCTGGCGTGGTCGCTGCTGGCAGGATCGCTCGGATTGCTGGTCGTTGCGCAACTGATCTGGGCGCTGCGGTACTTCGGTGGTGCGGACACCTTCCCGACCGCCGGCGACGCCCTGCACCTCGTTTCTGCTGCGGTGCTGGTGATCGCACTCGGGATGCTCGGCCAGGAGGAATCTCCCGACGACGACTCGCTGGGCTCGATCGAGACGGCGATCGTGGGTGTCGCCGTCGGCCTCGGTGTCTGGCTCGCCGTGGTCGAGCCGTACCTGGCGGACCGAGGACTGGCCTTCGGTGACCGGGTGTGGGCGGTCCTGGTGCCGATGCTCGATGCGCTCGCCCTTGCGATTGCGTTCCGCACCGCTGCCCAGACACGATTTCGGGTCCCGTCCACCGTGCTCCTGGCCGTCGGCGTCAGTCTGTTGCTGGTTGCCGATGTCGCTCGCAGCATCTCAGAACTGCGTGGGACGCTGCCTGCCGGCGGAATGATCGCCGCGTTGTCGATCGCGCCACCGCTGCTGATCGGGGCGGCGGCCATGGACCCGACGATGACGCATCGTGGCCGGCCGACTGTCGCTGCGCCGATGCTGGGGTTCGGTCGCGTCGTCTGGTTGAGCGTCGCAGCGCTCACCCCGCTGACGGTGCTCCTCACGCTGAGCGTGACCGGACTGGGAACACGAGCGACCCAGGTGATCTCGGCCGTCTGTGCCGTGGTCGTGGTGGTGCTGGCCCTGACCCGCATGTGGCGGCTGGTCGCCACGGTGCGCACCCTCACCGAACGTCGCGGCCAGGACCGGCTCGCCGCCATGGTCGAACACTCCAGCGACGTCGTGTTGCTGGTCGACGCCGACGGGATCATCAGCTACGCCAGCCCTGGCCTCACGAGCACGCTCGGCCACCGGGCGACCGACTGGACGGGCCGGTCGCTCGTCGACCTCGTTGCGAGCAGCGACCGCGACGCCGCCGCAGTGGAACTGCGCAAGGCCGCTGGCCTGGCCCACGGTGAAATGGTCAAGTTGGAGGTCAGCCTGGTGCGGGTCGACGGCCAGCGCCGCCGGATGGAAGCCACGATCGCCAACCTCCTGGGCGGCGACGCGGTCGACGGCATGGTCGCCACCTTCCGCGACGTGACCGAGCAGCGCAACCTCGAGCGCCAACTCAGCCATCGGGCATTCCACGACGAACTGACCGGGCTCGCCAACCGGGCGCTGTTCCTCGATCGAATGGATCACGCGTTGCGTGTCACACGCCCCGACAACGACCCCGTGGTCGTGCTGTTCGTCGATCTCGACGACTTCAAGTCGGTCAACGACGCGCTCGGCCACGGCGTCGGCGATCAGATGCTGCGTGCGATCGCTGACCGGATCCGGCGCGTTGCAGGCGACGGCGACACGCCGGCCCGTCTGGGCGGCGACGAGTTCGCGCTGCTGCTCGAAGACCTCGGAGGGGTCGACCGAGCGCTCGATGTCGCCGAGGCACTCCTCGAAGCGATGCGCGAGCCGGTGATGCTCGCGGGATACGACCTCGCCGTGCTCGCCAGCGTGGGCGTCGCGGTGTCGACACCCGGCATGACGACTGCAGGACTGCTGCGTGACGCCGACATCGCCATGTACGAGGCCAAGCGAGCGGGCAAGAGCCAGATCAAGATCTTCGACCCGGCGATGCGGTTGACCGCCACCCGCCACCTCGAGTTCCGGAGCGATCTCGGTTCGGCGATCGAGCGGGAGCAACTCCGCCTGGTCTTCCAGCCGATGGTCGACCTGCGCTCTCACGAAGTGATCGGCGCCGAAGCGCTCCTGCGCTGGGAGCATCCCACCAGAGGCCCGATCGCCCCGTCGGAGTTCATCCCGATCGCAGAGCGTGCGGGCATGATCGTGCCGATCGGCAAATGGGTGATCGAGGAGAGCATCCGAGCAGCGGCTCGGTGGCAGTCTCTCGGGCCGCAGCAGGTCAGCGTGAACCTGTCTGCGCAACAGATCCGATCGCCGGAGTTCGTCGACCATGTCCGTCGTTCGCTCGAGGCACATCAACTCGATCCTGGTTGCGTGATCCTCGAGATCAACGAGACGGTGCTCGTCGGGGAGCTGGAGGCGGGGACCGACAACCTTGCTCCGCTGCGTGAACTTGGTGTACGCATTGCAGTCGATGACTTCGGAACCGGCTACTGCTCGCTGTCGTATCTGCAGCAGTTCGCCGTCGACATCGTCAAGATCGATCGCCAGTTCGTCGACGAGATCGACGACCCCACTCACCCCATGCCGCTCGCCAAGATGATCCTGCAACTGACCGCAGGGCTCGAGGTGGTCTCGGTCGCCGAGGGCATCGAGCGGCCGACACAGTTGGCCGCCCTGCAAACGCTCGGCTGTGACATCGGCCAGGGCTACCTGCTGTCGGAGCCGCTCGAGGCGGCACAGCTCGATCACCGGTTCGGGTTGGGGTCGAGGCTGACCAACGCGTGAAGACCGAACCGACATGAGTCCACCCGATCGCCTGCGAATCGGGATCGTCTGCCCCTACAGCCTCACGGTTCCCGGCGGTGTGCAGGCCCAGGTGCTGGGCCTGGCTCGGGAACTGCGACGTCGAGGTCACGAAGCGCGAGTTCTCGGACCGTGCGACGGGCCGCCTCCGGAGCCCTTCATCACGCCGCTCGGTGACTCGCTGCCGCTGTCGGCGAACGGCTCGATCGCTCCGCTCGCACCCGACCCGTCGGCAGCGCTGAGGACCTTGCGGGTGCTCGCCGACGAGGAGTTCGACGTCGTGCACATCCACGAACCCCTGGCCCCCGGGCCGACGTCAACTGCGCTCATCGTGCACGCTGCGCCGACGGTGGGGACCTTCCATGCCGCCGGGACCTCCGCGAGCTATCGCTTTCTCCGCGGATCGCTCACCCGTCTGATCCGGCGGATCGATTGCAAGGTAGTGGTCTCGAAAGATGCCTTGGCACTGGTTCAGGGCCATCTCGGCGGTGACTACGTGGTGCTCTTCAACGGCGTCGAATTGGATGCGATCCGCGCGATCGCCCCCTGGACACCGGAGCCGAACGCTCCGAGTGAGCGCCCGGCGGTGTTCTTCTGCGGGCGCCACGAGGAACGCAAGGGCCTCCGGGTGCTGGTCGAGGCGGTGCGCCGGGCCGATCTGGCCGTCGATGTCTGGATCGGCAGCGATGGACCCGACACCGAAGAGCTGACAGCAGCAACCGCCGGCGACGGCCGGTTCCATTGGCTCGGGCGCGTGACCGACGACGAGAAGTTCGCCCGCCTCCGCGCCGCCGATGTCTTCTGTGCGCCGTCGCTGCGCGGCGAGTCGTTCGGGGTCGTGTTGATCGAGGCGATGGCGGCGGGAACGGCGGTCGTGGCGAGTTCGCTCGACGGGTACCGAAACGTGGCCACCTCGGGCGTCGATGCGTTGCTCGTCGAGCCGGGCGATGTCGATCGATTGGGTGAGGCCCTCGCACGAGTGATTGCGGACCGCGAACTGGCAGAACGGCTGCGTCGGGCCGGTGCCGCGAGGGCCGAGGAGTTCGCCATGACGTCGTTGGCCGACCGCTATCTCGAGATCTACCGGTCGATCTGCCCATCCTCCGGTTGACCGTTCCGCGGGTCGTAGACTGAGCTGCAATGATTCCACTCATCATCGTGATCGTCGTCGTGGTGATCCTGGTGGGGTTCCTGATCGTCTCGTACAACGGACTCGTCCGATCGCGCAACCAGGTGGAGAACGCCTGGTCGCAGATCGACGTCCAATTGAAGCGTCGGCTCGACCTCATCCCGAACCTCGTCGAAACCGTCAAGGGCTATGCCGCCCACGAGCGTGAGACGCTCGAAGCGGTCATCAACGCCCGCAACAACGCCATTGCGGCACCCGACACGCCGCCAGCGCAGGCTGAGGCCGACGGGTTGCTCACCGGAGCACTGCGCCAGGTGTTCGCGCTCGGCGAGGCCTATCCCGACCTGAAGGCGAACCAGAACTTCCTGGCATTGCAGGAAGAGCTCACGGCCACCGAGGGTCGAGTTGCCTACGCCCGCCAGTTCTACAACGACAGCGTGCTCACCTACGACAACAAGCTCGAGTCGTTCCCCACGGTGATCATCGCCAAGATGTTCAATTTCGAACCCAAGGAGTACTTCGAGGCCGAAGACCAGGCCCGAACCGCTCCGACGGTCCAGTTCTGAACCCGCCACGATGTTCGAACTGATTCGATCGAACAAACGGCGCAGCATCCTGCTCGTCGCCGGATTCGTCGTCTTCGTCGCGCTCGTCGGCGCAGCGATCGGCGCCCTCGTCGGCAACGGCATCGTCTTCACGCTGGTGGCGCTGGTGCTGAGCGGTGCGGTCGCATTCACCTCGTACTGGCGAGCCGACAGGATCGCGCTCGCCGTGAGCCGCGCACGGCCGGCGTCGCCGGACGAGTACCAACGGCTCCACAACCTCGTCGAAGGTCTGTGCATCGCCGGGGGACTGCCGAAGCCGGGTGTGTACGTGATCGACGACCCTGCTCCGAACGCCTTCGCCACGGGCCGGAACCCGAATCACGCAGCGATCGCAGTGACGACGGGACTGCTCGAGAAGATGAACCGTGTCGAGCTCGAAGGCGTCGTGGCCCACGAACTCAGCCACATCCGCAACTACGACATCTTGGTCTCGACCCTGGCGGTCGTCATGGTCGGCACCGTCGCGCTGATCGCAGACATGGCCATTCGCATGATGTGGTGGAACGGCGGACGTGTCGCCCGCAACGGCGATCGCGCCGACAGTGGCAATCCGCTCGCCTACGTGGGCATCGTCCTGCTGATCACCGCACCGATCATTGCCAAGATCATGCAGGCCACGATCTCCAGGAGTCGTGAGACCCTCGCCGACGTCAGCGCCTGCCAGCTCACCCGATACCCACCCGGGTTGATCTCGGCGCTCGAAAAACTCAAGGACGACACCACGGTGACGCATTCCGCGTCCACCGCTACGGCACACTTGTGGATCGAGCAGCCCATGAGTGGTGTCGGCGACGACGGCAAGCTGGGCGGCGTTCACCGAATGTTCGATACCCACCCCCCGCTCGACGAGCGCATCGCCCTCCTGAGAGAACTCTGATGAAGATGACCCGACCGCTCGCCGGTCTCGCCGCACTCGCACTGATCGCTGCTGCTTGCGGTGGGGGCGGTGACGACTCGGCCGCCACCACGATGCCATCGACGACCTCGACGACCACCACCACCGTCGAGGCGACGACGACCACGAGGCCGGCACCGACGACCTCGACCACCGTTCCGGCCACGATCCGTCAACCGCTGACCGGCGAGCCGCTCGACAGCGTCGACGACATCCTGTTGCGTCCCGCCCTGGTCGCGAAGATCGACAACAACCCCGCTGCCGTTCCCAACCACAGCGGTCTCGGGGTTGCCGACGTCGTGTACGAAGAGATCGTCGAGAGTCGCACCACGAGGTTCGCAGCGGTCTTCCATTCGCAGAGTTCCGATCCGCTCGGGCCGATCCGGTCGGGGCGTACCCAGGACATCAACCTGTTCACCTCGTACAACGAGCCGCTCTTCGTGTGGAGCGGTGGCAACCCGAACGTGACCAGGGCGATCAACGATTCGTTTCTGATCAACCTGGGACCGAACCGAGCCACCGGCTACTACCGCGGCCCCGGGTTTGCACCGCACAACCTGTACAACACGACCGACAACATCTGGTTCCAGACGCCCGAGGATCATCCGGGGCCGCCGCCTCCGCACTTCGTGTACCTCGAGGCCGACGAGGAGTTCGACGGTGAATCGGTCGACGGGGTCGAGGTGCGGGTCGGCACGGAGCGGATCGAGTGGACCTGGAACCCCGAGTTCGACAAGTTCGACCGGTCGCAGCGCGGCCGTGAACACAACGACAAGACGTTCGGTCGCATCCGGGCGACCAACGTCATCGTGATGGGTGTCGAATATCGGCCGAGCGTGGCCGACCGCCGAAGCCCCGAGGCCCAGACGCTCGGCGAGGGCCCGGCCTACGTGTTCAGCGACGGCGAACTCATCGAAGGCACCTGGAAGCGAGAGGTCGTCTTCTTCCCGATCGAGTACTTCGACGCCGACGGCGAGCCGATCGCGATCAACCCCGGGAACACGTGGATCGAACTCGCCGACATCGACGACGTGGTCGAGGGCGGCGTCCAGGTGTTGCCGGCAACACCCCCCACGCCGTGATCGAGAGTCGATTCCACCGCAGCAGAACCCCGAAGTCGTAAGTACGCTTCGTCACATGAGTGGCAGCACCGGAACCTTTCCCGTCAAGCGTGGACTCGCCGAGATGATGAAGGGCGGCGTCATCATGGATGTCGTCACACCCGGACAGGCCAAGGTCGCCGAAGACGCCGGAGCCGTCGCGGTGATGGCACTCGAGCGTGTGCCGGCCGACATCCGTCGCGACGGTGGTGTCGCCCGGATGAGCGACCCCGAGATGATCGAGGGCATCCAGGCTGCGGTGTCGATCCCGGTGATGGCCAAGGCTCGCATCGGGCACTTCGTCGAGGCGCAGATCCTTCAGGCGCTCGGCGTCGACTTCGTCGACGAGTCCGAGGTCCTCACCCCGGCCGACGAAACCCACCACATCGACAAGTTCGGATTCGACGTGCCGTTCGTGTGCGGCGCCACCAACCTCGGCGAGGCGCTCCGCCGCATCTCCGAGGGTGCTGCCATGATCCGCTCGAAGGGTGAGGCCGGCACGGGCAACGTCGTCGAGGCGGTGCGCCACTTGCGCAACATCATCGGTGACATGCGCAAGATCACCCAAGCAGACGAAGCCGAACTGTTCGAGTGGGCCAAGCGTCTCCAGGCGCCGCTGCCGCTCGTGCAGGAGATCGCCGAGACCGGCAAGCTCCAGGTCCCCCTCTTCTGCGCCGGCGGTCTCGCGACCCCGGCCGACGCCGCGCTGGCGATGCAGCTCGGTGCCGAGGCCGTCTTCGTCGGATCGGGCATCTTCAAGTCGGAGGACCCGTCGCCGCGCGCCAAGGCGATCGTCGAAGCGACGACGCACTTCGCCGATGCCGACATTCTCGCGAAGATCAGCCGGGGCCTCGGCGCGCCGATGACCGGCATCGAGATGGACGACATCAATCAGCGGTATGCCGAACGGGGTTGGTGAGCCGACCCCCACCGGTGCCGGCCGTACGGTCGGCGTGTTGGCGCTCCAGGGCGCCTTCGAAGCACACCGCCAGCGCCTCGAACGGCTCGGTGCGAAGGCTCGGCTGGTTCGCGTGCCCGCCGAGCTCGAGGGGCTCGACGCGATCGTGCTTCCGGGAGGCGAGAGCACCACGATGTCGCGGTTGCTCACCACCAGTGGTCTCTTCGACGAGCTGAAGGGCCGCCTCGTCGACGGCCTTCCCGCATTCGGTACCTGTGCCGGAATGATCCTGTGCGCCACCGATGTGCTCGACGCCCGACCTGATCAGCGAGGCTTCGACCTGATCGACATGACCGTTCGTCGCAACGGCTACGGACGCCAGCTGGACAGCTTCGAAGTCGACCTCGCCGTCGAGGGCCTCGTCGAGCCGTTTCACGCGGTCTTCATCCGGGCACCGCTCGTCGAGCGGATCGGCTCGGACACCGAGGTGCTCGCACGACACGACGGCGTACCTGTTCTCGTGCGGGGCGCAGGTTGTACGGTGGCATCGTTCCATCCGGAACTCACCGACGACGCACGCCTCCACCAACTCTTCCTCGAGTCGCTCAGCGACTGACGAACCACTCGAACCGACGGAGCTCTCATGTCCGGCCATTCCAAATGGGCAACGATCAAGCACAAGAAGGGCGCCGCCGACAAAGCGCGTGGCAAGCTCTTCGCGAAGCTCGCCCGCCAGATCGAGGTGTCCGCCAAGAGCGGTGGTGACGTCGACTCGAATCCGACGCTGCGGACGGCGGTCCAGAAGGCCAAGGCGGCCCGGATGACCAACGACGCCATCGACCGTGCAATCAAGCGCGGCACCGGTGACGACGACGGTGGCACCTACGAGAGCATCATGTACGAGGGGTACGCGCCCGGCGGAGTGGCATTGATGATCGACGTGCTCACCGACAACCGCAACCGCACCGGCGCCGAGATCCGCAACATCTTCTCCAAGCTCGGCGGTTCGATGGCCGAACCCGGTGCGGTCGGCTGGCAGTTCCACCGTCGCGGGGTGATCATCACCGGCGACGGCGTCGACGAGGACGACATCATGATGACCGCGATCGAGGCGGGAGCCGACGACGTGATCGCCGAGGGCAGCGCGTTCCGCGTGATGACCGAGCCATCCGTGGTCTACGACGTGAAGGCAGCCGTGGACGAGGCCGGTATCGAGGTGATCTCGGCCGACTCGCCGATGGTCGCCGACAACCTGGTACCCGTCACGGACACCTCCGATGCCAAGGCGATCCTGCGAATACTCGAAGCGCTCGAGGACAACGACGACGTCCAGGACGTCTTCTCCAACTTCGACATGAGCGACGAGCTGATGGAGGTGGCTGCATCGTGAGCCTGGGCGTCGGCGATCAGGCCCCCGATTTCACCCTGCCCGGAACGGGTGGGCGCGAGTACTCACTGACCGAGTTCCGTGGTCGGCCCGTCGTGCTGGTCTTCTACCCGGGTGACGACACCCCGGTGTGTACGAAGCAGCTCAACACCTACAACGACGATCTCGAGCAGTTCAGTGACATGAACGCCCAGGTCATCGGCATCTCGGCGCAGGACGTCGGCAGCCATGATGCCTTTGCCAGCAAGCACGGATTCGCCTTCCCGCTCCTCGCCGACACCGACAAGGCCGTGGCGGGCCTGTACGGCACCCTGGGCCCGATCGGGTTCCCCCGACGCAGTGTCTTCATCCTCGACGCCGACGGCACCGTGCGCTACGCCCACCGGGCGATCGCCGGCCTCACGTTTCGGCCGGTGAAGGAGCTGATCGGCGAGCTGGAGAAGATCACCACCTGACGCTGCGGAGCGCACTAGTGTTCGATGCCGTGTTCGCCAACAGTTCCTCCGTTCGGTCGGCGTCGTCGACGTGTCGGGTGCTCGGCATCGACCCTGGCCTGACCCGATGCGGCTTCGCCGTGGTGGACGGCCGAGGCGCTCGCGGTGCGTCGGCGGTGTCGCTGGGCGTGATCACGACGCCGCGTACCGATGCCCTGCCTCAGCGTCTCGCTGCGCTGCGCACCGAGTTCACCGACCTGATCGCCGAGTTCCGGCCCGATGTGGTCGCCGTCGAGCAGGTGTTCTTCCAGGTCAACGTGCGTACGGCGATGAGCGTCGGGCAGGCGAGCGGACTCGCGCTGGCCGAAGCGGCACTGGCAGGTTGCGAGGTCATCCAGTACACCCCGAACCAGGTCAAGGACGCCGTCGCGGGCTGGGGCGGCGCCGACAAGACCCAGGTCCAGAAGATGGTGCAGTCGCGCCTCGGGCTCTCGGCGTTGCCGAAACCCGCCGATGCTGCCGATGCCGCTGCACTTGCGCTGTGCCACCTGGCGATGTCGCCGATCGGTCGCACTGCAAGCCGCACCGGTGCCTCGACCAGCGCGGTGCGGGCATGATCGGTTCACTGCGGGGGTCGGTGCTCGAACGCACCACCGAAGGCGAAGTGCTGCTCGAGGTGGGCGGCGTCGGCTATCTGGTCACCGTGTCGAGCCGTGTGTTCGCCGAGCTCGAACCGGGAACGTCGGTGTTCCTCTACGTGCACCACCACATCCGCGAAGACGCCCAGACGCTGTACGGATTCGCCTCACGTGACGACCGTTCCACGTTCCAGGCGCTGATCGGAACCCACGGGATCGGCCCGGCGCTCGCTGTTGCCATCTTGGCGACCCATCCGCCGGCGGCATTGTTCGACGTCGTCTCCAACAACGATGCAACTGCGCTCACGCTGGTGCCGGGGATCGGGAAGAAGACCGCCCAGCGCCTGATCATCGAGCTGCGCGACCGGCTGTCGGTGCCAGTGCTCGACAGCGGCGACGGCAACTCGGTGTCCGCGGTTGCCGACGTTCGCGACGCCCTTGCCGGGCTCGGCTACGGCACCGACGAAATTCGTGACGTGCTTCGTGAACTGCCGACGGGCGCCGACTCTGCGACGCTGCTCCGTGACGCATTGAAGATGCTGGGGGCCCGACGTGCGTGACGAGTTCCTCGATCCCGGCATCGGTGGTGTCGACGACGATCTCGTGAGTGCGGAGATCGAGCTCGAAGCCGGCCTGCGACCGAGGGCGCTCGACGAGTTCGTCGGCCAGCGCGAGCTGAAGGAGCATCTGCGCATCGTGCTCGAAGCGGCCCGCAAGCGAGAGCAGCCGGTCGATCATCTGCTGTTCGCCGGCCCGCCCGGGCTCGGCAAGACCACGCTGGCCGGCATCGTGGCCACGGAGATGGGGGTGCACCTGCACATCACCTCCGGCCCAGCGCTCGAACGGGCAGGCGATCTCGCCGCGATCCTCACCAAGCTCGAAGACGGCGATGTGCTGTTCATCGACGAGATCCATCGGCTGTCACGTGCCGTCGAGGAGATTCTGTATCCGGCGATGGAGGACTTCCAGCTCGACATCGTCGTCGGCAAGGGGCCCGCTGCGTCGAGCATCCGGTTGACGATGCCGCCGTTCACGTTGGTCGGTGCCACGACCCGCACCGGCATGATCACCGGTCCGCTGCGCGATCGTTTCGGGTTGGTCGCCCGGCTCGACTACTACGAAGACGACGAGTTGCGAGCGATCGTCGAACGTGCCGCCGGCATCCTCGACGTGCGCATCGATCGAGACGGTGCCTGGGAGATCGCTCGGCGCTCGCGCGGCACGCCGCGCATCGCCAACCGTCTGCTGCGCCGGGTCCGCGACTTCGCCGAGGTGCGCCACGACGGGGTGATCGATGCCTCCATCGCACGCGAGGGGCTCGCGCTGTTCGGGGTCGACGATCGCGGTCTCGACAAGGTCGACCGGGCGATCCTGACCTCGTTGTGTACCCAATTCAACGGCGGGCCCGTCGGGCTGTCGACGGTGGCGATCAGCGTCGGTGAGCAGCCAGAAACGGTCGAAGACGTCTACGAACCATTCCTGATCACCCAGGGCATGATCGCCCGCACACCACGTGGCCGTGTGGTGCTCGACGCGGCCTACGAGCACCTCGGCCTCACGCCGCCCCGACGCAGCGCAGGTACCCAGTCGCTCTTCGACTGACCGGCGACGTGGGGCCTGGCACTGCGTAACCTGCCGGCGTGAAGATCGCCGACTTCGACTACGTGCTCGCGGAGGACCGGATCGCGCAGACGCCGATCGAACCGCGAGATGCCGCCAAGCTGCTGGTCGACCGGGGGAGCGGCGCCGCCGAGCACCGGCTCGTGTCCGACCTGCCAGAGCTGCTCGGGCCGGGCGACCTGCTCGTGCTCAACGAGACCCGGGTGATTCCGGCCCGGCTGCGGGTTCGGCGCCCCACCGGTGGTTCGGCCGAGGTGTTGCTGCTCGAGCCATGGGACGCCGACCGTCGTACGTGGGAAGCGCTGGTGCGGCCAGGTGGCAAGCTCGCCGTCGGCGAGATCCTCGACGTCGATGGGGTTCCGCTGGTGAGGATGGGCGAGCGAACGCCTGCGGGCGACACCTTCTGGGTCGAGCTCGTCGGCGACGACGACCCGGTCGTCCTGCTCGACCGCCACGGGGAGATGCCGCTGCCGCCCTACATCTCCGAGCGGTTGGGTGACCCGGAGCGCTATCAGACGGTCTTCTCGCGTGAGCCCGGTTCCGCCGCTGCCCCGACAGCCGGGCTGCACTTCACCCCGAAACTGTTCGACCGGTTGGCGCAGCGCGGTGTCGCCACCGCCACCGTCGAGCTGGTGGTCGGGCTCGACACCTTTCAGCCGATCAGCACCGAGAACCCGCTGGATCATCCGATGCACACCGAGCGATACCGAGTTCCGTCGGAGACCGCAATCGCGTGCCGGGAAGCTGCCCGCGTGGTCGCAGTCGGAACCACCGCGGTGCGGGCGTTGGAGTCTGCGGCACGATCGGGCGACTCGTCCGGCCGCACGGACCTGTTCATCCATCGCGGGTTCGACTGGCAGGTGGTCGACGCGATGATGACCAACTTCCACCTGCCCAAGACCACGCTCTTGATGATGGTCGACGCGTTCGTCGGTCCTCGGTGGCGTGCGCTGTACGAGCAGGCGCTCGCCGGCGACTATCGATTCCTGTCCTTCGGCGACGCGATGCTGCTCGACCGTCACGCCCGCTGAGTGCTTCGCAGCGATGAGCGAACGGACCGGATGCGGCCACTTCGCTCATCGCCTTCGGTCGGGCTGCGGGTCGCGGGGTGTCCGGGGTACCGTCGGGTCGATGTACCCGGTCCACTTCGCTGTCGAGTCGACCGACGGAGCGGCGACGTGCCGGAACGGCCACCACGGCTCGCGGGAGCTACACGACCCCATTGTTCATGCCCGTCGGTACTCGAGGAGCGATCAAGTACCTCAGTGCGGACGACTACGGGCGAGTCGGTGCGCAGATCGTGTTGGGCAACACCTACCACCTGATGCTGCGACCAGGAGCCGATCTCGTCGAACGCTTCGGTGGCCTCGGCCGCTTCTCGGGTTGGGACGGGCTCACGCTCACCGACTCGGGCGGGTTTCAGGTCTTCTCGCTCGATCCGAAGGTCGACGACGACGGGGTCACGTTCAAGAGCACCTATGACGGTTCGACGCACCGGTTCACCCCGGAGATCGCCGTCGATGTCCAGCAACGGCTCGGCGCCGACATCATCATGGTGCTCGACGTCTGCCCGCCGCTGCCGAGCCCGCCCGAGGTCGTGCGCACCGCCGTCGAACGCACCACCGCATGGGCGCGGCGCGCCAAGGATGCGCACACCCGGCCCGACCAGTCGCTGTTCGGGATCGTGCAGGGCGGTGTCAGCGAGACGATGCGCCGCGAGAGCGCCCAACAGTTGGTCGAGATCGGATTCGACGGCTACGGCATCGGCGGCTTGTCGGTTGGTGAGACCCGTCAAGAGATGTTGCCGGCCCTCGCCGCCGCCCTCGAACACCTTCCCGCCGACCGACCGCGGTACCTGATGGGAGTCGGCGATCCGGCCTCGCTCGTCGAAGCCGTCGCGCTCGGCGTCGACCAGTTCGACTGCGTGATGCAGACCCGCCTCGGTCGCCATGGCACCGCGCTCACGTCCACTGGCCGGTTCCAGGCCAAGGCAGCACGCAATGCCGAACTCGACGAACCGCTCGACGCGACGTGTCCCTGCGAGGTCTGCTCCCGCCACAGCCGGGGCTACATCCGCCACCTGCTGCAGGTCGGCGAGCCCACCGCATCGCGGCTGCTCTCGATCCACAATGTGGCCTGGACGATCGACCTGATGGCCTCGATGAGATCGGCGATCGGGGCCGGCACGTTCGACGAACTGCGCCGCACAGTGCTCGACGTCTGGGGATGACCGGCGCCTGACGCTGTTGCCGGGTAGGATCGCAGGCCGTTATGTCCTCGCACCTCATCACCGCGCTGATCGCCCAGGAATCGTCTTCTGGTGGCGGCGGCGCCATCATCCAGCTCGGAATCCTGCTGCTGATTCCGTTCGCCATGTACTTCTTCATGATCCGGCCGCAGCGCCGCCGGATGCGTGAGCAGCAGGAACTCCAGCGGTCGATCGAGGTCGGCGACGAGGTGATCACGACCTCGGGTGTCTACGGCGTCATCACCGGCGAGGACGGCGACAGCCGGTTCTGGCTCGAGATCGACGACGACGTCCAGATCCGTATCGCGCGCGCCGCAATCTCCGGCAAGGCGTCGCTCGACGAGGACGACGTGCCGATGCCGATGCCGATGCCGATGACGCAGTTGCAGCGCCGACCGCCGACGACGCCTGAGTCTGTTCGATGAAACGCCGTCTCTGGACCTCCTTGATCGGTGTCGTGCTGATCGTGCTCATCACGCTCGGCTTCAACATCGCCACCGACAACACACCGATTCTGGGCCTCGACCTGCAGGGCGGTGTGTCGGTCATCCTGGCGCCGACCGAGTCGGCGACTGCTGAGGAGCTCACCGTCATCCGCGACCAGATCCGGTCCGAGCTCGAACGGCAGGGCATCGCCGAACCCGATGTCCGGGTACAGGGCGACACGATCGTCGTCGATCTCCCCGGTGTGCGCGATCAGCAGGAAGCCCTCAGTGCGGTCGACGTGTCGGGCGTGGTCGAGCTCCGCCCGGTGCTCAATCCGGGCAGTTGCCAACCTCTCGAGGCCGCGCCGACGGGACCCGTGCTCGAGACGCCGAGCGACGGCACGGAACCGCAGGGACTCCGGAACCCGCAGGCGCCGACCGACACGACTCCGACCGACACCACCCCGACCGACACGACTCCGACCGACACGATTCCGCCGGGAGTCGTGAACGAGCCGGTTCCGACCCAAACGGTGACTCCCGGTGCCGAGGTGCTCCCCACCCGTGATGGCGCCGCCGAGTGCGTCGGACCCGCCCAAGGAACAGGCGAGGTGTTCGAGCGCGGCAGCGCCGAGCCCACACTCGATGCGTCGCAGGGGTGGGGCGTCAGCGTCGACCTGCGTGGCGGCGAGGGACGCGACACCTGGAACAACCTCGCCAACCAGTGCTTCAACCGCACGCCGACGTGCCCGACCCAGCGCCTGGCCATCGTGCTCGACAGCGTCGTGCAGTCGGCGCCCACCGTCAACGAGCCCAACTTCACCGACGCGGTGTCGATCACGGGCAGCTTCACCCAGTCCGAAGCCGAGGAGCTCGCAGCGGTGCTGAACCGCGGCGCCTTCCCCGTCGAGGTCGAAGCCCAAGAGGCGCGGACGGTCTCGCCGTCGGCCGGCTCCGACTCGTTGCAGGCAGCGGTCATCGCCGGTCTCGTCGGTCTCGGGCTCGTGCTTGCGTTCCTCGTGGCCTACTACCGCTGGCTCGCACTGGTCATCGTGGGTGGCATCACGGTGTGGGCCGGCATGGTGTTCTCGATGGCGTCGTTCGTGTCCGGATGGACGAACTACGCACTCAGCCTCGCCGGTGTCACCGGCATCATCGTGGCGATCGGTGTCACCGTCGACAGCTACGTGGTGTTCTTCGAGCGGATCAAGGACGAGCTGCGCAACGGACGCACGATCAAGAACGCTGCGCCTCGGAGCTTCAAGATGACGTGGCGGACGATCTGGTCGGCCGACGTCGTGTCGCTCATCGCCGCCGGCATCCTGTTCTCGCTGAGCGTCGGATCCGTTCGTGGGTTCGCTCTCTACCTCGGACTCACGACGATCTGCGACCTGATCGTCTGCTACTTCTTCACGCGCCCTGCCATCTTGCTGCTGGCGCGGAGCAAGGTGATGGCCAAACAGGAGACGTTGCTCGGCATGAAGGTGGCAACGGCATGACCCTCGACACGAGTGTCTCCAGCACCGGGCTCGGGCGTCTGTTCCGCGGTCAAACCGCCATCGACTTCTACGGTAAGCGCAAGGTCGGCCTCATCGTGGCCGTCATCGCAGTGATCGTCACGTTCGGATCGCTGCTCACGCAGGGCCTCAACCTCGGTCTCGACTTCGAGGGCGGCGACGCATGGGACATCCCGGCCAGTGAGACCTTCGGCGTCGACGAGGCAACCGATGTGCTCCAGGCAAACGACGTGTCGACCACCGGCGCTCGGATCCAGCTCCGGAGCTCGGAAACCTCGGACGTCGTGACCGTGCAGGTCGAGGAGCTGCCCCGCGAGCAGGCCGAGGAGGTGACCGCCGACTTCGCCGAGGCCGCCGGGGTCACCGTCGAGGACATCAGCTTCTCGTTCACGAGCTCGACCTGGGGTGCCGAGATCACCGAGAAGGCCGTCAGGGCGCTCGTGATCTTCCTGCTGGTCGTGGCGGTGTTCATCTCGGTGCGGTTCGAATGGCGCATGGCGCTGGCGGCGATCGCAGCCATGCTCAACGACGTGATCGTGGCCGTGGGGGTCTATTCGGTCCTGCAATTCGAGGTGACCCCCGCAACGGTGATCGCCTTCCTCACGATTCTCGGATACTCGCTCTACGACACCATCGTCGTGTTCGACCGGGTGAAGGAGAACGAGGGTCGGTACGCCAGCACCAAGATGCCGTACGAGGACATCGTCAACATCTCGATGAACCAAGTGATGGTGCGGTCGCTGTTGACCAGCTTCTCGTCGATCCTCCCCGTCGTGTCCCTCCTGCTGCTCGGTGCCGGTGTGCTCGGCGCCGTGTCGCTGCGAGAGTTCGCCCTGGCACTGCTGATCGGCATGATCTCGGGCGTCTACTCCTCGATCTTCATCGCGACCCCGCTGCTCGCATTCCTGAAGTCGAAGACCACCAAGGCCTCGCGCCGCCAGCGTCTGCTGGGCGAGGATCTGCGATTCGCCGTGATGGGTGCCGGCGTGAGCGGCCGTATCCCACAGGACACGCCCCATCCCGATGGTGACGTCTCAGCGGAGACCTCCTCGGATCGCGAGCCGGTCACCGCCGGTGCTCCAGCGGGAGCGACTGCGCCGACCCAGGCCGACCGCTTGCTGACGCATCCGCCGCGGCCGCGCAAGAAGAAGAAGCGCTGACCGGCGCCTCGCACAGCCGGGAACTGCGACGTGGTCGTGGCCGAGCCGGTCATCACCGAGCGCGTCGAGCGGCGGTAACCTCCGACCATGGCAGGCGACCCCCAAGCCGAACGTGGAAGTGAGCGCCCGGCGCTGCGCAGGTTCGTTCGCGAGATCCAGGACTACCCGACGCACGGCGTCAACTTCCGCGACATCACGCCGCTGCTCGGCGACGCCGAGACCTTCGCAGCGGCTGTCGACGGGCTGGTCGAGGAGTTCGTCGGCGTCGAGGTCGACCGGATCGTCGGCATCGAGGCTCGTGGCTTCATCTTTGCGTCGGCGGTCGCCTACCGAATGGGTGCCGGGCTCGTACCGGTCCGCAAACCCGGCAAGCTTCCCTGGGCGGTGGTGCGCGAGGAGTACCAACTCGAGTACGGCTCGGACAAGCTGGAGATCCACCGTGACGCGATTCATCCCGGCGAACGCATCCTGATCATCGACGACGTGCTCGCAACCGGCGGAACCGCCGCAGCGACGGCCCGGCTCGTCGAAACGCTCGGCGGCGTCATCGCCGGGCTGGGGTTCGTGATCGAACTCGACGACCTGGGCGGTCGGGCCCACATGGGAGAGCGGCCCGTCAAGTCGCTCCTGCACTTCTGAGCCAATCGTCGTGGGGACCGTCGACCGTGTTCTTCCGTGGAGGCGCCACACCGTCGAGGTCGCGAACTCCGAGCTGACACCGCTGCTCGCGTCGTACCGCCGTCGCCACCCGAAGTCGCCGGTGTCGACGATCAGTCGCGCCTATCGGGTGGCCGCCGATGCGCATCAATCGCAGATGCGATCGAGCGGTGAGAGCTACATCAACCATCCGCTGGCCGTCGCCCAGATCGTTGCCGACATCGGACTCGACGAGATCTCGGTCACCGCAGCGCTCCTGCACGATGCGGTCGAGGACACCGAGATCACCGTTGCCGATGTCGAACGCGACTTCGGCGGCGAGGTCGCCGCCATCGTCGACGGGGTCACCAAGCTCGAACGGATCCGCTTCGATTCGCGCGAGGAGCAGCAGGCCGCGTCCATGCGCAAGATGCTGGTCGCGATGGCCAAGGACCTCCGGGTCCTGGTCATCAAGCTCGCCGACCGTCTGCACAACATGCGCACCATCGCAGCCATGCCGCTCGAGAAGCAGCAGCGCATCGCCCAGGAGACGCTCGACATCTACGCCCCGCTGGCGCACCGCCTCGGGATGCAGGAGATGAAGCAGCAGCTCGAAGACCTCGCGTTCGCGGCGCTGCATCCGAAGCGGTTCGCCGAGCTCGACCATCTGGTGTCGAGCCGAACCCCCGAACGTGACGTCTATCTCGCGAAGACGCTCGCCGAGGTGCGTGCGCGTCTCGACGAGCTCGGCATCAAGGCGGAGGTGACGGGCCGTGGCAAGCACCTGTGGAGCATCTACGAGAAAATGGTGGTGAAGGGTCGTGAGTTCGACGAGATCTTCGACCTGATCGCCATCCGGGTCGTCGTCGAGTCGATGAAGGACTGCTACGCAGCGCTCGGCTCGATCCACGGGCGCTGGCGGCCGGTCGTCGGCCGGTTCAAGGACTACATCGCCATGCCCAAGTTCAACCTCTACCAGAGCTTGCACACCACGGTGATCGGGCCGGCCGGAAAACCGATCGAAGTGCAGATCCGCACCGTCGAGATGCACCAGCGCGCCGAGTGGGGCGTCGCTGCTCACTGGGCCTACAAGGAGGGCGGTGAACAGCCCGCCGACATCGATTGGTTGAGCCGCATCATCGACTGGCAGGAGGAGGTCTCCGACCCGGCGCAGTTCATGCAGAGCCTGAAGACCGACCTGGAACAGGACGAGGTCTTCGTCTTCACGCCGAAGGGCCGGGTGATCACCCTGCCGGTGGGTTCCACCACCGTCGACTTCGCGTACGCCGTCCACACCGAGGTCGGCCACGCCTGCATCGGCGCCAAGGTGAACGGTCGCCTCGTCTCACTCGACCACGTGCTCGCGAGCGGCGACAACGTCGAGATCTTCACCTCGAAGGTCGAGACCGCCGGGCCGTCACAGGACTGGCTGACGTTCGTGGTCTCACCCCGGGCGCGCAACAAGATTCGTCAGTGGTTCAGCCGCGAACGTCGCGTCGACATGGTCGAGGCGGGCCGCGACGACCTCACCTCCGAGATGCGCCGCGAACGGCTCGCCGTCCAGCAGGTGTGGAAGTCGCCGCAGCTCGAGGCGGTCATCGCCGAGTTGAGCTACGTCGACCTCGACGCGCTCCTCGCAGCGATCGGCGAGCATCACGTGTCGGCGAAGTCGGTGGCACAGCGTCTGGCCAGGGCACTGCACGGCGACGAAGGCAAGCAGCTCCCGGCAACGGTGTCGGAGCCGCGCCGCGAGCGGCGAAATGGCCACGAGACCCCGATCGGCGTGCACGTCGAGGGGCTCGACGACGTACTCGTCCGCCTGGCCAACTGCTGCACGCCCGTACCCGGCGATTCGATCATCGGTTTCGTCACCCGTGGGCGCGGGGTGAGCGTGCACCGATCCGACTGCGCCAACGCCGCGTCGCTCACCGCCGAACAGGCAACCCGGATGATCGAGGTCGAGTGGGACGGCGATGAGCGTCCTGGTCGCACGTTCGTGGCCGGCGTCGAAGTGGTGGCACTCGACCGCTCACGGCTCTTGCGAGACGTCACCAACGCCCTGGCCGACCACCACGTCAACATCCTGTCGTGCCAGACCGTCACCGGCACCGACCGGGTGGCCAAGATGCGATTCGAGTTCGAGTTCGCCAACCCGGGCTATCTCGACTCGGTGATCCGCACGATCAAGTCGGTCGACGCCGTCTACGACGCATATCGCCTGATCCCCGGTGCCGGCACGCCGGTAGCCTGATCGGCCGTGCCAGCGTTCCAGACAAGTCCCGGCATGCGGGACATCCTCCCTCCCGAAAGCGGTCGTTGGCGCCGATTCACCGATGTGTTCGCCGACGTGGTCGAGCGCGCCGGGTACGGCCGGCTGATCACCCCACTGCTCGAGGACCTCGGCGTGTTCACCCGGATCGGCGATGCCACCGACGTGGTCACCAAGGAGATGTACGACTTCGTCGACAAGGGCGAGCGGCACATCGCGCTCCGACCGGAGATGACCGCCAGCGTGTGCCGGGCGTTCGCCGAGCACCGTCCGACCACACCGTGGAAGGTCTTCTATTCGGGTTCGAACTTTCGCTACGAGAAGCCCCAGCGCGGCCGCTACCGCCAGTTCGACCAGGTCGGCGTCGAGGTGCTCGGCGCCGACGACCCGAACCTCGATGTCGAGATCATCGCGCTCGCCTGGGAGTTCTATGCCCGACTGGGCCTGCAACAGGTGTCGCTGATCGTCAACAGCCTCGGCGAGCCCGACGATCGCAGCCGCTACGTCGACGCGCTCCGCGAGCACTTCACGGCATGCGGCGACGCGCTGAGCGAACAGAGCCGAGCGACCCTGGACCGCAACCCGCTCCGGGTGCTCGACTCGAAGCGAGACGTCGACCAGCAGCACATCGCTGCGGCGCCCAGGATCGCCGAGTTCTACAGCGACGACGCCGCCGCGCACTTCGAAGCGGTACTGACCGGCTTGCGAACGCTCGACATACCGTTCACCATCGAACCGAAGCTGGTCCGCGGCCTCGACTACTACCGCCGCACGATCTTCGAATTCCAGGGTGGCACTCTCGATTCGGCACAGAACGCACTCGGCGGAGGTGGCCGCTACGACGGGCTCGTCGAAGCACTGGGCGGCCCGGCCACCCCGGGTGTCGGCTTCGCCCTGGGTGTCGACCGCACCCTGCTGGCCTGCGATGACGAAGGCGTGTTCCTCGCCGAGCCGGTGCAACTCGATGCATTCGTCGTCGATGTCACGGGTGGGTTGCAGGCGGCAGCGATCACCGCCGAACTCAGAGCGGCCGGCCTGGCCGCCGACCGTGGCTACGACAACCGTTCGATGAAGGCCCAGATGAAGCTCGCGAACCGCAGTGGAGCCGCCGTCGCCCTGATCGTCGGCGAGGATGAGCTCGCCAACGGGACCGTCGTCGTCAAGCCGATGCACGGCGGCGAACAGATCGCCGTCGCCCGATCCGAAATCTCTGCCCACCTGACCACCCACTCCGACCAGAATTGATTCCCTCATGACCGAAACATCCAGTTCCGCCACCGCAATGCGCACCCACATGTGTGGGGAACTGCGCGCAGCGAACGTCGGCGACACCGTCAGCGTGTGCGGTTGGGTCGGCCGTCGCCGCGAGCACGGCGAGCACCTCGCCTTCGTCGATCTCCGCGACCACTCGGGAATCGTGCAGTGCGTGATCAACGACGACGTCGACGTACGCAGCGAGTACGTCATCCGGGTGACCGGCGTCGTCCGGGATCGCCCGGAGGGAACGGTCAACGACGGCCTACCGACCGGGCAGGTCGAGATCGGCGAGTGTCAGGTCGAGATCCTCCGTCAGGCCACACCGCCGCCGTTCCCGATCGACGCCCGCGCCGACGACGTCGACGAGAACGTCCGCCTGCAGTACCGCTACCTCGACCTTCGACGCGAACGCATGCAGAAGAACCTGCGGATTCGTTCGACGGTCAACGCTGCGATTCGTTCAGGGATGGAGCGTCAAGGGTTCATCGAGGTCGAGACACCGATGCTGGTGCCGTCGACACCGGAAGGAGCTCGCGAGTTCCTCGTTCCGTCGCGCAAGGAGCCCGGGTCGTTCTACGCGCTGCCCCAGTCGCCGCAGCTGTTCAAGCAGCTGCTGATGGTCGGCGGTGTCGATCGCTACTACCAGATGGCGCGTTGCCTGCGCGACGAGGACCTGCGTGCAGATCGCCAGTACGAGTTCATGCAGCTCGACATGGAGATGAGCTTCGTCGACCAGGACGACGTCCTCGACGCCGTGAGCGAAGCGGTGCTCGACGCAGCCGAGGCAGCATCGGGCGAGCGGCCCGGTCCGATCGAGCGGATCACGTGGCACGACGCGATGAACCGGTTCGGCATCGACAAGCCCGATCTGCGGTTCGGCCTGGAGTTGGTCGAGCTCACGCCGGTGTTCTCCGCGACGGAGTTCAAGGCATTCGCCGGTGCCGGAGCGATCAAGGGCATCCGGGTGCCGGGGGCCGCGGGCGAGTACGGACGGAACCAACTCGACAAGCTCACCGACCGCGCCAAGTCGCTCGGGGCCAAGGGGCTGGTCTGGATGAAGACCACCGCCGACGGGTTCGACTCGCCGGTCGCCAAGTTCCTCTCCGACGACGAGGCAACGGCGCTCCGATCGACGATGGGGGCCGAAGAGGGTGACCTCGTGCTGATCGTCGCCGACGAGTGGATGACGACCTGCGAGGTGCTCGGCACGCTGCGCAACGATCTCGGGCGCCCACCGGTGCACCAGGGTCCGCACAGCTACGTGTGGGTCGTCGAGTTCCCCTTGTTCGTCGGTCTCGACAAGGAGACCGGGCAGCCCAAGTCGGGCCATCACCCGTTCACGATGCCGCACCCCGACGACATCGACAAGCTCGATTCCGACCCGATGTCGGTCCGTTCGATCGCCTACGACCTGGTCCTCAACGGCTGGGAACTCGGCTCGGGGTCGATCCGAATCCACGAGCCCGACCTGCAACGCCGGGTGTTCCATGCTCTCGGGATCTCCGACGAGGAGGCCGAGCGCAAGTTCGGTTTCTTCCTGAACCCGTTCGAGTACGGCGCACCGCCCCACGGCGGGTTCGCTGTCGGGCTCGACCGTCTCACGGCGATCCTGGCGGGGGAGGAGAACATCCGCGAGGTGATCGCCTTCCCGAAGACGCAGTCGGGCAGCGACCCGATGACCAACTCGCCGATCCCCGGCGACGCGAAGGCGCTCGCAGAACTCGGCCTCAAGGTGCTGCCGGCCGCCACCTGATCTCGCCGGGGATCGCTCTGCCAGGATGAAGCGATGAGCTTCGACACCGCGATCACCCGTACCGCTGAGACGCTGGCCGGACCACTTCGAACGCCGGTGCAGATGTTGGCGGATCAGGAGTACGCGGGCCACACGAGCGTTCACGACGACGAGACGGCTGCGAAGCTCGGCCTCGCCGGTGCACCGATCGAGGGACCCACCCACTTCAGTCAGATCGACCCGCTGGCCGTGGAGCAGTGGGGCCAGCAGTGGTTCGAGACCGGTTGCGTCAGCGCACACTTCCTGAACATGGTGGTCGAGGGCGACGAGGTCCGAGCGGCGTTGGAGCCGAGCTCGGCCACGTTGGCCCGGGTCGGTGCCGAGAAGGCCGATGGCACGCCGGTCCTGACCGGAACCGCATCGGTCGGGCGGGATGAAGCAACCGAACTCGACGAGCGTCGCCGGCGCGGCCTCGACGATCCCGGAACGCTGTACATCGTCGATCAGTTGGAGCTGGGCATGACCGAGCTGATCGACGAGCCGGTCACCATGGGCTTCGACGACCACAATGGACACCTCTATCCGTTCACGCTGGCTCAGAAGCTCGCCAAGATCACCGAGTCGACGTCGTGGTATCTGGCCGACGGTGACAGCCCGTGGGACCGTCCGATCGTTCCGACGGAGATGATCAGCGTGATCGCCCACCAGTCGGGTGCCCACTTCCCCGTGCGAGGGCCAGCGATCGGACTGTTCATCGACCTCGAGGTCCGGTTCGTCGACGGGCCGGTGTTCGTCGGGCAGCCCTACGTCATCGAGCACACGTTGGTCGGCATCGGGCAGAGCAAGCGGGTGGAGTCCTACTGGACCGAGACGACCCTGACCGACGCCGAGACCGGCATCCACGCCGCCACCGTGCTCCTGCACCAGGGCGTCTTCAAGGCGTCCTACGCCGACTATCCCGCATGACCCGACTCCTGGTTCCCTCTGCCCAGGGCACGAGGGACCGCGATCAGGTTTCCTCGGGGTAGACCACGCCGAGTTGGGCGCGGATGTCGTCGAGGAGCTCCATGGTCGACACGGTCGTCGCCAGCGAGATCACGTCGCTGTCGCGATGGCCGGCACGGATTCGCTCCATGGCGTGCTCCGCTTCGTGGGCGAGTCCACGGTTGGGGAGATCGACACGAACCGGATCCTCCCCGGCGACGCGGACCGTGAACCCGGTCGGATGATGGAACGGTGCGTCGACGTCGATGCGTCCCAGCGTCCCGTAGACCGAGGCCCGCAGGTCGCTCCTCATGTCGAGCGAGGTGTGGAACACCCCCAGCGCTCCGGTCGCGAACTCGACGACACCTGCGACGTTGGTGTCGACCCCGGTGGCGCCGAGCGTGCCGCTGACCTTCGCATCGACGGGATCGCCGGCGAGGAACCGAGCGAAGGTGACCGGGTAGATACCGATGTCGAGCATCGCTCCGCCGGCCAGATCGATCCGCCGGTGCCGACCGTCCGGGTCGGTCACGGGAATGCCGAAGTTGGCTTCGACCACCCTGAGCTCTCCGATCTCACCGGCGAGCACTCGCCGACGAATGTCGAGCACCGCGGGAATGAACCACGTCCACATCGCCTCCATCAGGAAGCGGTCGTTGCGCCGAGCGGCGTCGACCATTTCGCGGGCCTGAGCGGCATTGACCGCGAACGCCTTCTCGCAGAGCACGTGCTTGCCTGCATCGAGCGCAGCGATCGCCATGGCGTGATGGTGACTGTGCGGGCTGGCGACGTACACGACGTCGACGTCCTCGTCGGCCCAGAGCGCCTCGTAGGTGCCATGTGCCCGAACGATGCCGAAGCGCTCTGCGAATTCGTCAGCGGACGACTGGGTGCGTGAGCCGACCGCCACGATCTCGGCATCGGGCAGGGTGCCGATTGCCTCGCACATCTTCGCTGCGATCGTGCCGGTGGAGGCGATACCCCAACGAATCTTGCCGGTCTGAGCTGTGTCGGCCATCGCCGAACGTTAGCCCGGGGGCCCGTGAGAGATCTTTGTGACAGCCCATCTCTAGGGTGATCGATGACCGACTCCTCCCGACGGAATCCGAACCCGAAGGAGTACGAACATGAACGATCACGACACCCCAGTGGTGCTCGACAATCTCGCAGTCATCCGTGGTGCCGTGGCCCACGAACCGAACGAGCGTCACCTGCCGTCGGGAGGTGTCGTCGTGCAGTTCGACGTCGCCACCCGAGTCGAGTCCGAAGGGAAACCCGTGAGCGTGTCGGTGCCGATTGCGTGGCACGACCCGAACCCGGCACAGCTCGGTGCGCTCGTCGCAGGCAGCGAGATGGTGGTCATCGGGACGGTGCGGCGCCGCTTCTTCCGTGTCGGTGGGGCGACGCAGAGTCGCACCGAAGTCGTCGCCGATGCGGTCATCCCGGTTCGTTTGCGCAAACACGTCGACACCGCACTGCGACGGGCGGTCCAGGGAGTGACCGGGCAGGCGGTCTGACCCCGTGGCGTCGCCGGTTGGATCAGACCAGACTGCGCACGACCAGGCCGGTACGCAGCTTCGGGGTGAAGAACGTCGACTTCGGCGGCATCAGGGCGCCTTCGCGGGCCGTTCGTTCGATCTCGGCCACGCTGACCGGTCGGATCAGCACCGCGCCGGCAGCGGCTCCTGACGTCACGGCGTCGACGACGTGGTCGACGCCGTGCTGATAGGTGACGTGGTGGTCGAGATCGGCGAGCGCATGCTCAAGCCACGCGCCGTCGAGCGAGCGGACATCGTCGAACACCCCGGGTCGGGGAGCCAGCCATTCCGCAGCGCCATCGGGGCCGATCAGGCACAGCCTGCCGTCGCGATCCATGGCGGCGAGTGTCCGGTCGTCCGGCGTCCCGGCGGGAGTGCGTTGGAAGCTGGTGTCCAGCGCGGCCACGAGGTCGTCGAACGACACGTCGTGGTACAGCCGATGGATCGCCTCGACCGACAACTGATCAGCGACGAGTTCGTTGACGAACACCAGCGTGTCATCGGCCGGATTCGGTTGGTCGCCGTTGTTGGTCCGAACCTCGTCGCGGTACGTACGGCTGATTCCGTAGCGGTGGTGTCCGTCGGCGATCAGCACGTCGTCGGAGCCGACCTTCGCGGCGATTGCCTGCACACGCACCGGGTCGGAGACCCGCTCCACCAGGTGCTCGACCCCGTCGACGGTGACCGACGCCATCTGCTCACCGGGCTCGGCGAGCAGTGCGGTCAGACCGCTGGCGAGCGACAGCCCCCACACCGGCGACAGGTTGGCCTGCGTGGCCCGTGTGAGGTCGAGACGATCGGTCGACGCCTTGGGCGTCACTCGTTCGTGAGGCAGCACGCCTCCGGCGCCTTCGTCGACCACCTCCAACCCACCGAGCACGCCGGCGATGTCCCGGGCGGTGCCCGACGCGTCCGTGAAGCGCATTCGATAGATGGTGAACGTCGGCGTGTCGTCGAACGACATCACGCCGGCGTCGATCCACTCGCGCAACGTGGCCGCAGCGGCCTCGTAGCGTCCCTGGCCCGCCGACTCCCGGGGGACGTCGACGTGGGTGATGTTCCAGCTGCTTCGTGCCCCGAGCTCGTCGAGATCGGTGTCCGACAGGACGTCGTATGGCGGAGCGATCAGATCCTCGATGTCGGGGTCGCAGTAGCGCAGGGCGGGGAACGGTGTGAATCGTGGCACGACGACAGGATGTCACGACGAGACACCGCAACTGCAACGATCTGCCTGTGGACGAGTGGGCGAACGATGTCGACACCGTGTTGTGCGACCTCGATGGGGTGGTCTGGCTCGCTCATCGGCCGATCCCCGGCTCGGTCGATGCAATCGCGGCACTGCGCAGGTCGGGTCGCCGGGTGCTCTTCGTCACGAACAACTCGTTCGCAGTGTTGGCGGATCACGAGTCGGCGCTCGCCGAAATCGGTGTGCCCGCGGCGGGCGACGTCGTGAGTTCGTCGATGGCCGCTGCGGTGCTCGTCGAGCCGGGCGAGCGGGTGCTCGTCGCCGGCGGCCCTGGTGTCGTCGAAGCGTTGCAGGCACGCGGCGTCGACACCATCGTCAACACGGGGCATCCGGTCGACGGTCCGGTCGATGCCGTGGTGGTCGGAATGCACCGCGAGTTCGACTACGACCGCCTTGCCGTCGCCGCCGATGCCGTCCGACGCGGTGCTCGGCTCATCGGCACGAACTCGGACTCGACGTACCCGACCCCGAATGGACTGCTGCCGGGTGGCGGAGCGCTCCTTGCGGCGATTGCCTCGGCCTCGGGTGCCGCTCCCGTGGTGGCCGGCAAGCCGGAGCAGCCGATGGCCGACCTCGTCTCGTCGATGATCGACGGCACCACACGTCCGGGCACGCCCCGCATGATGATGATCGGCGATCGTCCCGAGACCGATGGACTGTTCGCTCGGCGTCTCGGATGCCGTTTCGCATTGGTTCGTTCAGGCGTCATGCCGCCCGGCTCGCCGTCGCCGAGCAGCGCCGAGCTGCGGGTCGATGTCGACGTCGCCGATCTCGCCGAGGTCGCACGTCGTCTCGTTCGTCCCGAGCCCGAGGCGCAGTAGTCTGGGGGCATGCCAAAAACGACTGTTCAGCGCCTCGTCGATGCGGGTGTCGAATTCTCCGACATCTCGCGGAAGCAGGCCGAATCCATTGTGAAGTCGCTCGTGAAGGCGGGTGAGGTTCGTCGGTCCGACGCCGAGAACGCCGTCCAGACGCTGATGGACCGTAGTCGCGAGACCTCCGACCGGGTCAGCGACAACGTGCAACGTGAAGTGTCGAAGCAGATGAACTGGCTCTCGGAGCGGTTCGACGAGCTCGAGGACCGTTTCGAGGAGATGGCCGAGAAGATCGCCGAGCGGGTCAAGAGCGAGATCGAGTCCGCTCAGAAGTCAGCCCCGGCAGCGAAGGCGCCGGCCAAGAAGGCTGCGGCGAAGAAGAAGGCGCCGGCCAAGAAGGCTGCGGCGAAGAAGAAGGCGCCCGCCAAGAAGACACCGGCCAAGAAGAAGGCGCCCGCCAAGAAGACCGCGGCGAAGAAGAAGGCACCAGCGAAGAAGGCGCCGGCCACGAAGGCTTCGGCGCCCAGCTCGACTGCCAACTGATCGTCCGTGGCGCCCCGTCGACGGCTCGATGCCGAACTCGTTCGACGGGAGCTCACGACGAGCCGAACCGAAGCGCAATCGTTGATCGCCGCGCACCGGGTGCTCGTGAACGGATCGGTGGCCGACAAGGCGTCGCGTCAGGTCGCTCCGGGCGATGCGCTCGTGATCGACGGTCCGCCGCCGCGATTCGTTGGGCGCGGAGCCGAGAAGCTCGATCACGCGCTCGACGCATTCGGCATCGACGTGCACGGAGTCCTGGCGCTCGATGCCGGTGCATCGACGGGTGGATTCACCGACTGCCTGTTGCAGCGAGGGGCCCGACACGTCGTGGCGCTCGACGTCGGCCACGGTCAACTGCACGAGCGACTCCGTGCCGACCCACGAGTGACCAACCTCGAGCGCCACAACGTGCGCCATGCCGACGTCGAGCAGATCGGTGGGCCGGTCGAGATGGTCGTCGGTGACCTGTCGTTCATCTCTCTGCAGCTGGTGATCCCCACACTCGTCGAGCTGTGCCAACCTGGGTCGCCGATGGTGCTCCTCGTCAAACCGCAGTTCGAAGCAGGTCGTCAGGAAGTCGACCGCGGTCGAGGCATCATCACCGATCCAGCGATTCACGACCGCGTCCGTGCCGAGGTGGAGGAGGCACTGGTCGACTCCCGGTGTGCCGTGGTGGGATGGACCGACTCACCGATCACCGGAGCCGACGGCAACCGAGAATTCCTCGTCCACGCAACCACGGCGATCGGCGACGAACGATGACGAGCGTCGCAGTCGTGGCCCACCACGAGCGATCAACCGCACGTGCGCTGGCCGAGCGAGCAGCGGCCTGGTGCACCGAGCACCACGTCACGTTCTGGATGCCCGCTGAGGACGCGGATGCACTCGATCTCGGCTCGTGTGCAAGCGTTCGTCCGCTCGCGGAGGCCGACCTGGTGCTCAGCCTCGGCGGCGACGGCACGATGCTGCGGAGTGTGCGCCTGTTGGAAGGGGCTCCGGTTCCGGTGCTGGGCGTCAACCTCGGTTCCCTCGGCTACCTCACCCAGGTCGAACCGGATCGCCTGACGGACTCGCTCGACCGGTTCGTTTCGGGTTCGGAGTCGGGTGCCTGGAAACTCGATCGCCGGATGATGCTCGACGTGACGGTCAACGGCGCGCTGATCGGCCGGGCGCTGAACGAAGCGGTCGTCGAGAAGGCCGAGTCGGGCCACACGGTGCGGTTGCTCGCACGTATCGACGGTGAGCCGTTCACGTACTACGCCGCCGATGGTCTCATCGTTGCGACGCCGACCGGTTCGACGGCGTACTCGTTGTCGGCACGCGGCCCGGTCGTGTCGCCGCGGCATCGGGCGATGCTGCTGACGCCGGTGTCGCCGCACATGTTGTTCGATCGGACGCTGGTGCTCGACCCGTCCGAGAACATCGCGATCGAAGTGTCGGGCCACCGCGCGGCGGACCTCGTGCTCGACGGTCTGCCGGTGGCGTCGCTCGACGACGGCGATGTCGTCGGTTGCACGCCGTCGGAGTCGACAGCGAACTTCGTCCGCTTCGGCAACGAGCAGTATCACCAGATCTTGAAGGCGAAGTTCGGGCTCGCCGACCGCTGATGCGCGAGACATGCTGACCGAACTCCACATCGAGAACCTGGGAGTCATCGAACGCGTCGAGCTCACGTTCGGAGCAGGGCTCACGGCCGTGACCGGCGAAACCGGTGCCGGCAAGACCATGCTCGTCGAGGCGATCGAACTGCTCGTCGGCGGCCGAGCCGACTCGTCGATGGTGCGTCACGGGACGCACGAAGCCCGAATCGATGGCCGGTTCGTCACCGCTGACGGTCTCGAGCGTGTCCTGACCCGGGTGATCCCGGCCGAGGGTCGCTCCCGGGCCTACCTCGACGGCCGTCTCGCCACGGTGGCCTCGCTCGGTGAGGTGGCAGCCGACATCGTCGACCTCCACGGCCAGCATGCGCACCAGTCGCTGCTCTCGGCCGCCACCCAGCGATCCGCGCTGGACGACTTCGGCGACATCGACCTCGACGAGCTGCGCGCAGCACGAGGCCGTCTCACCGAGATCGACGCAGAGCTGGCAGCGCTCGGCGGCGACGAACGCGCCCGAGCCCGTGAGATCGACCTGCTGCGCTTCCAAGTGGGTGAACTCGACACCGCAGATGTCGTCGATCCGGACGAGGACGACCTGCTCGACACCGAGGAGTCGCTGCTCGCAGATGCGACTGCTCATCGCGAGGCAGCCGGTGCTGCGGTTGCGTTCCTGGCCGACGACGGGGGAGCCCGGGACGCACTGGCTGCGGCGCTCGGAGCGATCGAGGCGCGAGCGCCGTTCGAGGGCCAGGCGTCGCGGTTGCGAGATCTTCTCGCCGAGCTCGACGATCTGTCGGCCGAGATCCGCTCCGACGGCGAGTCGATCGACGAGGCACCGGAGCGGTTGGCGGCGATCCGTGAACGGCGACAGCTGCTCAAGAACCTGCGTCGGAAGTACGGCGACGACCTGGCATCGGTGATGGCCTTCCACGCCGAAGTCGCCGATCGGCTGCGCGAGCTCGAACACTTCGACCAACGAGCTGGTGAACTGGACGAGCAACGCCAGTCGGCATTGGCTGCGGAGCGTCGAGCAGCCGAAGCAGTGGGTCGCCGACGTCGCGAGGTCGGCCCGCAACTCGCTGCAGCGGTCGAGGTGGAACTGCGCCGGTTGGCGATGCCGCACGCTGCGATCGGGGTGGAGGTCGGCGAACATGCGGACGACCATCCGGGCGATCGCGTCCAGTTCCTGTTGGCCGCCAACCCCGGATCTCCGCTGTTGCCGCTGACCCGCGTGGCCTCGGGCGGCGAGCTGGCCCGCGCCATGTTGGCGCTGCGTCTCGTGCTGTCGTCAGCGACGTCGCCCGGAGTCGGAGGTGAACGCACGCTGGTGTTCGACGAGGTCGACGCAGGCATCGGAGGCGCCGCTGCTCAAGCGATCGGTGAAGCGTTGGCCGAGCTCGGCCGGAGCCATCAGGTGCTGGTGGTCACACACCTCGCACAGGTCGCAGCGCGCGCCACCACCCAGATTTCGGTGGCGAAGTCGGTCGAGGACGGCCGCACATACGCCACCGCGGACGCAATCGACGGCGAACTCCGAGTCGGCGAGATCGCCCGCATGCTGTCGGGAACGGCGAGTGCGTCGGCACTCGACCACGCCCGCGAACTCCTCGATCGTTGACCGTCGGGTCGAGGCGCAGCCGTCGGCCATCCGGGTCGGCGTGCGGATTCGCGAGGGGAGCGCGACTGGGCGTCGTCGCGCGGGGTATGGTGATCTCCCGTCGTGGTGTCGCGTGACATCGGAGTACGACAGCAACGTCGAGACGGAGGATTTGGTCGAATGCCGAAGCACATTTTCGTGACCGGAGGCGTGGCCAGTGCGCTCGGCAAGGGCCTGACGGCATCGTCGCTCGGCCGTCTGCTCAAGCTGCGCGGTCTCCGGGTGACGCTGCAGAAGCTCGACCCCTACATCAACATCGACCCGGGCACGATGAACCCGTTCGAACACGGCGAGGTGTTCGTCACCGACGACGGTGGCGAGACCGACCTCGATCTGGGTCACTACGAACGCTTCATCGACGAGAACCTGTCACGCAACTCCAACGCGACGACGGGCTCGATCTACCAGGCGGTGCTCGCTGCGGAGCGCCGTGGCGACTATCTCGGCAAGACCGTGCAGGTGATCCCGCACATCACCGACGAGATCAAGCGGCGCGTCGAGCGGGTTGCTCACGACGACGTCGACGTGGTGATCACCGAGGTCGGCGGCACCGTCGGCGACATCGAGATCCTTCCGTTCCTCGAGTCGATCCGCCAGTTCCGAAACATGGTCGGGCGCGACAACGTCTGCTACATCCACGTCACGCTCGTGCCGTTCATCGGGCCGGCCGGCGAACAGAAGACCAAGCCGACGCAGCACTCGGTGACCGAACTGCGCAGTCGAGGCATTCAGCCCGATGTGATCGTGTGTCGCAGCGAGGCACCGCTGTCCGACGACTTGAAGCGCAAGATCTCGAGCATGTGCGACGTGGAGGAGCGAGCCGTCGTCAATGCTGCTGATGCCAAGAACATCTACGAGCTGCCGCTGATCCTCCACGACGAGGGCCTCGACGACTTCGTGTGCGATGTGCTCCGGATCGAGGGAGAGCCCGACCTCAGCTACTGGGAGCAGTTCGTGGCCAAGGTCGAAGCAGCGACGACACCGGTCCGTATCGGCCTGATCGGCAAGTACATCGAGTTGCCGGACGCGTATCTGTCGGTCGTCGAGAGTCTGAAACACGCCGGGTTCCACCATGGGGCGGACGTCGAGATCGTGTGGGTCCAGTCCGAGAGCGTCGAAGGGCTCCTCGCAGCAGGCCAGCTCAACCACCTCGACGGCATCGTCATCCCTGGAGGCTTCGGTTACCGCGGTGTCGAGGGCAAGATCGCCGCTGCCCGCTATGCCCGCGAAGAGGGTGTCCCGTGTCTCGGACTCTGCCTCGGGCTCCAGGCGATGGTGATCGAGTTCGCCCGCGACGTCGTCGGCCTCACCGACGCCAACTCCACCGAATTCGATCCCACCACACATCATCCGGTGATCGATCTGATGCTCGAACAGCGCGGCATCGAGGACAAGGGCGGCACGATGCGGCTCGGCGCGTACTACGCCGTGCTCGCACCCGGATCGCAGGTCGCCGATGCCTACGGTGAGCCGGTGGTGAGCGAGCGGCATCGTCATCGGTACGAGTTCAACGAGCGGTACCGCAAGCAGCTCGAAGAGTCGGGTCTGTGGTGCTCGGGGACGTCGCCCGACAATCGTCTCGTGGAGTTCATCGAGTTGCCGGGCCATCCGTTCTGGGTCGGGACCCAGGCCCACCCCGAGTTCAAGAGCCGCCCCGACCGTCCGCACCCGCTCTTTCGTGAGTTGGTCGCCGCCGCGCTCGTCCGCCGAGGCGCTGGTGCCGAGGTCGTCGACGTGGCTCCGGTCGGCAGCGAGCCGTCATTGTCGTCGTGACCGGGTTCCGCCGGGTCGCGGAGCAGACCGTTCACGAGGGCTACGCGTGGAATCTCGCGACCGTCGAGTTCGAAGCACCGGACGGATCGAGTTTCACTCGTGACATCGTGCGGTCGCCCGGTGCGGTCGGCGTGCTGCCGCTCGTGTTCGACGCCGAGGGAAACCCCTCGGTGGTGCTCGTGTCGCAGTACCGGCCCCCGTACGAGCGAAACGTCATCGAGATGCCGGCTGGGATGCGCGACATCGCTGGTGAGGCAACCGACGAGGTCGCTCGGCGTGAGCTGATCGAGGAGGCAGGTCTCGAACCCGGCAGCCTGGAGCTGCTCACCGAGATCTTGCCGTCGCCGGGCATGACCGACTCGGTGACCACGCTGTACCTGGCGACCGACTGCTCACCGGTGCCGCACGACCGGCACGGTCCGGAGGAGGAGCACATGGAGATGCTCCACCTGCCGCTCGCCGACGCACTGACGATGGTCGAGCGGGGCGAGATCGCCGACGCCAAGACGGTCGTCGCATTGCTGCTCGCCGATCGTCGCCTGCGCAACTCCGACCATCCGGCCGGCTGAACTCGATGGCTCGGCCGCCACTGCCGATCGAGGTGGAGGAGTTCCTGTCGTGGATGGTGGCCGAGAAGGGGCGCTCACCCAACACGATCGCTGCCTACCGGCGAGACCTCGGCTCGTACTGCGAGTGGCTGCTGACGCAGGGCTCCAGCGTGCTCGACGTGACACATGCCCAGCTCGTCGACTTCGTCGGACTCCGACGGGGGAGTGGCGCGGCGACGTCGTCGATCGCACGTCAGCTGGCCGCTGTCAGGATGCTGCACCGGTACCTCTCGATCGAGGGCGAGCGGCCCGACGATCCCGCTGCGGAGCTCGAGGGTGTGCGGGTGCCGTCCGGTCTTCCGAAGCCGCTCACCGAGGGGCAGGTGGCAAGTCTGCTCGACGCCGTGATCGTGACCGAGCCCATTCACCGCCGTGATCTGGCGCTGATCGAGCTCTTGTACGCCACGGGTGCCCGGATCTCTGAAGCCGTTGGGCTGTCGATCGGCGAGATCGACCTCGACGCCCGCCTGGTGCGCCTGTACGGCAAGGGGTCCAAGGAGCGCATCGTGCCGTTCGGTTCGTCGGCTGCGACTGCGCTCGACGACTGGTTCTCGCCGAGTGGCCGCGCTCGGATCGTTCCGGCGCAGTGGCGTCGTCGCAATGACGCCGAGGCCGTGTTCCTCAACACCCGTGGGGGCCGGCTGACGAGGCAGGCGGCGTGGCAGGTGATCAAGAAGTACGGAACGAGGGCCGGAATCGGCGACGAACTGTCGCCACACGTCCTTCGGCACTCTTGTGCGACCCATCTTCTCGACCACGGAGCCGACCTGCGTGTCGTGCAGGAGATGCTCGGTCATGCGTCGGTGTCGACGACGCAGATCTACACCAAGGTCAGCCAGGAACGCCTGATGGACGTATACCGCTCGGCGCATCCCCGGGCCACACTGAAGCGATGAGTGATGTCAACCCCGTCACGATGGTCTGGCATCTCGTGGCGCGCTTCGTCACGTCGTTGCCGCCGACCCCGCCGTCGGTGGCCGACGAGTTGTGGGTCGATGAACACCTGAACGCTGGGGAGCGAACCCTGTGGGTGCGACTGTCGAATCAGGACCGGCGTCACAGTGCGGCGGTGGCTCGCCGGTTCGTCGCCGCACGCCCTGGGGCAACCCGCGCCGAGATCGCAGGAGCGATTCTGCACGATGTGGGCAAGATCGAGTGCGGGCTCGGCACGTTCAGCCGGGTGATCGCAACGCTGGTCGGCGAACGCGGCCCCAGATCGTTCGTTGCGTACCACGACCACGAAGAGATCGGCGCCGAGATGGCCCGCCGAGCCGGTTCTGACCACGAGACGGTCGAGCTGATCGCCCAACGTGGCCCCGCCTTCGACGCGCTCGAAGCGTCGGACCATGCCTGAGCCGGCTGCGATGCTCTGGTGGCTACTGCCGCAGTCGTCGATCGCACTGCACCGCGCGGTTGACATTTGGTTGCGGTAGTCTTCGGACATGGCACTGATCGACTCGCTGGCCGACGAGGTTCTGCTGCGCTCTGGTGGGCGTTCCGACGTCCTGCGCCAGGTGATCGACCGGCTCGATCACCAGCTGAACGCAAGTCCCTTGCAGCGAACCGTGCGGTTGTGGGACATCTCGGCGACACAGCTCGGCAAGATGTTCGGCATCAGCCGTCAGGCCAGCTCCAAGTGGCTTGCCGACGGGGCGCCTGCAGCCCGGCGCGACCAGGTGGCACTGCTCGGTCAGGCCACCGACCTGCTCGACCAATGGGTCAAGCGTGAGCGGATTCCTGCCGTCGTGCGTCGCCCGGTCGACTCGCTCGGCGGCCGAACCCGGCTCGATGTCGCGCTCGCCGGCGAGTTCGAGTTGTTGCGCGACGAGGTCGCCGACACCTTCGATCTCACCCGCATCGCTCCGTGAACTCCGCATGATCGACACGACGCTGCCCGACGGGCATGTCTGGTTGCGGATCACCCGACCGCACTACGTCGATCCGTTCGACCCGACCTTCGCTGCGTCGCAGGGAGGTCGGTGGAATCCGCCGGATTCCTGGCCCACGCTGTACCTGAACGAGCACCTGGCAACCGTGCACGCACAACTCCGGCACCTGTTCGTCGGACGTGGAATCGAACCGGACGATCTCGACGACGATGCCCCGATCCGGCTGGCTGCATGCACGCTGCCCACCCGCCAGCGGGTGGTCGACGTCGTGACCGACGCCGGGTTGGCCGAAGTCGGACTGGCGCACACCTATCCCGTCGACGCCGACGGCGAGGTGATCGACCACGACACGACACGATCGATCGGCATCGAGGTCCATGACGCCGGCCTTCGTGGTGTGTGGTGCCGTTCAGCGGCCGGAGTCGGCAACGAACTGGCGTGGTTTCCCTCCACCCGATCGTCCGCCCGTCCCGAGTGGAACCGCACCCTGTCATACGGCGAGTGGCGTCACTCCGTCAGCCTGGCCGAGCTGGCAGGACGCGTCTGACCCGCATCGTGTTCACCACTGCGCGCAGGACCATCCACACGACGAGCCCGATCCAGATGCCGGCGATCCCGAGCGCCGGCGTCGCCAGAACGACCACGGCGATCGGCGCGACGGCCAGGAGATATCCGAAGGCTGCGACCCCGAGGAACCGGTAGTCGCCAGCGCCGATCAGCACTCCGTCGTCGGCGAACGCGATGGCTCCGGGGAGCAGGAGCAGCGCGAGCAGCAACAGCGCAGACGTCGCCCGGCTCACCACTGCGGGGTCGTCACTGAAAGCGTGGGGGAGCATGGGTGACGTGAGCGCGATCACGACGGCGATGGCACCGGCGGCGATCAGCGAGAGGCGGACCACTCGGCGAGCGATCTCGAGCGCGCTGTGGCCGTCGCTGTCGCGTCGTCGGCCGAGTTCTTCGGCGACGAGCGTCTGTGCGGGGATCGCAAGCGCATCGAGCACGAGCGCCAGGAACAGGAACATCGTCATCGCGATCTGGTGTGCCGCAAGGGTCGCATCGTCGACACGGGCGGCGATCGCCGTCGCCCCGGTGAACACTGCCAACATCGACCCCACCCGCAACAGCAGATGGCGACCCGCGGTGAGCAGTGGCGCCATCTCGACCCAGAGCGGTCGGCGATGCCGTGCCGGCGCAAGACGGCGACGGATGACGACGAGGAACGCGATGCCCGCACCGGCCTGAGCGATCGCCGTCGACCATGCGGCGCCGGCGACACCGAGGTCGAAGCCGAACACCAGCACCACCTCGATCACCAGGTTGGCGATGTTCGAGACCACGAGGATGACCAACGGGGTCCGATAGTCCGATGCCCCGCGCTGGACGCCCTGAGCTGCCAACGCGATCAGTACGAACGGCACACCGACCGCAGCGATACGCAGGTACTGCACGGCGAACTCGAGCACGGCGCCGTCGGCGCCGAGTGCTGCTGCCACGGGGCGGGCGCCGAACACGAGAAGAGGAACCGCCACGATCGCAACGAAGCCGGCCAGCCACATCGCCTGCACACCCACGTCGGCGGCGTCGCCGTCACGGCCGGCACCGAGACGCTTCGCCACCCGCTCGGTGGTGCCGTAGGTGAGGAAGTTCGAGCCGGCGACGACCAGTGCCAGGACGGTGACGGCGATCGCCAGCCCCGCCAGCTGATCGGTGCCGAGGCGACCGACGATCGCAGTGTCGACGATCCGATAGAGCGGCTCGGCCGCCAGCGTTCCGAGCGCGGGGATCCCGAGCCTGATGATTCGCCGATCGACCGAGGTCAGCATCCCGCAACTCGATCTCGTGAACGACTCCACGCCTCAGAGGTGGAAGTGTTCACGAGAACGGATGGGTGGGGCGAGATCAGGCGGGGAGGAGGCCGATGTTGCGATGGGCGCGTTCGAGGGTGGCCGAGGCGACCTCGCGGGCCTTGTCGGCGCCGACGGCCAACAGACGGGCCAGTTCGCCAGGGTCGTCCATCAGCTCGAGGTACCGGGCCCGGATCGGATCGAGCACTTCGAGCACGGCCTCGCCGGTGTCCACCTTGAGCCGCCCATATTGCTCGTAGCCCTCGGCGACCTCCTGTGGGGTGCGACCGGTGACCGCAGCATTGATCTCCAGCAGGTTCGCGACGCCGGGCTTCTCGGCGCGGTCGTAGCGCACGGCGTCGGTGCCGGTGTCGGAGTCTGTGACGGCGCGTTTGAACTTCTTCATCACCGCTGCGGAGTCGTCGACCAGGTAGACGCAACCGGCCTCGGACTCGTCGGACTTCGACATCTTCGAGGTGGGGTCCTGCAACGACATCACGCGAGCTCCTGCGGCCGGCGTGACCGCTTCGGGGATCACGAACGTGTCGCCGAAACGATGGTTGAAGCGGATGGCGATGTCGCGGGTGATCTCGACGTGTTGGCGCTGATCGTCACCGATCGGCACCTCGTTGGCATCGTAGAGCACGATGTCGGCGGCCTGCAGGGCCGGGTAGGTGAACAGCCCGGCGGAGACGAACTCGTGCTCGCGCTTGGCGCTCTTGTCCTTGAACTGCGTCATCCGGGAGAGTTCGCCGTAGCTGACCGTGCACTCCATGATCCAACCGAGCTGGTTGTGCTCGGGGACGTGACTCTGTACGAACACCGTCGCCACCTCGGGGTCGAGACCGACGGCGAAGAGCATCGCGGCCAACGACATCGTCTGTCGGCCGAGCACACCGGGCTCGTCGGTGACGGTGAGCGCGTGGAGGTCGACGATGCCGTGGAATGCATCGCAGTCGTGCTGCCCGGACACCCAGTTGCGCAGCGCCCCGAGGTAGTTGCCGAGGTGCACGTCGCCGGTGGGCTGCATGCACGACAGCACACGTGTGCGGGCGTCCTGGCTGTTGGTCACGGGCGCCGACGATACCCCGTCGCACCCCGGTCGCTCCGGTAGGTTGTGCCCCGATGTCGCTGAACACCGCCAACCCCTCCGGCACCCTCGTCTCGACCCCGGTCTACGAAGGGCCGTTCGACATGCTGCTGCAGTTGATCCTGCGCGAGCAGGTCGACATCTACGAGGTCAACCTGTCGAGCATCGTCGATGCGTACCTGGCCGAGATCGAGCGCATGCAGCTCCTCGACCTCGATGTCGCCACCGGCTTCCTGCTGATCGCAGCCACGTTGGTCGAGCTGAAGGCCCGCCGGTTGCTCCCCAACCCCGCCGACATGGACCTCGACGACGAGTTCGCCCTGTGGGAAGAGCGCGACATGCTGCTGACCCGACTGCTCGAAGCCAAGACCTTCAAGGACGTCGCCCAGATCTTCTCGAAGCTCGCCGATGATGCCGATCTGTCGTTCCCGCGCGTGGTCGGCCCCGACGAGCGCTTCGCCGACGTGGTGCCCGACATGCTCGAAGGAACCAGCACCACCAGCCTGCGCAACGCAGCGGTTCGTGCGCTCACACCCAAGCCGGTGCCGGTCGTCGACCTGTTCCACGTCAACCCGATCACGACCACGGTCGCCGACGCCGTTGCCGAATTGCTCGATGAACTGCCGCGCGCCGGCCGGATCACGTTCCGCCGTCTGACCGCTGACCTCGCCGACCGCATCGAAGTGATCATCCGGTTCCTCGCGGTGCTCGAGCTGTACAAGCAGGGCGCGGTCGAGATCGATCAGCCCCAGCGCTTCGGCGACATCGAGGTGGCTTGGACCGCCGGCGACGACTTCGACTCCGAGGCGATCCTGATCGACGCCTACGAGGGCTGACGGTGTCAGACGACTTCTCCGACCCGACCGACGCCGTCGCCGAGTTCAAACGGGCGATCGAGGCGATCGTGCTGGTCGCTCACGACCCGGTGCCGGCCGAACTCCTGGCGCAACTGCTCGAAGAACCCGTCGTGATGGTCGAGCAGTGGTGCGAGGAACTCGCCGCGGCCTACCTCGCCGCTGCGAACGGCTTCGAGCTGGTCCGTATCGCCGGCGGATGGCGATATCAGACCGCGAACGATCTCACGCCCTACGTCGAACGTTTCCTGCTCCACGACCAGCGAGCCCGGCTGTCGGGGGCCGCTCTCGAGACGCTTGCGATCGTGGCCTACAAGCAGCCGATCTCGCGAGCGCAGATCGCGTCGATCCGCGGTGTCGACCCCGACGGTGTCCTGCGCACGTTGCAGGCTCGGGGCTACATCGACGAGGTCGGACGTGATCACGGCCCGGGCCAGGCGATCCTGTTCGGGACGACCGCGACCTTTCTCGAGAAGCTGGGTCTGCCATCGCTGGACGACCTCCCGCCGATCGCCGAATTCATCCCGAGCGCGGATGTCGTCGAGGCGCTCGAGGTCGGCCTGCGGGTCACCCCGTTGATCGAGGTGTCGACGAACGACTCCCCATCCTCCGGACCGACTCCACAGCCTGGTTCTCCCGAAGCGTCCGACGCCGACGCCGACGCACCGTGAGCGACGGCGACCCCGAACCGCCGCTCTGGGAACAGATGGCGCAGCGCAGCGCCGAACTCCCACAGGGCGAGCGACTCCAGAAGGTGCTGGCTGCCACCGGCTACGGCAGTCGCCGGATCGCGGAAGACCTGATCGCCGCCGGACGTGTGACGGTCAACGGCGAGGTGGCGATCCTCGGTCGACGCGTCGATGCCGACAACGACGTGGTCGAGGTCGACGGGGCACCGATCGGGGTCCGCCCCGACCTCGTCTACTACCTGCTCAACAAGCCGGTCGGCGTGATCACCACCTCGCGTGACACCCACGACCGCCCGACCGTGATCGATCTCGTACCCGGTGATCCGCGGGTGTTCTCGGTGGGGCGCCTCGACGTCGACACCGAGGGTCTGCTGCTGCTGACCAACGACGGTGACCTGGCCAACCGGATCGCTCATCCGTCGCACGGCATCGAGAAGGAGTACCTGGTCGAGGTGACCGGGGGAGCGGTGTCGGCCGGGTCGATTCGCTCGCTGCGCAACGGCGTGCTGCTCGACGACGGGATGACGGCCCCTGCGAGAGTGGCTCAGCCCGATCCCGGTGTGCTGCGCATCACGATTCACGAAGGCCGCAACCGGCAGGTCCGGAGGATGTGCGATGCCGTGGGGCACCAGGTGACACGACTGGTGCGCACACGCGTCGGGCCGATCACCGATCGGTCGTTGCCGCCCGGCAGTTGGCGCGAGCTCACCACCGACGAGTGGCGGGAGTTGACCGAGGCGGTTGCCACGGCGACGCCGCGCGACAGCGCCGGTACGATCGAGCGTCGTGACTGACCCCACCGTTCCGGCCCGTCGGGCCAATGTCATCGGGCTCGGACTGATCGGTGGATCGGTCGCGCTCGGGCTGCGACGTCAGGGTTGGCACGTCAGCGGTGAGGACGCCGATGCCGACCACTCGCAGGTGGCGATCGATCGCGGCGTCGTCGATCGCCTCGGGCTCGACTCCGATGCCGAGATCACCTTCGTGGCGGTTCCCGTGCTCGCTGCGGCCGATCAGGTCAAGCGGGCGCTGGCCGAGACCACGGGTGCGGTCACCGACGTCGGCAGCGTCAAGGCGGCGATCTGTGAAGCAGCGCCAGACACCCGGTTCGTCGGCGGACATCCGATGGCCGGTTCCGAACTCGACGGCCTCGACGGCGCTCAGGCCGAACTGTTCGAGGGGGCTGTCTGGGTACTCACCCCCGGCCCCGACAGCGACGACGCCGTCTTCGCGCGGGTCGCAGCCGTGGTTGCGGGCCTCGGAGCAGAGGTCGTGGCACTCGCACCGGAGCGCCATGACGAACTCGTCGCCGTCGTCAGTCACGTTCCGCATCTCACGGCGGCCACGCTGATGGGCCTCGCCAGCGAGCGGGCCGAGGAACACGCCGCCCTGCTGCGCCTCGCTGCCGGGGGTTTCCGAGACATGACGCGTGTGGCGAGTGGACGCCCGGGGATCTGGCTCGACATCTGCGCCGAGAACCGCGTCGCAATCGTCGGTGTTCTCGACCAACTCATCACCGGGCTCAGCGACGTCCGCGACATCATCGGAGCCGACGACCGAGACGCACTGCACGCCCGGCTCACCGAGGCCCGCCAAGCCCGGGTCAACCTGCCGACGCGAGTCGTCAACCCAGATGAACTCGCCGAGGTCCGAATCCCGATTCCCGACCGCGCCGGCGCCGCAGCCGAGGTCTTCACGCTCGCCGCAGAGCTCAGCGTCAACATCGCGAGCTTCGAGGTCGTCCACGTCGCCGAGAGCACCCGCGGCGTCGCCGTGGTGCTGATCGACCGGGCGATGATCGAACTCTTCCGCGGTGGGCTGCTCGCACGAGGGTTCCGTCCAGCGGTGCAGTCGCTGTCATGACCGATCTCTCGGACTCCACCGGGTTGGGCGGCGTCTACCGGGTGCGGCGCGCCGACGGTCCGGTGATCGCTCAGGTGTCGGTTCCCCCATCGAAGAGCATCGTCAACCGTGCGCTCGTGTGCGCCGCGCTCGCAGATGGCACGAGCGAGATCACCGGTGTCGCCCCTGGCGACGACACCGCAGCGATGATCGACTGCCTGCAACAGCTGGGCTGCGGAATCGGAGTTCGTCGCGAGGGCGACGGCCACGTCGCCGACGTGATCGGCACCGGTGCGGTGTTGACCCCCGGTCCGATGCGACTCGACGCCGGACTCGCCGGTACGACGTCACGGTTCGTCACCGCGCTGTGCGCACTCGGCGACGGCGAGTACACCATCGATGGCTCCCCGCCGTTGCGTGCTCGGCCGATGGGACCGCTGCACGACTCGTTGGCGGCGTTGGGTGCGTCGGTGACGACCGCAGAGACCGCCGGTTCGCTCCCCGTCACGATCTCGGGCCCCCTCCGCAGGGCCGATGCGGTGGTGATGCCCGGGGACGTGTCGAGCCAGTACGTGACTGCGCTGATGCTGATCGCCCCGTACATCCCTGGCGGGCTGAAGCTGTGGCTGTCGTCCGGGCTGGTGTCGCGGCCGTACCTGGAGATCACCCGTTCGGTCATGGCGGCCTTCGGCGTCACCGAGGTCGACATCAAGGAACGTCACGTCACCGTCGGGCCGGGTGAGTACCTGCCCACCGAGTACGTCGTCGAGCCCGACGCCAGTTCGGCGAGCTACCCGCTCGCTGCGGCAGCGATGGTCGGCGGCGCTGTCAGCGTGGCGGGGCTGGGAACTTCGTCGGTGCAGGGCGACGCACGGTTCGTCGACGTCCTGTCGTCGATGGGTGCCATGATCACGACCGGTCCGACCGACACGGTGGTGATGCGGCGCCGTGACACCCCGCTGCGAGGTGTCGATGTCGACATGTCCGACATCTCCGATCTGGTGCCCACCCTCGCGGTGGTGGCGACCCAAGCGGTGACACCGACGCGGATCAGCGGGGTGGGGTTCATCCGGGGCAAGGAGAGCGATCGTCTCGGCGATCTCGCCGCCGAACTCGCCAAGACCGGAGCGCTCGTGACGGTCGAGCCCGACGGACTGTTGATCGAGCCGACCGATCTGCTGCATGGTGCCCGCCTCGACACGCACCACGACCATCGGCTGGCGATGGCGTTCGGTCTGCTCGGACTGGTGGTCGACGGCATCGAGATCGGCGACCCGGCGGTCGTGTCCAAGAGCTGGCCGAGCTACTGGGATGCACTCGCGGCGATTCCGTCGCACCTGACGTGAACGAGCGGCCACGGGTTGCTGCGTTCGACGTCGACGGCACCCTGACGACCACCGACTGCGTCGTGCCGTTCCTGCGCCGCACGGCCGGTACGTCGAGGTTGGCCGGACGGATGCTGCGCTCGCCGTTCGTGCTCGCGGGCGCGGCCGTCCGTCGTGATCGCAACGCGCTGAAGGCGGCGAGCGCTGCGGCGGCATTCAGCGGTGTACCGATCGACACCCTCGAGTCCGATGCGGCGTTGTTCGCCAAGGAGATCTTCGACGGACGGCTGCGCGACGACGTCGTGCGGGCCATGCGAGGGCACCTCGACGCCGGCGACACGGTGTTGCTCGTCTCGGCGTCGTTCGAGGTCTATCTCCGGCCGTTGGCGCAGCTGCTGGGCGTGGACGACGTGCTCGCCGTGCGGTTGGAGACCGACGACCGAGGCGTACTCACCGGGAGCCTCGACGGGCCCAACTGCCGCGGCCCTGAGAAGGTCGTCAGGCTCCACGACTGGCTCGACCGCCACGCCGGAGGTCGCGCCGCTGTGCACCTGAGCGCCTACGGCGACTCGACCGGGGACCGTGAACTGCTGGCCGACGCGGACGAGGCCCACTGGGTGGGACGCGGCGAGATGCCCCACTGATGGTCGAGCGACCGCTACGGTCACCGACGCCATGACCGTCCGCCCGATCGACCACGAGGCATCCCGATGCTGACGGCACTGTTGCGAGAGTCGCGGCCCAAGCAATGGCTCAAGAACGTCCTGGTGTTCGCTGCCCCGGGCGCAGCCGGCGTGCTCGACGAGGGCGACAACCTGCTCCTCGCCGTGTTGGCGTTTGCGTCGTTCTGCTTCGCTGCGAGCGGCATCTACATCTGGAACGATCTCCTCGACGTCGACGCCGACCGCCGACACCCCACCAAGCGCACCCGCCCCATCGCGTCCGGCGAGCTGTCGATCGGGGCTGCCCGTGTCGCCGGCGTCGCCTTCCCGATCATCGCCCTCGGGCTCGCAGCGGCGACCGGCAGGTGGCAGACCGTTGCAGTGGTGGCGACCTACATCATCATCACGATCGCCTACACGCTTCGCCTCAAGCACGTTGCCGTCGTCGACCTGGTCACGGTGGCGTCGGGCTTCGTGCTCCGAGCCGCAGCGGGTGCCGTGGCCGTCGACGTTCCGATGTCGCGTTGGTTCGTGTTGTGCATCACGTTTGGGTCGCTGTTCATCGTCGTGGGCAAGCGGTATGCGGAGCTGAACGAGGTCGGCAATCAGGCCGGCACCAGATCGACGCTCGAGGTGTACACGGTCGGGTATCTGCGGATCCTGCTGTCGATGAGCCTTGCCGGTGTCCTGATCAGCTACTGCATCTGGGCGCTCGAGACGAGCGCCGTCGCCGACTCCGCCTGGCCGCTGTACGAACTGTCGATCGTGCCGATGCTGATGGCGCTGATGCGCTATCTGCTGGTCCTCGAAGAGGGCGGTGGTGCCGCACCCGAGGAAGTCTTCGCCAGCGACCGGCTCCTGCAGTTCCTCGGGTTGTGCTGGGTGATCGTCTATGGTCTCGCCGTCTATGTCTCCTGAATCTCGCCCCGATCTCGCCACCGTGTCCGCTCGTGTCGCCGACGTCCAGGGGTGGATGTCGCCGGGCCAGGCGTCCACGCTCTACGACGCTGCTGCCAACTGCCCGGACGGCGGCACGATCGTCGAGATCGGCAGCTTCCAGGGCCGGTCGACGATCGTCCTGGCGAGCGCCGCAGCCCCTGGTGTCGAGGTCGTGGCGATCGACCCGCATGCGGGCAACGATCGTGGTCCGCAGGAGTACGACGGCTTCGAGGACGCAGCCGCCGACGATCACGCCACGTTCATCACGAATCTCGAACAAGCGGGTGTCCGCGATCGAGTTCGCCACGTTCGGATGTTCTCCGATGCCGCACTCGGCGAGGTCGAGGGTTCGATCGATGTGTTGTACATCGATGGAGCGCACCGCTTCGCGCCGGCCCGCGAGGACATCTGCGACTGGGGCGCCCGCGTCGGCGACGGCGGGACCATGCTGATCCACGACTCGTTCTCGTCGATCGGGGTCACGCTGGCCATTCTGCGCGAGCTGCTCCTGGGCTCGCGTTTTCGGTACGTGGGCCGCTCGCGGTCGATGACGATCTATCGGGCGGACCTCGCCAGCGGGCTCGGTGCCCGTCTGGGCAATGCCGGCCGGCAACTCGCCCAGCTGCCGTGGTTCGTGAAGAACCTGGCGCAGAAGCTCGCGCTGACGCTCGGGTTGGGCAGAGTGCTGGCACGGTTCGGGCGTTCCGTGCCCGAGTGGCCGTACTAGGCGTATCGTCGATTCCGTGAGATCTCGCCAGGCCGAACTGACCGGATGGGGCCGCACGGCGCCGTCGGTCGCACGCCTCGTCGACGCCACCGACACCGAGCTCGATGCAGCGACGTTGAGCGAGTTGGCGACCTCTCGAGGGCTGATCGCCCGAGGGTTGGGCAGGGCCTACGGCGACCCTGCGCAGAACGCCGGAGGCACGGTGGTGCAGCTCCGCCCCGGTCAGATCGTGCTCGACGCGGCCAGCGGGGAGGCGACCGTCGGAGGCGGCGTCGGCTTCGACGAGCTGCTGCGGTATCTGGTGCCGCGTGGTTGGTTCGTCCCCGTCACGCCGGGCACACGCTTCATCACGGTGGGTGGCGCAATTGCCAGTGACATCCACGGCAAGAACCACCACGCCGACGGATCCTTCGGTGCGCATCTGCGCGCCATGACCCTGCTGACCGCCGACGGCGAGCGCCGCTCGATCACCGAGGCCTCCGATCCGCAGCTGTGGTGGGCGACGATCGCCGGGATGGGCCTCACCGGCATCATCGTCGACGCGACGTTCCGGGTCCTGCCGATCGAGACCAGCCGGTGCCTGGTCGACACCGAACGCATCCCCAATCTCGATGCGCTGCTCGAGCGGATGGAGTCAGGCGACCACCTCTACCGGTACTCGGTGGCGTGGGTCGACCTGGTCGCCAGTGGCGCCAGCCTGGGGCGATCGGTGCTCACACGCGGCGATCACGCCACGATCGCCGACCTCGACGCTGCCGGCACCCACCTCGACGATCCGCTCGCGTTCAGTCCGCCGGCGCTGGCGTCGGTGCCACGTGGCGTCCCCAACCTCCTCAATCGCTTGTCGGTCAGCGCGTTCAACGAGCTCTGGTACCGCAAGGCGCCGCGCGCACATCAGGGTCTCGAATCGATCACCGGGTTCTTCCACCCGCTCGACATGGTCGGTTCGTGGAATCGGCTCTACGGCTCGGCGGGATTCCTGCAGTACCAGTTCGTCGTGCCCTTCGAGGCGGTCGACACGCTGCGCACGATCGTGCGTGAGGTCTCCGCGTCGGGCCAGGCCAGTTTCCTCGCCGTGCTGAAGCGGATGGGTGACGCCAACGGCGGCATGCTCTCGTTCCCGACACCCGGGTGGACCCTCACGATGGATCTCCCCGCCGGTGTCGCCGGCCTCGGCGCCCTGCTCGAGCGTCTCGATGCGCTGGTGCTCGACGCCGGCGGCCGTCACTACCTCGCCAAGGATGCAACAGCGACGCCGACGATGGTGCGCTGCGAATATCCCCGTCTCGACGAATGGCTCGACGTCCGGCGTTCCGTGGACCCCCACGGCGTCTGGATGAGCGACCAGGCCCGTCGTCTCGACCTCTACTGACTGGAACTCTCGTGAACAACGCCGTCAAGCAACCCCAGACCGTGCTCGTCCTCGGTGGGACGAGCGAAATCGGTCGTGCGATCGTCGATGCGCTCGTGTCGCCCGCATTGCGGCGGGTGATCCTCGCAGTGCGCGACCCGCAGGGTGCTGCCGATCAGATCTCGAACTGGTCGTTCGGCGATGCCGACGTGGTGACGATCGCCTTCGACGCCACCGCCGTCGACACCCACGAGGCGGTGATCGCCGATGTCGCAGAACGCTACGGCGACCTCGACGTGGTGATCCAGGCATTCGGTCAACTCGGCGCTGTCGGCCTCGACGATCCGCTCACGTCGGCCAAGCTGGCCGAGGTCAACTACGTCGGCGCGGTGTCGAGTGGGCTCGCTGTCGCAGCCCGACTGCGGGCGCAGGGACACGGAACCCTGGTGGTCTTGTCGAGCGTGGCCGGTGTTCGCACGCGTGCCTCGAACTTCGTGTACGGGTCGACCAAGGCCGGCCAGGACGCCTTCGCCACCGGGCTCGGTCATGCACTGGCGGGCACCGGGGCCCGTGTGCTCACGGTCAGGCCGGGGTTCGTTCGATCGGCGATGACCGCCGGCATGGACGAGGCACCGTTCGCGTGTGACCCGAGCGACGTCGGCGAGGCCGTCGCCGCTGGAATCCGTCGTGGTCGCACGGTCGTGTGGGTGCCGGGCGTGCTCCAGGTGGTCTTCGGGCTGCTGCGGTATGCGCCCGGGTTCGTGTGGCGTCGCCTCGACCGATGACCGAACTCGAGCAGGCGGCTGCTCGGCTCCGCGATGCGGGAATCCGGCGGGTCGAGACCTATGCCTGGCGTGACCTCGACGACGCGGAGGCCGGCGGGTCCGAACTGCATGCCGACGAGATCTTCCGGCGCTGGGCCGCGGTCGGCATCGACATCGTGCACCGCACGTCGACAGCCGACGTCCCCCGCGAGTTCGACCGTCACGGCTACCGCGTCATCCAACGAGGAGGTCGCTTCGACGTGTTCGCACGGGTCGCAGTGCGCCAGTCGTTGCGTCGCCGACCCGCCGACACCGCCACGATCGAGATCTGGAACGGTGTCCCGTGGCTCGGACCCGTATGGGCTCCCCGGCGGCGGATGGTGTGGATGCACCACGTCCACCGTGAGATGTGGGCCGAAGCGCTTCCACGCCCGTTCGACGCCGCAGGCCGCACCGTCGAGACCCGCCTCGCTCCGCTGCTGTACCGTCGCAGCAGTTTCGCCACGCTGTCGGAGTCGTCGGCCGACGACATCGAAGCGTTGGGGATCGATCGGACACACATCAGCGTCATCCCACCCGGCGTGCACGAACGGTTCGTTCCCGACGCCTCGCGACGCAGCGCACATCCCCACGTCGTGGTGGTCGGGCGGCTGGCGCCGGTGAAGCGACAGCGTCTGGCGCTCAACGCGCTCGAGCGGGCCCGCCATTCCGTGCCGGCACTCACCGTCGACCTCGTCGGCGACGGCCCTGATCGGTCGGTGGTCCAGGCGTGGATCGACGATCGCGACGCCGGCGACTGGGTTCGTCTGCGGGGCCGGGTGTCCGACGACGAACTCGTCGAGGCCTATCAGCGGGCCTGGCTCGTGCTGAGCGCCTCGTATGCGGAGGGGTGGGGCATGTCGCTCACCGAGGCCGGGGCGTGCGCCACGCCGAGTGTGGCGACCGACATCGCCGGTCATCGAGGCTCGGCGATCGCCGACGTCACCGGCTTGCTGATCGCTGATTCCGACGATCTCGCGGGCGCGCTCGCTCGGGGAGTTGTCGCCCTGCTCGCGGACGAGCCTCTGCGAGACTCGATGGCGGTCGCTGCCGTGGATCACGCACACGGTCTGTCGTGGGAGGCCGTGGCCACCAGGCAGCTCGACCTGCTGACGGCTTCGGTCTCTCAGCGGTGAGTGAATCCCGCAGATGCGGTGTGTTCGCTCATCAGTGGGCGGCTATTCCGTGAGGAAGGCCCCGAGCGCAGCGGCGAGATGGCCGGGGTCGTCGATGCCGCACAGTTCCCGAGCGGAGTGCATCGACAGTTGCGGCACGCCGACGTCGACGGTGGCGATGCCCAGGCGAGTCGCCGTGATCGGCCCGATCGTCGAACCGCAGGGCATGTTGTTCCGTGACACGAACACCTGCCACGGCACGCCGGCGGTTTCGCACGCCCGTTGGAACACCGCAGCGGTCTCGCCCGAGGTCGCATAGCGCTGGTTCGAGTTGACCTTGATCGCCGGTCCAGCGTTGACGATGGGTCGGTGGCCCGGCTCGTGACGCTCGGGGTAGTTCGGGTGCACCGCATGGGCGTTGTCGGCCGACACGCACGACGAACCGGCGAGCGCCCGTGCCAATTCCTCGACACCGCCCCCGCGAGCCGCGACGATTCGCGACATCACCGATTCGAGGAAGGGCCCGGCCGCACCGGTGTTGCTCGACGATCCGACCTCCTCGTGATCGTTCAACACCGCCACCGCGATGTGGTCGACCGGCTCGGCCGCGGCCAACGCTGTGGCGGCAGCCCAGCACGACAACTGGTTGTCGAGCCGTCCCGAAGCCAGCAGTGAATGATCGGCGCCGATCACCGCAGCTCCTTGTGTGTCGTACAGACAGAGTTCCCACCAGGCCGGGTCGCTCGACATCTCGGCCGCCTCTCGCACCCATGCAGCGAACTCACCCGGGCTCGACGTACCGACTCCCCACACCGGCGTGAGGTGTTGTTGGGTGTCGAGTGTGAGCCCGCCACCGTTGACGTCACGGTCGAGGTGCACCGCCAACTGCGGGACACGTGCCACCGGTTCGGCCACGTTGAGCAGCGAGACCGCGCCATCCGCTCCAACGACGCGACCGGCGATTCCCAAGTCGCGGTCGAGCCAGGTGTTGTTCAAGATGCCGCCGTAGACCTCGACGGCGAGCTGCTTCCATCCGTAGCCACCTGTGTCCGGTCGGGGCTTGACGCGCAGGCAGGGTGAGTCGGTGTGTGCGCCGACCAACCGGAACGGCGTGTGGGCGGAGGTCGGGCCGCTCGGGAGACGCCACGCGATGAGCGCCCCGGATCGGACGACGTACCCGGCATCGGGCAGGTCGGTCCACGCCTCGGTCTCGTCGAGGCGTGTGAACCCGTCGAGCCGGTCGACGGTCGACTCGACGGCGTGCCACGGTGAGGGCGAGGCGTCGAGGAAGTCGATCAGGTCGGCGTGATCGGTCGTGGCAGCAGGTGAGTTCATCGTTCAGCCCCGCTGGAACAAGCCCATCGGGAGCCCGGTGCCACGCAGGTGGCTGGTCTCGTTGACGGTCACGATCGAACGTTCACCGCTCGACGCTGCCGCCACCCGATTGATCGAGGTGTAGTTGGGATAGAAGAACCCGCGGGCGAACTCCCCCAGCCCGAGGACGTGCGACAGGTAGCCGTTGATGATCCCCCCGTGGCACACGACGGCAACACGTTGGCCCTTGTGGTCGTTCACGATGGTCTCGACGGCATCGAGCACCCTGGCACGGAAGTCCGCTTCGGACTCGTCCGACGACCATTCGCCGTCGAGCATCGCCTGCCAGCGGGGATCGTTGGCGGCCCTGAGTTCTTCGACCGGAACGTATTCGGGGCTGTTCTGGTCCCATTCGGCGACCCCGGGAGAGATGGCGATTTCCATCCCGAACGCCTCGGCGAGTGGCACAGCGGTCTCCTTGGCGCGCGCCATCGGGCTCGCGTAGATCGCGTCGATCTGTTCGGACTCGAGGTACCGGGCGAGGCGGGCGGCCTGCTCGTGGCCTTCGGGCGCCAGTTCGGGATCGGCGACACCTTCTGTGAGCTCGCGTCGCACAGGGAGGCCATGACGGATGATCAAGAGTTCCATTGTGAGATAGACAAGCAGATATGACCGGGCGAACGAAGATCGTGGCGACCATCGGCCCAGCGAGCGAGACTGCCGACGTGCTCGGCGAGCTGATCGACGCAGGCACGCACGTGATGCGCCTCAATCTCAGCCACGGCGATCTCGAAGGGCATCTCGACGTCCTGAAGCGAATCCGTGAAGTCGCCGCGCGACGTGGGCGCCACGTTGCGGTGCTCGCCGATCTTCCGGGTCCGAAGATCCGTGCCGGACAGTTCCCCGCCGGTGGGGTCGATCTGCGCGCCGGCGACTCCGTCGAACTCGTCAGCGGAGAGGGGTCGAGCGATTCCGGCCGGATCACCGTGCCGTATCCGACGCTGTTGGAGGATCTGACCGTCGGCGCCCGTGTCCAGCTCGGTGACGGCGCCATCGCCATGCGGGTGTCGGACATCGGCGAGCACTCGGCGACCGCACAGCTCGAGACGGGGGGCGAGGCCAGCGGTCGTCCGGGCGTGCACCTCTCGTCCGACAACCTCCGGTTGCCGTCACCGACCGCACAGGACCTGGTGCTCGCCGAAGCGGTCGCCGCGGCCGGTGTCGAGTTCATCGCAGTCTCGTTCGTCCGATCGCCTGACGACATCGAGCAGGTCCGAGAGGTCGTGGGCGATCGGGCTCAACTCGTCGCCAAGATGGAGACGCGTGCGTCGGTGGAGCACCTGCACGACATCGTGGCTGCCGCCGACGTCGTGATGGTCGCTCGAGGTGATCTCGGTATCGACTGCCCGATCGAGGACGTACCGCACCTGCAGAAGCGAATCGTGCGGCACTGCGTGGAAGCGGGCGTCCCCGTGATCACCGCCACGCAGATGCTCGAGTCGATGATCACCGCCCCGTCGCCGACCCGCGCCGAGGTGAGCGACGTCGCCAATGCGGTGTTCGACGGCACCGACGCGGTGATGCTGTCCGGCGAGACGGCGATCGGTCGCGACCCGGCCGCCGTCGTCCGGACGATGGCCACGGTGGCCGAGCGAGCCGAGTCGGAGGCGTCCTACCGGCGATGGGCCGAGCGGCTCGGGCGAGTGCAGCGAGTGGAACACCACGAGCAGATGTCGAACATCGACCCCATCACGGCGGCGCTCACGCACGCGGCGTCGCAGGCGGCGATCGATGCAGAGGTGACGGCGATCCTGTGCTGCACACGCAGCGGTCGAACCGCTCGTGCGATGGCGCGCTTCCGGCCGGCTGCTCCGATGATCGGGCTGTCACCACGCCCGCAGGTGGTGCGAACGATGAGTCTCAGCTGGGGCGTCACGCCGATCGAGGTCGACGTCTACGGGTCCACCGACGAAATGGTGTGGTTCGCCGTCGAGACCGCGCTGCGCGCCGACCTGATCGCACCAGGTGATCGAGTGCTCGTACTGGCGGGGGCGCCCGGTCCGGAAGGTGAGCGACCGGCCGACGCAGCAACCGACGTGCTTCGCATCGTCACCGTGCGCTGATGACCGCACGTGTCTGGTCGGAGTCGGCCGGTGACCCATCGGGTCCGCTCATCTCCGTCGTGCACGGCTCGATGGATCGTTCCGCCGGCCTCCTCCGTCTCAGTCGGCGGCTTGATGGTGAGCACCGGGTGCTTCGCTTCGACCGCCGCGGCTACGGCCGATCGACCGACGTCGGCCCGCCATGGACAGCAGAGTCCAACATCGACGATCTCGAACGCCTGCTCGTCGACTCGTCTGCAACGCCGGCAACCGTGTTCGGCCACAGTTACGGCGGCAACGTGGCACTGGGACTCGCGGCCCGGCGTCCCGACCTCGTGCGCGCGGTCATCGTGTACGAGACGCCGTTGTCGTGGGTGACGTGGTGGCCGCACAACTCTGCCGGAGCGGCGGCGATGGCGCAGGACGATCCCGGCGACGCCGCTGAAGCGTTCATGCGACGTCTCGTCGGCGATGCCGTCTGGGAACGGCTGCCGGCCTCCAAGCAAGCCGAACGACGCCGCGAGGGCCGTGCGATGGTCGCAGAGCTCGCCGATCTCCGTCGCGGTGCGCCGTGGACGGCGAGTCGGATCGGTGTGCCGGTGCTGGCGATGTACGGCGAGGACGCTCGGCCGCACCATCGCAGGGCAATGCGCTGGCTCGGTGACACGTTGGTCGACTGCCGATCGGAGATGATCGCCGGAGCGGGCCACGCAGGACCTCACACCCATGCCGACGCCGTGGCCGTGGCCGTCGAGTCGTTTCTGCTCTCGGTCAGTTCGCAGCCGCCGCCAGTCCTGGGCGCCGACTGACCAGCAGCGTCACCACCGCCACGACCGCCGCCACTGCCGACAGCGCCGCGGTGCCGGCGATGCCGTGGATGCCATAGAGCCAACCGCTGAGGACCGCACCGCTGGCGCGGGCGACCGTGCCCACGGCGTTGCTCGCCGCCAGGGTCGTTCCTCGGGCGTTGGGCATCGACTCGCTCACCAGCGACAACGACACGACGAAGGCGAGTTCGAAGCCGAGCAGGAACACGATGATGCCGACGATGCCGAGCCAGAGACGATCGTCGGCGCCCACCATCACCGTCAACCCGGCGAGCAACGCGGCGAGTCCGCCGAGCGTGGTTCGGAGCTTGCCGAGCCGGTCTGCGAAGGCTGCGCTGCCGAGACTCGACACGAGTTCGGTCGCACCGAACAGCATCGCAACCGCCCCGACACCGCCCGTCGACACGCCGAACGCATCGTCGAGCCAACTGCCCGAGATCACGAACACCGCCAGTCCGGCCATCGCCGTGGTCGCCGAGCCGATCATCACGAGCCAGGCGCGGGCGGTGATCCGAGTGGGGATCTGCCGTGTCGCTCCGGTGACCGACTCCGTGTCGACCGATTCGAGGTCCGCCGCCTTCGTCGGAGCGGGAAGGGTCACCGCGACGAGCAACGCTGCGAGAACGCAGGCGATGACGATTGCGACGAACGGTCCGCGCCAACCGAACAGGTTGATCAGGACGGCGACCATCGGTGCGCCGACCAGCAACGCGAGCGCCCACGAGGTCTCGTACAGGCCGAGGGAACGCGCCCGTCGTCGATAGTCGACTCGGTGGCTGATCCATGCCTGCCCGGCCACGGTGAGATTGGACACGCCGAGCACGAGGATGAAGAACGAGACGGCAAACGTCGCCAGGGTGCCGGCGAGGGCCAACACTGCGGAGGCGCCGACCAAACCGAGCGCGCCGATCATCACGGCGCGTTCGCGTCCACGGTCGAGGTGGCGTCCGACGAAGATGGTCGACAGACCCGCGGCCTCACCGACGCCGAGCACGGTGGTGAGTTGCGTCGTCGTGGCCCCGAAGGCCCGCTCGAGCGTCGGCAGGAACGGTGGGATCCAGCGCAATGCCACGTTGGCGACGGTCTTGGCAGCGGTGAGTCGAGCCAGGGTGCGACCGTCGATGTCGCCGATCGGCGGGGTCAGATCGGCAGCGTCGGGCGCCGAGTCACTCATCCGGACGCGGGTCCGAGATCGTCACGGTGACACCGAAGAACGAGCAGTCGGTGTCGGTGATGACGATGTCGGATGCCGCCAGCTCGAAGTTGTCCTGCACCGCGTCGGCGCAGTCCTGCAGCGACACCCGTTGTGTCCAGACGGCGAACGCCAGCAGCGCCAGCACGGCGGCGACCGCCAGCTTCTGGACGATCGACTTCATGATCCAGAACGACATGACGGCGCCAACGGCGAGGGCTGTCGCTGCGACGATCGCGATCGTCTTTGCGTCGTCGAGTGTCAGTCCGAGCACGCGTGCACTGTAGGTCGATCGTCGCGTCATCGCCTACGATCCGATCGGTGAGCGACCAGCCGATCAGCTTCTCCTCCGGCCTCCCGACCACCGTCATCCCGGCGGCCGAGCCCGAACTCGCAGCACGTCTCGCCCAGGCGATCGCGTTGCCGGCCGAACAGCAGCGCGCAGCCGTGGCCGAGGTCGTGGCGTCGGCCCCCCGATATCTCGACGGGTGGGCCGAACTCGGTGATCTCGGGCGTGACGTCATCGAACGGTACGCCGCGTATCGCGTCGGATATCACCGCGGACTCGACACCCTGCGAGCCAACGGGTGGCGGGGGAGTGGATACGTGCGCTGGTCCGAGCCCACCAATCGTGGGTTTCTCCGATCGCTCCGTGGCCTCGGGGCCATGGCCGCAGAGATCGGCGAGACCGACGAAGCCGAACGCTGTCACACGTTCCTGCTGCAACTCGACCCGAGTGGGATTCCGTCTGACTGAGCAGCCGGGCGCCGGCGCAGTGTCGAACGTGATCGGTGCCGTCCTCACCGGCGGATCGAGCCGACGCATGGGCGCAACGAAAGCCCTCGTCGAGGTCGGTGGCGTCGCGATGGGGGCCCGGGTGGCTCAGGCGCTCCGCGACGCCGGATGTTCGCAGGTCTTCGCCTGTGGCGGAGACCCCGAGGAGTTGGCACCGCTCGGACTCGACGTCATGCGGGATCGCTATCCGGCAACCGGTCCGCTCGGCGGGGTGCTCGGCCTGCTCGAGAGTCTGGCTGCCCGGGCTCCCGACGCAGAGGTCATCGTGGCGGCCTGCGACCTGCCCTCACTGCGCGGCGAGGTGCTGCGCTCGCTGGTCGACGCATTGCGCGCCGACGCAGCGATCGACGGCGCCGTCGCCCGCACGTCGCAGATCGAGCCGACCTGCGCTGCGTGGCGAGTGTCGGCCGCCCGGCCGCTTCGGGAGCTGTACGAGGGCGGTGAGCGGGCCCTCCACGTGGCGATCGGACAACTCGACTTCGTCGAGGTCGACGTCGATGCGGGGGCATTGCAGAACATCAACACCCCCGAGGAGCTGGGTGGATACCCTTGAGGTCGTGACAGTTCAGGAGATCTCGGTTCAGGACCTGGCCGCACTCGGCAGCTCGGCGCGCATCATCGACGTTCGCGAGCCGGACGAGTGGGCGCAGGGCCACATCGCCCACGCCTCGTTGGTGCCACTGGCCACCGTGCCCGGCAACGTCGAGCAATTCGACGGGGCGCCCACCTATGTCGTGTGTCGCTCCGGCGGGCGTTCCGGACGGGCGTGTCAGTTCCTCGGCGAACAGGGCCACCACGTGGTCAACGTCGCTGGTGGCATGCTCGCCTGGACAGCTGCGGGGCTCGACACCGCCACCGGCGCCGGATCCGGTGCCACCGGTGGGTGAACCCCGGATCTCCTACCGTTGGGTCGACACACAAGCCGAGTTCGAGGAGCTGGTCGCCAGCCTGCTCGAACAACCTCGGTACGCCCTCGACACCGAGTTCCATCGCGAGCGCACGTATTACCCGAAGCTGGCGTTGGTGCAGGTGGCGTGGCGGTCGGACGCCGGCCAGCAACTGGCGCTCATCGACCCGCTCGCGGTCGACGTCACCCCGTTCGGTCGGCTGTTCTCCTCCGATGCGCTGTGCGTCATCCACGCCGCACAGCAGGACCTCGACGTCCTCACCCACGCTGTCGGCTCCGTGCCGACCAAGATGTTCGACACCCAGCTCGCGGCCGGTTTCGTCGGCTACGGGACACCGTCGCTCGTGTCGCTGCTGCAGGGTGAGATCGGGGTGTCACCGCCCAAGGGCGACCGTCTCACCGACTGGCTCCGACGACCGCTCACCGACAGCCAGTGTCAGTACGCTGCCGTCGACGTCGAGTACCTGCTGGAGGTGCACGAGCGCTTGATCGCACAACTCGCCGAAGCCGAGCGGCTCGGCTGGGCGGAGGATGCGTGCGAGGAGTTGCGCACCCGTCCGACGAGTGGATCGGCCCCCGACGACGCATGGTTGCGCCTCAAGGACGCTCGATCGCTGCGGCCCAATGCTCGCGCCGTCGCCCAGAGTGTCGCCTCGTGGCGTGAGCGACGAGCGATGCGAACCGACGTGCCAGTGCGTCAGGTGTTGCCGGATCTGGCGATCCTGGGGATCTCGCAGCGCGGCCCGACGTCGCTCAAGGAGCTGTCACAAGCACGCGGGGTCGACGACCGACACTCGCGTGGGGGGATCGCCGAGGAGATCCTCGACGCCGTGCGGGCCGCCAAGGGTGCGCCGGCGCCGGCGTCGCCACCGTCGGCCGATGACCTCGACCGGAACATGCGCCCAGCGGTCACGCTCGTGTCGGCGTGGGTGGGCCAGCTCGCGCGCGACGAGCGACTCGATCCGACACTGCTCGCCACCAGAGCCGACATCGTGGCGTTCCTGCGAGGTGACGACGACGCCCGGTTGGGCAGTGGTTGGCGAAACGAACTCGTCGGCGAAGGCATCCGGCGGCTGGTCGGCGGCGAAGCAGGACTCACGTTCGATCCCGAGGGCCGTCTCAGGCTGCACGCGGTCACCGACTGAGCCACGAGTGGCCCGCCGGCCAGGGTGTGACGGACAATTCGACCGCGGCCCGAGAAATGCCTGGTACCGCCGCTAGCCTCTGACCGAATATCAGCTTTCTAGTGTGTGGGAGCCCTGTCGTGAAGAAGGGTCGTCATCGCCGTTTCGAAGAGGCGAGAAAACTGAAACAGTCCGGTCCGGGAGCCTTTGATCTGGGTTTCGGCGACCGATCCGAGCCGTCGGGGTCGCCGAACGACGACGCCGACGATGACGACGAGTACGCCGCGCTTGCCGAGAAGTACGGCGTCACGTTCGACGACGACGAACCAGACGACTGAACCGTCACCGCCGGCGTACGGCCGGGTGGGGGAGCGGCACCCAATTCGGGCGTTCGAGCAGAGTCGCCATCATCTGATAGATCCGCTCGCCGACCAACTCGACGATGTCGTCCTTCGCTGACACATACAGCGCCTCGCTGCCGACGAATGCGTCGGGCTCCTCCGTACACCACCAGCCGAACTCGTCGCCGCCCTCGCCCCAGTCCCGCCGCTTCCACTCGCGCATGCGTGACGTGACGTGGCCGGACTCGTCGGTGGAGTGTTCGAGGCGGATCGGTACCTGCCAGCACACCGACGGCTTCCAGTCCATCGGTCGCTCGCCGGCCTCGAGCGCAGCGATGTGCAGTGCGCAGCCCACACCACCTTCGAAGCCGACACGGTTGAGGAAGATGCAGGCGTCGTCGACCAACCGGGTCACGGTCGTCGGGTTGCCCTCGTCGTCCGGTTCGCCGTCGCGCAGGTACCCCTTCTTGCGCAGCTTCGCATGGAACTGCATGTGGTGCGGTTCCAACCGATCGACGTACTGCTCGAGGTTCTTCACGTCGTCGGCATCGGCGAAGTGGGCGCCGTGGCTGCAGCATCCGAGCTGCAACTCGGGGGCCGGTTCGTCGAGGATGCCCTTGCAACCACAGCCGTAGATGCAGGTGTAGTTCGACCGCAGATAGGTCGCGTCGAACAACCAGGTGCGGTGCTCGTCGGGGTCCTCGAAGCTGATCCACTCGTGCAGGTCGTCCGGGGGCTGGTCTGATGGGGCGTCGGCGCGTTGGCTACTCACTCGGGAGCAAGCTACCGGCGTCGATAGGCTCGCCCGAGATATGAACGCCTCGATGAACGCCGACCAACTGCGCGACTCCTTCCGCGACTTCTTCGCTGCGAAGGCCCACACCGTCGTGCCCTCGGCGAGCCTCATCCCCCACGACCCCACCGTGCTGTTCAACGTCGCCGGCATGCTTCCCTTCAAGCCCTACTTCGCCGGCGACGAGCAGCCACCGTTCCAGCGTGCGGTCAGCGCGCAGAAGTGTGCCCGCGCCGGAGGCAAGCACAACGACCTCGACGACGTCGGCCGGACGCGACGCCACCTGGTGTTCTTCGAGATGCTCGGCAACTTCAGCTTCGGCGACTACTTCAAGGAGTCGGCCATTCCCTGGAGCTGGGACCTGGTCACCGGCGATCCGGCCTCCGGCGGCTGGGGCTTCGATGGCGACCGTCTGTGGATCACCGTGCACGAATCCGATGACGAGGCCGAGGCCATCTGGCACGAGATGGTCGGTGTCCCGATGGAGCGCATCCAGCGTCTGGGAGACGAGGACAACTTCTGGCAGGCGGGCGACACCGGCCCCTGCGGTCCGTGCAGCGAGATCCACTACGACCGCGGACCCGAATTCGGCCCCGACGGTGGCCCGCTCGGCGATGTCGCCGGCGATCGGTTCATGGAGTTCTGGAACCTGGTCTTCATGCAGTTCGACCAGGCCGCCGACGGCAGCCGTTCGCCCTTGCCGAAACCGTCGATCGACACCGGTGCCGGCCTGGAACGCATTCTGACCCTGCTGCAGGGAGTCGACTCGGTCTGGGAGACCGATCTGATGCAGCCGATGATCGACGAAGCCTGTTCGATCACCGGGAAGTCGTACCGGGCGGGCGACTACGACGACCGCGACAGCTTCGCCATGCGGGTGCTCGCCGAGCATGCCCGTTCGGGAGCGATGCTGATCAACGACGGGGTCTTCCCGTCGAACGAGGCCCGCGGGTACGTGCTGCGCCGCATCATCCGCCGCGGCGTTCGCTACGCCTACCTGCTGGGCACCGACTCGCTCGTGATGCCACGCCTCACCGAGGTCGCCATCGACGTGATGGGCAACGCCTATCCCGACATCGTCAAGAACCGCGACTTCGTCGTCAGCGTGATGACCAAGGAGGAGGAGCGTTTCCGTCAAACGCTCAAGCACGGCCTCGGCATCCTCGACGGCGAGCTCGAGGCCAACACCTCGGAGTTGTCGGGTTCGACCGCATTCCTGTTGCACGACACCTACGGTTTCCCCCTCGAACTCACCCAGGAGATCACCGCAGAACGCAACGTTGCCGTCGACCTCGACGGGTTCACCACCGAGATGGCCGCCCAGCGCGACCGCGCCAAGGCAGCTCAGAAGGGCGCCGGCGACGGCATCGATCTCGATGCCTACCGCGACGTCGTCGAACAGTTCGGTGTCACCGAGTTCGTCGGCTACGTCGACGACGACTCCGAGAGCCGAGTGCTCGCCGTGGTCCCGGTCGAGTCCGACGACGATTCCGGACTGGTCGACGTGTTCCTCGACCGCACGCCCTTCTACGCCGAGGCCGGCGGCCAGATCGGCGACACCGGCCGCATCGTCACCGACACCGGCACCGCCCACGTGCTCGACACCACCTTCGCGTTGCCCAACCTCCGGCGTCATCGCGCTCGACTCGAGGGTTCGGTCACCGCCGGCCAGACCGCGACCGCCTCGATCGACGCCGACCGCCGCAGCGCCATCCGGCGCAACCACACCGCCACCCATCTGCTGCACCATGCGCTGCGTTTGGTGTTGGGAGACCACGTCAAGCAGGCCGGTTCGATGGTCGGGCCCGACCGCCTCCGTTTCGACTTCAGTCACTACGAGGCCGTCACCGACGATCAGATCGCCGAGATCGAGCGGTTGGCGAACAGCGAGACGCTCGCCAACACCCCGACGCGCATCTTCGAGACCACCAAGGACGAGGCCGAAGCCCTCGGTGCCATCGCGTTCTTCGGCGACAAGTACGGCGACATCGTGCGTGTGCTCGAAGCCGGCTCGTCGATCGAGCTCTGTGGAGGTACCCACGTGCGTGCCACCGGTGACATCGGCACCGTCAAGGTGGTCAGCGAGTCGTCGATCGGTTCCAACCTTCGGCGCATCGAGGCCGTCACGGGCGCGGCCAGCGTCGAACTGCTGCAGCGGGACGAGCAGCTGATCGCGGACGCCGCCCGACTCGTCGGTGCGTCGTCCGACGATCTGCTGGTGGGTGTGCAACGCAAGCTCGACGAGACCAAGTCACTCCACGACGAGATCAAGACGCTCCGGGCGCAGTTGGCGATGGGCCGCGCCACTGAACTCGCAGCGATCGCACACGAGGGTGTCCTGGTCACACAGGTCGATGGTCTCAATCCGGGCGACCTGCGCGACCTCGCGATCGCCGTGCGCCAGCACCCCGGGATGCGCTTGGTGGTGCTGATCGGCGAGACCACCAGCGGCGGCGTCGGCCTGGTCGCCGCCGTCGAGACCGGAAGCGGTTGGAACGCGTCGGGCCTGATCAAGGACGCCGCGAAGGCAGTCGGTGGTGGTGGCGGCGGCAAGGGCGACATCGCCACCGCCGGCGGCAAGGACGTCACGGGGATCCCGGCAGCGCTCGAGCTGGCCGCCCAGGCAGCCGCGGGTCTGGTCGCCGCCGCGACGTGACTCGTTCCAGCCGGCCGCCGGGCGTCCGGGCCCTCGGTGTCGATCTGGGGTCGAAGCGGGTCGGGATCGCCGTCAGCGACATCTCCGGCACGGTCGCGTCGGCGCTCACGACGGTGCACCGGTCGTCGTCGCGACGCCACGACCACTCGGCGATCGCGAAACTCGTGCGCGACGAGGAGGCCGAGCTGGTCGTGGTCGGCCTGCCGCTCTCGCTCGACGGCAGCAAGGGCCCCGCGGCTCGGTCTGCCGAGACGGAGGCCAAGCAGCTGGCTAGCGTTGTCGGGGTGCCGGTGCAGATGTATGACGAGCGATTCACCACGGTGACCGCCGAACGCGGCATGCTCGAGGCCGGCCTCGACGCCCGCCAGCGCCGCAAGGTCGTCGACAAGGTCGCTGCTGCCGTGATGTTGCAGGCGTGGCTCGACCATCGAGCGTCCACCTGGACCGGTGGCGAGGCGTCGTGACCCAACTCGATCCACTCCTGCCCGAGGCACAGGTCGATCCCGACTCGCGGCCCGCGGTCGACTGGGCCAGCGACCCCTGGGACGCCACCGATCAGACCGGCTCGATCGAGCGCCTCCGGGGCGAACGCCGCACCATCAAGTGGATCGTGTGGGCCTCGATGGCGGCTGCGGTCGTGGCGATCCTGATCGCCGGTGCGGTGGGATGGTGGTACCTCGGCAAGATCAACCCCGAAGGGTGCTGCCGGCGACGTGCAGAGCTTCACGGTCCTCGAGGAGGACGACCTCGAGACGGTGGCGCAGCGACTGGCCGACGACGGCCTGATCTCCGACCCGGGGATCTTCGAGTGGTACGTGGAGCGCGAAGGCGGTCTCGAACTCACCCCCGGCTACTACGAGATCCGTCCCAGCGATCACATGGGCAACGTGCTCGGGCGTTTGCGGACGCCACCGGGCCAGACCTACACCAAGGTCACGTTTCCCGAAGGGTTCACCCTGAACCGCATGGCCGACCGGCTCGACAGCTCGGTGCCTCGCTTGACCGCCGAGGGCTTCATGGAGGCCGCCACCGACGGTTCGCTGCGGTCGCCGTTCCAGCCGCCCGAGATCACGTCGCTCGAGGGCATGCTCTTTCCCGACACCTATCAGGTCTCGAATGCCGAGAGCGAGGGGCAGGTCATCGAGCGGATGATCGCGCTTGATGGAACGCGTTGCCGACCAGGAGGACCTCGACAACCGGGCGCGGTCGCTGGGCGTGACCCCGTACGAAGCGCTGATCATCGCCTCGATGATCGAACGCGAAGCCAAGGTCCCCGAGGACCGCGCCAAGATCGCCCGGGTGATCTACAACCGGATCGGATTGAGCCGGCTCGATCCGGAGACGCCGACGCTGTTGCAGGTCGATGCCACGGTGCTCTACGGCGCCGAACTCGCCGGGCTCGATCCCGAGCTGTCGTTCGCCGAGCTCCGCCAGATCGACGGGCCGTACAACACCTACACCCGTCCCGGTCTTCCACCGACGCCGATCGCCAACCCGGGCCGCGCGTCGATCGAGGCGGCCCTCAACCCGGCGCCGAACCCGCCGGCTGGTGACCCGATCTGCGCCGAACTGGCCGAACCCACCAACTGCGCGTACATCTACTACGTCGTCGCCGACGAGGACGGCCGCCACGCGTTCGCTTCCGAGCTCTGGCAGCACGAGCGCAACATCGAACTGGCTCGCCAGGCCGGCGTCCTGTGAGCCGGCGCCGGGTTGCGGCGCTGATCGGCTCGCCGGTTGCGCACAGCCTGTCGCCGGCGATCCATCAGGCGGCCTTCGATGCGGCCGGCGTCGACTGGGCCTACGTCGCGTTCGAGGTGGCTCCTGGCCGGGCCGCCGAGGCCGTCGATGCGATGCGGGTGCTGGGCCTCGCCGGGCTGTCGGTGACGATGCCGCACAAGCACGACGCCGCAGCGGCGGTCGATCGGCTCGACCCGGCCGCCGAGGCGCTCGGCTCGGTCAACACGGTCAGCTGGGACGGCGACGAGTTGGTGGGCTCCAGCACCGATGGTGCGGGCTTCGTGTCGTCGCTCGCCGACGACGGTGTGGCGATCGCCGGCGCCGACGTGGCGGTGATCGGTGCCGGGGGAGCGGCTCGCTCGGTGATCGACGAACTCGGCCGCGCCGGCGCCGCAACGGTCCGGATCGTCAATCGAACTGCCGAGCGCGCCGAGTCGGCGAGTCACCTCGCATCGGTCGCGACCGTGGGATCAGCCGACGACATCGCGGGCGCCCAGATCGTGGTCAACGCATCGAGTGTCGGCATGGGCGTCGAACCGGCGTCGGCCACCGCAGATCAACTGCCGTGCGACCCTGCCCTGCTGCACGCCGACCAGGTCGTCGTCGATCTGGTGTACCACCCGCTGCAGACCGCCTGGCTGCTCCGCGCCGAGCAGGCCGGCGCCCGAACGATCGACGGGCTCGGGATGCTGATCCACCAGGCGGCACTGCAGCAGCAGGCCTGGCTCGGCACGCTCCCCGACGTCGAGGTGATGCGGCGAGCGGCAATGGCAGCGTTGGCCGCCCGGTGAACCCCGGTCCGCGATGAGCGAATCCCGCAGATGCGGTGTGTTTGCTCGCCGTTCGGGTGGGATCGCTCGGCTCCGACACGCTGGTGGCGGCCGATAGCCTCGCGATGATGTTGAGGTATCTCACGGCGGGCGAATCCCACGGACAGGCGCTCGTCGTCGTCATGGAGGGCCTCCCGGCGGGGCTTCCGATCACCGTCGAGCAGATCCAGGAGGAGATGGGCCGCCGCCGACTGGGGTACGGCCGTGGCCCGCGCCAGCGTTTCGAGCAGGACGAGCTGACGCTCATCGGCGGGGTGCGCCACGGCCGCACGCTCGGGTCCCCGGTGGCCATCGAGATCAAGAACAGCGAGTGGTTCCGCAGCGACAAGTGGCACGAGGAGATGAGTCCGGCCCCTGGGGCGACCAAGACACCGCTCACCCAGGTGCGCCCAGGTCACGCCGACCTCGCCGGCATGCAGAAGTACGGTTTCACCGACGCGCGTGACGTCCTCGAACGGGCGAGCGCCCGCGAGACCGCTGCCCGCGTGGCTGCTGGTGCAGTCGCCAAGGTGCTGCTGTCATACCTCGGCGTCGAGATCATCTCCCACGTGATCCAGATGGGCGCTGCACGGGTGCCTGCCGGTGCCACACGGCCGACGCCCGATCAGCTCGACCGGGTCGACGAGAACCAGGTCAGGTGTTTCGACCCCGGCGCGAGCGAAGCGATGATCACCGAGATCAAGGCCGCTGCCAAGGACGGCGACTCGCTCGGCGGCGTCGTCGAGGTGCTCGGCTTCGGAGTTCCCGTCGGGCTCGGAAGCCACGTCCACTGGGATCGCAAGCTCGACGCCCTGCTCTCGCAGGCGATCATGAGCATCCAGGCGGTCAAGGGCGTCGAGATCGGCGACGGGTTCGAAGTCGCTGGTCGGCGCGGCAGCGTCGCTCACGACCCGATCTCCTGGGATGCCGAGACCGGCGACTACCGCCGGGGCAGCACGCTGGCCGGCGGCACCGAGGGCGGGATCTCCACCGGCGAACTCCTGGTCGTGCGAGCGGCGATGAAACCGCTGGCCACCTTGAACGTCCCGACACTCGAAACCGTCGACACGGTCACCAAGGAATCGACGGTGTCGTTCAAGGAACGCACCGACGTCACCGCCGTCCCGGCGATGGGTGTGGTGGCAGAGACCATGGTCGCCCTGGTGCTCGCAGCCGAGGCGCAGCGGAAGTTCGGCGGTGACTCGCTCGCCGAGTTCGTCCGCAACGCCGAGGCGTACACGGCCACGTTGCCGTGACGCACCTGGTCCTGGTCGGGATGATGGGCGTCGGCAAGTCGACGGTGGGTCGGATGGTCGCCTCCGAGCTCGATCGCCCGCTGTTCGACTCCGACGAGATGATCGAGGAGCGCACCGGACGCACCGTGCGCGAGATCTGGTCGACCGACGGCGAGGCCGCCTTTCGGGAGCTCGAGACCGCGACGCTGCTCGAGGCGCTCGCCGAACCCGAGCAGTCGGTGATCGCTGCGGCCGGCGGTGTCGTCCTGAGCGATCGCAATCGCCAGGCGCTCACGGGAGCCGACGCCCACGTCGTGTGGCTCCTCGCCGAGGTCGATGTGCTCCTCGACCGCGTTCGAAAGGGCATGCACCGTCCGCTCCTCGACGACGATCCCGAAGGGACGCTCCGTCGGATGTACGTCGAACGTGAGTCGCTCTACCAGGAGGTCGCCGACGCGATCGTGTCGGTCGACCATCGATCGGCCAACGACGTGGCCAAGGCGGTGCTGCGATGCTGCGCGTGAACGTCCCGCTCGCCGATCGCTCCTACGAGGTGGTTGTCGGCAACGGTGCGATCGGTGAGCTCGATGCGCTGCTGCCCTCGACGGCTCGCAGGGTGGCAGTGGTGACGCAGGCCGGGATCCCCCTGGAGGTGTCGCTCGCAGACCGTGAGGTCGAGACGTACGTGATCGGCGACGGCGAAGCAGCCAAGTCGCTTGCGACGATCGAGACGCTGACGCGCAGCTTCGCCCGACAGGGCCTCACCCGGCGTGACGTCGTCGTCGGCGTCGGCGGTGGCATGGTCACCGACGTCGCCGGATTCGCCGCAGCGTCGTGGCATCGTGGGACACCGGTCGTGCACGTGTCGACCACGTTGCTCGGCATGGTCGATGCTGCGATCGGCGGCAAGACCGGCGTCAACCTGCCCGAGGGCAAGAACCTGGTGGGGGCGTTCTGGCAGCCGTCGGGAGTGGTCTGTGACCTCGATGCGCTCGCATCGCTGCCCGAACGCGAGACCCGGTGCGGGCTGGGTGAGATGTCGAAGTACCACTTTCTCACCGGCGACGACCTGTTGGCGCTGCCGCTCGAGGAGCGCATCGCCCGGTGCGTCGAGATCAAGGCAGAAGTGGTCGCCTCCGACGAACGTGAGGGTGGCCGCCGGGCGTTGCTGAACTACGGCCACACGCTTGCTC
>CAWKCN010000015.1:0-48918 GCA_963848145.1 Ilumatobacteraceae bacterium
ACAGGTGTTCCCGGGCTAGCCTCTCAGGGATGTCAGAGACCCTCACGCCTGACGAAGTGCTGCTCCAGGCGGCGCCTGCCAGCAACTATGCCGCGCTCGACGACGCCAAGTTCCGGGTGGTGTCCGACTTCGAGCCCGCCGGCGACCAACCGCAAGCGGTTGCCGCACTCAGCAAGGGCATCGACGACGGTGAACGATTCCAAACGTTGCTCGGCATCACCGGCTCGGGCAAGTCGGCCACGATCGCGTGGACGATCGAGCAGACGCAGCGGCCGACGTTGGTCCTCGCGCCGAACAAGTCGCTCGCTGCACAGCTGGCACAGGAGATGCGTGAGTTCTTCCCCGACAATCGCGTCGAGTACTTCGTCAGCTACTACGACTACTACCAGCCCGAGGCATACATCCCGAGCAGCGACACCTACATCGAGAAGGACTCGTCGATCAACGACGAGATCGATCGGCTGCGTCACTCGGCGACGGCGGCGCTGCTCACCCGTCGCGACGTGATCGTGGTCGCATCGGTGTCGTGCATCTACGGCATGGGCAACCCCGAGGAGTACCGCGGCAACCTGCTCGACCTGTCCGTGGGCGTCGACTACGACATGCGCAACATCCTGCGCCGCCTGGTCGACATGCAGTACGACCGCAACGACATGACGCTCGGCCGCGGCAACTTCCGGGTGCGAGGTGACACGATCGAGGTCCACCCCGCATACGAAGAGAGTGTGTTGCGCATCGAGATGTTCGGTGACACCGTCGATCGGATCACCACGATCGACCCGCTCACCGGCGAGCAGCTCAGCGAGATGCAGCGCGCCCACGTGTTCCCCGCCACCCACTACGTCACCGGACCGGAACGGCTGCGTACGGCGATGGCCGGCATCGAGGTCGAACTGCAGGAACGGCTCAAGTGGTTCGAGGAGAACGACAAGCTGCTCGAAGCGCAACGTCTGCGCATGCGCACCCAGTACGACCTCGAGATGATGAGCGAGGTCGGCTACTGCAACGGCATCGAGAACTATTCGATGCACATGGACGCCCGCCAGCCCGGCGAACCGCCGTTCACCCTGCTCGACTACTTCCCCGACGACTACCTGCTGGTCATCGACGAGAGCCATGTCGCCGTCCCGCAGTTGCACGGGCAGTTCGCCGGCGACCGCAGCCGCAAGGACATGTTGGTCGACCACGGTTTCCGGCTCCCGTCGGCACGCGACAACCGTCCGCTCACCTTCGAAGAAGTGCTCGAACGCGTCAACCAGTGCGTCTTCCTGTCCGCCACGCCCAGCGACTACGAACTCCGGGTGTCCACCAACATCGTCGAGCAGATCGTCCGACCGACCGGTCTGGTCGATCCCGAAGCGATCATTCGCCCCACCAAGGGCCAGATCGACGACCTGATGGAGATGGTCAACGACCGCATCGCCCGCGGCGACCGCGTGCTCGTCACCACGCTCACCAAGAAGATGGCCGAGGACCTCACCGACTATCTCCTCGAACAGGGACTGCGGGTGCGGTACCTGCACTCGAACATCGACACGATTCAGCGCATCGAGATCCTGCGCGGGCTCCGCCTCGGCGACTTCGACGTCCTCGTCGGCATCAACCTGTTGCGCGAGGGTCTCGATCTTCCCGAGGTGTCGCTGGTGTGCATTCTCGACGCCGACAAAGAGGGGTTCCTGCGGTCGGAGACGTCGCTGATCCAGACGATGGGTCGTGCGGCGCGCAACGTCGACGGCCAAGTGGTGATGTACGCCGACACGGTCACCCGGTCGATGCAGGCAGCCATCGACGAGACGCAGCGTCGTCGCAAGGTGCAGCTCGCCTACAACGAAGAGCACAACATCAACCCGCAGACGATTCGGAAAGCGGTCGGCGACATCCTGTCGCTGTTGCGCCCCGACGACACCGCACCGGTGCCGGGCAAGGACCGTCGTCGCCAGCGCGAGCGCGACAAGGTGCAACGCGACCTCAAGTCGCTGCCGCAGCAGGAACTCGCTCGCCTCATCCAGACGCTCGAGGCAGAGATGCACGAGGCCTCCGCCGAGCTCAAGTTCGAGTACGCAGCGAAGCTCCGCGACGAGGTCAACGACCTCCGTCGCGAGCTCCGCGACGCCCAGTAGTGTCGGCGCTGTGGGAAGCAGCACGAGCAAGCCTCGCAAGGGTCACGAGAAGCCGCGACATCTGCCGAAGGTCGGCTCGCCGGCGAACCAGCAGTGGGAACACGAGACCCACAAGTCGGACAACTTCGGATCTCCGGCCAAGATGGCGGCGATCGCAATCGCGGGTGTGCTCGCCCTCGTCGGCCTGTTGATCCTCACGCTCTGAGCACCACAAGCCCTCGAGGACGTGACATCATCGAACCGGTGAGCTGCGCGTGCTGAAATCGCTGGGGGCGACGATTGCCCAGGTCACCCAACGCATCCGGGTGGGTGAACCCGACGACCGAGGTCGGTCGCTGCAGCACTACGAGCGTGCTCAGCGCGCCGCCGAGCAGGCCGAGCGGCGTCGACGCCAGAAGACTTTTCTCGTGCTGGCAGTCGTCTTCGTGGTGATGGTCGGTGTGTTCAGCACCATCTTCCACACGCTGATGGAGTACGAGGACCGCGAGTACTCGTGGCCGACGAGCGTGTACTGGACCCTCACCACGATGACCACGCTGGGCTTCGGCGACATCACCTTCGAGTCCGATGCGGGTCGCATCTTCTCGGTGGTGGTGCTGCTCGCCGGCTCGACGTTCCTGCTCGTGATGTTGCCGTTCGTGTTCATTCAGTTCGTGTTCATGCCCTGGATGACCGAGCGCGAACGGCGCCGGGCGCCCCGGGTGCTGCCGACATCGATGTCCGGTCATCTGCTGCTCACCCAGCTCGGGCCGGTCGAAGCGGCGATCATCGAGCGGGCGGACCAGGCCGAGGTGCCGTACGTGTTGATCGTCGATGACGTCGGCGAGGCGGGCTTGATCCACGACGAGGGTCGCAACGTGATGGTCGGCGCACTCGACGACCCGGAGACGTACCGCAACGCACGGGTTGACCAGGCGGCCCTGGTCATCGCCACACAGTCCGATCAGATCAACACGAACATCGCGTTCACCGTGCGTGAGATCGCTCCCGACGTCGAGATCGTGGCCAGTGCAAACTCGCCGGCATCGGTCGACATCCTCGAGATCGCCGGAGCGGATCACATCGTGCAGCTCGGCGAGATCCTGGGCGCGGCGATGGCGGCTCGTACCTTCGGGTTGGCGGGCCACAGCCACGTGATCGGTGACTTCGCCGGACTCCAGATCGCCGAGGCGAGCCCGATGGGCACCGACCTGCTCGGCAAGAGCCTGGCCGAGGCGCAGCTGCGCAAGCGGCTGGGTGTGAGCATCATCGGGGTGTGGCGTCGAGGCGATTTCTCGATCGCCACCGCCGACACGGTGCTGACCGAATCGTCGATGCTCATCCTCGCCGGCACTGCTGAGCAGCTCGCTGCGTACGACCAGTGCTACGCCACGGACTCGACGGCGCCGAACCGGGCGGTGATCATCGGCGGTGGTCGAGTCGGACGTGCGATCGCAGCCGAATTCGCTGCCGAAGGCATCGAGTCGGTGATCGTCGAGCAGCTCCCCGAGCGCCAACGAGACGGCGCGAAGTACGTGATCGGCGATGCTGCCGACCGATCGGTGTTGGAGGCTGCGGGTATCGGCCAGGCCGGGGCGATCCTGATCACGACCCACGACGACAACGTCAACGTCTACCTCACGCGCTACTGCCGAGGTCTGCGGCCCGACGCTCGGATCGTCTCGCGTTCGAAGCTCGACCGGAACGTGTCCACCTTGTACCGCGCTGGGGCTGATGCCGTGCTGTCGTACGCAGGCACCGGCTCGGCGGCCATCTGGAATCACCTCCGAGGCGACGAGACCGTGCTGGTCGCGCAGGGGCTCAACGTGTTCCGCTCACCGATCCCGAAGGAACTCGCCGGCACCACGTTGGCTGCGGCGCACGTCCACCGTCGAACGCACTGCAACGTCGTCGCAGTCGAGCGCGACGGCGTACTCGTGGGCAACCCTGACCCGAACGTGCCATTGCCGGCGAGTGGCGAGTTGGTGCTGGTCGGCACCGATGTGGCCGAAGCGAAGTTCTCCGAGGCGTTCCCACACGCTCGCAGGCGCCAATCACGCAGTCGAGTCGACCGACGAGGGCAGTGACGGGCGCGCACGGGCCTACGATCATGTGCAGCGTGAATGTTCGGTCGACGAATGGGAGAGGTCTGACATGTTCCGTCATGTGGTGATGTTCCGCTGGGCCGACGGGGTCGACGATGCTCACGTTGCAGAGGTCGCCCGACGACTCGACGAGTTGCCCGATGCCATCTCGGTGATCCGTGCGTACCGACACGGCGCTGACGCCGAGATCAACGACGGCAACTTCGACTACGTCGTCGTGGCCGACTTCGACGGTGCGGACGACTACGTCGTCTATCGCGACCATCCGACGCACGCAGCGTTCATCGCCGACCTCATCGTCGGCAGGGTGGCGGAGCGAGCCGCCGTGCAATACCGCTGTTGAGCCTCGTGGTCCGCCGACCGTTGAGCGGAACACATGTTCGGCGCTAGGCTCTGACCCCGATGGCCGCCAGTACCTCCGCCACCGGCACCACGCCCGCGGCGACGCCCAAGAAGTCAGCCCCCCGCAAGCGCAAGGCGAAGGCCGACGAGCCGCAGATCGTCGTCCGGGGCGCCCGAGAGCACAACCTCAAGAACGTCAACGTCGAGCTGCCCCGTGACAAGCTGATCGTGTTCACCGGACTGTCGGGTTCGGGCAAGTCGAGCCTGGCGTTCGACACGATCTACGCCGAAGGGCAGCGGCGGTACGTCGAGTCGTTGAGCTCGTATGCGCGTCAGTTCCTCGGGCAGATGGACAAGCCCGACGTCGACATCATCGAGGGGCTGTCGCCGGCGATCTCGATCGATCAGAAGTCGGGGAGCCGCAACCCTCGGTCCACCGTCGGCACGATCACCGAGGTCTACGACTACCTCCGCTTGCTCTACGCCCGCATCGGTGTACAGCACTGCCCGAACGACGGCACCAAGCTGCAACGCCAGACCCCGCAGCAGATCGTCGACCGCATCCTCGACATGGACGACGGCATCCGGTTCCAGGTGCTCGCACCGGTGGTGCGCGGCCGCAAAGGCGAGTACGACACGCTGCTCGAAGATCTGTCGGGTCAGGGTTACGTGCGTGCGCGCATCGACGGCGAGACCGTCGACATCGACGAGTTCCTCAAACGCGACGAGCGCCTTGCCAAGTACGAGAACCACAAGATCGAGATCGTCGTCGACCGCCTCGTGCTCAAAGAGGGCATCGAGCGGCGACTGACCGACTCGTTGGAGCAGGCGCTCGGTCTTGCCGATGGCGTCGCCGAGATCGAAGTGGTGCCGCGCTCCGACGCCAAGGGAGCCGAGAGCCAGCCCGAGACGTTGACGTTCAGCCAGCACCTGGCATGTCCGGTCTGCGGAACCAGCTACGACGAACCGGCGCCGCGCAACTTCTCGTTCAACTCGCCGTATGGCGCATGCGCCGCGTGCGACGGGCTCGGCACGACGTTCGAGGTCGACCCCGAGCTGATCATCCCCGACCCCGAGATGTCGTTGCTCGACGGCGCGATCGCACCGTGGCGGTCGGCCAACACGCAGTACTTCACCCGGATGCTCGAGTCGGTCGCCGACGGGCAGGGCATCGACATGAACGCGGCGTGGGAAGACCTCACCGCCAAGCAGCAGAAGGTCATCCTCCATGGTGTGAAGGGGAAGATGACCGTCAAGTACAAGAACCGCTACGGACGGTCTCGGTCGTACTCGACCGAGTACGAGGGCGTGATCCCGTGGATCAAGCGGCGCCACGAGGGCAGCGACAGCGACTGGGCCCGCGACCAGTACGAGGGCTACATGCGCCTCGTGGCGTGCTCGACCTGCGACGGCGCCCGGCTGAAGCCGTCGACGCTGGCGGTCACGATCGAGGACAAGAACATCTCCGAAGTGGCCGACATGTCGATCGGCGAGTCGGCCAAGTTCCTCGCTGCGCTCGAGCTCACCGAACGCGACCGGATGATCGCCGAGCGGGTCACCAAGGAGATCAACGCCCGGCTGGGGTTCCTCCTCGACGTCGGCCTCGACTACCTCACGATGTCGCGTTCGGCGGGCACGCTCGCCGGTGGTGAGGCGCAGCGGATCCGGCTGGCCTCGCAGATCGGCTCCGGGCTCGTCGGCACGCTGTACGTGCTCGACGAGCCGTCGATCGGGCTGCACCAGCGCGACAACAAGCGGCTGATCGACACCCTCACCCGACTTCGAGATCTCGGCAACACCGTGATCGTCGTCGAACACGACGAGGAGACCATCCGCGAGAGCGACTGGATCGTCGACATCGGACCGGGCGCCGGCGAACACGGCGGCGAGGTCGTGTACTCGGGCAAGGTGCCGGGGATCAACAAGGTCAAGGCGTCGGTCACCGGCCAGTACCTCTCGGGTCGCAAGACGATCCCTGTGCCCGAGCAGCGCAGGCCACAGGGCCTCGAGTTCCTGCGCATCCAGGGCGCACGCGAGCACAACCTCCAGAACATCGAGGTCGACATCCCCCTCGGCAACTTCGTCGCCATCACGGGGGTGTCCGGTTCGGGCAAGTCGACGTTGGTGCGCGACATCCTCCTGCCGGTGTTGATGCAGCGGATCTACAAGTCGAAGATGTCGGCGGGCAAGCACAAGCGGATCGACGGCATCGAGTTCCTCGACAAGGTCATCGACATGGACCAGTCGCCGATCGGTCGGACGCCCCGCTCGAACCCGGCGACCTACACGGGAGTGTTCGACAACGTCCGCAAGCTGTTCGCCTCGACCAACGAGGCGAAGGTGCGCGGCTACATGCCGGGACGCTTCTCGTTCAACGTCAAGGGCGGCCGCTGCGAGGCATGTTCGGGCGACGGCACCTTGAAGATCGAGATGCACTTCCTGCCCGACGTGTACGTGCCGTGCGAGGTGTGCCACGGCGCCCGCTACAACCGCGACACGCTCGACATCGAGTTCAAGGGCAAGAACATCGCCGAAGTGCTCGACATGCCGGTCGCCGAGGCGGTCGACTTCTTCGCCAATCAACCCGGCATCGCTCGCTACATGCAGACGCTGGTCGACGTCGGCCTCGGGTATGTGCGGCTCGGGCAGTCGGCGCCGACGCTGTCGGGTGGCGAAGCGCAGCGTGTGAAGCTGTCGGCGGAGCTCGCCAAGCGGTCGACCGGTCACACGATCTACCTCCTCGACGAGCCGACGACGGGGCTGCACTTCGACGACGTCAAGCGCCTGCTCACGGTGTTGCAGCGTCTGGTGGACCAGGGCAACACCGTGCTCGTGATCGAGCACAGCCTCGACGTGATCAAGACTGCCGACTGGGTGATCGACCTCGGCCCCAACGGCGGCAACGGTGGTGGCACGATCGTCGGCGAGGGCACGCCCGAGCACATCGCCTCGCTCGACGCCAGCCACACCGGCCGCTTCCTCCGCGACATTCTGTAGCCCCGGCGCTGGAAGCGATGAGCGAAGTGGCCGCATCCGGTCCGTTCGCTCATCGGTGGGGTCAGCACTGGGCGAGCGATGAGCGAAGTGGCCGTATCTGGTCCGTTCGCTCATCAGCTTGCGGCGCTGAGGGAACGGCGGGTGTGGAACGCAGCGAGATCGGCGATCGTCTCGTTGAAGCGGTGCGAGTAGCCGTCATCGTCGATGCGTGAGGTCGACCAACCAATCGCAGCGGCGGCGTGGTCTCTGCGCCCGTCCGACGCGATCCCGATGGACTCGCGGTGGGTGGGATGCAGGTCGACTTCGATCGCCCAACGCAGCTGTGGCACGGCGAGGTCGAAACGGGCGCGGCCGTAGCCGGGTAGGTCGACCTGATGCTGGCGCACGAGGCCGCGAACCCCTGCGGTGCGCAGTGCGTTGGCCACTCGCACCTCGGGATGCGACTCCGCCGGGCCGCCCGGCAGTCGGCGATCGAGGGCGTGGAGGAAGTGTCGAACCCACGGTCGCTGGGGCGAGAGCCAGTCGACCGCAACCGCCAGCAGGTCGTCGTCGGCGAGCCGGCCGTCGTGGACCACCTGCTCGATCACCGAGAGGAGATCGTCGGGCTGGAGCCAACGGGCGAGGTCGAACGCTGTGCGTGCTCTCGAGGTGACCCTGATGCCATCGTTGCGGTCGATCACATCGCAATCGTGGCGAGCATCGGTGCGGTACGGGACGACCCATCGCACGGCCGCCGGTTGGCTTGCCCGAGGAGCGATGACATGGATCCGGCGGTCGAGCGGGAGGCGCCGGAGGCCCCACAGCCGACCGGCGGTCGGGCCGGCGATGGCCACGTCGGGTCGGGCGAGACAGACGGCGGCACTCCGACTCTCCTCGGTGATCGGCGCGCTCGGTGTGCGGTAGGCGCCCCGAAGCACGAGTTCGAGGGCGCCGGCACGCTGCAGGTGTCTGATCTCGCGCAGTGAGAGCCCGGTCGTGAGCAGTTGCTCGACCGACGCCGTTCCGTGCTGGCGTGCGAACAGTCCGTGTGCGTGCGGCGTGAGTTGGGCCACGTCGAACCTCCTGATCTCGGAAGATGTCGGAGGGAGTCGGTCGGGACGACCCTATCGGTGGCCTTGGCCGGCCCCGCCGCACCGGACGAGGCGATGAGCGAAGTGGCCGTATCTGGTGTGTTCGCTCATCGCTTCCGGGTGGTCACGCGAGGCGATGAGCGAGGTGGCCGTATCCGGTGCGTTCGCTCATCGCTTCCGGCCGGCCGCTGGCGTGGCAGCAGGGTCAGTTGTTGCGGAGGCGTTTGCTGAGGTCGTTCAGGCGTTTCTTCTCGTCACCGGTGAGCGAGTCCATGCCGTCCGCGCCGATCTTGTCGAGGAGGGAATCGAGCTCGATCTGGTCGGCGGCCGACGGTGGGGGAGGAGGCGGGGTGGGGGCCGGCGCGTTCTTCCACGGGCCCTGCACGACACCGCCGGACCTCGACGAGCCAGCTGCCCGCTTCGGCTTCGACTTGCGCTTCGAGCGCCCCGACGAGCCCCTGCCGATCCCATCGAGGGGCAAGTGCGGAATCGGCCAGCCGGTCGCCAGGCCGAGCGAGCGGCCCGCCACCAGTGCCACCCCGATCGACACGAGGAGGAAGATCACCTGACCGTTTGCTCCGGTGCCGGTGAACTGCAACAGGTTGAGCACGGTGAACACCGCAGCGAGCGCCCACAAGGGGATGACCTCGAACCACTTCACGCCGGGGTACGTGGCGGCGTAGACCCAGATACCGCCGAGGAACAGATTGCTCAGCCCGAACTGGACCATGAAGTCGATGCTGTTGCCCAGCGGTCCGAGGATCGTGAGGATCAACGCGGGCACGATCGTGAGCGCGAGCACCCAGGTGACGAACTTGGCCCGTCCGAACAGCGATTCGAGCTGCTGGCCGAACAACCAGAAGAACACGATGCCCAGCAGCGGCCAGATCGCCGGTTCGGTGGCGATCGGCCACGTGACGAGACGCCACACTTCGAAGTCGCGTACGAGGAACGGGGCGAATGGCAGCCGGTTCCAGGCATCGCGGAACAGTCCCCACAGGAACATCGACAGCACCGACAGTCCGCACAGGATGTCGGTGGTGGTGACGTCGTAGCGGCCCGCACGGAACCAGCCGTCGTTCGGGCGGCGTCGGAAGATGGCGGCGAACTGGTCGGACATCGAGCATCACGGTACCCGCCCGTCCGTATGCTTCAGACGTCATGAAGTGGCTGGCCCGGTGGAAAACGTCGTGACGCCATGGTGAAACGTCCCCCCGCCGGCACGATTCCGGAGGCACCCGGGTCGTATCAGTTCAAAGATGCCAAGGGCCGTGTGATCTACGTCGGCAAGGCGTCGAACCTGCGTCAGCGCCTGTCGAACTACTTCCAGGCGCCACGCAACCTGCACCCGCGAACGGCGCAGATGGTCGAGACCGCCGAGTCGGTCGAGTGGACGACGGTTCGCAACGAGGTCGAGGCGCTGATGCTCGAGTACTCGTTGATCAAGGAGCATCGTCCGCGTTTCAACGTGCGTCTTCGCGACGACAAGAGCTACCCGTTCCTGGCGGTGACCGTCGACGACGAGTGGCCGCGGGCGCTGGTGATGCGGGGCCGCAAGCGCAAGGGCACCCGCTACTTCGGGCCCTACGCCCACGCCTACGCCATTCGCGACACCCTCGACCTCCTGTTGAGGTCGTTCCCGATCCGCACCTGCAGCCCGAACAAGTTCACCCAGCACGAACGCCTCGGGCGGCCATGTCTGCTGTTCCACATCGAGAAGTGCGCCGGCCCGTGTGTCGGAGAGATCGAGCCGGTCGCCTACAAGGAGCTGGTCAACGAGCTCATCGACTTCCTCGACGGCGACACCGACGAGATCGTCGACCGTCTCGAAGCCGACATGCAGCGCGCGGCGACCGGTCTCGAGTTCGAGCGTGCAGCACGCCTGCGCGACCGTCTCACCGCCGTCCGCAAGGCGATCGAGAAGCAGCAGATGGTCGCCGACCGCAGCGAGGACCTCGACGTGATCGGCATCGCCGAGGACGAGCTGGAGGCGTCGGTGCAGGTCTTCTACGTCCGGCGGGGTCGGGTGGTGGGCCGAAAGGGGTTCATCCTCGACAAGGTGGAGGAGCTGACACCCGGCAAGTTGATCGACCGGATCATCGAGTCGATGTACGGCGAGGAGCCGATCCTCGGCGTACCGAAACAGGTGCTGGTGCCCTACGACGCCGATGACCTCGCGACCTACGAGGAGTGGCTCTCGATGGGGCGCGGCTCGAAGGTGCAGGTGCGGGTGCCGCAGCGCGGCGACAAGCGGGCACTGTTGGAAACGGTGACGCGCAACGCCAAGGAGGAGTTCACCCGGCATCGTCTCCGCCGGGCGAGCGATCACAACACCCGCAGCCGTGCGCTCACCGAACTGCAGGACCACCTGTCACTGCCCGAAGCCCCACTTCGAATCGAGTGCTACGACATGGCTCACCTGCAGGGCACCGACTACGTCGGTTCGATGGTCGTGCTCGAGGACGGCCTGCCCAACAAGCGCGAGTATCGGCGGTTCAAGGTGAACACCGTCGGGGCAGGGGAGGAGGCCGGCGGCGAGGTGGGTGCCAGCGACGACGTCGCTGCGATGGCCGAGGTGGTGCGACGACGCCTGCAGGCCTACCTCGACGAACGCGACCGCCCGGTCAACGAGCGCGGCGACAAACCCGGCAAGTTCGCCTACCCGCCACAGCTGCTGCTGGTCGACGGAGGCAAGGGCCAGCTCAACGCGGCCAAGCGAGTGGTCGACGAACTGGAACTCGCCGACGAGATCCCCGTGGCGGGTTTGGCCAAACGATTCGAAGAGGTCTTCGTTCCGGGCCGCTCACAACCGGTGGAGATCCCACGTGGAAGCGAGGCGCTGTTCATGCTGCAGCGCATTCGCGACGAAGCCCACCGCTTCGCCAACACGTTCCACCGCGAGCGTCGCAGCAAGCGGATGACCACCAGCGCGCTCGACGGGATCGCCGGTCTCGGCGAAGCTCGCAAGAAGCGGCTCCTCAAGGAACTCGGTGGGGTGAACGCCGTCAAACGTGCCGAGCTCGCCGAGCTGCAGGCGCTGTCGTTCCTCCCCGACGCCGTCGCAGCAGCCGTCTACGAGAAGTTCCACGCCGCACCCTGACCGGCCCTCCGGCGGCCGTCGGTTTCAGGTGTCGGCAGGACGTGGGCCGTGCGCGATCTTCGGGCGGCGCGGGTTTGCCTCCCATGGGATGACATCAGAGGTGTCGGCAAGCCAGCCGAGCAGCAGGCCGAGCAGTTCCTGCTGCACGTCGAGATCGTCGGTCCGTCCGATCAGGTTGATGGTCTCGTCCGGGTCGGCTGCCCGGTCGTAGAACTCGTCGGACTCGTAGCGCCGGTGCACATAGGTGTGCGTCGGCGTGCGCAGCGACATCGCGGTACCCACCAGTTCGGGTCGTTCGCGCTGGAGGCGTGCCTTGGCTTCGTAGATGAAACCGGCTTGCTCCAACAGGTGATCGTCGCTGACCCGGAATCCGCCTTCGGAGCATGCGAACTCGCGGTGGACCTCGTCGGGGTCGGCAATCGCCGGCAGCAAGCTGCGCCCGAAGTGCGTGTGCTGCGGCTCGGCGCCGGCGAGGTCGCACACGGTGGGGAGCACATCGACGAGCTCGACCGGTCGATCGACGATGCGTCCGGCCGGCAGCTCCGCGCCCGCCATGATGAGCGGGTTGCGCAGGATGCAGGGATCGAGCCCCGACGGCCACTTCTCGACCAGGCCGAAGTCGCCGAGATACTCGCCGTGATCGGTGAGGAACACCACCACGGTGTCGTCGGTGGCGCCGATCGCCTCGACGGCGGCAACGATGCGACCCAGTTGGTCGTCGACCCTGCTCACCATGCCGTGGTAGGTGGCTGCGATCTCCCTGGCGTCGTCGTCGGTGAGGTCACCCCAGCCGTAGATGTCTCGGTAGGCCTCCATGAAGCGGGCCTTGCCATCGCCTTCGCTGCGGGCGATGGGGAGCGGCATGTCGGTGCGTTCGTGAAGTGAGAACCACGGTTCCTCCACCGTGAAGGGCGGATGCGGGAAGATCAGGGGAACCCACAGCGCCCACGGTCGGTCGTCCGGCGAGTGATCGTGCAGCCACCGTTCAGCGGTACGCACCGTGGCCTCGTCGAAGTCGACCGAGTCGGCCGAACCGGTCTCACCGAAGTACATCGCTCGGTGGAGCCGGTGGTCGTCGGGGAACGGGGAGGTCCACCGCTCGAGCGAGGCGGCTCGGTCGGGTGGCTCGAGGAAACCGCACATGTCGGAGCTGGCCTCGGTGACACCGGGGGCGAACACGTCACCGCGGTCGCCGGCGATGGCCACGTCGTACCCCGCGGTGCGGAGCGTCTTGAAGAGGTTGGGCTCGTGGTCCTCGATCAGGTTGGTGAGCGTTCGGTGGCCGGCGACGTGCGGGTACCAGCCGGTCAGCAACGACACGCGACTGGGACCGCACACGGGATGCTGTGCCCATGCATCGTCGAAACGGACCCCGCGCGAGGCGAGCGCGTCGATGTGGGGTGTCTTGGCGACCGAGCTCCCGAAACAACCGACCGCGTCGGCGCGCAGTTGATCGGGCATGAAGAAGACGAAGTTGGGCGACCCCATCTCGCTACTGCAACGCCGTGGCGAGCGCGTCCACGACGCGGTCGACCTGCTCGTCGGTGGTCACGAACGGTGGACAGAACGTGACGCAGTCGGTGCCGATGGCCCGCGTGATCACTCCGAGTTCGAGCATGCGGTCCCGCACCGCCGTTGCGTTCTGGTCGGGTCGTAGGCCGGCGGCAAACACCGCGACCTCTCCGCGGAGGTGATCGAATGCGCCATCGGCCTCGAGCGACCGCAGCCCCCCTTCCAAGCGCTCGCCCATCTGGACGACGCGATCGAGCAGACCCTCGCGTTCGATGATGTCGAGGTTCGTCGACGCCGCGACGCAGGCGGCGGCGTGGCCGGAGTAGGTGTACCCGTGGCGGAGGATGAACTCGGGGTCGGCCTCCAGCGCCTCGCGTACCTTCGGCCCGACGATGACCCCGCCGAGCGGCAGGTAGCCGGAGGTGACCCCTTTTGCGAACGTCGTCAGATCCGGCGTGATGCCGTAGTGCTCGGCCGCGAACCAGGTCCCGAGCCGACCGAACCCGGTGATCACCTCGTCGAAGATCAAGAAGGCGCCGTACTGGTCGCACAATCTCCGGGCCTCGGCGAGGTAGCCGTCGATCGGGGGGAAGACGCCACCGGCGCCCTGCACCGGTTCGGTGACCACCGCTGCGAGCCGGTCGGCGTTCTCGGCCATCACCAACGAGAGGGCCTCGATGTCGTCGCTGGCGACTTGGACGACGTCGGCGAGGAGTTCGCCGTAGCCGTCGCGGTTGAGTGCGATCCCCTGTGCGCTCGTGCCGCCGTAGTTGGTGCCGTGGTAGCCGCGAACTCGTGAGATGATCAGGCGTCGTTCGGGACGGCCCGCTTGGACGTGAGCGAGCCGAGCGAGTTTCATCACCGTGTCGATCGCCTCGGAACCCGATCCGGTGAAGAAGACTCGGGCGTCGGGGATCGTCGTGAGTGCGGTGATCCGTTCCGCGAGCGCTTCCGCGGGTTCGTGGGTGAACGGGTCGAAGCACGAGTACGTCTCGAGCGTGGCGATCTGGCCGGCGACGGCGTCGGCGATCTCGCGTCGGCCGTGGCCGACCTGGCAGTACCAGAGCGCGGCCATCGAGTCGACGAGTTCGTTGCCGTCGCTGTCCCAGAGCAGGGCGCCATCACCGCGGGCGATGGTGATGAACTGCTCGCGTGTGGGTTTGGCGAACGGGTGGAGGAAGGCGCCTGGCATCGTCGCAGTCTGGCAGCCGGGGGAGGCGGTGTCCGCGGCGGACACCCTGCTGTGGCATCGTCGGGTGATGCCAACGCCGTTCGATGCCGCCGCCGGCCGGGTTCGCGCCGGGGCCGACCACCACGCCGAGGCAGCGGGACTCGCTGCGCAGATGACACTCGAGGAGCGACTCGGGTGCCTCGATGGCGACACGCCGTTCTGGCCGGGGCTGTTCGACATGACCGCAGGTGGCTACTACACCCATCCGTGGCCCGCTGCGCACGTCGATCGTCTGGGGGTTCCGGGGATCGACTTCGCCGACGGGCCTCGGGGATGCGTGGTCGGTGACGCAACAGCGTTTCCGGTGAGCATGGCGCGGGGAGCGACGTTCGACCCGGGGCTCGAGGAGCGAATCGGGGAGGCCATCGGGTCGGAACTGCGCGCCAGTGGAGCCACCTACACCGGGGCGGTGTGCATGAACCTCCTGCGCCATCCCGCCTGGGGACGTGCACAGGAGACGTACGGGGAGGATCCGCACCATGTCGGCGCCATGGCGGCAGCGTTCACGTCCGGGCTGCAGCGCCATGTGATGGCATGCATGAAGCACTTCGCGCTCAACTCGATGGAGAACGCACGGTTCTCCGTCGACGTCACCGTCGACGAACGGGCCTTGCACGAGGTGTATCTCCCGCACTTTCGCCGAGTCGCCGACGCCGGTGTGGCATCGGTGATGAGCGCCTACAACTCGGTCAACGGCGAGTGGTGCGGCGAGAACGAGACCCTGCTCACCTCGATCTTGCGAGACGAGTGGGCGTGGGACGGCTTCGTCATCTCCGACTTCATCTTCGGTCTCCGTGATCCGGCGAAGTCGGTCAGGGCCGGCCTCGACATCGAGATGCCGTTCCGTCAGCAGCGCGAGCTGGCGCTGCGCGACGCACTGGCCGGCGGATCGCTCACCGAATCCGACATCGACGTGGCGGTCGTGCGGATCCTCGCCACGCTGTTGCGCTTCGCTGCCGTGTTCGACCAGCCGCCGCCGATGTCCGTCGTCGGCTCGGCCGCTCATCGATCGCTGGCTCGCGAGGCAGCAGCGGCCGCGACCGTGCTGTTGCGCAACCAATCGGTTGACGGTGCGCCGTTGCTGCCGGTCGATCCGTCGGCCGTGCGTCGGGTGGCCGTCCTGGGCAGGCTGGGCGCGGTGCGCAACCTCGGTGACGGCGGATCGAGCGACGCCCGCTCGTCGCTGGTCGTCACTGCGCTCGACGGGTTGAGGGCCACCTTCGACGAGGTGATCCACGACGACACCGATCCTTCGATCGTGGAGGGCGCCGACCTGGTGGTGGTCGTCGTCGGCTACACCAAGGACGACGAGGGCGAGTTCATCGACAACGAGGGAACCGCCGCGCTCGTCGGTGATCTGTTTCCACCGATCGACCACCCCGATCTCGGAGCCGAGGCCGCCTACGAGGCGCCGCCGGGCCACGAGCCCGGTACGGCCGGCAGCGCCGACGACGACGGTGCGCGGATGGCCCCCGGTGGCGACCGGTCGTCGTTGCGACTGTCCAGCGCCGACGAAGCGCTGATCGCCGCAACGGCTGCCCGGCACGATCGGGTGGTCGTGGTCGTGCAGTGCGGCTCGGCGGTGATGATGCCGTGGGTCGACACCGTCGCTGCGACGTTGGTGACCTGGTACTCCGGTGTCGAGGGTGGTACAGCGCTCGCCGGCGTGCTGAGTGGCGACGTCGAACCGGCCGGTCGACTCCCGTTCGCGATCCCCCTCGACGAGGATCACCTGCCTCACTTCGATCCCCGAGCGAGCGAGATCACCTACGACCTGTTCCATGGCCAGTGGAAGATCGACCGCGACGGCCACGTCGCCCAGTTCCCGTTCGGGTACGGGCTGGGGTGGGGGGCGGTCGACGTCGTCGGGGCGCGCCTCGTCGACGACGCGACCGTGTCGGTCTCGGTCCGCAACCCCACCGAGCGCCCACTGAGTACCGTCGTGTTCGCACATGCAGGTGCGCAGCGAACTGTGTGGGAGCGGCCGCGTCGGCGCCTGATCGGGTTCGCCCGAGTGCTCGTCGATCCCGGAGCGACTGCGGAGGTCGAGATCGAGCTCGACTGGCCGATGCTCGACGTCCGTGTGGATGGGAGTTGGTTCACCGAGCCAGGGGAGTACACCGTCGACATCGGACGCCATGCCGGCGACGAAGGAGCCGTGACGGTCAGCGTCCACCGCTAGCCTCGGCGAACATGCGCAAGCCTGACGTCACCATTCCCGACGGGACACCTCCTGCGAAGCTGCTGATCGAGGACGAAACGGTCGGCGACGGCGACGAGGCCGTTGCAGGCCAGGACGTCACGGTCCACTACGTCGGTGTGTCGTGGTCGACCGGCGAGCAGTTCGACGCTTCGTGGGACCGCATGGAGCCGTTTCGTTTCGGCCTCGGTCGCCGACAGGTGATCCAGGGATGGGACGACGGCGTGCAGGGCATGAAGGTCGGCGGTCGCCGTCGGCTGACCATCCCACCGGAGATGGGCTACGGCGCAGCGGGTGCCGGTGGTGTGATCGCCCCGAACGAGACACTCGTGTTCGTGGTCGATCTCCTCGCTGTCAGCTGAACCCGACCTGAGCGGTCACTCGATGGCGTGACGGCGGGGCCGAGCTCGCGGGTCGCGGATGTCGGACGGGAGGGTCGAACGACCCTACGGTGACGAAGGCTCGACCTGCAGAATCGACGGTGGGCGCCGAGGGGCGCCAGCACAGCAACCGCCGGGGATCGGAGCAGCAATGACCACCTTCGAGATCGCAGAGGTGCCGTCTCGGCACGCAGCGGTCGTGCGCGGACACGTCCGCGGCGACGAACTCTCCGACTTCTTCGGACGAGCGTTCGGTGTCGTGTACGAGGCGTTGATCGCACAGGGCATCGAAGCCGCTGGTCCACCGGTCGCGTACTACCCGGCGATGCCCGACGAAGTGTTCGACGTCGAGGCAGGCTTCCCGACCGCCGAGCCGATCGAACCGGTCGGCGACGTCGTTCCGCTCGTGTTGCCGCACGGTCGTGTGGCCCGCGGCATTCACATCGGGCCGTACGACACGCTCACCGACACCTACGACGAGCTCTTCGCGTGGTTGGCGGAGCAGGGCGAGTCGCCGTGCGAGCAGATGTGGGAGAGCTACCTCAGTGACCCGTCGGCCGAGTCGAATCCCGCCGAGTGGCGCACCGAGGTCGTCTGGCTGCTCCACGCCACCGCCTGACCTGCCACCGGCTACGGTCACGTGATCGCCTGACAAACGACACGGGGGTCGGTCATGAAAGCTGCAGTGCTCAACTCGGTACCGGGACAACTCGACATCGAAGACGTCGACATCGGAGAGCCGGGGCCACGAGAGGTCCTGATTCGTACGAAGGCCGCGGGCCTGTGCCACAGCGACCTGCACTTCATGGAGGGCAAGTACCCGTTCCCGTGTCCTGCGGTGCTCGGCCACGAATCGGCTGGTGTGGTCGAAGCAGTTGGTTCGATGGTCCACTACGTGCAACCCGGCGATCATGTGATCACGTGCCTGTCGGCGTTCTGCGGGCACTGTTCGCAGTGCACCGACGGTCACTTGTCGCTGTGTGAGAACAAGGGGACCGAGCTCGTCCGTCAGCCGGGCGAACCGCCCCGGCTCTCTCGCGCCGGTGGTGAAACCGTCAATCAGTACCTGCACCTCTCGTCGTTCGCCGAACAGATGCTCGTGCACGAGCAGGCGCTCGTGAAGATCGACAACGACATGCCGCTCGACAAGGCAGCACTGATCGGGTGCGGTGTCACCACCGGCCTCGGCGCGGTCTTTCGCACCGCGAAGGTCGCGCCGGGCGAGACGGTGGTGGTGATCGGCTGTGGCGGCATCGGACTGTCGGCAGTCCAGGGAGCCAGGATCGCCGGTGCGAACAAGGTGATCGCCGTCGACATGGCATCGTCGAAGCTCGAGCTCGCGCAGCAGATGGGAGCGACCCACGTGATCAATGCCGCCGACGACGAACCGGTCGCTGCGGTCAAGGACCTGACCGGGGGTGGGGTGCATCACGCGTTCGAGGCCGTCGGCCTGAAGCAGACCGCTGAGCAGGCGTATCAGATGCTGCGCAACGGGGGTCAGGCCACGGTGATCGGCATGATTCCGGTCGGCACCAAGATCGAAATCCACGGTCCCGAGCTGTTGTACGAAAAGACCCTCACCGGCTCCAACATGGGTTCGAACCAGTTCCGCACCGACATGCCGCGATTCGTCGACATGTATCTCGACGGTCGCCTGCAACTCGACGAGATGGTGTCGAAGACGATCAGCCTCGACGAGATCAACGACGGCTTCGCCGACATGAAGTCCGGCAACGTCGCCCGCAGCGTGATCACCTTCGACTGAGCACCAGCGGCGTCCCGGCGTGGCCTCCCGGGCACATAGTGTGAGGTCATGTCCGATGGTGACGAGTTCCTGAACGCCCTGTACCCGTACCGGTCACGCTTCGAGACGCACCGCACCCTGCCGGCCCACGGGGTCGACCGCTCAGTGATCCTCGACGAGTTGACCACGATGGCTTCCGAGGAGGACGCACAGGGCGACAGGGGGTTGGTGTCTGGCTCGATCTACCACGGAAGCCACGAGCACTACCACTTCCTGACCGAAGCCTTCGAGGCATTCGCCCACGCCAATGTGCTGCAACGCGACATGTACCCGAGCTCCACCAAGCTCGAAGGAGAGATCGTCGCGATGTCGCTCGACATGCTGCACGGTGACCAGGCCGAAGACGCTTGCGGCGTGATCACGTCGGGCGGATCGGAATCGCTGATGACCGCGGTGTACACCTATCGGGAGTGGGGCCGCAGCAGGGGCATCACCGAGCCGGAGATGATCTGGCCGATCACCGCACACTGCGCGCTCGACAAGGGGGCTCACTACTTCGGGGTCAAGGTCGTCCACGCTCCGGTCACCGACGACCAGCAGGCTGACGTTGCCTGGATTCGCGACCGCATCGGACCCAACACCGTGGCCATCGCTGCCTCGGCAGGCACGTACCCCCACGGCGTGATCGACCCGATCGAGGAGTTGGGTTCGCTCGCACTCGAACACGACATCGGATTCCACGTCGACGGCTGTCTCGGAGCGTTCATCCTCGCCTGGGGTGAGCAGGCCGGTGTCGACATTCCGCCGTTCGACTTCCGGGTCCCGGGTGTCACGTCGCTGTCGGCCGACACCCACAAGTACGGCTACGCCCTCAAGGGCACGTCGGTGCTGATGTACTCGCGCAAGGAGCTGCGTTCGTTGCAGTACTTCACCGCCGGTGGTTGGCCAGGGGGCATCTATCTGTCGCCGGGCATGGCCGGTAGCCGCTCCGGCGGCGTGATCGCCGCGACGTGGGCTGCGATGGTCAACCTGGGTGCAGCCGGCTACGTCGAGGTGGCCAAGGACATCTTCGACACGACCGCGAAACTGGTCGACGGCATCGCCAAGATCCCCGAACTCCGGATTCTCGGTACGCCGTACTTTCTGGTGGCTGTGGCCTCGGCGAACGACGACGTCAACATCTTCCATGTCAACGACGGCTTGGCCGAGCGGGGTTGGCGAATGAACGGCCTGCAGTTCCCCGATGCGTTCCACTTCTGCATCACGCGCCCGAACACGGCGCCCGGTGTGATCGAGCAGTACCTCGACGACCTCGCGGAAGCGGTGGCCGATGCCAAGACGATTCCGAGTGATCAGGCACCGAAGAGCGGCGCGCTCTACGGGTTGTCGGGCTCGGGCCCCGAGGGGGTTCAGGCCGTGGAGGAGCTGCTCGCCGGAGCGATCGATGCCTTCTACGACGTTCCCGGAGTGATGCCGGCAGCCGGCTGATGTCTGCTGGAGGTGCGGCGAGCAGCGCAGTGGTCGACCGCGACGATCAGTACGTGTTGGCCATCGACCTCGGCACCGGCGGTCCGAAGGTCGGGTTCGTCTCGCTCGCCGGTCGCGTCGCCCACCAGGAACACCACGTGCTCGATCCGACACATCTGCCGGACGGCGGCGTCACCGTCGATGCGGACGAGTGGTGGACGACCATTCTGGGCGCCGCCAAGCGAGCGCTCGCAGCGGGTGTCGTCGACCCGGCGAAGGTCGTTGCGGTGTCCGCAACCGGGCAGTGGGCGTCGACGATCCCCGTTGATGCGTCAGGTCTCCCCGTGGCGCACGGGCTGAGCTGGATGGATGGTCGCGGCGGAGAACTGGTGCGGAGCCGAATTGGGGGTTCGGTGAGCGGCTACAAGCCACGGGTGCTCGCCGAGTTCATCCGACGGTCGGGTGGTGTCCCGTCGCTGGATGGCGCCGACCCAGTGGGTCACCGGTTGTATTGGAAACACGTCCGTCCCGACGTGTGGAGTGCAGCGCGTTGGCTGCTGGAACCGGTGGACTACCTGTCGATGCGCTTCACCGGGGTGGCTGCGGCGTCGGCGGTGTCGATGACCGGGAGTTGGCTGATCGACACCCGAGATCCGGCGAAGCTGGCCTACGACCCGAAGTTGGTGCATCTCGCCGGGGCCGGAGCCGACAAGCTTCCGCCGCTGCAGCCCTTCGGTTCGGTGATGGGAGTGGTCCAACCGTCGGTCGCTGCCGAACTCGGCATCGGCGACTCGGTGGCCGTGATCACCGGCGCGCCAGATCTGCACACCGCAGCAATCGGTTCGGGCGCGATGCGCGTCGGCGACGCGCACATGGCGTTGAGCACCACTGGCTGGATCGGCGTGCCGACCGTCCGGAAGAAGACCGATGTCGTTCGACAGGTCGCCACCGTCCCCGGCCTCGACGAGCGGTCGTATCTGGTGGCGAACAATCACGAGACGGCCGGAATGTGTCTGCAGTGGTTCCGTCTGGTGCTCGGCGACGGTGAGCTCCACTACGGCGCGCTGACCGACGTGGCCGCGACGTCGGCGCCGGGTGCCGGCGGTGTCATCTTCACGCCGTGGCTGAAGGGAGAGCGGTCGCCGGTGGCCGACCGGGCTGCTCGCGCCGGCTTCCACGGGATGGGGCTCGCCACCACCCGGGCCGACCTGATCCGGGCGGTGATGGAAGGCGTGGCCTACAACAACGTGTGGCTGCTTGCTGCTGTCGAGAAGTTCGTCGGCAACCGCATCGACCACATCCGAATGATCGGTGGCGGCGCCCAGTCCGACCTGTGGTGCCAGATCCATGCCGACACGATGAACCGCACGATCGAACAGGTCGTCGACCCGCTGTACTGCGGTCTGCGAGGAGCGGCCCTCAGCGCCGGTGTGGTGCTGGGCTCGGTGAAGGTTGCCGACGTTCGCAACCTCGTCGAGGTTCGCCGCACGTTCCGTCCGGACCCGGCCAATCGGGCCACGTACGACCGGCTGTACCGTGAGTTCCCGGGCTTGTACTCGATGCAGAAGAAGTTCTTCCGCCGACTCGCCCGCTGACGGCGCAGCCGGGGTCGGCGAGGGCGATTTCGATCTCGGCGGGTGGGGCCATCGTCGGATGACGAGCGCGATCAGCAGGCCCGTCAAGCAGCTGGCGGCGGTTCCCGCGGGAGTCCGAGGAGGCGTTCTCCGATGATGTTGCGTTGGACCTCGCTCGTTCCGCCACCGATCGTGAGTGCCCGACTGAACAGGTAGCCCCAGTGGTACACGTCGTCGTGTTCGGAGTCGAGGTCCTGGGTGCCGAGCATTCCGTCAGCACCGCGCCGGTCCTTCACCAACGACAAGACGTCTTGGCCGAACACGTCGGCGAGGCACTTGCGGATCGATGCGAACGACGACGGGTCGTCTCCGGCGACTGCCGAGGACAACATGCGCAGGCTGAGCAGCCGGATGATCTCGGCGTCGGTCCATGCCGTCGCGAAGCGTTGGCGCTCGATCGGGTCGTCCCAGGGGCCGGTGTTGCGGAGGTGCTCGAAGCACTCCTCGGCGGTGGGTCCCATGCCCCAGAGCACGCCGCCTTCCGACAGCGAGAGCCGTTCGGCTCCGAGCGTGACCTTCGCCAGGCGCCAGCCGTCGCCTTCGTGGCCGACCATGCAGTCGACCGGAACGCGGACGTCGTCGAACCAGGTCTCGTTGAAGTGGTTGCCGCCCGTCATCTCGATGATCGGCCGGACCTCGATGCCGGGCAGCGACATGTCGACGCAGAAGTACGAAATCCCTCGCTGCTTCTCTTCGAGTCCACCTGTGCGGGCCAGCAGGATGCCCCACTCGGAGGTGTTGGCCCAGGTCGACCAGATCTTCTGGCCGTTGATCACGTAGGCGTCGCCGTCTCGCCGGGCGGAGATGCGCAGCGAGGCGAGGTCGGAGCCCGCTTCGGGTTCGGAGAACAGCTGGCTCCACGTCTCGCTTCCGTCGAGGATGCCCGGCAGCCAGCGTTCGTGTTGCTCGGGTGTACCGCCCGCGAGGATGGTCGGGCCCGCCCACCCGAGCCCGATCATGGCGTCCTCGAAGAAGGTGTCGACGCCGCTGAGCTCGTCGTCGATGATCAGCTGGTGTTCGGGATCGGCGTCGAGTCCCCATGGCGCCGGCCAGTGAGGCGTGAGGTAGCCGCTGGTGCCGAGTTGGGCACGCGACGGCGTCGGGTGTTCGGCGAGCCAGGACCGCACGGCGATGCGCCGGGGGTCGTCGGTGGGTGGAAGGTCCATCTTCATCGTGGCGCTCGGAACTGTGTGGGTGGCGGGGTCGAGCCCGAACGTGATCCGTCCGGACGGTCCAAGAGTACGCGGTGACCGTGCGATGATCGATCGATGCCGACCACGCCGACCGTGCTGCGCTCCGGGCGTGTACTTCTGCGCCGCTGGACAGCGGCTGACCGTGCCGTCTTCGCCGCCATGAATGCCGATCCCGTCGTGATGAAGTACTTCCCATCGGCACTCGACCGGTCGGAGTCGGATGCCTTCGTTGATCGCGTCGAGGCTCACTTCGACACGGTCGGGTTCGGATTGTGGGCGGTCGAGATCGTGAGCACGGGCGCGTTTGCCGGGTTCGTCGGGCTGTGGCCGGCCTCGTTCGATGCGCACTTCACCCCCGCAGTCGAAGTCGGCTGGCGTCTTCGCAGCGACGTCTGGGGACGCGGGTATGCCACCGAGGCAGCGGGTCTGGCGCTCGACGACGGGTTCTCCCGACTCGGCATCGACGAGATCGTGTCGTTCACGGCTGCGGTCAATCAACCGTCGCGTCGTGTGATGGAGAAGCTCGGCATGCGACGCGACCCGGCTGACGACTTCGAGCATCCCTCGGTGGCAGCGGGGAGCCCGCTTCGGACCCACGTGTTGTATCGCCTCTCCGCCGACGCCTGGACCGACCACCGTCTCGAACTCACTTGACGTCGCGGGGAGCGATGAGCCAACTGGCCCTCCGTGGTTCGTTCGCTCATCGTTTTCGGATGCGGGGTCAGCTGTCGACGACTTTCGCCGTGCCGCTCCGGCGGGGGTCACCGACGCCGTCGAGACGTCCGTCAGCGAAGCGTCGGACGGCATGGACTCCGCCGAAGTACAGGTCTGGCTCTGGCCAGCGGCGATGGTCGGCGAACGCAGTGAGGAGCCGTTCCTCGGTCGTCGAGGCGAGACCGGGCTCGACGTCGAGGTGGATCGTGCCCGTTCCGTCGAGCTCGGCGTGGATCCGTGGGGCCGCGATCGCGCTGGACAGGTCGTGTCGGTCGAGGCAGAGCGCAGCGACGACCCGGCTGATCGCGGACCGGATTCGGTTCGAGCCACCCGACCCCAGCACGGTCACCGCGCCGTCGGGATGCTCGATGATGGTCGGACACATCATCGACGACAGTCGGCGATCGACGGGCCAGTCGCCGTGGTCGGGGTTGACGTCGTCTTCGCCGAGCACGTTGTTGAGCATGAACCCGAATCCGTCGACGAGTTCGCCGTTGCCCTCGCCGTTCGACACCGTGATCGAGCACGCAGTGCCGTCGGCGTCGACGACGGAGACGTGGGTGGTGCCGCGCCGTCGGATCGATGGCGCGTGCAGGGCGGTGAGGTCATGCCCGGTCAGTCGGCGGGCGTCGGCGGTCGCGGCGAGCGCAGCGGCGAGCTCGGCCTCGTCGTTGGTGGTGAGCTGCTCGAGCGTGTGGTGCACGAGCGTGCCGCCGGCGGCGGGCAGCGGGTTCAGGTGGACACGTGCACCGGCGAGCTCGACGGTGACCGGCGTGCGCCAGACCACCGAGTAGCGGCCGAGGTCGTCGGCGGAAACGTGACCGCGGCCGCGCTGCTGCTCGACGACAGCGGTGCCGACGTCGCTGCTGCGCAGCCGGTTGGACGCGAGCAGTTCGAGCGCATCGCCGAGTCCGGGGTTGCGGTACCTCGTCCCGGGTCGGAGCAGTGCGCCACCGGGCGCGAACAGCTCTCGTGCGGCGGGGGTGGCGGTCAGGATCGGTGCGACCACGGTGAACAGGTGGTGTTGGAACGGTGTCACGGAGATCCCGGCGCGCGACGCAGTCACCGCAGCGGCGACGAGCGCTTCGATGGGCACCGATCCGAACCGGCGGCCGAGTTCGGCGAGACCGTCGGACAGGCCCGGCGTCGCGGTCGTTGCCGGTCCGATCCGAAAAGCCTGCCGAGTCGTGCCGAAGTCGGCGTACACGAGGTGCTCGCCGTCGTCGAGGGTGGTGGCGCGCCGTAGCGGGGTCTGGACGAACGCGTCGAGGAGGTGGACGGAACCATCGGTTCCGTCGCGCACCATCGCGAATGCGCCACCTCCGGGTGAGCTGAGGACGGGCTCGCAGAGGCAGGCCATTGCGATCGCGGCGATGGCGGCGTCGACGGCGTTGCCTCCGTCGCGAAGGACCGCTGCGCCGGCACCGACGGTCAGTTCGTGACCACCTGCCACCACACCTCGTCCCATCGCAACGACGGTAGGCCGCACCACCGCCGATCGGCGGATTCCGGTCTCGATGCGCGGAGCGACCCCTGTCCGACCTTCGCCCCGCGAACCCTGTGACACCCCCTGCGTACAGTTGGTCGTATGGAGATCGCAGCGGTGCTCGAGCGGGTGGAGCGACTCGCCGATGCCGGCGCCGACGGCAACGTGTCGAAGCACGATCTCGAAGCCGGACTGGTGGCCGCACGCGAGGTCGAGGCGTGGGTGGAGTCGAGGCGGGCGGCGATCGTGACGCAGCTGGCGGCGGTCGACAGCTTTCCGGAGGCCACGATCGCCAAGGCAGCAAAGACCTCGGTGGGCAAGGCGTCGAGGTCGACCGAACGCGCCGGCACACTCGTCGGCAGCCCGCGTCTGGCGGAGGCGCTGGGTGACGGTGCGGTGACTCCCGGTCACGTCGACGCGGTCACGCGGGCCGGCAAGCAACTCGACGAGGGTCAGCGGGCGGCGTTGTTCGGCCGTGTCGAGTCGCTGGTCGACGTCGCCGTGGCTGCCACCGTCGAGGAATTCGACCGTCGGGTCAGGCTCGAAGCCGACAGGGTGCGTTCCTCGGATGGCATGGATCGCTTGGAACGGCAACGTCGCGACACCCGGCTGCGTACCTGGGTCGGGGCCGACGGGATGTGGAACCTGAACGGTCGGTTCGACCCGGTGACCGGTGTGCAGCTCGCCGCAGGTCTCGACCAGGCGGTCGAGACGCTGTTCGCCGAGACGACGCCCGAGCACGCTCCTGACGACCCGGTCGAGAAGCAGCGTTTCCTCGCTGCGCAGGCGCTGGCGCGATTGGTTCAGGGGAATACGACGGGTGGCCGGTCGGGGCGGGCGGAGATCCTCGCGGTCATCGACGCCAGCACCTCCGGTGGAGCAGCGGAACCCGCAGGGGTGTCCGCATCGCAAGTCTCGTGGCGGATCCCTGTCGAGATCCCCACCCGGGTCCTTGCCGAGTTCGCCGGGGCCGGCGATGTCGACGTCGTCGGTGTGATCGTCTGCAACGGGGTCGTGCTCCACGCTCCCGGTTCCCTCGATCAGGGCCGAACCACCCGACTCGCCAATCGGGCTCAGCGACGAGCACTGCGGGCCATGTATGCGACGTGCGGTATTCCCGGCTGCGACGCCGGCTTCGACCGCTGCGAGATCCATCACATCATCTGGTGGCGCAACGGTGGGCGAACCGATCTTGCCAACCTCCTGCCGGTCTGCACTCGACACCACACGAAGATCCACCACGACGGCTGGACCATTGCACTCGGGCCGAATCGTGAGCTCACTCTCACCCTCCCGGACGGCTCGGTGATGGCCACCGGCCCACCCACCATCCGAGCCGCGTGACCGGAGGGTGGTGGCGCGCACCAGCCAGCCGCTCTCAACACGGTCGAACCTCTCCAGCAGGGTCGGTGCACGGCCGAACTCACACGCGTCGCGACCGACGTTCTGATCGGTTTCGCGACTCCAGTGGCGAAGTGGAGCATGCGTACTGCAACGAAGCGAGGCGCTCGACCGCGGAGTGTCTAGCTGCGTGCCGCTCGATCGTCCGAGAAGAGAGTGTGGATCCAGATCTGGGCGGCGACTGCGTCCGAACTCCTCGGGCGTGCCGCCGCGGCGGCCGATGATCTCGAGAAGCAGCGCTACGTCCATCAGGGTCAACGCGTGCGCTGTCGCTACTGGGTCGAGGGTCGCGCGAAGTGCGCCTGCTTCCTGGTCGCGTCGAATGGAGGCCGCGGTCACGTCGATCCGGTCCTGGATCACCCGTTCTCGCCACACGCGTCGGAGCCGCTCGTCGGTCCCCGCAGCGTCGACGACCGCGCACATCAGCGGAACGAACGGCGCGAGCACCTCTGCGTTGTGGACGAGGTTCGGCTCGACGATGTCGGGGGTTCCGATGAGCGCACCTGCGAGCCAGTCGTCGTTGGTGCTGACCATGTGGGCGAGTAGGCGGTCGAGGACGGCGACGACGGCGTCGTGGGCAGTGTCGAACCGACGGTAGAAGGCGGTTCGGGAGACACCGGCTTCGGCCATGATCGCCTTGACGTTGAGGCCCGCTGCACCCTCGCGAAGCAACAGTTCGACGGTGGCGTCGACGATCGCCTCACGTTGTGCGTCCCCGGGCTCAGCCACGGAACCACACTACGATGCCGACCCCAGACATCCATGGGGACCTTGGGGTCAGAACATCTGACGCAACAGTGTCGTTCATCATGGGTTCACGGTTCCCCCGATCGGAAGGCTCATCGTCGAGCCGCCGAGCGCTGACTGCGATCCTGGGTTCTGGGCGACTGCGAGCAGGGAACGGCCGCTGTCGTAGATCCGTTCGGCGACCGGGCGCAGCGCGTCGCCGACGAAGGGCAAGATGACGAGGTCGCCCGGGTCGGTGTTGGTGTCGACCCAACTGATGACGTCGGTCCCGTCGCAGTACTCGGAGTGTTCCGGGAGCTGGATGTCGAGTGCGGCGATCTCCTCGGGAGCGGCGGGGCCGACGACGAGTGGATGATCCTTCCCGACGAGCGAGCGAGCGACCTGTGCACCCAGCGAGATCGAGGGCACGCGACCCGGGATGAGATCGTCGGCGACGAGAGCGATGCGTTGGTGTGGCTGGAGGTCGTCGTGGAGCGCCGCGATCAGAACGGGCACCGACGTGGACGCGACGATCTCGCTGTAGCTGGCTCCGAGCACTTGGCTTCGGAGATTCGTGGGCCCGGGCCACGCCAGGAGCAAGAGCGAGGACTCGTCTTCGATCGCGGTGCGGTTGATCCCCGATGCGACCGAGCGATCGACCCGGAGCTGGGTTTCGACATCCTGGCCCATTCGTCTGAGCACCTGATCAGCGCGACGTTGCTCGGCGCGTCCCGACTCGATCCGAGCCGGCGCCGTCGATGGAACCACGACGATCGGCTGGAGAATGCCGCCGACCGGGTCGGCGAGTCGCCCGGCGAGCCCGATGATCTGCGCCAGGATGTCATCGGGGATGTCCGTCGCCGGGACGAGGATGGCCTCACCGGGACGTCGTTGTTCATCGACCGGCATCGTGATTCTCGGCGCGTACCGGATCGTGCCGATCGATGTGATCACCAGACTGACGGCAACGACGACCATCACTGCGTTGACCACGTCGTCGCCATAGAGCCCCGCCTCGAGGCCGATCACCGTTGCGGCGAGCGTCGCAGCTGCTTGGGCCACCGACATCGAGAACATCAGCCCGACCTCGGCCCCGGTCAGATCGAACGCACGCCCCGACAACCATGCTGCGACCGCTTTGCCCACGACCAGCGCGACGACGAACCCTCCGGCCAACCGCAACGTCTCGACCGTGAACATCACTTCGGGGTCGAACAGGAGCCCGACCGACACGAGAAATGTCGGGATGAAGATGGCGTTGCCGATGAAGTCGGTCACCGCCATGAGCGGGCTTGCGTTCGGAACGAGGCGGTTCAGCCCGACCCCCATGAAGAACGCGCCGAGCAATGGTTCGATCCCGAGGAGTTCAGCAACCACCGCCGAGGAGGTGAGACCGATGAGCACCATCAAGTACCGCAGGGTTCGTTCCTGACCGATTCCCATGAAGAAGGTGCGTGCCAGGAAGGGGTAGATGGCCAGGCACCAGACGGCCAACCCGATCAATCCCAGTGCGATGTTCAGCACCAACTGCACGCCACCCGAGTCGCCGGTCTCGGTGCCGATGATCACGGCCAGGATGACCAACGAGATGGTGTCGGTGATCGAACTCGCGCCGACGATGGCCGCCACCGCCCGGTTCTTGGTCAACCCGTACTTGTTGACGGTCGGATAGGTGATCAATGTGAACGACGCCCAGAACGAGCCGATCAAGATCGCCGCAGTGGTGTCGATGCCGAGCCACAACGCAATCCCGGTACCCAACACGAGTGGGATGAGCGCGGTCAGCACGCCGAAGCCGGCGGAGAGCTTCCTGAATCGGATGAACGAGTCGATGTCGAGCTGGAGGCCGGCCAGGAAGATGAGATAGAGCACGCCGATGCTGCCGACCGAGTCCAGGGTGTCGAATCCGGGCAGGACATCGAGCATGTTCGGGCCGATCAGGGCCCCGCCGAGCAACAGGCCCATCAGGCCGGGCAATCGGAGCCGCTCGGCGATCACGGGGCCGAAGACGACGATCAACGCGACCACCGTGAACCAGAAGGCGGGACCCTGCTGAACCTCTTCCCAGGACATGGCCTACCCCCGCGCGCTCACTGGTCCAGCTGCGGAGCCCGACGGCGTGACCTGTGCAAGGTGGGGAGCACCCTCACCGGCGGGTGAACGGCGGCGGTACATAGTCCTCGATCTTCGACGGGTCGGCCTGATAGGCGCGGAGCAACACGCCCAAACCGCCTCCCGATGCGTACAGCCAATTCCCCGCTTCTGGCTCACTGGAGAACTTGAAGGTGATGCCTCCATCTTCGTCGAACTCCATCTTGTCCGTCGTCAGCACATAGGAGTCGTACGGGTTGGCGTGCACGTAGAAGTCTCCGTCGTGAGCGGTGATCGACCAGAACCCGATGTCTTTGAGTGGTGGCAGGTCCTCCTTCGCGAAGACGATTTCACCCTCGCCGTCGAAGTAGCCGAGAAAGTAGTTGGCCTCTTCCTTCGAGTTTCCCCAGAGGCCGAAGTGGGCGCCGATGGCTCTGCTCATGTAGTCGCCATTCAGGAACTCACGGGTGCCGAACACGGTCGTCCCGCCGACCCAGCCGTTGCCCAGCGCGGTTGCCGTCTTGCTCTGCGCCCGGATGTCCGCGTATGCGGCGTCGATGCCGGCCTGGACGTCGTTTCGTTCGTCGTCGGTCAGCGTGACATCGCTGAGAATGCCGATCTTTCCGAAACGCTCGAACAGCTCCACCTCGGTGTCGGGAACTTCGGCGATCAACTCGTTCAGGTACTCGACGAACTCGGGCGCAAACGCCGTTTCCGCGTCGTATGTCGGATAGGAGCGGCGTTCGGACGGGCTGTCGACCACCCGGATGGCATCTTGGATGCCGCACACGTACTCGAACTCGTCGTCGTTGGCGATGTCGATGCGGATCACGATGATGGCGAAGTCGCCTTCCATCAAGACCGGCGTGGCGTCGTCGTCCGAAGGCTGCTGGTGCTTGTTGTGGAACACGAAGCGGCCGGATTCGCCGTCATTGGCGCGACTTCCCATGTAGAAGAAGTTGTGGGTGAAGATGTCGATGCACTGATACACGACGTATCGATCCTTGACCTCCGGAATCTCGACGGTGACCGGCCCGTGGGAGATGTCGAGGAAGATTCCGCCGGTCATCGACGTCAAGTTGGGGCACACGATCGGCATCCCGACATTTTCCATCGGGAGCTTGGGAACCATCGTCGGTTCGTTGGTGGTCAGCCCTGCGAAGGTGAACATTCCATTGATGGTCTTCACCTGCTCCATCATCGGATAGGCGTAGACGAACGCCTCGTAGGCAATGTCTCTCAGATTGTCGTGGTCGTTCATCGAGCTGGTCCTCTCGGTGTTGGATGGTTCGGGGTTGGATGGTCAGGTCAGGATCTGGATGGCGTCGCCGAACAGGCTGACGCCGAAGACGAGGAAGAGGACTGCCATGACGGCGGCGTTGTTGCCGATCAGCCAGCCCTTGGCGGTGTCGAGCGTCGGGTCGATCCGTGGTCCGGCGATCAGGTACGCGAGCACGGGCACCATCACGCTGATCGCAGCGATCACGGTGAACACGACGACCGCACCCACGGTCTCGCCGGTCGACAGCGGCAACGCCCCGATCGAGACGCCGGCGGCGACCGCGAGCAACAGGTTCTTGGGGTTCAGCGCCGACAGGAGGAATCCGAGCCCGAACGCTGCGCCGGGTTTGAGCTCGTCGATCTTGGCCATCCAACCTGGCACCGCCACCTCGTCGTCGGGGCCGGGTCGTGTCCGCCATTGCCGCACACCCACGGCCAGCAGCAGCACTCCGAGCACGAGCTTGACCCAGCCGCTGGTGTTGCTCGGTTCCGAGGTGTCCGCCTCGAGGCCGGGAATGAGGATGACGACCGTGGTGGCGAGGGCGATCCCGACAACCCATGCGAACATGAACGAGACGCTGTTGACCCGGGCCCGACCACTGAACAGCATCAGGATCACCGCGGCGACCGGAATCGGGCTGACCGCGATCCCGACCGCGTACCCGAGTGTGTGTCCGATTGCGTCACCCATCAACAACCTCCAATCGCGGTACGGACCCGGTGGTCGTCGGTGACCACTGTCCGGTCGACCCGCACCTGGCGGGAGTGCAGTGCACCCGCCCTTCTGAGACAGTGTGTCACAGGGCGCGGGCATCCTCCAGGGCCCTTGGTCACGTCCGCTGCGCCCGGTGCGACCCGCACGCGCCGTCCCACCGGGCTCGACGCCGACGGGTCATCTCCGGCCGGTCACAAGTAGTCGTGTTTCGTCAGCCAGCGCAGGCTCGCGTAGCCCCCCTGAAGTGACCAAGGGCCCTTGGCGTTCTGCGCCCTCCGTGACACCGTGTCACGGAGGGCGCAGAACCTCGACGGCGACCGCTCGGGTCACCGCCGGTATCACACCAAGGAGCACGAACATGGGTACGGATTCACCAGGCCAGGACCTTCCGATCGCAGCGACGACGCCGGCAACCCGTGACGTCATCGATGTCGCACGTGATGCCTACATCTGCTTCTTTCCCATGCTCATGGGGTACCGGTTCCTGTTCGGCAGCTTCCTCGTGCCCGACCTTCCGTCCCACAAGGCGCCGATCAACGCCTTGAGTGGGGAGCCGGAGACGCTCGACCACACCTTCACCGAGATCATCACCCCAAATGCCGACACGCCGTACTCCTTCGCGGGGCTCGATCTGCGCGCCGAGCCGATGGTGCTGTCGGTGCCGGCAATCGACGACCGCTTCTACCACTTCCAGTTCGAGGACCTGTGGGGTCACAATGCGCACTACGTCGGCACCCTGGCCACCGGCACCGGTTCCGGCACCTACCTCCTCGCCGGCCCCGGCTGGGAAGGTGACGCGCCGGCCGATGTCGACGACGTCCTGCGGTTCGAGACCGACATCGTGTTCATCCTCGGCCGCACCCAGCTGCTCGGCCCTGATGACGTCGGAACCCTGAGCCAGATCATGGCCGCCTACCACCTCCGACCCCTCTCGACACATACCGGCGACCCAGCCCCCACGGCCATTGCGTTCGACTGGCCCGTGTGGGACGACGACGCCTCACGCGATGAGCGGTTCATCGGCTACGTCAACGCCCTGCTGCCGCTGTGCGAACCGTCCGTCCCCGAGGACCGCCCCATGCTCGAGCGGTTCGCGGCCATCGGCATCGGCGCGGGCAAATCCTTCGACGCCGATGCCCTCGACGACTCCACCCGGCAGGCAATCCGGACTGGCGTGTCGGAGGCTGTGGCGGCAATGAACGCCAGATTTGCCGAACTTGGCTACACGGTGGGCGGATGGGTGGTCGCCAAGATCCCTGGCTCTCGGGCCAGCTACGACGGGGATCACCTGTACCGGGCTTGCGTTGCTCAGTCCGGCTGGGGTGGCAACGACACCGTTGAGGCCTTCTACCCAACAGCGCGAGTGGATGCCGATGGCGAGCCGCTGCACGGCGACCACCAGTATCGGATCACGTTCGCGAGCCCGCCGCCCGTCGACGCCTTCTGGTCACTCACGATGTACGACACCTCATACGACGGGACCGCCGGCTACCTGGTCGACAACCCGATCGATCGCTACCTCGTCAACTCGACGACCGAGAACCTGGTCCGCTCCGAGGATGGGGCGCTGACGCTCTACGTCCAGCACGACGAGCCCGCGACGCCGGACGAGCAGGCCAACTGGTTGCCTGCACCCACCGGGCCCTTCTACTTGGTCCTCCGGCTCTACATGCCCCGCGAGGCCGCACTCGACCGATCGTGGCAGCCGCCGCTGATCGAGCGAGTGGACTCGTAGCCACGCCAAGGCGATCGTGTTCGACGCCTTGTGCGGGTCCATCCCGATGATCACCATCTCATCCATTGGTCGTGTCCCTTCTCGTTGCTGTTGATGACAGACAAGGAAGGGCATTGCCTCTTTCAGCCGTGCAAACCTCTCTTCAGCCACGTCCCTGTCCGAGGCTCAGGCCGCATGCCGAAGGCGAGCCACACCACACAAAGCGATGGGCAGCCGGTCGCTCGATGATGCCGTCGCCGTACGGTCCGATGACGCTGGGTACCGATTTCGAAGGGCGCGGTATGTCCTACGGAGATCGAGAGGATCGTATGGCGCAATCAGAACTCGAATCGACGAGGAGATCCTCGGGAACACCTGCGTCAACAAGCCAACCGACGACGGACCGGACTGCGCCGACTGGGGCTTGGCGACTCAGACCATCCTGCGAAGACTGAACGAGGCGGTGCGGTGAACGTTCGAAGCCGACCACTGCCACGACCCCGACGGCCATCTTCTGCTGCGATGAGCGGTGTGGCCGATGTCCGCCTGGGGTGTTCGCGGTGGTCAGGCGGTGGCTGTCACGACTGGTGCGGTGCTGTCATGGGGGCTGTGGGCCGTACGGCGGGCGACGAGCTTTCCGAGTTCCCACAGGAAGAAGAGCGCGACGGCCGGTGCCAGCGCGAGCGACCATTGTGTGAGTGTCAGCTGCACGGTTCCGAGCACGATACGCAACGCGTCGGTCTGCGTGACGAGCACGGCGAGGAGGAGTTCGATGAGTGCGGCGATGTTGAGGCTGCGATTGTCGAACGAGTCGGTGGTGAGTGCCGTGCCGGTCACGCTTCGAGCCTGGAAGACCGCTGCGATGAGCATGAGCGAGAACGTGGTGACGCCCATGGATGTGCCGATGAGTACGTCGCCGTAGTGTTCGGTGCCGTAGCTGATCAGTGCCAGCGTGCAGGCGGCCATGAACAGCCCGACGAGGCCGGCGGTGGTCATCAGTCCTCTGGTCATGATCGACTCGTCGCGGGAGCGGGGTTTGAGGTTCATGAGACCTGGGGCCTCTTTGTCCATGCCGAGCCACACGCCGAGCGGTGCGTTGACGAAGAAGTTGATGTAGAGGATCTGAGCGGGCGAGAACGGTTGCCCGGCGGCGATGTTGAGAACGCTGGCGCCGAGGAACGTGAGGATGTACGCGACAAGTTCCAGGATCACGAACCGGATGAACTTGTTGAGGTTGTCGTAGACCTTGCGGCCGCCCCTGACGGCCACGACGATGGTGGCGTAGTTGTCGTCGGACAGGATCATCTTGCTGGCGTTCTTGGCGACCTGGGTGCCGGTGCCCATGGCGATGCCGATGTCGGCTGCTTTGATCGCTGGAGCGTCGTTCACGCCGTCACCGGCCATGGCGACGACGTCACCCTTCTCGAGGAGGGTGTCGACGAGCAGCACCTTGTGTTCGGGGGCGACTCGGCCGACCACGCCGATGTCGTCGATGCGTGCCAACCGCTCGTCGTCGCTCAGCGCAGCGAAGTCGGCTCCGAGCATCGCTGTGCCCGGGATGCCGAGCTTCTTGGCGATGGCCGCACCGGTGATCACGTCGTCACCGGTGACCATGCGCACGCGGATGCCTGCGTTCTGGGCGTCGTGGACGGCTTGCTTCGAGGCTTCGCGCGGCGGGTCGATCATGGCGACGATCGACGCCATCTCGAGGTCGGTCACATAGCTCAACAGATCACCGGTCGCGTCGAACGTCGCGGGGTCGAGGTCGCGCACCGCTGCTGCCATCACACGCTGGCCTGCTCCCTCCATCCGGTTGACGGCGGCATCGGCCTTTTGTTGGAATGAGTCGTCCCACGCAACGCTGGCTCCATCGACTCGGGTCGTAGCCACCCGATCGAGGACTGCAGGAGCGGCTCCCTTGACGAAGCAACGCACCACAGACTTGCCCGATGCGTCGGTTGCGGTGTTGAACGTCGCCATCATCTTGTAACCGGGATCGAACGGCAGCGTCGCCAGACGTGGGAGCGATTCTCGGGTGGCGTCGATGTCGAGTGCTGCTTTGTGAGCAAGCACCAACAGGGCACCTTCGGTCGGGTCCCCGACCACCTTGCCGTTCACCAGATTGGCGTCGCTGGCAATGACGTACGGCAGGATCGCATCGTCGATCGACAGCGTCTTGCCCGCAGCGTGATGGACCTTGCCATCGAGGCTGTATCCCGTGCCGGAGATCGTGTATCGGTCGGCCGCGTCGACCAGTTCGACGGCGGTCATCTGGTTCATCGTCAGCGTGCCGGTCTTGTCGGAGTTGATCGCCGAGGTCGAGCCGAGCGTCTCCACCGAGTTCAGGTCCTTGACGACAGCGTTCTCGCCGGCCAACTCCTTGGCCCCGCCCGACAAGATCACCTGCAGAACCGTGGGCAGTGCAGTGGGAATCGCGGCGATCGCCAACGCGATCGCGGTGATGAACAACGAGTCGGCCGAAATGTCTCTCGACAGGCCGAGCACGAACATGATGATCATCGTCAGCAACGCCGCAGCACCGATCCACAGCGTCAAGGTGTTGAGCTGTTTCGTCAGCGGCGAGAGCACCTTCTTGGAACTCGCCAACATGCCGGCGATCTTGCCGACCTGGGCATCAGCACCGCGCGCCGTGACGATCATCGTGCCGCTGCCGTGCGTGACCGGCGTGTTCATGAACGCCATGTTCTTCTGATCGCCCGGCCCGAGCTCGCTGTCGGCAAGGGCGTCGGCATCCTTCGACGCCGGTGTGCTCTCACCGGTGAGCGCAGATTCGTCGATGCTCAGCGAGCTCGCCTGAATGATCCGGCCGTCGGCGGCCACGTTGTCGCCGGCGGTGATCAGCACGATGTCGCCAGTGACGACCTCCTCGAGAGCGATCGCTGACTCGACCCCGCCGCGCCGTACGCGTGCCGTCTGCTTCGTCATCGACTTCAACGCGTTCATGGCGCTCTCTGCCTTGCCTTCCTGGCGCAGGGCAATCACCGCGTTCAACACCGTCAGCAGCACCAGGATGGCCCCGGTGCTCCACTCGCCGATGATGAACGACAGCACCGCAGCGACGAGCAGGATGATCTGCATGTACGCGGCGTACTGATCCAAGAAACGCTTCCACCCAGGTGTGGGCTTCTCCGCGGGCAGCGCGTTGGGCCCGTCCTTCTGGAGGCGCGCGGCAGCTTCCGCCGTGCTCAGGCCGCTGTCGGGATCGACGCCGAGTCGCTTTGCGACCTCGTCTCCATCGATCGAGTACCACCTGGACACGCTGTCGCTCGGTGTCGCTGCGGTCATCGGATTCTCCGTTCTCAGAACTTCTCGGGTACTCGGTGCAACGGCAGGTCAGGTTCGACGTAGCCGCGGGGGCTCGGCTTCCGAGGGAGCTTCACCTCTGGACGTGGAACCGGCTCATAGGGGATCCGCTCGAGGAGATGCGTGATGATGTTCAATCGGCCGCGCTTCTTGTCGTCGTTGTGAGCAACGAACCATGGCGCCCACGACGTGTCGGTCGCGGCCAGCATCGTGTCACGCGCCCGGCAGTAGTCGTAGCGGCGGCGGTAGGACTTCAAGTCGGTTGCCGACAACTTCCAGATCTTGCGCGGGTCGTCGATGCGGTCCTCGAGCCGTCGAGCCTGTTCGTCCACGCTGACGTTGAGCCAGTACTTGATCAGGATGATCCCGGAGTCGACCATTGCCTTCTCGACCGCAGGGACCATCTTGAGGAACTGCTCGGTCTGCTCAGGGGTGCAGAATCCCAGCACGGGTTCGACGCCGGCGCGGTTGTACCAACTGCGATCGAAGATCACGACTTCGCCCGCCGCTGGGAAATGCCTCATGTAGCGCTGCACGTACATCTGCGACTTCTCGCGCTCGGTCGGCACCGGCAAGGCGATGTGCTTGAACACACGCGGACTCGTCCGCTCGGTGATACGCCGGATCGTGCCTCCCTTGCCGGCAGAGTCCAAACCCTCGAACACGATGCACACCTTGGCGCCGGTGGCCTTGACCCACTCCTGCATCGCCACCAACTCGCCTTGCAAGATGCGCATCTCGGCCTCGTAGGCCTTGCGCTTCATCTTGCCCCTCGGGGCCTCGGCGCCGCTCACCGATGACTCCGACATCGGGTCGGACGAAATGACCGTGTCGGGCTTCTGGTGCTTCTTGGACTTCTTGTGCTTCTTGCCCATCGTTCACATTCCTTTCGAGCGGGCACGAGACCCTTCGGGTTGTCTGCACGAGCACTACGGCAACCATTGCAACCGGGAATGGCCGGTGTGTCGTCACTCACTTCGGATGATTGACGGCCGACAGGAGCGGTCTCACGATTCCGAACATGGTCGCGCTCAACCACAGGAATCCGCTCCACACGATCCCTCGCCGCCGACATGCTCGAACAGCTCGACCTCGAGCTCGACGAGCGAGGCGTCAACATCGCGTTCGTCGAGCTGCGCAGCCGGTTGAAGGACCTCGTCTACGACTACGGCTCTTCGCCACGCTCGACGCCCACCACTTCTACGACACGAGCGAGGAAGCGCTCGCCGACATCGACGCGACGAGCGGGGCGGATCCCGGCAGCTGAGAACGGTTCACCCGATCGGCGTGATGTGGGCTCGCGAGGAGAGGTGCACGATCGGTTCATGAACTCAGCAACCGACAACGACGTTCCCAGTGGCTGGCTCTACTTCGCGGGCACGGTTCTCGGCCTGGCGGGCCTGATGCGCCTGGTCGACGCGTTCTGGGCCTTCCGCTACGACGGCGCGCTCCCCGACGAGTTCGAGGGCGCACTCCTCGGCACGACACTGTCCACGTACGGATGGGCCTACATCGTCGTCGGGGTGATCCTGATCCTCTCGTCGTTCGCCATACTCAATCGCTCACAGTTCGCGCGGTGGATCGGCATCATCTCCGGATTCATCCTGACCGTGTCTGCAATGTGGTGGATGCCGATCTACCCCGTCTGGTCACTCGCCTACGTGATCATCGGCATCCTCGTGATCTATGCGCTCGCCGCCCACGGTGGCCGTCATGCCGACGCCTGATCGCGAGCGCCCGCCGACCAGTACAGGGATCCGATGAAGTCACGTCGCCTCACCGCGATCGCAGCACTCGCCCTCCTCGTTGGGGGCGTGTTCGTGCTGGTGCTGACCGGCACGCGGGCGTTTCCGCGCGGGTTGATTGCCGCGTCGTTGCTGGTCGGGGCGCTCGTCGTGGGGTGGAACGCGCTCCGTCGTCGCGGAGCGGCCCGGGCGCTGTTCGCGACCGTCGCGATCGTGCTGCTCGTCACCTTCGTCGGCGTCCTCGTGGCCGGCGGCGTGCTGCTCGAGGCAATCGTCGCCGCCGCGCTGTTCTCCGCCGCCGCCGCCGCAGCGCGCCAGGCGTTCCGCATCCACGTCCCGCTGCCGCCAGCAGTCGCTCCGACGCGGCCGGTGGTCGTGTGGAACCCGAAGTCGGGCGGGGGGAAGGCACTGGCCGCCAACCTCGATGCCGAGGCGCGAGCCCGCGGCATCGAGCCGATCGAGCTGAAACCCGGCGACGACCTGCTTCAGCTCGTACGCGCTGCGGTGGCCGACGGTGCCGACGCACTCGCGGCGGCCGGCGGTGACGGGACGCAGGCGCTCGTGGCCACGATCGCCGCCGAACTCGACCTGCCGTTCGCGTGCATCCCTGCAGGCACGAGAAACCACTTCGCACTCGACCTGGGTGTGGACCGTGACGACGTCGTGGGGGCGCTCGATGCGTTCGTCGACGGCGGTGAGCGCCGTGTGGATCTCGCCGAGGTCAACGGACGCGTCTTCGTGAACAACGTGTCGTTGGGGCTCTACGCAGAGGCGGTCCAGCGAGCCGGGTACCGCAACGCGAAGATCCGCACCGTGCTCGACACGATTCCGGACTTCAGCGACGCCACCGGCGACGGTCACGTGTTGGAGTACACCGGCCCTGGGGGCGTGAGCGGTCGCCGAGCAACGGTGATCATGGTCTCCAACAACCAGTACCGGCTCGGCAACATCGTCGGGTCGGGGACCCGACCGAGCATCGACGACGGTCAGCTCGGCGTGGCGGTCGCCGAGCTGACCTCGAACGACGCTCGCGGGCGGGCCCGGTTCCGACAGTGGCAGGCGCCGACGTTCGAGGTGGGCTCCGACGGCGCGGTCCCCGCCGGCGTCGACGGCGAGGCGCTCGTGCTCGACCCGCCCCTGCGCTTCTCGATCCGTCCGGGAGCCCTCCGTGTCCGGATCGCCCCACAGCATCCCGGCGCCTCACCCTCTGCGGCGGCCCCGAACGGCCTCGTCGACGGCGCTCGCAAGCTGCTCCGTATCGCCCGCACCGGTTGACGGGTCAGGCGGGAAGATCAGCTCGGAGACAGGGGTCGCCGGGCCCGAGAACACCACCGGGTGCGCCGCCGCAGGCGCATATCGCCGCCGGGCGCGGAACCGTCGACCGGCTCCTGCGTCAGGACGGTGAGCAGACCCGACGACTCGAGAGATGAACGGGCCTCACCCGGCGACCGATCACCCGATCGAAGTGATGACGCGACGTCTCACGGCTGAGACGATCGGGGCATGAGCACGATATCCGACAACGACTTCCCCTGCAGGAGGCGCTCATGACCATGCGATTGATCGACGATCTCCCCGACAACGTCGTCGGGGTGCGAGCCATCGGTGAGGTGGACGACGACGACTACGACGACGTCCTGGAGCCGGCGATCGAAGATCGGCTTTCCCGTCACGACAAGATCCGGTTGCTGTACGTCCTCGGCAGTGAGTTCACCGGCTACGAGGCCGAGGCGATGTGGGACGACACCAAACTCGGGTTGAAGACGTTCAACTCCTATGAGCGAATGGGCATCGTGACCGATGCCGACTGGGTGCGCCGCTGCGTCAAGGCGTTCGGGTGGTTGATCCCTGGCGAGGTCCGGGTGTTCCACCTCGACGAGTTGGAGACGGCTCGAACCTGGATCACGACCTGAGCCCTCACGATGGGCCGAAGCGGTTCTCCACCGAAGGAACCTCTTTCCTGCTGTTCCGAGTGTTCGCCGACATCTTCCGTTCTCACGGCATGGGCGGCTGGGCAAAGGCGCTGTGGTCGATCTTCGTGATCCTGCTGCCGTACCTCGGAGTGTTCATCGATTTCATCGTGAACGGCAGGGCCATGGGAGATCGCGCTCCGGCCGATGCGCAGCAGCAGCAGGCGGCCCTCGACACCTACGTGCGTCAGACCGCTGGTACCACCGGTTCGGCCGACGAGTTGGCGAAGCTCGCCGCCGAAGCGACCGCACAGTTCGGACCGGTGGCGGTCCAGGACCCCGTCGGGGGCGAGTGGTGGCAGTCGCTGAGTTCGAGGCGTCGCTGCTCACCGTGCACGTTCCGGCCAGGATGAGACGACCCGACACACCCCCGCCATTGGTCCTCGACACGACCGAGCTTCGATGGTTCGTTCCAGGGTCGCTGCCTGCCGAAGTCGCCGTTTGGTTCATCGGCTCGACCGGTGTTCTCGAAGCGCGGAGCGACACCTACCTCCTCGACGGCCGTGGCGACGTCGGCGTGAAGCGCCGTTTCAGGCAGACCGTGGAACTCAAGGTTCGCCAATCACTCGATGGGCGCATCCATTTCGGCGACGGTCTCGCAGGCTCGCTCGAGGTGTGGCGACGGTGGAGCCCTGCGGAGCATCTCGTCGAGCACGGCGTCGATGAACGCTGGGTCGACGTCCACAAATCGGTTGTGAAACGGCGGTTCTCGTTGGACGGAACCGAGGTCGACGTTCTCCCCGGTCTTGGACGCGACCGGTGCGGGATGCGACGTCGAGGTCGCAGAGGTCACCATCGACGACGTCCAGTGGTGGACGTTCGCGTTCGCCGCGTTCGGCCCGCCAGAGACGCGACGCGAGGCACTGCTCGCCTCATGGCAAGCGTTGGTGGCCGCAGCACCGTGCCCGGAACCCTTCGAGCCTCGCACCGCTCGAGCAATGGGCTACCCGGAATGGCTCACGCTCCACAAATGACGCCCGAGACGGCCGGATCACCGAGCGGGCTCAAGTGATCACAGCGACTCGGCGGCCGCGTTCGCTGTGTCTGGGCGATCGTCGTGGCAGACGCCTCGACGGCGACGGCGACGGTGCTCTACTTGCCAGTTCCGGTTCTGTCGTTCGTTCTCGTCACATCGTTGCGCGAACACCCAGGCCCCGCGGCGAGGCCGACGACGTGACCTGACAAGCACATCGACCCCGACGCATCGTGCACTGCACCTGTCTCGTTCGTCGCGGCGGACGAGACAGGTGCCATCGATCTCAGTCGAGTTCTGCTTCGAGTTCTGCTTCGATCGCAGCGATCGCGAACCCGAGGGCTCGCGCAATGTTCCCTGCTGCGGTCACGGTGAGAGCCGTGCCGATGATCGGTGCGACGGCCACGAGGACACCCTGGACGTCTTCGAGCGTGACATCCAGATCGACTGCGGTGCCGGCGTTGGCGAGATACGAGACCGGCGGAGCGCCGACCGCGGCGAGTGCTGCGATCCGGGCGAGCATCAACTCGCGCGGATCGAGGTCGCACGCATCCACCGACGATGCGGTCATGAGGGCGATCGTGTCAAGGACGGGGGTTTCGTCAGCCATTGGGGTTCTCCTTGGGTTGGTTGCCGGGATTCGGCAGGTTCGACCTCCATTGCAGCCGGCAGCCGCTGACACGTCGTCACTCGCTTCGGGTGATTGGCGGCGGCCGGACGCCCGGGCGTGTGACACGGAGGAGGGCGACGATGCCCAAGTCCACGGGAGAACCCGTCGTGTCGAGATCTCACTCATGTGAGACGTCGTCGCGACCATCACCTTGGCGAGTAGCCAACTCCCAGGCACCCGATATCACCCGCTCGAAATCCCGAGACTTGGCGGGTGGCCCGCGCCGCATCGCGGCCCAGGTCGAGCACCCCATAATCCCGGCCGCCGCCCGCGTCGCTCAGCCGCCGACGGTGGCCGGGACTACGTGCGGGTCAACGTGGGCGGTAGGGCGTCACAGTGCGCCGGGAGTGCGGCACGAGGCTGAGACCGCGGCTCCGCGATTACTGCGGTGGTTGGAGCGCGCCTCGCTCGAGCGACAGCGAGCAATCACCCAGATCAGATGACGGGCGGTCGCGGTGGTCGGTGGATGATCCTGCAATGGAGACGATCATTGTTGACGCAGTGAGGGGCAAGGTAGTTCCTTCATCCACGATGTATTCGTTACTGTCGGGTCCCGATGACGGTGCCTGACGAGACCCCAGCAGGCGTATCAAAGATGCCGGTGGGGGTGTTGGTGGTTGCGTGCGTGTCCACCTTGGTCGTGAACGCCAACACGTCGGCGGTCACGATCCTGCTCCCGGAGATCAGCGACGACCTGGGGATGCCGGTGAGCACGCTGCAGTGGGCCGTCACGGGTTATCTGCTCGTGGGTGCGGCCGCCATCGTGACGTCCGGCGCGCTCGGTGACGTGTTCGGTCGGCGCAAGGTGTTCCTCGGTGGACTCCTGCTGTTCATCGCCTGCTGTGCGTTCGTCGCCGTGGCTCCAAGTGGCACTGCGGTCATCCTTGGTCGGTGCGTTCAGGGTGCGTCCGGTGCGACGTTGCTCGCCAGTGGCTTGAGCTTGATCACGGTTGCGTCGCCTCCCGGGCCCGCACGGCTGCGTGCGGTGTCGTTCTGGGGCTCGGCGTCTGCCATTGGCGCGGCTGCAGGGCCGCTGATCGGCGGCATGCTCGTCGGCTCGTTCGGTTGGCAGGCACTGTTCTGGATCAGTGGTGCGGTGGCAGCAGTTCTCGTGCCGGTCACGATCCGGTCCGTCACGGAGTCGTCCGACCCGACGCGCGACCGCTCGATCGATTGGCTGGGTACGGTCTTGATCGCACTCATTCTTGCCCCGTTCATCCTCGGCGTGAGTGAGGGGTCGGAGTGGGGATGGACCTCGCTTGCGACCATTGCCTGCTTTGTCGTGTCGTTTGCGTCGCTGGCCGCGTTCGTCAAGGTCGAGGGCACCGTCGCTGCGCCGCTGCTCGATCTCGCGCTGCTGAAGAACCGCAAGCTCGTCGGTGCCACGATCGGCATCCTCATCGGGGCCGCCGGGATCAACGGGTTCATGTACTTGCTGAGCCTGTACTTCCAGGATCCGTCGACGCTCGACATGACCCCGCTCCAGGCCGGGTTGGCGACGCTTCCGGCCACCGTCGGCATGGTCGCGCTCACACCGGTGGTGCCCAAGCTCGCTGTTCGATTCGGGACGAGCCCCGTCGTCGGTGTCGGGTTCGTCGCGATGACCGTCGGCTTCGGGTTGTTGCTCTTGACGAAGTCCGACTGGGGATACTGGATGTTCTTCGTGCCGATCGTGTTGACCGCCGCCGGCCTCTGCCTGTCGAACAATCCGTGCTCGGCCGTGGCGACCGGCGCGGTCGCTCCGGCAGAGGTCGGTGCCGCCTCGGGCCTGTCGAACATGGCCCGCTACGTCGGCCCCGCCGTCATGACAGCGATCGTCGCCGCGGTCTACGCAGAGATCCCGGAGCGACGGCTGGCCGATGGTGAATCCGCCGCCGATGCACTCGCCGCCGGGTTCCGCGGCGCCTCGCTCGTCCTGACGATCGTGTCGGCGTTCGGCATCTTGCTCATGTACCTGGTGCGCGGCTACCGGCAGCGGACGGCCACGGGCGTCGACGTTGCGATCGCCGCCGCAGGTGGCAGTCTCACCATCCCCCGCCCCGAGCCGGTCTGACGCCCCGCTCACTGGCACGCTGTGCCACACCCCAGCCACCGATCTCGGCGGGCGCGTCATCGAACCTCCTTCGCATTTCGACACACGTACACGCACCGCATCACGGCCCAAGTTCGGCGCTCGGTGATGACGCCGGCCGTTTCGACGGTGGACCGGGCGACGGCGTTCGGCGGACTGACGTGATCAGCACTGAGGTGTCCACCCGCACTCGTCAGCTCCACGAGCCGAGTCGGTCGAAGCCCAGTCCGATGAATAGTCGCTCAGATGCGACGTTGCCATCGGTTTGCGGATGTTGCCGAAGGAACGGGCTCGGGCCATGACGGCCTCCTCGTGCTCGAAGCCAACCTGTGGGCACGTGTCGGCACGACGGCCGTTTCTGATCCCCGGCGTTACGCAATTCCCGGCCAAGAAACTCATCTTGACCTGGACTTTCGCGTGGAGCGGACGACGGGAATCGAACCCGCATCATCAGCTTGGAAGGCTGAGGTTCTAGCCGTTGAACTACGTCCGCAAGAGCCGACACCTTATCGGCGTCGAGTCGTTGGCGTCAGCTCAGCATCGCCGAGATGGCGGTGATCCACGCGGCACGAATTCGTGCGATGTCACTGCCCAGCAGGCGCACGTGGATCGTGAACGAGTCGTAGCTCGTGAGGACAAGGATCCCGTCGACCATCAGCGGCCGATCGGCTTCGGACACCCTGTCGAGCTCTGCTGCGAAGTGTTCAGCGATCTGGGTCCGGAAGAGTTCGGCGATCTGGGCGATGCCTTCGTCGATCGAGGCGATCGACGGTGCGCGCATCCTCGCGAGTTGCATGGGCCCGTCGACGAGTTGGTACAACGCCAGTCGGGCCTCGACGAAGTTGGTGATGCGCTCGGAAAGCGACCCTCGACCGATCTCCGGGATGCCAGCGAGCGGACCGGCTTCGGCGAAGGCGTAGTCGATGGAGGTCCGCACCAGGTCGTCGAGATCATCGAAGTAGCGGAAGATCGATCGGTGCGAGACGCCGGCGCGGTCGGCGATCTCGGACGCGCCCGGGTGGAGGTTTCCTTCCCGAATGATCTCGAGCAGCGACGCGATCACCGCCGTTCGATTGCGCGTTCGCCGCAACGTGCGCCCATCGACGCGGTCCTCGGTGTTCTGGATCGACGCCTCGCCTGTTGTGCTCATTCCCCTACGCTTCCCCGTCTCATGTCGAAGTCAAACGTGCACCGGTCCTCATCCGCGGAGGGTGATAACGGTATCACGCAGGACCCGATCATACCCTCGTTTCGCGCGTGAGGAAGCTCATGGACAAGGCGGCGGCGACCGCCAATGTGCACGAGGCCGATGCGTTCTCCCGCAAGGCCGCAGAGCTGGTCGCTCGACATCGAATCGATCCGGCCTCGCTCGTCGAGCGCAACGACGACGAATTGGCTGTTCGTGAGGTCTCCCTCGGGCGCGGCGCCTATGTGCGGGGCCGACTGGCGCTGTTGATGGCCGTGGCCGAAGCGCACGATGCGCGCGTCGTGTTCGCCAGCACGCCCACAGGCACGGTCGCCTATGTCGCTGGCCACGTCTCGGATCTCGACGTCATCGAGGTCATGTACACCTCATTGCATGCCCAGGCGGCGTCGCAGATGTCGGCGGTGCGTCGGTCGACCGGTGCAGCAACGCAGCGCTACCGACGGTCGTTCTTGTTCGGCTACGCCGACCGCGTCGCCAAGTCGTTCGACGACGTGCGTGCTGCTGCAGCGGAAGGTGCCCCGGCCGACGTTGCGGTCGATCGAGACGGACGGTCGCCGGCCACGCTCGAGCGCAGCCGGCGGGTGGAAGAGTTCGTCAGTCAGCGGTTCGGCCGAGTGCGGGCGGCTCGGGGAGCGGCCGGCGCAGAAGTCACCGGGTGGAGCGCCGGGAGCGATGCTGCTCGAGACGCCGACATCGGTCGAGAACGCCTGGGCGAGCGGCGATCGCTCGGACCCGGATGAGCGCCGACTGCGGCCGCTCGGAGGTGTACGCCGCCGAAGCTGCCGCGTTCGACGGCACCGACCTCGAAACCGTCGTCCCGTTCGAGGTGGTTGCACGAGCGATCGAAGCGGTTGCGTCGGGGGAGTGGTGGCCCGGCCCGCCCGTCGAGGCTCGTAGGGCGCGGCGAGATGCGAGGTCCTCGAGCGCCAGCGGCGCCGAGGGTGGGGTTGCCGTGATCCGGCTCGCGCCCGGACAGACCACCAGGGCGACGGCAGCGCACGAACTGGCCCACGCCCTCGCCGGCCCCGCTGCTGGGCACTCGCCGGTGTTCCTCGCCGCCTATCTCGATGTCGTGGCCGTGATCACCAACCTCGACTCGAGAGATCGTCGCCACCATCTCCACGTCGACCAACTCCGCACCGCCTTCGACGCTTCCCGGCTCACGGTCGGAGAACGTGGCTGGCCCGCCCCGCCACCCTCGACTGGTTCCGCAATCGCACTGTGAGTTCGGAATCGGTCAGTAGCATGACCGCCACATCCGGGATGTAGCGCAGCTTGGTTAGCGCGCCTGCTTTGGGAGCAGGAGGCCGGGAGTTCGAATCTCCCCATCCCGACGGAACGTGTTCGGTCACCGTGCGTCAGTCGGCGTCTCGCGTGAGCGCAGCATCTCCATCTCGTGAACGCAGTGCGAACAGCCGCGACACGCCTCGCCGGTCACCGTCACCCTCGGTACGTTCGCCGCCACGAGAGGCTCGTGCGCCGGGCTGCATCCTCTCGGTCACCCCCACCCGGCCGACACGGAACGAGACACGACCATGACCGGCAACGACACCCGACTCACCGCGATCAACGACATCACCAACCGGTCACCGACCCCGACGGTGGCGGGCGGTCCGCTCAGTGAGATCTTCGGATGCGACGTCTTCAGCCTGTCGACCATGGAAGAGTGCCTGTCGAAGAACGCCTTCAAGGCGATGAAGCAGACGGTGCAGACCGGTGCGCCGCTCGACGCTGCAACGGCCGACATCGTCGCCGCGGCGATGAAGGACTGGGCGCTCGGCAAGGGGGTGAAGTTCTTCTCCCACATCTTCTATCCGCTCACCAACATCACAGCTGAGAAGCACGACGGCTTCATCGTCACGAACTCCGACGGCAACACGATCACCGAGTTCACCGGGAGTCTGCTGATCAAGGGCGAGCCCGATGGTTCGTCGTTCCCCAACGGCAGCCTCCGGATGACCAACGAGGCCCGCGGTTACACCGCGTGGGATCCCACCAGTCCTGCCTACGTCATGCACACCGCGAACGGCTCGACGTTGATGATCCCGAGCGTCTTCGTGTCGTGGACGGGGGAGTCGCTCGACAAGAAGATCCCGCTGTTGCGTTCGAACGCCGCCATGGACAAGGCGGCACAGCGTCTGCTGACGTTGATGGGGGAAACCGAGATCGAAACGCTCAACTCCAGTTGCGGTGCCGAGCAGGAGTACTTCCTCGTCGACGCCCACTTCGCCAACAGTCGCCCCGACCTCCTTCTCGCCGGTCGGACGCTCTTCGGCGCTCCGTCACCGAAGGGGCAGGAGTTCGATGATCACTACTTCGGTGCGATCCCCGAACGGGTGCAGGTCTTCATGCAGGACTTCGAGGACCGACTCTTCCGTCTCGGCATCCCGGCGAAGACCCATCACAACGAGGTGGCCCCGGGCCAGTTCGAGATCGCGCCCTACTTCGAGGCAGCGAACGTCGCCGCCGATCATCAGCAGTTGATGATGACGATCATGAAGTCGACAGCCAAGGCACACGGCTTCCTGTGTCTGTTGCACGAGAAGCCCTTCGCCGGCATCAACGGGTCCGGCAAGCACGTCAACTGGTCGGTGGGCAACTCCACACAAGGCAACCTGCTGGACCCGGGGACGTCCCCGCACGACAACCTGAACTTCCTGCTGTTCTGTGGAGCGGTCATCCGCGGCGTGCACCTGTTCGGGCCGCTGCTTCGCGCCGTGATCGCATCGGCTGCGAACGACCACCGCCTCGGCGCCAACGAGGCGCCGCCGGCAATCCTGTCGGTGTACCTCGGCGACCAACTCGAAGCCGTCTTCGACGACATCAGAACCGGAACCGCGTCGGAACTCGCCGAGGCCGGCGTGATGGATCTCGGCCTCTCGCAGATCTTGCCCTTCACCCGCGACCCGGGCGACCGGAACCGCACGTCCCCGTTCGCCTTCACCGGCAATCGGTTCGAGTTCCGGGCGGTCGGCTCGTCGCACTCGGTGTCGGGGCCCCTGGTGGCGATGAACACGATGCTCGCCGACTCGCTCGACTGGATCTCCGACAAGCTGGAGGCGACGCTCGCCGATGGTGTTCCCCAGCTCGAAGCGGTGGCGACGGTGCTCAAGGAGTTGATGGAGCTGCACGGCGACGTGATCTTCGGTGGCGACGGCTACTCCTCCGAATGGCACGTCGCCGCGGTCGAGGAACGCAGCCTCCGGAACATCCCCACGACGGCCGACGCGCTCCCGGTCCTCCAGGACGAGGCCGTCGTTGCGTTGTTCGAACGCACCGGCGTGCTGTCGGCGGCGGAACTCGAGAGCCGCTACGAGGTCTACGCCGAGCAGTACATCCTGTCGATCGGAGTGGAATCCAAGCTCTCGGTCGAGATGGCCAGGACGCTGCTCTACCCGGCGGCGATGTCGTATCTCTCCGATCTCGCCGCGACGATCAGCGCGACATCGCTCGTCGGCGTCGAGGTCGACACCGGACCGATGAAGGTCGTCGCGGAGGAGGCGAACGCGTTGATCGGTGCCGCCGATGCGCTCGACAGTGCGATGGGAGCGCACGACTTCGCAACGACCGAGGACCACATGCACTACTGCGCCGACACGTTGCGAAGCCTCATGGACGACGTGCGCACGCATGCCGACACGCTCGAGACGCTGGTCGCCGACTCGTACTGGCCGCTGCCGAAGTATCGCGAGATGCTCTTCCTCAAGTGACCCCGGCGCCCGGTCGGTTCCCGGCGCGTTTCGTCAGGGCAGTGCG
>CAWKCN010000016.1:0-127864 GCA_963848145.1 Ilumatobacteraceae bacterium
TCGGTGCTGCCCTCCAGCGCGAGGACCGCGCCCCACAGGGTTTCGACCATGCCTATGAAGGTGCCCAGCAGTCCCAGCATGACGAGAAATCTCCACCAGGTAAGGGGTGAATACCGGGGCGGGAAGCCCCGCACGTTCGCCCTCGATACGCAGGCGCGCAGCATTTTGCAGTGAGGGGTGCAAGCTGGCGAGCCAGCTTGCAAGCCGGGTGCCCGGGTCTTCAGCCTGGGCAGGTTGCTCAGGGATGGTATTCAGGGCAGCGGTGAGGTGGAGGTCGCCCGGTGAAACTGCAGCAACTCGCCGATGCCGATCAGGTAGCCGGCGGCAAAAACGAAAGTGATCAACAGGGCCAGCCCGTTGGAGTCGGCAAAGTCCATACCCACCCAGGCGATGGCGGTGGCGCCCAGTGCAAATGCGATGGTGCAAAGTAGTCTGGTCATGGGTTCCCTTATGGAGTGTCTGCGGCCACGGCCTCAACCAGGCCGGTGGTTGGCAGCAGCCGTGTCTCGATTTCTGCCAGCAACATGCCCTGCATTTCGGTGCGGTACTGCGCCAGCGCGCTGAGCCAGTGGGTTTGGTCGGGGCTGCGGTCAGCCGCTTTGAGGTAGTAGGGGCCCCAGCAGGTGCTCGAAGCGTTGCTGCAGCAGCTGCAATACCGCATCGAAACACCGGCGCCCCGGCACAGCCAATTGCTTGCCCAGGACCTCATCCAGGGCACAGAGCCGGGCCAGTTCAGGGGAGCAGGCCGCAACCGCTGCGCGGATGTCAGCGTGCAGCTGGCGCACCCTGAATCGGCCTCGCGCTGCTGGGCGGCATAGAACGCGATGTAACGTTCCGCAGCCAGGGCCTGGACGGGCTCTGCATCTGCCGCCGGGGCAGGGAAGCGTATCCTTACGCCACCATCGGGCAGGAACGCCCTGAGTGCGCTGCGCACGATCGCATCGCGCCGGGCGAAGGTAAATAGTGCCTGCACCTGATCCTGGGTCTGGGTGTCGGACCCGGGCGCTTGTGCCGGGCGCTTTGCCTGGGCTGCCGCGACGGCGATGGACCCGGGCAGGTCAAACAGTTGCCCCAGGCGCTGGGTAAAGTGTTCGTGGGATATGTGCGGCGCACCCATTCCCAGGTCGTTGATAAAGCGGACGAGACGGGGGCGGTTGACGGTCGTGGGCGTAGAAATCTAATTCATATGAATCTACGACAAGCGAATAGCCGCCATTTAAGTACCTGATAATATCGATTAAATTTTGAACATCGCAGCTTCGCGACATGCGGCGCCCGGTTTCCCGGTCGGGAGCTGGGAGGCATCCCGCGATCGGCACAAGTTGCTACAGGTGCCAGCCGCGGGTGCATTATCGCTATTTCACGGGAACATTCAAGGCTGGCGGATGACTCACTGCACCACGTGGATGGCCTGCTCAACAAGTGGAATGAGGTCGTTGATGACGCCACGTGAGCCTACGCTGCCAGCCTCGCCCGTGTACTCCTCGAAAAGCACCACGCCGCCGTATTGGCGCTATTGTCACCGCAAGCGGCCAGCAGAAAGTGTGCGCGAGCCGGGTAAATGGCCTTAGCGTCGCGGTTGGTCAGGTTCAAAAGGGTTTCAGTACGGCCAGCAGCACGATGCCGAACAGAAACAGTACCGGTACCTCGTTGAAGAAGCGGTAAAATACATGGCCGTGTGATCGGTGTCGCCGTTGATGGCGTGTGACATAGCGGCCGCACTGAAGGTGATAGACAACCAGGAAAGCCACTCCGGCCAGTTTCAGCCACATCCAGCTGGCCTGAGGTAGTAGTCGGGATTCTGGGCGATCATGGCCAAGCCCAAGGCGATGGCAGATAGCATAAAAGGGGTGACAAAGCGGTACAGCTGGCGTGACATGATCGCCAGTTGGGCGCGTGTCTCGCTGTTGCTCGCTGGCGGCGTAGTAGACGAAAATGCGCGGCAGGTAGAACAGGCCGGCAAACCAGCAGACAACAAATATCAGGTGAAAGGCCTTAAGCCAGAGCATGTCTGTTCCTCACTGTAGTCAAAATCGGGACAGGGAAAATTTCTCGATACTTTCCCGGGTGACCACCCCGTGCAGAATCTGTTTGCCGGTACTGCGGCGGCGCCATAGACACACACGGCTTCGACGGTGCTGCGCGTATAGTATCCATCGCCTGTCGCAGGGTGGCCTGCACGGCACAGAGGCGACCGTCCAGCGCCGAATGCCGGCCCCGGTCAGGTCGGCGGCTCCGCTGTCGGTCCGTGTTTCCTGCCAGCCAGTCCACCAGCTCCCTGCCTTTGACCAGGTAAAGATCTTCCTTTCCCGGTGTATCAGGCACCAGGTCGGGGTGAATTCCAGCAGTGGCTCCGAGGCCTCGGTCAGCAGTACCGGCACCCGCACCACTCTCACGTCCATAGTGGAGGTGACGTCTGTGCGGTGCAGTAGCTGGTTCAGGGGGTCGTCCGGCAAATTCCGCCGCAGTTGTCGCAATACCGCCTGGTGGGCCGAGCGCTGGCGGAAGATACCGGTATTGGTGAGGTTGGCGGCGACGATGGCCAGCAGTGCGGGCATGGCGATACCGACTGTCTGGGTGAGCTCGATCACCGCCAGGATGGCGGCCAGCGGTGCGTTCAGCACGGCGCCCATGGCGGCGGCCATCCCGATCACGATATACAGGGTCTGGTTGGAAGCCAGCTCCGGTGCAGCCATTGCGCCACCGATGCCGCAGGCTGCCGAGACGGGCGCCGATCAGCAGGCTGGGCCAATCACGCCCATGGGCATGCCCACCCGCAGCTGAAAGCCGTGGCCAGCAGTTTGCACACGGCAAACGGCGAGCAGGGTGAAGTGCGATTTCACCGTTGATGATCAAGTCCAGGGTGTCGTAACCCATGCCCAGCATTTCCGGTACCAGTAGCGCCAGGGTCCGGTCAACAGGCCGGCCAGGGCGAAACGCAGCGCCACGGGCCAGTGGCTGACATTGCGGTCAGGCTGCGGCGCTTGATGAAAGCCGCGGCTGCCATGCCGCAGGCCAGGCCCAGCAGCAGGATATAGGGAATCTCCCACAGGGAATTGAGTTCAACGGCGGGAATAGTCAGCAGCGCCCCGCCGGAGCCCAGATTCGGCTACCGCCGATGCCGCGACAGCGGACATCATACCGGAATAAAAGCCGGCCACCGTGTACTCGGCAATAATGACTTCCATGGCAAAAATAACGCCGGCCAGGGGGGTGTTGAAAGGCGGCGGCAATACCGCCGGCGGTGCCGCAGGCAACAAGGACCCGCAGGCTGTTATTGGGCAACCCCAGCCGTTGGCCCATCAGACTGTTGACGGCGCTGCCAAGGTGTACACCAGGGCCTTCGCGGCCGCCGGATTGCCCGGTGGCCAGCGCAAAGCGCCGCCCATGAACTGAAGGACCGCATTGCGCAGGGGCAGCGCCCCATAGTGGGAGTGCATGCGGCTGAGCACGTGGACGATGCCGGTTTCCCGGTCCTCCGGCTTGAGCAAGGAGAAGAGCCCAGCAGCAGTGGCGCCGGCGGCCGGCAGGGCGAAGGCCAGCCAGCGCGGCAGTGCCTCAAAGCCCTCGCCGCATCCAGCGACCCCCCCACGAGGCCGGCCAGATTCCCTGATGGCAAGCTCAAAGGCCAGCACCACCAGGCCCGAAGCCATGCCGCCGACGATACCCAGCACCGAATAGGCCAGCACCGACTCATAGTTGGCAGGTAGCGCCGATAGGTGTCGAGCAGATTCACGCGGACGAACTTCTATTGCAAAAAACCAATATTAACAGTTATCTCCCTGCTTATTGCTTTTATACTACCGAATTCGTGGCGCGTCGGCCCGGATTCGGTCGGGCGGTGCCCGACTGTAATATTGGACCTTATATGGTCAGGGTAGGCATAGTTGGTGGCACCGGTTATACCGGGGTCGAGTTATTGCGCTTGCTGGCCTCGCACGAGCAGGCCGAGGTGGTGGCGATTACCTCCCGGGCAGAGTCGGGACGCCGGCTCGACGACCTGTTTCCCAATTTGCGTGGCCACTATGAGCTGGCGTTTTCCGAGCCCGATGTGCAGGCGCTCGCCGCCTGCGATGTGGTCTTTTTTGCCACTCCCCATAATGTCGCCATGCAACTGGTGCCCGAGCTGCTGGCAGCCGGTGCCCGGGTAGTGGACTTGTCGGCTGATTACCGTATTCGTGACGCAGCGCTGTGGTCAAAGTGGTACGGTGAGCCCCATACCAGTGCTGAGTTGCTGGCTGAGGCGGTATACGGTCTTCCAGAGGTGAACCGGGCCGCTATCGCCGGCGCCCGGCTGGTGGCCTGTCCCGGCTGTTACCCCACTTCCGTGCAGCTTGGGCTTCATTCCCCTGTTGGCCAGCCGGTCTGGTGGATCCCGGGCATCTTATCGCCAGTGCTGCCTCCGGGGTCAGCGGCGCCGGACGCCAGGCCAAGGTGGACAACCTGCTGAGTGAGGTTGCGGACAGTTTCAAGGCCTATGCGGTTGCTGGTCACCGCCATCTTCCTGAAATCGAGCAGGGCCTGGGCGATGTCGCCGGGGCGCCCGTGAGCGTGACCTTCGTTCCGCACCTGCTGCCTATGATCAGGGGGATTCACGCCACCTTGTTTGCACGGCTGCAGGGGGATCGGGCGATTTGCAGGCGCTGTATGAATACTTTTATGCGGATGAGCCATTTGTTGATGTGCTGCCCGCCGGGGTGTTTCCCCAGACTCGCACTGTGCAAGGGCGCCAATCGTTGCCAGCTGGCGGTGAGTGTGCCCCAGGGCGGGGATACGGTGGTGGTGATGTCGACATCGATAACCTGGTCAAGGGGGCCTCGGGGCAGGCTATCCAGAATATGAACATTATGCTGGGCCTGCCGGAAGATATGGGCTTGAAGCAGGTTGGCTTGCTGCCCTGAGGGATAAGCGCTGATGGCCGCACGGCTGGATTCTGATATTGCGCGCGACGAACGCCGACGCAAGCTGGTAGTCGTGTTAGCCCTCGCCGTGCTGCTGGCGGTGGTCCTGGCGGTGGGTTTTTACCTCGGCCAGCTGGCTGTCCATAGCGGGATGGGTAAGAACCCGATGTCTTTTCGGGCGCTGCAGGGGGAGTTTTTGCTGCCCGTGATGAGCTGGCGCGAGCGTGAGGCGGAGCTGGAGGTGCAGCAGCACCCGGCATGAGGTTGATCGCGCTGCACTGGAGATAGTGCGCAGTGACCTGGCGGCCAACAACGAGGAGAGAGCCGCGCTGGAAGAGGGCTCAATTTCTACCGGAGCCTGATGGCCCCGGGCGATATCGACGAGGGCTTGAGTATTCGCAGTATCGAGTTGGTTGCCGGTGCTGAGCCGCAACAGCTTTTCCTACCGGGTCGTGCTGCTGCAGCAGCAGGCTGGCAAGCACCAGATGGTCAATGGCGAGGTGAGCGTGACGGTGGTGGGAGTGATGGGGGGCGAGACGCAGGAGTACCCGTTGTCGGCACTCAGTGATGATATCGAGGGCAGTGAGATCGCAATGAATTTCCGGTATTTCCAGTCAGTGGAGGGCGAGTTGACGATCCCGGAGGGATTCGAGCCTCACAAGCGTACATGTGGTGGCCAGCGCCACTACCCCCAGTAAGATTGAAGTCGGGGAAGATTTTCCCTGGCAGCTACAGGAGAGGTTTACCCATGTTGGGAAATAAGAAAACGATGCTGAGTTCTTCGGGCAGGACAACCCTGATATCCCGCGACACGGTGATTGCAGGCGACATCCATTTTAGCGGCACTCTCGATATTGAGGGTCTCGTGCAGGGCAATATCATCGCCCTGCCGGGTAAGGATGCACTGGTGAGAGTGGTTGAAAAAGGCCGGGTAGAGGGCGAAATTCATGCGCCCTCGGTGATGATAAACGGGGCGATACAGGGCAACGTCCATTGCACCAAACACCTGGAGCTGGCGGCCAAGGCACAGGTTGAGGGCAATGTGTTCTACAACCTGGTGGAGATGGCGGCGGGCTCCGAGGTTAATGGCAGCCTGACCCACCGGGTGGACACCGAAGCATCGGGTAAGAAGGTGCTGATCCGACCGTCACGGTGACCGAGGCAGGGGGCGGCAGTGAGTCGGCGGGGTCGGTTTCGGCGCTGATGGCTAAAGTTGACTAAAATACTAGGGTTTTAGATAATGATCGGTTCCGGCGCTGGACTCAGTGCCCATTCGATCTGGCAATACCACCCATGGCTGTAGCTGAAACATTCAATCCGACAGGTATCAATCTCTCCGCCCGCGCCGTACAGAAGGTGCGTGACCTGGTTGCGGAAGAGGAAAATGCTGACCTCAAGCTGAGGGTCTATATCACTGGTGGCGGTTGCTCCGGGTTCCAGTACGGCTTCAGCTTTGATGAAGAGGCCGCCGATGATGACACCCGTATCGAAAAAGACGGTGTAACGGTGCTGGTTGACCCCATGAGCTTCCAGTACCTGGTGGGCTCCGAGGTTGACTATACTGAGGGACTTGAGGGCTCGCGTTTCGTGGTCAAAAACCCCAACGCAACTGCCACCTGTGGTTGCGGCTCCTCTTTCTCGATCTAGCCCCAGGCAGCCCCATGACAGCATGATGCGGGCCTGCTTGCCTTGCGCTGTTTATCCGGTCGCTGGCCGTTGCCCAGGAGCTGGAGTCGGAAGAGTCGCGTTTCGTTGCAGATATTGAACTGCAGACCACCGGAGAGTTTCTCCAGTTGTTGCAGCGCGCCGAACAGTTGCTGGTGGACGGCATCATTGCCCAGGAGTTCCCAGCCCAGGGTCACTTTTGTGTTGCACGGTCCGGTCGTCGTGACCTGATGCGCAGAGTTATCTGCAAATCGGGAGCTGGTTGACCTGGCTGCCAGTTTATCGGCCCTGCAGGTGGTAGAAATCAAGGCCTGCCAGACCTGGATGGCGGGCAATGGTGTCGCGGAGGCGGATTTGCAGCCGTTTGTCGAAACCGTACCTTATGCGCCGGAGAGCTGAGGCGCTTGCTGGCGAGAAGAACTACATGGACTTTTAGCCGGAAATATCCCACCCAGAATGCGTGGCCCGCGGGCGCCGGTGACCTGCGGGTGCATTGCCCGGCAGTCCGGCCAGGGTGCGCTGGGCAAGCCAGGCAAAGGTTGCCGCTTCTACCCAGTCAGGGTCCATGTCCGATAGCGGCGGTGGAAGCCACCGTGGCGGGGGCCAATTGCGCTGCAGTCGCTGCATCAGGTCAGGTTATGGGCGCCGCCGCCGCAGACATACAGCTTCGTCTACTGCCACCGCTGCCGCTGATGCCTAGCGCGATAGTCTGCGCGGTGAGCTCCGCCAGGGTGGCCTGCACATCTGTTGGGTTCATCGGGATGCGCCTCCAGGCGATCCAGCCAGGCCAGGTTGAATTGCTCCTTGCCGGTGCTGCGCGGCCCCGACCGGGCAAAATAGGGATGGCTGCCACAGCGCTCAAGTAATTCGGCGGATCACCATGCCTGTCCGGCCCATTGCCATCGCGATCGAAGGCCTCGCCCCGGTGGCGCTGTATCCAGTGGTCGAGCAGGGTATTGCCCGGGCCGGTATCAAACCCCATGCGCAGCTCGCTTGCCCTCCAGCAGGCTGACGTTGGCAATCCCGCCGATATTGACGATCGCCCGGTTTACTCCATCGCGGCCAAGGCGGCGGCGTGAAAAGCGGGTGCCAGTGGTGCGCCCTCGCCACCGGCGGCGATATCCCTGCGCCGAAAATCGGCAACCGTCATAATGCCGGTAATTTCGGCGATGGTGTTGGGGTCGCCCAGCTGCAGGGTAAAGCTGTTCCGGCCAGCGGCCCGCCTGATGGCGGCCGGTGGCGAACGGTCTGGCCGTGGCTGCCGATGGCGCGGATTTGCGCCGGGCTCTTTCCCGGCTTTGTTCAGCAATGCCAGGGCGGCAGGCGGCGAAAGCTGGCCCAGTTCGCGATCCAGCGGGCCCAGGCGTTCAATCTCGTTGTCTCCGGGATGGCTGAGGCGGCAATGCGCTCTCGGGTTGGACGGGGATGTCGTGCTGGTGAGTTGCGAGAAGCTGCGACCCTGCTGCCGTCAAGTTGATCAGGGCGCTGTCGATAGCATCTACGCTGGTGCCTGACATCAGGCCGATGTACAGGGCGTCCTTCATCTGTGATCTCAGTTGGAAGTGGCGTCGAGGCGGCTGAGCTGTTCATCGCCAGCTGATTGTCTGCGCGCAGTGACGCCAGTTGCATTGAGCTCTCGTTTGGCCTGACTGAACGGCGGCCATTTCAGCTTCTGGCAGGGTCTTGGCCTTGGGTAGCTCCTTGTGGATTTGCGCGGGTCGCGATGCACGCCGTTCACCAGAAACTCGTAGTGCAGGTGAGGGCCGGTGGCTGCGCCGGTGGAGCCAACGGTGCCAATGACCTGGCTCTGGGCTACCCGCTGACCCTGTTTCACATTGCGCTTGTGCAGGTGCAGGTAGTGCGTAACGTACTGGTCGCCGTGCTGGATAAACACATAGTTGCCATTGGCGCGAGTATAGCCTGCCTTGATAACCCGGCCGTCACCCGCCGCATAAACCGGGGTACCGGTGGGGGCGGCGTAGTCGGTACCGCGGTGCGGTCGGGTGGTCTTGTAGATCGGGTGCAGCCTGCGCATGTTGAAATTCGAGCTGATGCGGGTGAAATCCACCGGCGCCAACAAAAAGGCTTTGCGCATGCTCACGCCGTCTTCGTTGTAGTAATTCGCATCGCCGCTGGAGTCGGTATAGCGGAAGGCGTTGTAGGTTTTGCCCTGATTGGTAAATGATGCTGCGATGATGTCGCCATCCTGTATTTTTCCCCGTCCAGGTAGAGCTCTTCATAGACCAGGTGGATGGTGTCGCCCTTGCGTGGATCCTGCACGAAATCGATGACTCCCCCAAAGATACCGGCAAGTCTCCATGATCATGTTCTGGGACAGGCCGGCATCCTGCCCGGCCAGGAACAGGGAAGAGGTGATACCGCCGTGGCCTGGGCTTCCGTGGCTCAGGTTCACGGGTTCAAGTTGGCTCTGAACGCTCGCCATTGCGCTCGTAGGTAGGTCTCCAGAGGGGACCTGACATGCCGAACGGCCTGTAGCTTCCCGGCGTCATCGGTCTTGAAAGAAATGGATTGGCCCGGATAGATGCGGGCGAGGGATTTGCCATCGGCAGATTCGCTCACTACCCGGTACACGTCTCGCTTGCCGAAGCCGGCGCGCTTGAAGATCAGTGACAGGTTATCCCCGCTTTTCACGATCTGTTCCTTCCAGGGCTGTTGTGCCGGCCTTGGCCGGTTGCAGCGGCTCGTTCGTCAGGGATGGGTCTGCGCCGGCAGACACGGGCGAGATGGTGATCGGCGAAGGCGCGGCATCTGCATCAGCTGGCTAGGCGGCCGGGTGAGTGCTGGCAGTATGGTGCCGCGATATTAAGCTCGGCTCCGGCAGATGTGTCTGGTTGTCCGGGCAGGATCAACGCGCAGTGCCGATAATGCGACGATGCGCACAGCACCAGCTCTGGCGCCTGGCAGGGAAGTTGCGGCAGTCAGTGTGCAAACGCGGGTATTGTTGCTGACAGCGGTGGCCCCCCGCCGTTTTTCGTTGCTGGGCATGTCCCCGATGTTCCTTCTCATAGCTTTAGTCGCAAGTATATAAAAAAAATCACGAATACCATAGCGGGAAACATGACTTAAACGGCGCGATGTTGTATGGTTGGCCCCCTCAAAATAGCAGCTAAGCGTTTCGAGAACACCTGATGAGCAGTGCACTACTCGATGACCTTCGCGCCCGCGGCTTGATATTCCAGATAGCCGGAGAGGAAGACCTCCCCGAGTGGCTGGATGGCGGGGTGCGCACGCTCTATTGCGGTTTCGATCCCACCGCGGACAGCCTGCATATAGGCTCGCTGGTGCCACTGCTGATGCTGCGTCGCTTCCAGCTGGCCGGGCACAAGCCCCTGGCCCTGGTGGGCGGTGCAACAGGTCTGATCGGTGACCCCAGTTTCAAGGCCCAGGAGCGCCAGCTGAATACGCCGGATATCGTGGCTGGCTGGGTGGAGAAAATCAAAATCCAGGTTTCGCAGTTTATTGATTTTGATCGGGGGGAGACCTCCGCCGAGGTGGTCAACAACCTGGACTGGACGGCCGACCTGGACGTGCTGACCTTCCTGCGCGATGTGGGCAAGCACTTTTCCGTCAACGCCATGATCCAGAAGGAGTCGGTCAAGCAGCGCATCGAGCGCGAGGGCAGCGGTATCAGCTTTACCGAATTCACCTACATGATCCTGCAGTCCTATGACTTTGCCGAGCTGAACAGTCGCTATGGCTGTACCCTGCAGATCGGTGGCTCCGACCAGTGGGGCAATATCACCGGCGGTATAGACCTGACCCGCCGGCTGCATGGCAACCAGGTGTTTGGCCTGACCATGCCCCTGATCACCAAGTCCGACGGCACCAAGTTCGGCAAGACCGAGTCGGGTACCATCTGGCTGGATCCCGGCGCACCTCGCCCTATGCCTTTTACCAGTTCTGGCTGGGCACGGCGGATGCGGATGTTTATAAGTTCCTGAAGTATTTTACTTTTCTGGATGTCGCCGAGATCGATGCCATGGAGCAGGCGGATGCCGGGCGTGAGCGGCGACCGGAGGCCCAGGCAGTGCTGGCGCGTGAAGTGACCCGCCTGGTGCACGGCGAGGACGGGCTGGCCGCTGCGCAGCGTATCACCGAGGCCTTGTTCAGCGGCTCACTCGAGACACTTGGCGGAGGGTGATCTGCTGCAATTGCGCCAGGATGGCTTGCCCGCCACTACCGTGGCGCGCGCTGAGTTGCCCGAAACCCTGACCCAGATGCTGGTCCGAGGCGGGTATGGCGGCATCGGGCAAGCAGGTAAAAGATGCATTGGGGCGCGATGCCGTCACCATCAACAGCCGTGCCGTGGGCTGGGAGCCAATGCCGACGTGGCCGCATGCTTCGATCGCCGCTGGCGCCCTGTTTAGCGTTTTTACCTGGTCAGGCTGGGCAAGAAGAAATACCACCTGTTCGAGATGGAGTAGCGTTGCGGGCCGTGCCCGGCTAGTGGCAAAATTCCGCATTTACCGAAATTTCCTGCAAAGCGCTTGCGCTTGCCCAGGCCGCTGCGTATAGTTCGCCTCCCTTCGAGGTGGCGCCGGTCTCCGAGGCTGATTTAGCTGCTAAAAAGACTGAGCGCTTTCAAGCGCTTAGGGCTAAAGAACCGGAACTGGCAGTGAAGGGAAAAATAGGCATGGAGATAGCGTAATTTACTCCTTGCTATGACGGTGGCGATCGGTATAATACGCCTCCGCGCTTGAGGGCAAGACCTCGCGTAAATCCAGCCCCTGGCGGTCGGGTGTTATTTAACAAGCAGATGAAGACAGATGTGTGGGCACTTGTTGGGATAGTTGTCACGACTATTCAGACACAACAAGTGACTCATTAATTCATTATAATTTTTGATTTCGAATTGTGTCTGAGCCTTGAGATTTGGATGTTGAAGTGGGGTTACTCACGTAACCATCCCCTCTTGTCGAATCTCTTACAGGAGTGGCAGAGGTAAAAGATTTAAACTGAAGAGTTTGATCATGGCTCAGATTGAACGCTGGCGGCAGGCCTAACACATGCAAGTCGAGCGAGAAAGGCCTTCGGGCTGAGTACAGCGGCGGACGGGTGAGTAACGCGTAGGAATCTACCTGGTAGTGGGGGACAACATGGGGAAACCCATGCTAATACCGCATACGCCCTATGGGGGAAAGCGGGGGACCTTCGGGCCTCGCGCTATCAGATGAGCCTGCGTAGGATTAGCTTGTTGGTGAGGTAAAGGCTCACCAAGGCGACGATCCTTAGCTGGTCTGAGAGGATGATCAGCCACACTGGAACTGAGACACGGTCCAGACTCCTACGGGAGGCAGCAGTGGGGAATATTGCGCAATGGGCGAAAGCCTGACGCAGCCATGCCGCGTGTGTGAAGAAGGCCTTCGGGTTGTAAAGCACTTTCAATTGGGAAGAAAGGTTGTACGTTAATAGCGTGCAGCTGTGACATTACCTTTAGAAGAAGCACCGGCTAACTCCGTGCCAGCAGCCGCGGTAATACGGAGGGTGCGAGCGTTAATCGGAATTACTGGGCGTAAAGCGCGCGTAGGCGGTTTGTTAAGTCGGATGTGAAAGCCCTGGGCTCAACCTGGGAACTGCATTCGATACTGGTCGACTAGAGTACGAGAGAGGGAGGTAGAATTCCACGTGTAGCGGTGAAATGCGTAGATATGTGGAGGAATACCGGTGGCGAAGGCGGCCTCCTGGCTCGATACTGACGCTGAGGTGCGAAAGCGTGGGGAGCAAACAGGATTAGATACCCTGGTAGTCCACGCCGTAAACGATGTCTACTAGCCGTTGGGAGACTTGATTTCTTAGTGGCGCAGCTAACGCACTAAGTAGACCGCCTGGGGAGTACGGCCGCAAGGTTAAAACTCAAATGAATTGACGGGGGCCCGCACAAGCGGTGGAGCATGTGGTTTAATTCGATGCAACGCGAAGAACCTTACCAGGTCTTGACATCCTGAGAACTTTCTAGAGATAGATTGGTGCCTTCGGGAACTCAGTGACAGGTGCTGCATGGCTGTCGTCAGCTCGTGTCGTGAGATGTTGGGTTAAGTCCCGTAACGAGCGCAACCCTTGTCCTTAGTTGCCAGCACATAATGGTGGGAACTCTAAGGAGACTGCCGGTGACAAACCGGAGGAAGGTGGGGACGACGTCAAGTCATCATGGCCCTTACGACCTGGGCTACACACGTGCTACAATGGAACGCACAGAGGGCAGCAACCTCGCGAGAGTGAGCGAATCCCACAAAACGTTTCGTAGTCCGGATCGGAGTCTGCAACTCGACTCCATGAAGTCGGAATCGCTAGTAATCGTGGATCAGAATGCCACGGTGAATACGTTCCCGGGCCTTGTACACACCGCCCGTCACACCATGGGAGTGGGTTGCTCCAGAAGTGGGTAGCCTAACCTTCGGGAGGGCGATCACCACGGAGTGATTCATGACTGGGGTGAAGTCGTAACAAGGTAGCCCTAGGGGAACCTGGGGCTGGATCACCTCCTTAAACGATGTTGGCACTACCTGATGAGTGCTCACACATTTGTCTTCATTTGTTCGGTTGATGCGTCGGTAACGCAGGATATTTTGCGCTGATTGACAGCGGAGAGAGACAAGTACAAGGGGCTATAGCTCAGCTGGGAGAGCGCCTGCCTTGCACGCAGGAGGTCTGCGGTTCGATCCCGCATAGCTCGCACCAGCTATAGTGTGGTACCTGCATGCGGGTTGTGGAGTAGCCTACGGCGCTCTGAGGTCATCGACGCAGGCCGCTCGTTCGATCCCGATAGCTCAACATGTAGGCCTGTAGCTCAGTTGGTTAGAGCGCACCCCTGATAAGGGTGAGGTCGGCAGTTCAAATCTGCCCAGGCCTACCAGTATGCATCACCGAGATCAGAAAGAAGCTTTTTTGTTTTTTAAAAAGCTTCTTTCTGGTTTTAACAACCGGAAAGTTCTTTAACAAGGTAAATCAAGCTGAGTCTTTGGATTGCAGCTCAACACACAAGGGTTTAGGGCTGTGTTGTGGTGGGAGCGATCCTTAGATAAAAAGTTCTGGTGGCGGGATCAATCGCCGCTGCCAAACGAGTTGTAATAAACACTGTGACTTAAGCGTCACAACATCCGGCGGGCAGGCACTTTGATCGGTGCCTGCTACTAAGTACCTGGCCTGTGTTAAGGGGGTCAGGGAACTGTCTTTGGCAGATAACTTCGGTTATATGGTCAAGCGACTAAGCGCATACGGTGGATGCCTTGGCAGTCAGAGGCGATGAAGGACGTAGTAGCCTGCGAAAAGCTTCGGGGAGTCGGCAAACAGACTTTGATCCGGAGATGTCCGAATGGGGAAACCCACCTGGTGTAAGCCAGGTATCCTCCACTGAATACATAGGTGTAGGGGGCGAACGAGGGGAACTGAAACATCTAAGTACCCTTAGGAAGAGAAATCAGCGTGGGTTCGGCGGCGGCGATCGAGGCCTTCGCCGAAGAACCGGCAAGGGCGCTGACGCGGTAATGCGGCCGTCATCGCCGTCGGCTTCCTCCCGCTGCTGTTGCTGCGACGCCGTACGTGATCGTCGGGATCTTCCTCGGCTCGATCATCGCGTCAGCTGGTTGTCGACCGTCGTCGTGCTGCCGGCGCTGGTCGTCGGCCGTCGCCGCTGAGCAGTTTTTGCTCGCGCCAGCGAGCTTCAGAGGTGCACGCCCCCGTAGGCGACGCCGGTGAGATCGGCGATGTCGCGGTCGAAGGTGGTCAGGTCGTCGAGCGCGAACTCGCGAGCGAGTGACCGCAGGCCCGGGCCAGCACCATGAGCTCGACGCTCTCGAAGAAGCGCGCGAGACGGCCCGCCGCCTCGACCACGAGCCGGGCGCGCCGGCTTCTGCGTGGCGATGCCGACCGGGCAGTTGTTGGTGTGGCAGGCGCGCATGCCCAGGCAGCCGATCGCCTGGATGGCCGAGTTGGACACCGCGATCGCGTCGGCGCCGAGCGCCATGGCCTTCACGAAGTCGGCAGGGTACGCGCAGCCCACCCGTGATCGACCAGCGTCACGTCGCCGCGCTCGATTGGTCGAGATGGCGTCGCGCGCGGGCCAGCGCCGGAATCGTCGGGACGCAGATGTTGTCGCGGAAGATCCGCGGCGCGCGCCCGTGCCGCCGCCGCGGCCGTCGAGGATGACGTAGTCGCGCCCCGACCTCGAGCGCCGCGTCGATGTCGCGTCTCGACGTGCTGCGCCGACAGCTTGAAGCCGATCGGGATCCCGCCGGTGCGCTCGCGGACCTCCGTCTGCGAAATCGCGGTAGTCGTCGAGGGTCTCCCAGTCGGGAAACGCGCGGGCGAGATCGCCGCCGTGCCCTCGTCGAGGCCCCGCACCTCGGCGATCTTCGCGTCGACCTTGTGGCCCGGCAGGTGTCCGCCGGTGCCGGTCTTGGCGCCCTGCCCGCCCTTGAAGTGGAAGGCCTGGACGTCGCGCGACCTTGTCCATCGACGAAGCCGAAGCGCGCCGAGGCGAGCTCGTAGAAGTAGCGCGAGTTCGCCTGCCTGCTCCTCGGGCAGCATGCCGCCCTCGCCCGAGCAGATCCCCGTGCCCGCCTGCTCCGCGCCCCTCGCCAGCGCGATCTTGGCCTCCTCGGACAGCGCGCCGAAGCTCATGTCGGAGACGAAGAGCGGGATCTCGAGCCGAGCGGCTTCGTCGGCGCCGGCCCGATGACGACACCGGTGCCACCGCACTCGTCGTCGAGCAGCGGGCGGCCGCTGCGAGCTGGGCGGTCAGGATCTGGATGAGTCCCACGCGGGAAGCTGATCGCGCGGGACGCCCATCGCGTCCGACGGCGCCGTGGTGCCCGACGTTCGGTCGAGGCCGTTCGCCGCCATCTCCTGGATCCTGATCGAGGTGAGGCTCTCCGGGGTGCCGTGCGGATCGTGGTAGGCGCCCTGGTAGGCGTCGCGGTCATAGGGCTGCGGATGGTAGCGCTCCCACTCCGTGATCTCGTCCGCGTCGACCAGCACCTCGCCGTCCTCGATCCAGATGCGAGAACGTCGCGAGCCGCTCGTCGTTGTTGTACGCGCTGACGCCGGTGCGAAACCGGTAGTCCCAACCGTGCACGCCGCAGATCAGGTTCGCCCCGTGGATCGTGCCGTCGGAGAGCAGCGCGCCACGATGCAGGCAGCGGCCGTAGAGCACCGAGACGCCTCGTCGCAGCGCACGATCACCAGATCGACGTTGCCGACCAGCGCGCCGGCGGGCTCGCGGTCGGCCAGGTCGTTCCAGTTGGCGACGGCGGTGGGCTGCATCCCGGCGAACCTACCCGACGTCAGGCACGTCTCTGAGACCAAGTAGGTTTGGTGCGTTGCGGTTCGGTTGGGGGCGTCCGAACAAATCCATCACGCAAACGGGACTGCGGGCGGGGGTGTAGGCGGGGTTGCCTCTGGGGAGGGGTGGGGTTGCAGGGGGAAAAGGGAAGGCGGCGAGGCGGCTCGGCGGCGGCTGCGCCGAAGAGGCGCGATGACGGCAGAGAGGATGAACACCGGGGTGAACGAGCCGGCGGTGTCGGCGATCGCCCCGCCGATCTGTGGCGAGATCATCTGGGTGACGCCAAAACGCCACGGCGCGGCGCTGAAGGCCGGGCCGTAGGTGTCGACGGTGGTGTTGTCGACCATGTGGGCGATGATCAGCGCCGGCATGCCCGAGAACTCAGCCCCGCACCGAAGCGGCGATCGTCACCCACGGCTGGCTCCGGTCAGCACCAACAGACCGCACCCGGCGAACAACGCAAACGACCGCGGTGAGCGTCAGGCGCCGTCCGAGTCTGTCCGAGAGACGGCCGAGCGAGAGTCCGCCGATACGGTCGCCAGGCCGAGGATCGAGAACATCGTCGCGCCTCGCTGGAGGAGAACCACTGTCGTCCTCCAACCGAGCGACGAGGAACCCGATCGCGAGAATGTACGAGAAGCCGAAGCAGGCATAGGCGACCACCGCGGGCACCATCCGCGCACGGTTTCTTGAGTGCGCCGATGCCGCCGAAGCCCCCAGCGCCCGAGGGCCGGCGCCGCTCGATCGGAGAAAGAGGAGCGTGCCGGCGAGCACCACCAGCAGCGACGGCGAACTCGATGCGATACAGCGTCTGCCAGAACGTGGCCGCCGTCGGCTCGTCGTTCGAGGAACCCGGCGACCTGCCCTGCGAACACGATGCCGAGACCGATGCCCGACCCGACCAACCCGACCGGAGCCGGCGCGGTTGGGCGGCAGCGAGCGCGCCGAGATCGCCGGCGCCGGGATCCAGATCACGCGCCGCCGATGCCCATCCCGACGAGGCCGAGCGCCAGCACCGGGCCGTTCGGGCGATCGAGGCCACGCCGAGCGCCGTCGTGGAGATCACGAGCCCGAGACGTACCAGTCCCACCAACGTGAGGCGTGACGCCATCCACGACACGGCGAGTGTCCCGAGCAGGTAGGCGGTGACGTTGAGCGTGCCGAACAGGCCGGCCAATGTGTTCGATCCGCCGAGTACGTCGTCGCGGGCGTCGGGCAACACGACACCCCACGTGAAGCGTCCGAACGCCTGGGCCACGCACGTCGAGGCCATGACGAGAGCGACAACGAGCCAGGCCCGCTGGGCGCGGCTGGAGTGGGTGATGTCCCTCACTTGGGCCGAGAGACTATGCAGCAGCGACCCTCACCGAGCCGGTCGGGCGTCGCTAGCGTGTTGCCTCGTCCGGCCTCTGTAGCTCAGTGGATAGAGCATCGGTTTCCTAAACCGTGTGTCGCAGGTTCGATCCCTGCCAGGGGCGCTGTAAAACACCAGCTAGATGGCCATTCAGTCGGAGCCAGCGGCTGACAGGATTGCCGGTTGTCCCATATGTGTCCCATATCGGCTAGCGTGGCGAACGTGGCACGAGGGAGCATGCGCCTCAAGCGAGATCCCGACTACTGGGAGCTTCGTGCGTACGCGGGGCGTGATCCGATCACCGGCCGACCGAGGTATGTCAGCCGCACGTTCCGTGGCGGAAAGCGCGACGCCGGCAAAGCACTGACCCAGTTCGTCGCCGAGATCGACGTGAAGGGAACCCAAGCCGACCTCTCGGTCGACGGCCTGCTCACCTCGCACATCGATCATCTCGAGCAGCGCGGCCGAGGCGCGCGGACGATCGAGGGCTACCGAGGGATCGCTCGAGGCGTGGCGGCGGATCGCGTCGGTCGCCGGCAGCTCAGCGAGGTCGGCCCGAAGGACTTCGACGACTTCTACGACCGCCTCCGGTCGCGGGGTCTGTCGCCTTCGACGGTGCAGCGGTATCACGCATTGCTCGGGGGAGCGTTTCAGCAGGCGATGAAGTGGGGGTGGGCATCACGCAACGTCGTTCGACTCGCCACACCTCCGGCGGTCCCTCGCCAATCGCGCACGGTGCCGACACCCGAGGTCGTGGCCGAGCTGCTCCGCGCTGCGGTCGAGAGTCGGAATCCGGAGAACCATGTCGCTTTCCGTTTGCTGGCAGCGACTGGCGCTCGACGCGGCGAGGTGTGTGGGTTGCGTTGGTCGTCGGTCGATCTCGATGAGCGGACGATCTGGATTCGGCACGCAGTTGCCCGGCTGGTGTCGGGTGAGTTGATCGAGAAGGACCCGAAGTCTCACCAGACCCGGCAGGTGTCGATCGATCCAACGACGTGCCAGGTCCTCCGGGATCACCGCGAGTACCAGTTGTCGATTGCGTCGCAGGTCGGCTGTGCGTTGCGCTCGGATGCGTTCGTGATCGCCGACCTTGTCGCCGACCCGACTGGCGGCGTGCCGGTTCGTCCCGACCGATTGACGCAGGCGTTCAAACGGCTCACCGATCGGGTTCCCGGCGCAGCCGATGTTCGGCTTCACGATCTGCGCCACTGGTACGCCACGACGCAGCTCGATGCGGGTGAGTCTCTGCCTGCCGTCGCCGCACGAATCGGCGATCACGTCGAGACGTTGGCGAAGGTGTATGCGCACCGAGGACACCGCAGCGACCGTGCCGCTGCCGATGAACTCGGCGCTCGCCTCGACCGTGGAACTTGAATCCTCACCCCGGTCAGGCCCCTGCACCCCATTGCGTAATAGTGCCGATAGCGGTAGGGTTTTGATATGGAGGTGATGAACGTCGCTCGGGCCGCCGAAGTGCTGGATGTCAGCCCTCGTCGCGTCCGCCAGCTCCTGGAGTCGGGGCAGTTGGCCGGGCAGCAGCTCGGGCGGAGCTGGGTGATCGATCGGAGCGACATCGATCGTCTCCGTCGCAATGGAGCCGGTCGACCGTGGAGTTCATCGTCAGCGTGGGCCGTGTTGGAACTCGCAGCAGGACATGAGCCCGAACTCTCGCCGGTCGAGCGGGCACGTGCCCGCGGGCGGCTTGTCGATCACGGTCTCGGTGGGCTCCTCGTGCAACTTCGCACACGAGCAGATCGTCGTGAGGTGTATGCGCATCCGTCGGTGCTCAACGGGATCGTCGGCGATGGTCGTGTGGTTCGAGGTGGCGTGAGCGCAGCGCACGAGCACCAGGCTGACTTGATCGTGCAGGACGCCGCCGAGGTCTACGTGCGCGCCAGCGAGGTGGCGGAACTCGTCGAGAGCTACGCCCTCGACGAAGACGCCGATCGTCCGAATGTGATTCTGCACGTCGTTGACGACGAGGTCTGGCCCTTCGGCGACCAACAGCAGGTCGTGTCGTGGCCGGTTGTCGCAGTCGATCTTCTCGACGCTGACAACGAACGCTCGCGGCGCGCCGGACGCGAACTGATCGAACGGCACCGGTGACCTTTCCAGTCGTCGATCGAGAACCGGTACGGCTGCCGACGCTCGCCGGCCACGACGACGAACTGTGGGATGCACTGATCGAGCTGAGCGAGGTGCGCCCAGGGGAGTGGACGCTGATCGGCGGCCAAATGGTCTTTCTCCACGCCATCGAACAGGGAGCCGCTCCACCGCGCGTGTCGACCGACCTCGACGTACTCGTCAACGCACGAATCGCCGGCCGGCCGCTTGCCGCGTTTGCCTCAGGACTCGAAGATCTCGGCTTCGAACAAGATGGGATCAGCCCCGACGGCATCGCCCATCGCTATCGCCGCAACCGAGTGACCATCGACGTACTCGCCCCCGAGGGGCTCGGCGAGCGCACCGACCTGACCACCACACCGCCGGGTCGAACGCTGCAAGTCCCCGGCGGTACTCAGGCGCTGGATCGGACGGAACTGGTTCCGGTCACGTCAGCCACCCGATCCGGTCATGTCCCTCGGCCGTCGCTGCTCGGAGCTGTCGTCGCCAAAGCCCTCGCCGTCGCGGTCGACGATGCGCCGGCAGCACAGCGTCTCGACTTCGTGTTTCTCCTCTCGCTGATCAGCGATCCACTCGCTCTCGCTGCCGAACTGACCCCGAAGGATCGGCGCCGCATTCGCGCACGCAAGGAGTTGCTCACCGGCGAGCATCGGGTGTGGAACGAACTCGAGACTGACGCTCGAGACCGTGCACGAGCAACCCTGCGAATCCTCAGCCGCTGACCGTGTCCCGAATGCCGGTACAGTCCGGCTGCATGTGACTTCGGTCACAGTCGACCGTCCGTCTGGTGTCCTCTGATGTCCTCCTGTGTCCGTTGATGTCTTCTGGTCCGGATCGTCCGGAACGCCTGCAAACACGGGGGTTGCGGGGTGAATGACATGGGTGTACTTCTGATGGTTCATGTCGTCGTTGGGGGATCTCGCTGAGCCGTTCGAGCACCAGTTGCTCACGCTTGGTGAGGCGGCGCAGGTGCTGCGGATCGGTCGTTCGCTCGGCTACCAGCTCGCACACGAGTACCTGAACTCAGGTGGCACCTCTGGTCTGCCGGTCGTGCGTCTCGGGGAGAAATGCCTGCGTGTCCCGCGGTGGGCGTTGATGGAGTTGGCGACCACCGGCCGGGTGGTCCGGCTGTGTGACGCGGAGGCACCCGTTGGCGGAGCCTCCGATGCCCGCTGACCCGATCCGCCGCACCATCGAGCTCGGGCCCGCGGCACACGAGCTTCGACGCCACGTCGGTCCCACGACGTGGGTGGTGCTCGAGGAGATGCTGCAACGCTCCACCGGCGACGACGACCACGTCGTCGCGCAGGTGTCGATCCGTTCGCTGGCGTCGTCGCTCGGACTCGCGAAAGACACCGTGACTCGCGCCGTCGGCCGCCTTCGCGATCTCGGTGTGATCGACGCATCCCAGGCCCGCTCCCGCTCCGGTGTCTTCGAGGCCGGTTCGTATCGCCTCGCCGTTCCCGCCGTCTGCCTCTCGCCCGCCGGCCCGCAGCTCGCCGGCCCGTCGCAGCCTTCCGCCCTCTCGCCTGCTCCTCGCCCCTGCGCTGCTCCTCCGTCTGCTCCTCGCTCGTCCTCTGCTGCTCGTCCGTCTCCGTCCGCCCGCCGCTCGTCCGGCCAGCTCTCCCTCCTTCCCGAGGTCTGAGGCCCGTTCCCGTGTTCGTCTCTCGCTTCGCTCGTTCTTCAATTTCCAGACAGGTGCCCGCGCGTAGGTGGGAGTGGTCGTGATCCGGGTGACGACGCTGTTCGCGTCGGGGGCGGGAGCGTCAGCCGCCTACTACACCGGCTACCTCACGAAAGCTGACGGTGAGTTGCCGGGCGTGTGGGCCGGGTCCCAAGCCCCGGGACTCGGCTTGTCGGGCGAGGTGACGACCGAAGCCCTCGAAGCACTCCTGTCGGGCTACCACCCCGACACCGGGATGCTCCTCGGTCGCGAGCTTGTCGATCGTGTCGACAAGCACGGCAACACGATCCGAGCGGTCGCCGGGTACGACGCGACGTTGTCGGCACCGAAGTCGTTGTCGGTGCTGTGGGGCCTCACCGGTGACGAACGTTTCGCCGAGTGCCATGACGTCGCAGTCGCTGCGACGGTGGCGATGATCGAGAAGTACGCGTCGACGACCCGTATCCGCTCCAACGGCGCACGGTTGCACCCCGAGACCGGGCGGGCTGTCGATGGCAGTGTTCCGTCAATCGACGAGCCGTGCTGATGACCCGCAGCTCCACACCCATGTGGTGATCTCCGCGAAGGTCCAGACGCCGGATGGGCGTTGGTTGGCGCTGGATGCGCTGGCGTTGAAGAAGCATCAGCAAGCCTTCGGCTACCTGTACCAATCCGTGCTTCGAGCCGAGGTCACCGCACGGTTCGGGATGGTGTTCGAGCCGATCGTGAACGGCCAGGCCGAAATCGCCGGCCTCGGCGACGGTCTGTTGGAGCAGTTCTCGAAACGTGCGGGCGAGATCGGTGTCGAGATGGGCGACAAGCTCGCCGAGTTCCACACCCGTGAAGGCAGGGAGCCGACGACGTTCGAGTACGCGGCGATGGAACGCGAAGCCGCTGTCGACACCCGCAACCGCAAGACCGGCCTCGGCGTCACAGATCTGCGCGACACGGTGGCAAGCCGAGGCCCGCTCGCTCGGTGTCGACCCGGCCACCGTTGCCGAGTCCGCGGTCGCCTACGCCCACCAACACCCACAGCAAGCCGTCGCCGGTCGCCGCAGGCGAGGTCGTCGAAGCATTGGCGGCGAGGCAGTCGGCATGGAACCGCATCGATGTCCTGCGCCAGCTCTGCGACACGGTGTCCCCACAACCGGGACACGACGCCACGACATGGGCGACAGCTCTGGATGCTGCGGTCGACACCGTGCTCGCCGAGTGTGTCGATCTCGACCCGACCGACACCGCAGCGCACCGGCGCAGCGATGGGCGGTCGGTGTGGATCGAACCGATCGCCAAGCAATCCACCTCCGCCCATGTCCTCGCCCAGGAGGAGCACATCATCACCTTCGCTCTCGACGCCCAAACACCCGAGCCGTCACCGTCGGCGACGATCGTCGAGGGTCGACTCGATGACGCTCAGCGAACCGCCGCGAGCGCCGTTGCTGGCCACGACCGCCTCGTCGTGGTCGTCGGACCGGCGGGCGCCGGCAAGACCGCGATGCTCGAAGCTGCCGTCGCCGACCTCCACGACCAGCATCGGCTGTCGTGGTCGGGTTGGCGCCGACGGCACGAGCCGCGGCGGTGCTGAAGCAGGAGACCGGGGCGGAGTGTGACACGGTCGCCAAGCTGCTCTTCGAACTCGACCACCCGGACACGACCCGACCGTGGCCGATCCCACCTGCGGGAGCGACGATCCTGGTCGACGAGGCCGCCATGTTGAACACCTCCGACCTCTACCGCCTCGTCGTGCACGCCGAGAAGCGACAGTGGCGCCTGGCGCTGGTCGGTGACCCGTTCCAGCTGCAGGCGGTCGGGCGTGGTGGGATGTTCACCGAACTCTGCGACACCACCCGGACGGTCGAACTCGAGCAACTCCACCGCTTCACTCACCGCTGGGAAGCAGCGACCACTCTGCGCCTCCGCGCCGGTGACCCCACCGCGATCGACACGTATGCCGCCCACGGCCGAATCCGGGCCGGCAGCCTTCAGGATCATCTCGACACGATCGCGGAGACCTGGACGCGGTGTCGCGACGCAGGTGAGTCGTTGTCGATCGTGACGACCCGCAACGAACACGTCGCCGCGATCAACACCCGAATCCAACAACACCGCCTCGACAACGGCGAACTCGACCCGACCACTGCTACCCGTATCGACGGAGACTGGGCGATGGTCGGCGACATCGTCGTCACGCGACGCAACGACCGGCAGCTCCGCACGACGGTCGGCGAGCCCGTGCGAAACCGTGAACGTTGGACCATCACCAACACCTCCGACACCGGCGACATCACCGTGTCTCGCATCGGCGGACACGGCACCATCACGCTGCCCGTCGACTACGTCCGCGACCACGTGCAACTCGCATACGCCAGCACCGAACACGGCGCCCAAGGCGACACCGCCGACCGCGCCATCACCCTCGCCACGACAGCGACCACCGGCCGCGGGCTCTACGTCGGAATGACCCGGGGACGCAACCACAACGACGCACTCGTCGCTGACACCGACAACCTCGCCCACGCCATCAGTGTCCTCGAAGCAGCCATCGCCGTCGACCGAGCCGACATCCCCGCCACCGTGCAGCGACGAACGCTCGCCGCCGCCGTCCCACGATCCAGTACACGGCCACGAGTGCAGATCCCGGACTGGTTCGACGACCTTCGAGGCGACGCCGACGAACTCGCCCGATCCGCACGCCGCAAAGTGATCGAGCGCAACGCCGATCGAGCCGAGCAGAAACAGCGTTACGTCGACGCTTGCCGCGACCTACCCGCAGCGCAGGCAGCACACGCCCCGTTCCGAGCGCAGGTGGTCGACGCCGAGCAGGTCGTCACCGAAGCCCGGTCGAATTTGTGGAACGCCGAACGCGACCTGCGAAACGCCGGGAAACTCCAGCGACGATCAGCACGACGCAACGTCGCCGCCGCCAACGACGTGCTCGCCGTCGCCGCTGAGCGCCTCGCCAGATGCGAGCAAGCAGCCGAGCCGACCCGTCGACCGCTCAGCGAACTACGCGACATCGTCGATCATCACGACCGCATCCACAGCACCCGTGAAATGCTCGACGACTTCAACAACCTCGACGGCAAGGCCGACCGTGCCGAACGCCGTTTGCGATGCCCTCGACACGTGGGAGCACTGGGCGAAAGGTCACAAGCTCCCTGCGACGCAACTCCGCAACATGGTCGCCGTGCTCGGCGGCGACCGAACCCTGAACGGAACCAGCCAACTCGCCGAGGCAACAACTCGCTGGGCCCACGACGCAGGCATCGACCTTCCCAAGCCGCCACGACCCGACCGCACGATCGACCTCGGGATCGAGCTGTAGGCGTCGAGACGCATGCGGCGGGAAGGTCCGAAAGCGCAGCCTTGCACGCCGTTGTCGGGCGACGCGACGACGAATTCAATTCCGGTCAGGAGCCGTCGCCGCCTCGCGAATATCGAGCACTGCACTTGGGCCGTTCCCGAGCGGTCGTTGTCCTCGGCAAACGGTGATTCTGTGCGGCGAAGTGTGTGCGGCTCCACGTCGCTGTTCGGCCTCTGCTGAACGCATGGTCCGAGCCGATGTCCGTCGGATGACGATGTCATCGGGTGCACCGGTGACGAGTTGTCGCGTCAGTCTCGGTGGCCACGCGGACCGACCGTCTCGTTCAGATCCTGCTGTCGGCGCCGAAGGAACGATCGTTCCGATTCGTTGGTGCTGCACTCGATCGCGCGGTCCAGTGCGGCGGCTGCGTCGTCGAGACGATCGAGTCGGGCCAACACGTCTGCTCGGGCGGTGTGGAAGTACACGTAGCCGCTGACGTCGCCGGTGAGGTCGTCCGCTTGGGGAATCGCATCGAGTGCGGCGAGCGCAGCGGCGGGTCCGTGTACGTGGTCGACGGCGATCGCCCGGTTCAGCGCGACCAGCGCGCTGGGCTGGCGCTGCAGGAGCACGTCGTAGAGGCGCAGGACCGCTGGCCAGTCGGTGGCCTCGAAGGTGGGCGCGGTGGCGTGCAAGGCGGCGATCGCCGCTTGGAACTGAAACGGTCCACCACGGTGGAACGAGTGTGCTCTCGCCAGTTCGGCGAGACCGCGAGCGATCATCGGTTGGTCCCACAGTGCCCGGTCCTGGTCGGCGAGCAGGATCGGGCTGCCATGGCTGTCGAGACGGCTGGATCGTCGAGCATCGGTCAGCAACAGCAGCGCATGGAGTCCTGCGACTTCCGGATCGGTCGGCACGAGCGTGCTCAGGAGCTCCGCGAGCCAGATCGCCTCCTCGCAGAGATCTCCTCGGATGAGCGCCGTGTCCGTTGCGCTGGCGTGGCCCTCGGTGAAGATCGACGAGATCACCTCGCACACGGCACCGACGCGCTCGGTGAGCGTGTCCAGGTTCGGTGGATCGAAGGGAATTCGTGCGGCCCGGACCTTCGTCTTGGCGCGGGTGAGTCGTCGCGTCATCGTCTCTTCGGACACCAGAAAGGCACGGGCGATCTGTGGCGTCGAGAGCCCGGCGACGATCCGTAAGGTCAACGCGACCTGCGCCTCTGGGGCGAGCGCGGGGTGGCAGCATCCGACCAGGAGCGCGAGTTGATCATCGAGGGCCTGCTCACCGTCGAGGTCGAAGTCAGCCGACTCCGTGCCGTCGGAGCTGACGGTTGCGACTTCGGCGGCCAACACCGGGAGACGATCCTCGAATCGCCGCATTCTGCGGATCTGATCGATGGCCTTGCGTCGGCCGGTCGTGACCAACCAGGCACCCGGTCGCTCAGGGACCCCATCGGTGGGCCATCGTGTCGACGCCTCGATGAACGCGTCCTGTGCTGCGTCTTCTGCGATGGTGAGGTCGCCGACGTCGCGCATGAGCGTGGCCACCAGCCGTGGCCACTCAGTGCGAAAGACGTCGGCGACACCCATCAGATCCGTCAGCAGACCGAGCCGGTCGGCCTTGTCAGCCGTCGAACTCCATGACCGGTCGAACCTCGACCGTGCCGAAGTGGGAGTTCGGGATCCTGGCGGCCCAATCGAGTGCTTCGTCGAGGTTGGCGACGTCGATCACGTAGTAGCCGCCGATCACTTCCTTCGACTCGATGAACGGCCCGTCGGTCACGATGCGCTTGCCATCGCGAACCTGGACGGTGCTGGCGGTGTCGGCGCCCTGCAGCGCTTCGCCGGCGACCATGGCGCCCGCTTCCGCGAGAGCCTGGCTGTAGGCAGCCCATTCGCCCATGTAGGGGCCGAACGCTTCGCTGTCGGGGGCCGGTTCGTCGGCGGGGTTGCTTGCGAGGAGGAGCATGTACTTCATGTCGTGACGTCCTTTGTGTCGATGATCATTGTTGATTGTCACAGACACGACGAACGGCCCAACGAGATCCGGACACATACGTCGAGATTCCGCCCCGAAATTCCGGGTCGCTGACCGGACGCGTTCCATCCGGCCGACGCCAACAAACCGCTGAGGCAGTTGCTGCGACGGAGAACGGCCGAATTACGACGGTTACGCCGAACAGTGCCGGCCGGGATTTCCGAGCGCTGCACTGGGGCCGATCCCGAGTGGCCTCCGGTCGGCAGATGTCGGGTTACGGCGCTTGCGTTATGTGCGCCGTCGCTGGAACCTCGAGTGCTCAGGTTTTCCGGATCCCGAGCGGGGTCAGGCGGTTGCGGTGTGAACGTTCTGATCGCTGGGTGATCGTGCCGGTGCCGCTCGAAGTGATGATGAGCTATGTCGATGCTGGTGTGTTGAGGCAGGTCTCCTGTTACGTTGCGACGGTCCCGGGGTTGGGGGGCGATCAGGGTTTGATCTCGATGGCGAGGCCGGTTTCCCGGCCGGAGACGTTCCACAGGATGTCGATTGCTGCGTTTCGTTGAGGCCGGAGGAACGGACGGCGTACTGCGGGACCGTTGTTGATGTAGCGGGGAGCGTAGAACGATCCGCCCCTAGCGTCTGGGTCGGTCGCAGCGCGCAGTTGCGGTAGAGCACCCTGTTGCGTGGTCATTCCGGTGTGGGTCGACAGGAAGTCGAAGACTGGGCCGAGGATGCCCGCACCGCCTTCGTCGACTGCGTGGGATTGGAGATCGGAATTGGTGAGGCCGGGATGGGCGAGCATGCTGACCGCGGCGACTCCGGCGGTCTCGAATCGTTGCTGAAGACCGATCGCGAAGTGGTAGTTGGCGAGCTTGGATTGGCCGTAGGCGCGCCACGGGCCGTAGTGCCCGTGCAAGTGTGGATTGTCGGGATCGAGGCGGCGCCCGAAATGGTGAGCCGTGCTGGTGACCGACACGACGCGCGCGGCGTCGGCTCGCAGCAGGGCGGGCATGAGGTGCGAGGTGAGCGCCCAGTGTCCGAGGTGGTTGACGCCGAGCTGCATCTCGAATCCGTCGACGGTCGCCCGTTCGGGCATGGCCATGAGACCGGCATTGTTGACGAGCAGGTCGATGCGTTCGTGTCGGGCGAGGATCTGCGTGCTCGCATCCCGTACCGAGTCGAGTGACGCCAGGTCGAGTTGGACGATCTCGGTGGACGCCGCCAAGTGATCGGTGGCGATGGTGTCGCGCGCTGCCGTTGCCTTGGCGTGGTCGCGGGCAGCCATCACCACGTGAGCGCCATGGCGTGCGAGCGCCTTTGTCGTTTCCAGGCCGAGTCCGCCGTTGGCGCCGGTGACGACGGCGACCTTGCCGGTCAGGTCGGGAATCGATGCCTCGGTGAAGGTCATTGCTGTGCTCCTCGATGTCGAATCGTTCGTTCAGTTCGCTTCCGGTGACGACGCGCGTCGCTGGTCGAAGATCGTGCGGTCAGATTCACGAGACCGGCTTCCCCAGGCCTCGAACCACCACGGACATGGCGGCGTGCACATCGCGCTTCCAGCGCTTCGGTGTGGCGCCGTCGTACATGATCCGCTGTTTCCATCCGTCGATGACCGACACCACGATGACAGCAGCGCGAGCCGGACTCAGGTCGTTCGCGGCGAGGTCGATCTCGTTGCTGTCGGCGTCTTTCAGGACGTCGGCCACCAGCTTGGCGAAGTCGTTGTTGGCAGCAGCCGCGAGATCGCCGGCGATCCGTTGATTGAGATCGAGCAGATCGGCGCCGTGCGGCGATGATCGCGCTACATCGATGTGAGCAGTCAGTTTCGCAGTGGCCATTGCGGCGAGTCGCGTCGCGAGGTCGCCGTCGCCGTCAGCGGCTGCGGTGTATGCGGCATGGGCATCGTTGTGCAGGCGACTCACGACCCCGAGGAACAACTCCTCCTTGGTGGAGAAGGACCGATACAGCGTCGGCCGCGACACGCCCGCAGCGGAAGCAACGTCCGACATGGAGGACTTGTCGAAACCGTTCTTCATGAACACGGCGAACGCAGCGTCGAGTAGCCGGCGTGCCCGGGCGTCGCCGTCGGCGGCGGCGTTGGACGGACCAGTCATCGGTCGGTTCGCACGACACCGGGAAGTTCGGTGACGAAATCGGCACCGAACTCCTGTGCCGGGGTGCGGAATCCGGCGGTCGGCGACCCGACCGAGAGGCGGCGAGCCGATTCCAGCGCGGCGTCGACCGAATGAACGTAGGCATCCGGCGTCGTCAGCGAACTGGCGGTCACCGCCCCCGACGGATCGGTGATCTGCGCCCACACCTCTGCATGGCCCCGAGCCAACCTCTTCGCCGAGGGACCCGCAGGCGCTCGCGAAGCGATCTGGCGAAGCACCCGCGCCGACAACGGCGGGTGCGCTGGGTCGCCTCGACGGTGAGCAGCGGCCATCGACGAGGCAAGCGGTCGCGGCAGCGAGATCCACGTAGTGACTGCGTCGACACCGGTCGACAGCGGTGTCGTGAACAGATCACCGCGCCAGGGGTTCTCGATGCATCGCTTCGAGCCAGTGTCGAAGTCGATCCGTCGGGTTCGGAGCAGCTCACCCGGCACCTGGCCACGATCCCCGAGCCCAGCTGCCAGGGTCTGCAGCGTTCCGCCGGATGCACCACCGGTGGTGGCGAAGCCGATGTCGATCGATGCGCCGTCGGGTACTCGACGCTTCAGATGCAGCGCAAGGCAGTCAGTGGGAACGACACCGAAACCGACGCCGGGCATCAGGGTCACCCCTGCGTCGACTGCCGAGTCGTGGACTGCGTGGACCGCTTCGAATTCGGCAGCCTCGCCGGCCAGATCGACGTAGTGGACTCCCGACTCGACGCATCGACGCGCCAACGGTGCGGCGGTCTTGCCGAAGGGTCCGGCGGCGTTGATGACGACATCGACTCCGTCGAGCACGATGTTGTCGACACCACCGATCCGAGCATCGAAGCCCGCCGTAGCGGCCAGCTCGACAACTGATTCGGAACGCCCTGCGACGATCGCGTCGATCTTGCGTTCGGCCGCAGCCGCGACCAGCAACGACCCCACGTAGCCCGTTGCACCGTAGATGAGCACGTTCATCCGAACAGCGGCCCTGCCTGAGCGATCTCGTAGCGGACGAAGTCCGCGTCGCCGTCCACCACGTCGACGATCAAGGCCGAGAAATCGGCGAAGTGGGCAGTGCCGAAGTGGGCATCGAGCGCCGCCTGCGACTCCCACCGCTCGAAGATCCGAACGACGGATGGATCTTCGATGTCGACCGCGAACCGGTAGTCGACGCAGCCCGGTTCACTGCGACTGAGGGCCGCCATCTCCCGCGCCGCAACCAGCGCATCGTCGAGACGATCCGCCTTCACCCGGGTGTGTCCAGCAATCACGATCATCTCGATGATGTTACACATGTTCACCAAACGTCTCACATGACACGACGTTCGGTCCGCACCGCCGAGTCTCGCGCCGTCGCCGGCCGGTCAGGCTCGCCGGTCAGCGTCGTAGGCGAGGAGGAGGCGATCGGCGATGGCACGGGCGGGCGTCTTGTCGGCATCGCTGCGGGTGACGACCGCAATGGCTGCGGGTGGGAGGTCGGTGATCGGGACGGTGGCGAGCCCGTCGCTGCGGAAACCGGTACGGGCCGTCGCGCCGGCGCTGATGCCCTTCCCCGACATGACCGCCAGGAGTCCTGCCTCCGAGGTGTGAGCTACAGCCCCGATCAGGGGCTCTCGCCCGCCTCGGTGATCGACGGCGAGCCAGTGGTCGACAAAGGTGTGGTCGGTGCTCGATGGCTTGATCCACGGTTCGTCGAGGAGGTCGGTGATCGACACTTCCTCTCGATCGGCGAGGCGGTGTCGTGTCGGCAGGATGGCGATGCGCTGGACTTCGAACAGACGTTGGATGACGAGGCCGTCGGGATCGATTGGTTCGAAGATGATGCCGACGTCGGAGGTGGCGTCGCGCACTCCAGCGGAAGGGTCGTCGAACCCGAACTCCGTGGTCTGGAGCTCGACGGCGAGGTCGGTCGCTGCGGCGGTGAGTCGTTCGAGGAGGCGAGGATCAGCGGAGTGTGCGAGGAGGCCGACCGACACGGTCACACGCTGGGAGCGTCGGAGCGAGCGGATCGTTTGATTGACCTCGTCGAGTCGCTCCAACACGCTGGCCGCGACGGGAAGCAGAGCGGCCCCCGCGTCTGTGAGGGCAACGCTCCGGGTGCTGCGGTCGAACAGCGTCAATCCGGTGAGCGCCTCGAGCTGGCGAACCCGGCGGCTGACACTCGACGGGTCGAGGTGCAACCGCTCGGCGGCGGTGGCGAAGTGAAGCTCCTCAGCGGCGGCCACGAAGGTTTCGAGCAACTCGACGGGGTGATTCATGCGTGTCGCACACTAATCACTCCCGAGGTCGCCTTGTTGCGGGTGACGAAGCCCTGGAGAGTGGTCGACGACACGAGAGGGGAAGTCACATGAGGAATTTCAAGTTCGCAGCCGCTGTCGCTGCCGTCACCCTGGCGGCAGTGGCCTGCGGGAGCGACAACTCGTCGGAGGACGCCGGGTCGGCCACAACCGTCGCGGCGGAGACCACACCAGCTCCGGACACGACCGAAGCACCAGCCACTCCGGAGACCACGGCGGCACCGGAAACGACAAGCGCTCCGGACACCAGCGAAGCACCGGAGACCACCGAGGGTCGAGAGAGCGATGTGGTCGACCTGTCGGATCTGTCGGTCGCTCCGGCCGACCTCGAGGCATCGATCGACTGCGGAGCAGCCGGTGATGCCGGCACGATCCTGCTCGTCCACGGCACGGGCACGACCCCGGCGGAGGCCTTCGGTCCAAGCCTGTCGGCGACGCTGCCGCCCCTCGGTTACGAGGTCTGCACCGTCGAGTTGCCTGGGCGTTCCACGGGCGACATCCAGGACTCGACCGAGTACGTCGTCGGCGCCGTCCGCACGATCACGGCTCGCACGGGTGAGCCGGTGGCAGTCGTCGCCCACAGCCAAGGCGTCCTGCAGTCGCGCGGTGCGGTGGCGTTCTGGCCCGACGTCGCCGACAACGTGTCGATGCTCGTCGCCGTCGGCGGTCCGAACGCGGGGACGCCCGCCGTCGAGGCGTTGTGCGCCGAGGGGTGTGTGCCGGCACTGTGGCAGATGATGCCGGGCAGCGGATTCCTCACGGCGCTCGACGCAGCGTGGGCGGAGTCGTCGGTGCCGGTCACCGCAGTGCGCACGCTCACCGACGAGTTCATCCCGCCGGAATCGGCCGCAGCGATCCCGGATGCGACGGTCGTCACCATCCAGGACTGGTGCCCCGACCGCGCCGTCAGCCATGCCGCACAGCTGGTCGACCCGATCGGTCACGCTGGCATCGTGAGCGCACTGGCCAACGGTGGCACTGCCATCCAAGCCGACCTCGAAGCCGTCGGGTGCGACGAGACGGTGGTCGCCGGGGGCGACCTCGCAGGGATCGAAACGGCGGCTGCCGATGCCTTCGGTGCCGTGTTCGGCGGCGAGTTCGTCGACGCCGAACCGCCTGTGCGGTTGGGCTGACGATCGGGAGGACGGAGCTCGAGCAGGGACGCAGCAGTGAGTGTGACGGGAGATACCGAGGTCGTGCCCGGCGTGGTGTGGAACGGGATCCATCGCGATGCCCGGAACTCCGACACGGTCAACTTTCCGCTCCGTCGTCCGCTGCGGGCCGAGTCGCACGTACTGGCGGGCCGGACGATCCTGTTCGGCCCGTCGGTCCGCGCCGACGGTCGTCGTTACGTGACGACGGGGCAGGCGGCGTCCGGGCCACGGGTACACATCTTCTCCGACGACGGCGAGCCGGTCGACGGACACGAGGCAGACCGCTCGCGGCCGAGCCCACGGGTGTGCACCGACGTGCCACTGTTCGTCGGGTCGGACCGCTTCGCCGTCTCCGACGACCACCACACATGGTGCTTCGATCCCGATGGTCGCCTGCTGTGGAGCACCGACCTCGTCGAACTCGGCGCCCTCGGTGGGCCGGTGTCGACCGTCGTCACCTCGCAGGGGTTTGTGGGCGGCGTGACGATGGAGGGCCAGGTCGTCCTGCTCGACCCGGAATCGGGTGCGCCGGTGCGACCTGTCTTCGACCTCGGCGGCGGCGCCGGATTTCCGGCCCCGCCGCCCACCCCGGGCCTGTGGGCCGGTGACATGATGGACACCGATACCGTCACGCTGATCGAACCGGCCTTCTTCGGATTCGGTCATCCGGTGACATGTTCACCAGCCGTCAACCCCGACAACGGGCTCCTCCACATTCCGATGGTGACCTCGTCGGCCGGTGCGAGCGAGCTGTCGACGATCGACGTGACGGGCACACGGATCGAGGTGGTCAACCGCACACCGATCCCGGGACGGTGCACCTCGAGCCCGGCGGTGTCGAGCAACGGGAAACTAGTGTACACGGTCGACGGGTCGGGTCTGGTGCACGCGATCGACGCGCATGACGGCGGCGTGGTGTGGACGGTGCCGGGCGGTGGTGCGGCGGCGTCGCCAGCTATCGGGCCGGACGGCACCGTCTACAGCGCCGGCACCGGACCGGGATCCGCGCTGCTGGCCATCGACGGCGGGGATCTGCGATGGCGTCGGAGCTTTGACGATCTCGCCGGTCGACACCTGCCATCGCGGCGTGGCACGCCGATGTTCCCGCACCCGGATCCGATCGGCACGGTGAACAGTGTGCAGACGGTGGGCCCCGATGCACTGCTCATGGTGGTGGCGCTCGGCTACGGCTTCCGTCATCCAGAGACCGGCGCCGGATTCCTCCAACCACACCGGTCGCTGCTCGTCACGGTCGACACCACCAACGGCACGATCCTCGACGAGGTCGAGTTGCGCGACACCTCCGAGGCAGTCGTAGTCGCCGAGCCCGACGGCACGGTGCACGTGTGCCACGCCGCGCTGCTCACGTCACTCGCTGCAACGCTCGACCCGTTCTTGCCCGAACACCTACGCACCCCGCTTCGCCCCATCGGGGGCATCACGACGCTACGTCCCGCCTGAGCGTCGTGCCGGCCTGCGTTCGGCGTAACTGGGTTGGACATGGGTCGCGCACCAGGTCCCGGCGAAGAGCGGGAGGTCGGCAGTCGGTTCGGTAGCGCATATTCACTGTCGTGAGAAGCTGCGCCCCGACCAGCACGGCACTTCCGATCGGTGACCGCGCGCTGGGACCCACTCGATAATCGCGGACGCGAACGCTCCGGTCCGCGCTGCACTGCCGGCGAAGTGTGGGAGGTCAGGGCTCCGATTGGGCAGCGCATAATCACTGCGAGCGCGCCGGCGATTCGGGTCGGTTCGACGTCGTCGTGCACGCGCGCATCTACCCGTCCGGTTGTCCGTGGACCCCTTTCCACTGGACGGATCGGTCGCGTGACAGCCTCCGGTGCAGCAGAGTCGGCGCGGCTGCATCTGGGACACCAACAGCGTCTTGGGCATCTGCGTCACTGATACGGTTTGGGCATGGTCCGCACGCTTGATCTCACCAGCTGGGCGGGCCGTTGGGTTGCTCTCGACGACCACGACAATGTCGCCTGCGACGCCGAAACGCTCACGGACCTCATGGCGATCCTTGACGCCGAGGGAGTCGAGGGTGTCTCGATCATGCGTGCGCCCGTGCCGGGCGAACCGGTGGTGTACGGGCTTGGCTGACGCCTGGCTGTACAACTACACGGACTTCGGCGAAGGACGAGGACGCAGCCCGCAACCAGTGCTACGGGCAGTGGTCGAGGTCGCGACACCGCACGCGCCGGCGACCTTCCAAGCGGTCATCGACACCGGTGGGCCAATCACCGTCGTCGCGGCCGGCCTGCTCGACACCGGAGGTGATCCGGTCGCTACGGGGACCACGATGATGCTTCGGCTTGGCGGGGCGACCCATGACGTGCCGATCTACGACCTGACGTTGGGGGTTCGCCCGCCCCCTACGGTCGCGGCAGGTCAGCCGATTTCATGGCGGGGTGTCGTGGCGGTACTCGACCCGTGGCCGATGCAAGGCACCGCGGTCCTACTCGGGCAGGCTGGCTTCCTCGATGCGTTCACGGTGACGTTCGGTCCCGATGGATTCGCCCTCGAACCCGCCGCTACATTCCGCGCCCGGTTCCCGTTGGCTGAGCCTCGCTGAACTCGGGACGGACCACGAACATCCGTTTGTCCCATATTCTGTCCCATATACGGGGCAACACTGATCAACACGCAACAACACGGGACCCCACAAAAGCCCTGGTCAAACAGCATCCAGCGGACGCAACGATCCTGGCTGGACGTCTTTGAACGCATTCGTAATGCGTAGGTCGTCGGTTCGATTCCGATTCTGGGCTCCAGGTCTCGCCCGATCAGAGCCCGAGCGCTCCCGGGAGCCAGACGTCGAGACGCTCGGCGATGACGTCGTCGCTCTTGGCCAGCAAGTGCCCGTCTCCTGGCAGCATCACGACCTCGCCGTTCCCGGCGATGGCGGCGACCACGTGGCTGGCATCGGCCGGCAGGAGTTCGTCGCGATCGCCGTGGAACAGCAGCAACGGCCGCCCGGCCAGTGCGCCGGCGACCTCACAGCCGGCCGACTGCGTCGCGAAGGTGACCACACCCGTCACCGACACCGGCATGATCACCGCGGTCCGAACCGCGACCGCCCCGCCGAAGCTGTGCCCCATCACCACCACCCGTTCGGCGCCGGCATCTCGTGCGATCTCGACGCCGCATGCGAGGTCGTGGGCGCACAGGTCGAGGTTGTTCGGCTCGCGGTAGCCGATGCGAACGAACCGGACCCCGCGCTCGGCCCAGCGCTCGCCGAGGCGTTGGTACAACCCGTGTCCGGGCCCGAGGACACCTCCCATCGCTCCACCGCAGGCCACGATCGCCGCCGGCAGCACCTCGCCGACCGGTTCGTGGAGGAACACCGACAGCAGTCCACGCTGGGTGTACACCTCCCGATGAACGAGAGCGGGAGCGATCGCGACATCGACGGATGCCAGCGGATGCAGCGCTTCGAGCGCCGTTGGATCCGACGGGTCGGCCAGTGCTTCCGCTCCGCTGCCGTCGGCCATGGATGGGTAGCGTACAAACGCACATGCCCAGGTCAGCCACCGGAACCAGCACCGTCGACTTCCGCAATCGCACCGATCGCGAGCACGCCCGCCGCATCGGTCGCGCCTGGATCGAGCTCCGGCGTGGCGCCGCGGCATCGGCGTTGCGGTCGTACCTCTTCGGCACCGAGAAGGCACTCGAGCAGGGCCAGATGGATGCCCTCGACCTGCTGATGCGACGCGACGAGCGACCGATGAAAGAGCTTGCCGCTCGCTTGCGAGTCGAGCCGTCCACCGCCACCCGCGGGGTCCAGCGGTTGGAGAACGATGGCCTCGTCGAACGGTTCACCTCACCGGAGGACGGTCGCGTCGTCCTGGTGCGAATCACCGACGAAGGCCGACGGCGCCACGACGCCGTCGCCAGCCGTCGATCGATTGCGATGATGCACATCCTCAGCGAATTCGATCAGGCTGAACGTGCCCAGCTCGCCGATCTCATGGACCGGCTGATCTCGTCGATCGACGACGTCGTCGAGCGCCTCGACGACTCCGCCGAGGCAACCACCACGACCCCCGGCACCGAAACGAACTGACAACCGGGCGACAGCGTCGACCCGGTCGATCCGACGCCAGGTACAGTCGCCCCATGGCCGACCAGGCAACCTTCGCCGAGGAAGCAATGCAGTACGCCCCGCAGCTCTACTCGGGTGCACTCCGCATGACCCGCAACCGCAGCGATGCCGAGGATCTCGTCCAGGAGACCTACCTGAAGGGGTACCGGAGCTACCAGACCTTCTCCGAAGGGACGAACCTCCGAGCGTGGCTGTTCCGGATCATGACGAACACCTACATCAACACCTACCGGGCCAAGCAGCGCCGGCCGGACGAGACCGAACTCGGCGAGTTCGAGGACCTGTACCTCTACAAGAACCTCGGCGCCCTGCAGGACGCCGGCGTCGGCAGATCCGCCGAAGAGTCGCTGATGGAGTTGCTCCCCGACGACGAGGTCAAACAGGCGCTCGAAGACCTCCCCGACAACTTCCGGCTGCCCGTGATCCTGGCCGATGTCGAGGGATTCTCGTACAAGGAGATCGCCGAGATGCTCGACATCCCCATCGGCACCGTGATGTCGCGACTGCACCGGGGAAGAAAGGCGATGCAGAAGGCGTTGCATGATTTCGGACTGGAGCGAGGGCTGATCTCAGCCCGAACCGCGGACGAACAGCGAGAGATGAGCGACACATGAGCGACGAGGCGACGACCACCGACGAACCAGTGATCTCCAACTGCGCCGACACCCTCCGAGAACTCGACGTCTTTCTCGACGGCGAGCTCTCCGACCATCAACGAGCTGCGATCCACCACCATCTCGACGGTTGCATGGACTGTCTCGGAGCCTTCGACTTCCACGCAGAGCTGAAGATCGTCGTCGCCCAGAAGTGCAACAACGACGAGATGCCTCCCGGACTGCTCGGCAAGATCGAACAGTGCTTCGGCACCGACTTCGACGGTGATGGCAAGATCGGCTGACGACGCGGCGACCACGCGGCGTTTCGACTGATCCGGTTCGGACGGGTTAGCCTCTCACCTCATGCTCGCAGCCAACATCTGGCACTGGTGGATCGGTCTCGCGCTCGTGCTGCTCGCCATCCTGACGATCGTGGCGCTCGTCGGCGGCTACCTGAAGTCGGTCACGGCCAAGGAGCATCCGCCCCGCGGCCAGCGCTCGGCCCACCACACCGACCTGTAACCGTCGCTGATCGAGGACGGCGTCCCTGCTCGACATCGCCGCTCTCCTCGACCGTTGCACTTTTCCGCCTCGAGGCGCAGCCGTGATCTGTGGGCTGTCCGGCGGAACCGACTCGACAGCGCTCGTTGCGCTGGCAGTCGCCGCAGGCTGTGACGTCACCGCGGTCCACGTCGACCATGGCCTGCGAGCTTCGGCACACGTCGACGCCGATGTCGCCCGGGCCGCCGCCGCGCAACTGGGAGTCGGGTTCCGCTCGATCGCCGTCGACGTCCCCGACGGCTCCAATCTCGAAGCGCGTGCACGCACCGCTCGCCGCGCCGCGCTCGGCCCTGATGCCATGACGGGCCATACCGCCGACGACCAGGCCGAAACCCTGTTGCTTGCGCTCCTGCGAGGCTCGGGAGCCGCCGGTCTCGGCGCGATCGGGCCCGGGTGGCGCCACCCCATCTTGGCGCTGCGTCGCCTCGAGACTGCAGCGGTGTGCGAGCAACTCGGCCTCGCCGTCGCCGAGGACCCCACCAACGACGATCGCCGCTTTCGCCGCAACCGCATCCGCAAGGAACTACTCCCGCTGCTCGACGACATCGCCGAACGCGATGTCACCGTGCTCCTCAACCGCACCGCCGACCTCCTACGAGCCGACGAGCAGTTCCTCGACGAACTCGCCGCGTCGATCGATCCGACCGACGCCCACCAACTGGCCACCGCCCCCGGCGTGCTCGCAGCCAGAGCGATCCGACACTGGATCGAACTCGACGGCTACCCACCCGACGCCGACGCCGTCCAACGAGTCCTCGCCGTCGCCAAAGGGCACAGCGCCGCATGCGAGCTCGCAGGCGGGCGGCGGATCGAGCGCCGAACCGGTCGGCTCCACCTGGTCTGACGCGACCCTCCAACCGCTAGCCTGGCAACCCGTTATGACGAGCCCCGCCGAACACGAAGCTGCCCGCTGATGCCACCTCGTCTTCGTGGCAAGTGGGCACTGGGGATCACGCCGCGGAACTTCACGTGGATCTTGAAGGACAAGCTGGCGATCTGCGAACGGCCGGGTGGTGTCGGCGACAGCCATCGCCGCGTGCGCCGTCAAGAAGAGATCATCTGGCTGCGGGAAAATGGTTTCGGCAGCGTGATCTCGATCATCGTCGCACCCCACAACCTGCACAACTACGACGAGTTGCAGTTGCCGTACCGGCATCGCCCGTTCAACTCCGAGCACACCGATCAGTACCTCACCGCGCTGTACACCGAGCTCCGCGAGTTGCTCAAGCACGGCACGAAGGTGTTGGTCCACGGCGACGAGGTCGGTGACCGCATCATCGGGATCATGGGTGGCTACATCCGCTGGGCGGGACTGGTGGAAGAGCCGACCAAGGCGATCCAGGTCACCGAACGCCTGGCGGGGCGTCAGCTCGACCCGTTCGCCCGCGAGATCATCCTGCGAGCTCACACCCTGCGGTGACGTGACGCTTGGTGTCTGACACCAGACGTCACAGACACCAGACGTCACATCAGGCGCGGATGGGAGGAGAGACGCCACAGGCGTCTCGATCGACGACCAGCAGGGGGAGCGGATCGATGGCCACGTTGTCCGGCCGCACCTCGAAGTGCAAGTGGAAGTTGTCCACGCCGAACGTGCCGCTCTTGCCCACGTAGCCGATCGTGTCGCCGGCATTCACCGAGCTGCCCTCTTCGAATCCACCGGCATCCTCCGCCAGGTGGAAGTACTTGTACGAGGTGTCGGTCGACTCGTCGTACAGCGTCCAGCCCCAACCGGCGGTTCCCGTGTTGGTGTAGCGCTTGGTGAACACGCCGGACGCCACGGCGAACACCTCGTTGCCGGCAGAGCCCATGATGTCGACGCCTTCGTGCAGTCGAGTACTCCCGCGTGCATCGCCGAAGTTGTCGAGTACGTAGCAGTCCGAAGCAGCCGCCACCGGGAACAACAGCTTCCCGTCCGGCACGGGTTGTGGCCGAAGCATCAGTCGTTCGGCCGTCTGCAGCGCACTACCGGGCTGATCGAGCCGGGCGATCGAGCCCTCCGTGCTCGCTGCCACCCGAGGCGATGCCGCGGCCGCGAAGTGGCACGCGCAGGCAGCGCCGAACATCGTGCCCAGGAATCGACGGCGACTCGACCGAGAAACGCGTTCGACCATGCCATCTTCATCGGCTCGTCGACCGGACGACTTGACCCGGCCGCGTCCGAACGGGTCAGAAGACCGTGACGCCATCGAGCGGAAGGGGGAGTAGGGGGACAGGGTCGACGGGCGTGCCGATCGGGCCACCGCGGCGCACCTCGAAGTGGAGGTGCGGTGCACTCGGATTCCCGGTGTTGCCCATGGTTCCGAGCACCTGACCGCGAACGACGGCGGCCCCGACGGTCAGGTCGGGTGCGAACTCGTCGAGGTGGTGGTATCGGTAGGCATCGCCATCGGCACCCTGCAACACCCACGAGTTGCCCTGATTCCGCCCGAGCAACTCCTGCGAGACGAGCACCCCGTCGACGCAGGCCACCACCGGATGACCCGGCTGACCGTCGCGACGACCGATGTCGATGCCCTCGTGCGCACCGGCCCCGAACAGACGATCGGCTCCGAAATTGTCGAGCAGGACGAGATCGCCGGGCAGCTGCACCGGGAACCCAACCCCGCTGTTCAGGCGGAGCCTGACCGCCTGCTCGAGCGCGTTCGCAGCCGTGTCGAGCCGCGGCACGGCTGCGAGCGCGCCCGCCGGCCGAGCAGCACCGCGCAACCAGACCGCTCCGACTCCGACGAGCGCAGCAGCTGAACCAATCAGTTGACGACGTGTGGTACTAGCGTTCATGGTGATGGCTGGGAAACGGGTGTTCGTCAGTGGTGTGGGCGGGGAACTCGGTACCACGATCGCCGGCCTGCTCGAGGCCGAGTCGTGGGTTGGTGAACTCTCCGGTATCGATGCCGATCCGCCCCGACACCGTCTCCAGCGTACGGTGTTTCACCGAATTCACCCCGACGAGCACGATCGGATCGTCGACACCGTCGCATCGTTCAATCCTCATGTGCTCGTCCATGTCGGCGTGTGGGAGCCCGATGCGCGTGCCGCGCCGCAGCTTGCTGCCACGTTGACCGATCAGGCAGCCACGTCGATCCTCGGTGCCGCTGCCGAGTGCTCGGCGCTCGAACACGTGGTCGTGCGCAGTGGCATCGAGATCTACGGTCGCTTGCGGGGATCGCTCACCCGGCCGAGCGAGTCGGCACCGGTCGCTCCCACCAGCGACTGGGGGCGCACGGTCGCAGCGATCGAGCACACCGCAGCCAAGGTCGGCGAACGCGTGGGCGTCACCGTCGGCGCGGTCCGTCTCGCCCCGGTGCTCGGACCGCACGTCCCGTCACCGCTCGGCCGACTGCTTCGCCAACCGGGGGTCCCGTTCAGCGCTCTGGCCGACCCGCCGTTCGCGGTCATCGAGGACAACGACGCCGCCCGCGCGATCGTGTCTGCTGCACGGGTGGGGCTCGCCGAGCCGGTCAACGTCGTCGCCCCTGGAGCGATCACCGCCCTGCAGGCAGCGCGCCGCGGACGACGTGTGCCGATCCCGCTCGTCGGTCCCGAATGGCGCGTCGCACGTGCGCTCAGCTTCCTCCTCGGCGCGCCGATCCCCGACCATGTCTCCGAAGTCCTGCACCGCGGTCGCTTGGCCGACAGCGGACGCATGCTCGAACTGCTCGGTTTCACGCCCCAGCACAGCACCGGCGACGTGATCGATCGGCTGTACCACTGGCCCAGCATCATCCATCAACCAGCGCGAAGGCAGGTGGCCTGATGAGCTCCACCCTCGGACGCGTCGTGAACTTCCCCGTCCGTGACACCGCAACGCGTGCGGGCTCGGCGGTCTCGCGTGCCGCATCCGACCTGAATGCCTCGGTCAGTCGTCTGACCGACGAGCAGGCCGGTGTCGTCGACGACTGGGGACGCGACCCCGCGCTCGTGCGAGCGATGATCCGTGCCGCGCGGGTGCGTTGGGATGTGACCGTCGGTGGCGACCAACGGCTTCCGCGCCGAAAGGGTGCGCTGATCGTCGTCAACGCCCGATCGCTGGCGCTCGCTCCGATCTACTCGGCGTTCGCCCTCAGCGAGGCCGTCGACCGGCCCGTCCGCTTCGTCGGGCGTCCGGACACCGCCCCGGTGGGTGCGTTCGCTCGACGGATCGGCGGGCTGCTCGACCATCCCGACGAGGTAGCGGGTGCACTCGCCGCCGGCGAGTTGGTGATCATGGGCGCCTCGCACAACGAGCGGCTTCGCCGGGTCGGACGAGTCGACCACTCGCTGGTCGGCGCCGCGCTGGCCGCCGGTGTCAAGGTCTTTCCCGCCGCCACGTCGTCGAGCCCGATCGGTCGTGCCGCCAGGTTCGAGATCGGGTCGCCGTCGCGTTCGCCTCGGCGTCGTCGCGGACCGCTCACCGAACTCGAGCTCTCCGATCAGGTCGCACGCGACATCGAACTGCTGCTCGCCGAGATGGGCAATCTCCGCACCGGAACGCCCCTCGACTGGCTCCCGCTCACCGGCATCGGAGGTGCGTGATGAGCTTCATCCGGAGCACCGACGGGACGCGAATCCACTACCGCATCACCGGCCGACCCAACGGTCCACCGATCCTGTTCATCCAGGGTCTCGGTGCCGACAAGAACGGGTGGAATCTGCAACGTCTGGCGACGGCTCCCCGGTATCGCGGTATCGCACTCGACAACCGTGGTGCCGGCCGAAGCGACAAGCCGCACGGCCCCTACTCGCTCGAACAGATGGCCGACGATGCCATTGCGGTACTCGACGATGCGGGCGAGGAGACCGCCCACGTCGTGGGCGCCTCGATGGGTGGCGCGATCAGCCAGATCGTGGCGGTGAAGTACCCCGAGCGCACCCGTTCGCTCACGCTGGCGTGCACAGCCGGGCGCAACCACCCGTGGCGCGAGGAACTCCTCGCGAGTTGGCGCGATGCAGCGTTGGAACGCGGGATCGGCTCGATGGGCCACGACGCTGCCCGGTTCATGATCGGCCCGCGTTCGTTCCGCCGCCTGTTCCCCGCCATCGGCTGGCTGGGGCCCCTGGCGCTCGGACGTCCCTCACACGCCTTCGCGGCACAGTGTGACGCGATCCTGTCGGCCAGCGAACAACACCAGGAACTGATCGACCTGCTCCCCACGATCGAGGTCCCCACGCTGGTGATGGTCGGCAACCAGGACATCCTCACACCGCGCGGCGACAGCGAGGACCTGGCCGCCGTCATCCCGACCGCCGAGCTGGTCGTGATCAGCGGGGCCGCACACGGCTTCATGGTCGAACATGCCTCGACGTTCAACCGTGTGCTGCTCGAGTTCCTCGGTCGGGCCGAGCGCGCCCACCAGAAGCGCCAGTCCGAACAAGCCGAGCTCGACGATGCCCTCGCCGGCTGAGTCCGGCCGCTGATGCGCGTCGCGATCGTCGGAGCCGGCCTGTCCGGTCTCGTTGCCGCTCGTCGACTCGTCGACGCCGGGGTCGACGTGACCCTGGTCGACAAGGGACGCGCCCCGGGCGGTCGGCTCGCCACCCGCCGCATCGGCGAGGCCACCCTCGATCACGGAGCACAGTTCTTCACCGTTCGTACCCCTGCGTTCCAACGTCAGGTCGACGACTGGACCGACCGCGGCCTCGTCTCGATCTGGTCGCACGGGTTCGTCTCCGACGACGGCCATGCCCGCTACGTCGCTGTCAACGGCATGAACTCGCTCGCCAAGGACCTCGCGGGCGGCCTCGACGTCCGCTGCTCGACCATGGCGTTCACGATCCGGCCGGCCGCCACCGGCGTCGATGCCGCAGCGTGGCAGGTCGTGATCGACGACGGGAGCACGGTCGACGGCGACGCCGTCATCGTCACGACACCGCTGCCCCAAGCGTTCTCGCTGCTCGTCGACTCGGGGATCGAGCTCGACGAGGCCATGATTCGGACCGGCTACGACCGGACGATTGCGCTCCTCGCCACGCTCGACGGTCGCCCCGAGATCCCGGCCCCCGGTGGGGTCCAGGCACCGAACGCCGACATCGGTTTCGTCGCCGACAACCATGCCAAAGGGGTGAGCGCTGCCCCGGCGATCACCGTGCACGCATCGGCGAGCTGGAGCGAGGAGCACTGGGACGACGATCCCGACGACCTGCGACGACTCCTGCTCGAGTTGTCCAGCAGCTGGATCGGTACCGCGGGCATCGTCGAGGCCCAGGTGAAGAAGTGGCGTTTCGCCACGCCGCAGTCGCCGTGGCCGGACCCGTGCTGGGTCGCCCCCGGCGGCACGGTCGTGTTGGCCGGCGACGCCTTCGACGGCCCGCGCGTCGAGGCAGCCCACAACTCGGGCCTCGCCGCAGCGCACGCACTCGTCGGCTGACAGGAGCTGGCGTCAGCTGTCGACTTCGTCGCCGCAGCGAACCGTGGTGACCTGGCGGGTCTCGAGATCGACGATCGTGACGCTGTCGGGTCCGAACCGGCGCAGGAAGTCGCTGAACGTCGGGATGTCCTCGCCGCCGCAGTCACGCTCGATCACCGGCGCATACGGGATACGCCATCCGTTGTCGAACACCGCTCGACCGTCGTCGAGGTCGATGATCGGCTCGAGTTCGACCGTCGAGCGGGCCGCCTGCGGCAGAATCGCAAACCACACCACTGCGTTGCCCAGCATGTCGGCGAGGACTGCGCAGCGATTCGCCACGTCGAGCTCGTCGCACGAGATCTCGCCGAACGTTCCCGGCGCGATCGACAACACGCGGTCGGCGTCGAGCGTGAGTTCGATCGGGCTGGTGGTCACCCCGGCGGGCAGCCGGGTGGCTCCGTCGACTCCGGTCGCCGAGGCGATCGGTTCGATCAGGTCGATCTGACGTTCGATGATCTCCGGTTCGATCACCGCTTCGATCGAGTTGTCATCGGCCAGAATGGCCCGAGCCAACAACGCCAACAGGCCGAGCGCCGCCACGGCGGCGACAAAACGCCAGTTGAAGAGTTGCCTCACGTTTCCAACGTAGCGAGCTCCGCCCGGGCAACGGTCGCGGCCCGGTGGGCTGCATCGCCGATTCGTTGCAGCACGTCGTCGGTGTGACCGAGCCCCACGAAGAGCGCCTCGTAGGCTCCGGGTGCCATGGCGACACCCTCGGCCAGCATCGCCTGGAAGAAGGCGGCGTAGGCCCGCTCGTCGGTGCGCTTGGCGTCGTCGAAGTCGTGGACGGTGCCGGCAGCCGAGCCGCAGACGATGCCGAGCAGCGTGCCGACCACCGGGAACGAGGCGTCGAAGTCGGCTGCGGCGCATGCATCGCGCAGCAGTGCAGACAGATGTCGCGTCCGCGCCATCAGTTCGATGTAGACATCGGGGCTGAGGGTGTCGAGCGCTGCAAGACCGCCGGCGGTGGCGATCGGATTGCCCGACAGCGTGCCGGCGTGGAACACGGGGCCGATCGGCGAGAGATGCTCCATCACGTCGGCCGAGCCGCCGATCGCCCCGATGGGGAGACCGCCGCCGATCACCTTGCCGAAGCACGTGATGTCGGGCCGGACGTCGAAGCGGGCTTGCGCACCTCCAGTTCCGAGACGGAACCCGGTGATCACCTCATCGAAGATCAGCAAGGCGCCGACCCGATCGCACTCGGCACGGAGCCCGTCGAGGAACCCCGGCGCCGGCGCGACGACTCCCATGTTCGCCGCGACCGGCTCGACGATGACGGCTGCCACTCGATCATCGAGTTCGGGGACGACGTTGTAGGGCGCCACGATCGTGGCTGCGACAGCTGCGTCGGGCACCCCGGCGGTGCCCGGCAATCCGAGCGTGGCCACCCCGCTGCCACCGGTGACGAGCAGCGCATCAGTGGCGCCGTGGAAGTTGCCGGCGAAGGTCACGATTCGGTCGCGGCCGGTGACCCCTCGGGCCAAGCGGATCGCCGTACTGGTCGCCTCGGTGCCGGAATTCATCAATCGCACCCGTTCGCAGCTCGGCACTCGAGCGGAGATCGCCTCGGCGAGCTTCATCTCACGCGGTGTCGGCGCACCGTACGAGGTGCCTCCGGTGGCCGCTGCGGTGACCGCTCGGGTGATCGCCGGGTGAGCGTGACCGAGAATCACGGCGCCGTAGCTCTGTACGAGGTCGAAGTAGGTCGTGCCTTCGACGTCGGTGATGGTGGCGCCCGATGCACTCGCCACGACGTAGGGCTCGCCGCCGACGGCCTTGAACGCCCGGATCGACGAATTGACTCCCCCGGGGATGGCCCGTCGGGACCGTTCGAACAGCGTTGCATTCGACGGCACGCCCGCACCGACGCACACCGTCGGCGTGCACTCGGCGGCCTCACACGCGACCGGATCGCAGTACGGGATGCCGGTCACCGACGTCATGACGCCACCGAGCCGTTCGCCACGGACTCGGCAAACCATCGCGCGAAGTAGGTGAGGACGATGTCGGCACCGGCTCGTTTGATGGCGGTGAGGTGTTCGAGAGCGACAGCGTCACCGTCGATCCACCCGCGTTCGGCTGCAGCGTGGATCATGGCGTACTCGCCACTGACGTGGTACGCCGCCACCGGTACGTCGAACCGGGCCGCCGCATCGGCGATCACATCGAGATAGGCGAGCGCAGGCTTGACCATCACGATGTCGGCGCCCTCGGCCACGTCGAGTTCGATCTCGAGCTGCGCCTCGCGCGAGTTCCGCCAGTCCTGCTGATACCCCTTGCGATCGCCGCCGCCGGTGATCGAGACGTCGACGGCGTCACGGAACGGCCCGTACAGGGCACTTGCGAATTTCGCCGCGTAGGCCATGATCGCCACGTCGGTGAACCCGCCGGCGTCGAGCGCGTCGCGGATCACGGCGACCTGGCCGTCCATCATGCCGCTCGGAGCGACCACCTGCGCACCGGCAGCAGCCTGTGCGAGGGCGGCGCGGGCATAGAGCTCGAGCGTCGCATCGTTGTCGACGTCGCCGTCCGCACCGACGATGCCGCAGTGGCCGTGGTCGGTGTACTCGTCGACGCAGAGGTCGGCCATCACCACGATGTCGTCGCCGAAGTCGCTGCGAAGGTCGCGCAAGGCGATCTGCACGATGCCGTCCGGATCGAATGCACCGCTTCCGGTGGGGTCCTTCGACGCCGGCACTCCGAAGAGCACGACGGCGCGCACGCCCAGCTCGGCGAGGGCGGCGACCTCGGATCGGAGCGAGGTCGCGGTGTGTTGCACCACGCCCGGCAACGACACGATCGGCTGCGGTTCGTCGATGCCTTCGCGCACGAAGAGCGGAGCGACGAGGTCGTCGACGCGGAGGTGGTGTTGCGCCACGAGGTCACGAATCGCTGCGGTCCTGCGCAGACGGCGCGGCCTGACCGTCGGGGTCGGCATCTCGGAGCTGGGCACACCGTGGAGCCTAACGGTGGCGTTCAGCTGCACCGAGACCGACGAACGGTTCCACGGGCGGTCACGCGGTAGCGTGCTCGACGATGTCGGTCCACGCCTGGTTCTCCAACGACGATGTGGCGCTTGCTCCAGGGAGCACGCTGACCCTGCCCCTCACGATCCACAACCTCGGAGACGACACCGAGTCGTTCACCGTCGTCCCCGCCGGACTCACAGCGAGCTGGACCACCGTCACCCCCGGAAACCTCACCCTGTTCGGGGGCTCACAGGAGGTCGTCGAGGTCACGATTGCTCCGCCGTCGTTGCCCTCGACCACCGCAGGACCGACATCGATCGCCATCCGGATCATCCCGCTCGGTGACTCCGACGACGCCGTCGTGGCCGAGACCACACTCATGGTCACCCAGTTCGACGACTGCAGGATCGTTGCGCTCCAGCCGATCCAACGAGCTCGACACCGTGCGACGTTCGAGTTCATGGTCGAGAACCATGGCAACACGGTTGCCAGTTGCCGATTGCACCTCGTCGATCCCAGCGAGCGCGTCGACGGCGACTTCGACCCACCCGCGGTCGGCGTGGGGCCCGGCTCTGCCACGCTGGTGCGCCTCAAGGCGCGTGCCAAGCACAGCCTGCGACGGACCACCAGAACGCTCGACTTCGAAGTCGAGGCCGCCCGACAGGGTCACGACCCGGTCGTCTCTCCGATGTCGTTGGTCCAGTCGCCGACGATCCCTGGCGCCATGATCGCGCGTGTGGCAGCGGTCGTGGCACTGCTCGCAGCGACGATGCTGGCGTGGTTCGCTGTCGTGAAACCCACGATCGAGGACGCAGCGGCTGACGAGGTCGACCGTCAGATCAGCGAGCTCACAGCGACCGAGAACGACGACAACGACGCCCCCGGTGGCCCGCAGGTCACGGTACCCACCTCGACCGCTCCCGACGCCGAGACCCCGGAGATCGACGGTGAACCGAGCTTCATCCGATTCGAGGTCGCTGCACCACTCACGCAGACCGCCGACGACTCGACGACCCTGCCTGACACCGGTGTGTTCGACCTGACGGACCTCCGAGTCGAGAATCCGTTCGACGATCGCGGTGTCGCGACGCTGTTGGTCAACACCGAGCCCGTCTTCATCTGGTCGCTGGAGAACGTTCGCGGCGTGTGGTTCGAGCCGAGGATCACGCCGATCCGGCTCGACCCGGGCGACAACGTCACGTTCTCGGTCAGGTGCGACGAGATCGGCGACGCCAGCCGTTCGACGTGCACCACTGCACTGAACATGGGCGGGCTGGTCGACGACTCGACCGGCTGATCCGACTGGCCCGGAGGTGAAACCGGGCGGGCAGGATGTCAGCGCAGCATCAACCGCCGAGGCCGAACCCGGGGAGTCCGGCCATCGGTTCCGGTCGTGCGATCACCCGGATGGGCACCGACGCTGTCGTGCCGTCCGTGGCCTGTGCCACCACGGTCCGCTCGCCACCGAACTCGTTCGACAGTGTCGGGACCACAGCAAGGAATCCACCGTCTTCGTTGGTGACCAGATCGAGGCGACTGCGAGGATCGTCGCCGAACAGGATCGACACCGGTGTGGACGGTGGGAACCCACCGCCACCCACGCCGAACTCACGACCGGCCTCGACCTCGTCGGTGTCGACTGCGAACTTCGGGTCGTAGCGACCCGCTCCATCGGGGACCATCACGGTGTACTGGCCCGTCGGGGTGGCCAGCTCGATGACCGCCGAGCGCTGCCCCGATGCCGTTGGAGCGAAGGTGACGCCCACCGAACACGTCGAGCGAGGGTTCAGCGAGCGACCGGCACAGCTGTTGGAGGTGACGATGAAGTCACCAGGATGTGGGCCGACCACCCTGATGTCGGCCACGGTGGTGGGCACCAAGGAGATGTTCTCGACGTCGAACAGGAACTCGGCGCTGGCCTCACCGACCACGACCGAGCCCAGCGCCTGGCCGGCCGGATCGGTCCGCAGCATCGGATCGCCGCCTGCGCCCCGGACGGTGGTCGACACCGAGACGGCGCGGAACCCTTCTTCGGCGACCGTGAGCGTCGCGCTGACCGGGCCGGGCTGGGTCGGGGTGAACGTGAGCCGGACCGTGCAGTCGCCGCCCGGCGGGACTGGTGCACCGAGTGCGCAGGTGCTCAGTTCCTCGTTGATCCGGAAGCGCCCGTCGGACACCGAGACCTTCGATGGCGTGAACGTGGTCGGTCCGTCGTTGTTGACTGCGACGTACCACTCGTCGCTCTCGAAGCCGACGAGCGTCGTGCCGAGATCGCCCTCGGCCAGCGCCAGCGCCGGTGCGGTCTCGATGCTGACGACCTGGCGGCCGGGGTCGCTGCCGGGCACGAGCTGTGCTGCTGCAAGCGTGTCGAACACGATCGTTCGCCCGGTGTCGCTGAGCTGAGGACCGGAATGCGATGCCACGGCGGGGCGAATGCCGTCCTCGGTCATGGTGACCCGTCGCAGCGTTCCTTGCGCCACGTCGGCAACGAGGAGGTCGCCATCGGTTGCCGCACCGCCGCCGCCTGCTTCCACGACCTGCAGGTTGGCTGCCTTGGTCACGAGGGCCACCAGTTGGCCATCGGCGCTGAGCGAGGGCTGCGATGACGGTGCCGTTCCGGCAACCGCAGGGTCGGTGCCGGGTTCGCTGCTGACCAACGTCATCAGCACTCGGGTGGGTTCGTCGAAGAGGCCGTTGCCATCGACGTCTCGGTCGAGGTGGTACACCTGGCTCGGGCAACCATCGGCGCACGGCGGGAACACGGCGGGAACCAAGCCCACATCGCTGCTCGTGAACGCCACCACCCGACCGTCGCGGGACAGCGTCGGCTCGGACGCACCGGCGAGGGTGGGCAACCCGTCGACGCGTGCGGAGACCAGTTTGACGGCCTCGAACGGATCGGCCTGCTCACGATCCCACACGAAGACCTGTGGAGTCGCCGGGCCGCCGGCCTCGGGCCCATAACCCCAGCCGGGTACTGCATCGGTCGACGCCGCATCCGAGCGGAACGCCACGAAACGGCCGTTGCCGGACAGCGAGGGTTGATCGATGCCGTGATGAACGAATTCGGTGTCGGGCGAGACGATCGGAGTGCCGGCCACAGCGCGGGACCGGTCAGGGCTGCCGACCGGTTGACCGAGATCGACGAGGCTGACCGAGGTGATCTCGCCGGTGTCGAGCAGTTCGGTGGCGGGGTGGGTGTACGCGATCAGGGTGCCGGCCCGTGACACCGCCGGCGGGTCGGAGACGTCCACGTCGTCGCGTGCGATCGTGGCGCCGCCCGGGCGAGTCGACACGAGCTCCCAGTCGCCCGGGGTTCCGCCGCAGTGTTCGAGTCGTTGGCGATAGACGTCCCACCGCAGCCCGGTGTCGTCGTCGCGGAAGACGTCGAGGGCGAGTTCGGTGGTGACCACGATGCTGCAGCCGTCACCGGAGAGCACCGGATGGATCGAATTGCCCGGCCGCTGCCCTTCGGGGACGACGGTGATCTCGGTCGTGGTCGCCAGCTCACGATCGGTGAGGTACACGGTGGAGGTGCGTGGGTCGACCGCAGCAACGGCCGGATCGCCTCCGCCCGGCAGCCCCTCGGAGGCAACGAAGCGACCATCGCCCGAGACGCTCGCAGCAGATCCCGACAACGGACCCTCCGGTGAGACTGCCGAGATCGCCCCGGATGCAACGAGGTCACGGATGCCGACCGATGCCCGGGCATCGACAGCGCTGGCGCTGAGGACGAAGCCTGCGCACAGCATGCCGGCCGCGGCGGCGACCGCGCGCCGCCGCCCGCCCCGATCGGTCACCTCGCTCCTCACCTCGTGTAGCCCGTCCTCTTCTTCAATACTGCCGACAATTCTTACAGGTTTATGACCGATTCGGACGCGGCGACCGATCGGTGGCCCTGGCAGCAGGATCGCTGCGCAGGCGTTCGAGCTCGGTCACGAGCCCCTCAACAGAGTGATCGGACGCAACGCCCGACAACTTGAGACCCAATCGTCGGGCGACGGCGGCCGTCGACGGCCCGATAGCGACCCTGAGTGGGGGCCCGATCGGGCCGAAGGCGCGACACCAGCTCTCGACCGACGATCCGCTGGCGAACAGCACCGCATCGGCGTCGAGACCGGCCTCGTTCGCAGGTTCTCTCGCCACCGTTCGATAGGCAGTCACGGTGGTCACGCGATGCCCCGCCAGGCGCAGCGAATCGGCGAGCGATGGCGACGCGATGTCGGCCTGAGCGATCAGGATGCGTTGGCCGGGCGGCGTTTCGGCGACGAACCGTTCGGCCAGGGCCTCGGCGCGCTGCACGTCCGGCATCAGATCGACGCTGCGACCGCTCTCGCTCGCCAGGACCTGCGCTGTCGCCGTTCCCACCGCAGCAAGACGGACGTCGTTTGCCGATCGGGCTGCTGCACCGACGCGCTCGGCACCAGCTGCCGAGGTGACGACCAACCAGTCGTAGTCGTCGAGTTCCGCCAGTTCGTCGCTCAGTGCGCTGGCACCATCGGCGGGCTCGACCACCTCGATCAGCGGCACATGCACGACGAGTGCGCCTCGCCGGGCGAGCATCGCTCCGAGTTCGCCGGGCCGCTCCCGAGTGATGACCACACGACAACCGTCCAGCGCTCCGGTCACGGCGGAGCGCTCCTCACGAGAGCGCCCGGTGGGCGGTCTGGGCCGCTGCTCGCGCGATCTCGACGTCGGCAGATCCGCCCGGCAGTTCGATCTCGTCGGACACGGAGACGCCGGTGTCGAGATCGGCGAGGAACGTCCACAGCGTGCCGGCGCTGGCATGTGCGCCGACCGGCAGCGAACAACCACTGCCGAGTTCGGCGAGAAAGGCCCGCTCGACCTCGACGTCGTGACGGGTCACCGCATGGTCGATCGCTGCGAGTGTCTCCCGCGTCGAGGAGTCGTCGATGCGGCACTCGACGGCCACGCAGCCCTGCCCGACCGCCGGCACGAACTCGCGGACATCGAGCGTCTCGGCGATCCGATCGGTGAGACCCAGGATGTCCAGAGCGGCGACTGCCATCACGATCGCTCCGCCGTCAGGGATCTTCGACAGCCGGCGGTCGATGTTGCCGCGCAGCTCGTCGAACTCGAGGTCGGGTCGGACCCGACGCAGCTGCGCGCGGCGGCGCACCGACCCGGTGGCAACCGTGCCCCCGTCGGCGAGCGCACCGAGGGCAGCACCGACCAGCGCATCACGGGGGTCGCGACGCTCGCAGAACGCCGCGACGACCAGCCCATCGGCCGGGGCCGAGGGCAGATCCTTGGCGGAGTGGACAGCGATGTCGGCGCGCCCGTCGAGCACCGCCCGCTGGACTTCCTTGACGAAGACCCCCTGACCACCGATCTCGTGCAACGGAACATCGAGGCGGACGTCGCCGGTGGTCTCGACCGGGATCAACTCGACCGGTCGACCAGTGGCTGAGGTGATCGCTTCGGCGACCGCTCCCGACTGCCCGAGTGCCTGTCGAGAGCCACGTGTGGCCAGTCGCAGCGGGGCGAGTCGATCGCCGCTCACGGCGTGTTCACCCGAGGTCGAACAGATCGCGCATGGCCGCCGCATTGCGCTCGCCCTGCGGTGTACCCGCCTGCGCCTTGAGCCGCACCGACGGTTCGTGCAGGAGTTTGGCAACGATGGCCTTCGTGAGCGACTCGACGGCATCGAGTTGGCCGGCGTCGAGGTCACCGACCCGAGCGGCGAACCGCTCGATTTCGCCACGACGGACCCGGTCGGCTGCACCGTGCATCAACGCCACGAGCGGTGCGGCCTGGCGGGCGGTCGACTCGACGAGGAACCGCTCGGCCTCCTCCGCGACGATCACCCGGACGCGTTCGGCTTCGGCGGCACGGTGGGCCAGGCCACGATCGGCCCAGTCGCGCAGGTCGTCGAGGTCGGCCAAGGTCACGCCGGGGAGGTCTCCGACTGCCGGCGCAACATTGCGCGGCACGCCGATGTCGACCACGTACAGCGGCTTCCTCGATCCGTTGGCGGCACCGGCAGTGCGAACCATCTCGGTGGTGAGCACGGCCTCGTCGGCTCCGGTGCCGACGACGATGACGTCAGCAGCCGCAACCGCTTCGGGAAGCCGGTCGAATCCGATGGACACACCGTCGACGCGATCAGCGAGCGCAGCGCCCCGATCGGGCGTGCGGTTGGCGACCAGGATCTCGGCGCCGCCGGCCCGGCGAAGCGCAACAGCGACGCCTTCGCCCATCGACCCGGCGCCGACCACCAGCGCTCGACGTCCACCGAGGTCGCCGACGACGTCGGAGATCATCTCGACCGCAGCATGGCTGATCGATGCCGTTCCCCTGGCGATCCCGGTCTCGGTGCGGGCGCGTTTGCCGGCTGCGAGGGCGGAGCGGAACAGATGGTTGAGCGTCGAACGAGACGCCCCCTCCTGCTGTGCGACATCCCATGCCGCACGGACCTGGCCGAGGATCTCGCTCTCGCCGAGCACGGCCGAATCGAGTCCGGCCGCCACCTCGAGCAGATGCGTCACCGCCGCGGTGTCGTGCTGGCTGTACAAGTGTGGGGTGAGTTCGTCGATGCCGAGCCCACCCAGCTCGCAGAGCAGGTCGCGAACGTCGCCGTAGGCCCCGTGGAACAGCTCGGCAACCACGTAGACCTCGGTGCGGTTGCAGGTCGACAAGATGACCGCTTCGCGAACGTTGTCGCGCTGGGCGAGGCCACTGACCGCCTTTGCCAGGCGATCGGGGGCGATCGTGACGCGCTCGAGAAGCGCGAGCGGTCCACTGCGGTGGTTGACGCCGACGACGAGGATGGACATGGCGACGACAACCCTAGGCCGTCACACCACGTCGTGGCTCGCCGGGCACGGCACGAAGTCCGGAGGCCGGCGCAGCCGTCGCCCGACGCTGCTCGTAGTAGCTCAGGATCTGCAGTTCGACAGCGAGATCGACCTTGCGCACGCTGATGCCATGGGGGACGCCGATGACGCTCGGGGCGAAGTTGAGCAGGCTCGTGACGCCGGCCGCGACGAGGGCGTCTGCGGCCTCCTGGGCAGCGGTTCCCGGCGTGGCGATCACTCCGATCGAGATGTTGCGTGCCTGCACGACCTTGGCGAGCTCGTCGATGTGACGAACCCGCACGCCTCCGATCACCGAGCCGACCTTGGCGGCGTCGACATCGACGATGCCACCGACCGGGAAGCCTCGATCACCGAAGCCGTTGTAGCCGGCGAGCGCTTGACCGAGGTTGCCTGCGCCCACGATCACGACATGCCAGTCGTGAGTCAGGCCGAGCTCGCGACGGATCTGGTAGACGAGGAACTCGATGTCGTAGCCGACACCACGCGTGCCGTAGCTCCCGAGGTAACTCAGGTCCTTGCGCACCTTGGCTGCGTTGAGCCCGGCGAAGTCCGCAAGTTGTTCGGAGGAGATGCTCGTCACGTTGGCCTCGAACTGTTCCGAGAGGATCCGGAGATACACCGGCAGTCGGGCAACGGTCGCTTCCGGAATCCGGCGTCGTGTTCGTTGACCAGCCATGAGCGGAACACGCTACGCCGCTCGTGCACGTTTTCACAAAGCGTCAGGCAGGGAGCGCACCCACGCGCAACGCATCGTCCAGACTGCGGCGAACGAGCTTGCCGGATGCGTTGCGCGGCAGGTCGCTGACGAAGATCACCTTGCTCGGGCACTTGTAGCGAGCGAGATGGTCGAGCGAGTACTCGATCAGCGCCTCTTCATCGACATCGGAACCAGTGCTCGCGACCACATAGGCCTTCACGGCTTCACCGGTGTGCGGATGCGCGACGCCCACGACCCCAGCCTCGACGACGCCCGGATGGGTGAGCAACATCTCTTCGACCTCGGCGGGGAACACATTGAACCCCGAGACGATGATCAGGTCCTTCGACCGGTCGACCAGATACAGGTAGCCGTCGTCGTCGGTCGTTGCCATGTCGCCGGTGTGGAGCCAGCCGTCGGCATCCAGGACTTCGGCGGTGGCCTCGTCATCGCCGTAGTAGCCGGCGAAGATGTTGTCGCCCCGGACCCACACCTCGCCGACATCGCCGACCAGGGCGTCGCCGTTGGAGTTGACGAGACGAATCTCGACGCCGGCCAGGGCGCGACCGACCGAACCGAAGCGCGGAGTGATCCCCGTGGACGTGGTGACGATCGGAGACGCCTCGGTCAGGCCGTAGCCCTCGCGGATCTCGATGCCGAAACGCTCGTGCATGGCACGCGCCACCGTCACCGGGAGGCGCGACGCACCGGAGAGAGCGAGCCGCACGTTGGCAAACGTGGACGAATCGAGTTCGTCGAAGTGGGCGAACGCAGCCCAGAGTGCCGGAGCACCGGGGATGACCGTGACCGCCCGGTCGGTGATCGACTGCACCGCTGTGGCCGGATCGAACCGCTGGACGAGCACGATGGTGGCACCGACGCTCAGCCCGAGACCGATCACCACGTTCAGCCCGAAGATGTGGAACAAGGGCAGCACGCCGTAGATCACGTCGTCGCTGCCGATGTGGCCCTCGGCCGAACGACTCTGATCGAGATTGGCGCGGAGATTGCCGTGGGTGAGCATGGCCGCCCGTGGCGACCCGGCGGTGCCGCTGGTGAACATCAGTGCGGCCAGGTGATCGTCGTCGACGTCGACCACATCGAGCGGCGTGGTGGCCAGGAGGTCGTCGAATGCGACGCTGCCCTCGATGTCGTCGGTCGATTCGGACACGACTGCGACGTCGACCGATGGCACAGCGGCCCGGTCGACGTGTGCCCAGTTGGCTGCACCCAGCTTGTCGACGATCACGACGCGGGCGCCGACGACGGCGAGTTCGGTCTCCAGCTCGGGTCCGGGGCTGCCCGGATTGAGCGGAACCGCCACCGCCCCCAGCCCGATGGTGGCGAGGTAGGCAACGACGAAGTGTGGGGAGTTCCCGACGATGATGCCGACGCGGTCGCCGGCACCGACGCCGATCGAGGCGAGCCCGCCGCGAAATGCTCCGACCTGCTCACGCAGGTCGTGATAGGTGACGGTCCGATTGCGCCAGATGAGAGCGACTGACTCGTCGTCGTGACCGTCGATGATGGTGGCGAGATTCACGGTGTCCCCCTGCGCAGCCCTCTGCCGCGCTCGGCGGACAATGGTACTCGCCCCGGGCGCCGCGCACCACTGTGCACACCTGTGGAGCGGTCGGACCGCGCCGACTCGGACCCAGCCGCTAGAGGCTGAGGAGCGACACGGTCCCGGCCACCAGGATGACCAGCAGCAGCAGACCGAGCGTCAAGGTCGTGGCAGGGCGCATGAGGCGAGACTACCCCTGCTGGCGCCGCAGCGTCACGGGCTGGGTGACGCCTTCGTCAGCCGACACCGTCAGGGTGACCTGGTCGCCGACGTCGAGACCGAGTTCGTCCGCAGCCGAACGCTGGTCCATCGCCACAGCGAGCAACCCCGACGAGTCCAACACCAGACCGACGGCACCTGCAGTGAGCTCCGCGAACGACGTGGCCCGCGTCGCACTCCGCACGGCACCACCGGTCGGGTCGGTCGGTGAACTGCATCGGACGTCGATCCGGGCACCGAATCCGTCCGGCAGATCGTCGGGACCGACATTCAGCTGCGCGTTTCCGTAGCGGTCGACCCAGAGCACCTGGGCGATCACGGTGTCGGCGTCGGTCTGCGGGAGCGCGACGACCCCCGGCAAGAGGAGGTCGGGGTCGACCGCGTCGCCGAGTTCGCTCAGGTCGACGCCGTTGCAGAGTTGTGCGGTGGCCGGCGCGAACACGTCGCGGCCGGCAAAGGTGCCGCCCGGGGACGGCAGATGCCACTGCGGATCGTTGAGCTCGACGGCGCGTTCGGCCCCGCCTGCGAGCGCGACCGCTGGGGCCAACAGTCCATTGTCCGGTCCGACGAGGACGCCGCTCCCGCCCGCCACCTCGACCGCAATCGCGCGCCGACTGGTCGCAACGCCGGGATCGACGACGGCCAGCACCACTCCAGCGGGGACGTAGCTGATGCTGCGGGCCAGCGCGAGCGAACCGGCGCGCACGTCGAACGGTGCAACGCCGTGCGTGAGGTCGATCACGCACGCATGCGGTGCGAGGTCGCGGATCACCGAGTGGACGACGCCGACGAACTCGTCGCTCGTGCCGTAGTCGGAGAGGAAAGACACGGTGTCGTAGCGGCGAGCCATGGCGGCGAAACTACTGCGACGGGCCCCTGGACGCGACAAGGGCCGGTGCCAACCCCCCGATGGCACCAGCCCCGTCGGCGCTGTCCACCGTTTCCGGTGAACGCGTCTCCACGCAGATCACCATAGGCCACGCAGCCCCATGTGAAAAGTGGCACATGCAAAAAACAGCCATGAAATTCTCGACGTGTTCGATCGGCTTTCGAGACCGGCCCTCGTCGAGCCGGCTGCCACGTCTCAGCCGAGCTCGCGGCTGCGGTGCGTCGCGGCATGCACCGCCGCCGCGACAGCTCCGCGAAGGTCACGCTCGTCGAGCGCGGCGAGACCCGCAGCCGTCGTCCCGTTCGGGGAGGTCACCATCTCGCGAAGGCGGCTCGGGTCGCCGTTGCGTTCGAGCAGGGTCGCCGAGCCGAGGAGCAGCTGCGAGACGACCCGTTCGGCCATCTTGCGGTCGAGACCCTCCGCGACCGCTGCGTCGACGAGCGATTCGGCGAGCAGGAACACGTACGCAGGGCCTGAGCCGGCGACCCCGGTGAACGCATCGAGCGACGCCTCGTCGACCTCGTCGACCGTGCCGACCGCTTCGAGGATCGAACGCGCCCATGCGAGGTCGTCGATGCTCGCCGCCGCACCGGCGGCGATCGCGCAGGCGCCGAGCCGAACGAGCGCCGGCGTGTTGGGCATGGCCCTGACGACGGCGACGTCGGGTCCGGCTGCGGATTCGATCGTTGCCAGTCGGACCCCGGCTGCGATCGACAGGAGACGCCCGGCCCCGGCTGCGGCTGCGGCGGCCGCAGCGGCCGGGATTCCGTCGGGCTTCACAGCGAGCACTGCGCCCGAGCACGGCGGCACCGTTGCCTCGACCCCGGCCGCCGGGAACGTCGCGGCCAGGTGCTCGCGTCGGGCACCGTCGACCTCGACGACGCACAGCGTCGATTCGGCAACGACTCCGGAGTCGACCAACCCACCGAGGAGCGCAGCCCCCATGTTGCCGCCGCCGATGATCGCGAGTTCGTATCCCTGGTCGTCCACGCGCCGAACCTACCGCGACGACACCGACTGCTGTCCGGGCGGAAGGAAGTGGGACCGACTCCCCCGAGCACTCCCGCCCGGACACCCCACCAGTGGGTGGCGTGGCCAACGAAGGGGAACGGGTGGCTCGATCAGTCGAAACGGCTGCGGAACCCGATGCGCAGCAGCGCCTGAAAGCACTGCTCGACCTGCGCATAGAGCGTGCCGAGCGCTCGGTCGAGTTCGACGCGCGACACCAAGCCGACGGGCATCTCGCCGCGCAGGAACACCGCATCCTCGACACCGATCGAGAAGTGTGCGCCGATGATGGCTTCGTTGCGACGTAGCAGGTGCTCGTACAGCTCGGCCTCGTTCTCCTCCGGTGCAGGCATGACGTAGGTCTCGTACCGCAGCGTCCGCTGGCCGAGTGTGAGCCAGACGGTGGTGAACTCCTTGTCCTCGCCACGCAGGCGGACATACCAACGCACTCCACCTTCGTCGGTTCGGTCGAGCGCCAGGATGTGATCGTGTTCGTCGGCCAGCTCGGCGAGCCAACCGTCGATTCGGCGATCGAGGTCGGCGAGCTGCTCGGGGTCGTACGCGTCGGTCATCAGCACGACACCAGCTCGTGCACGGTGAGATCGCCGTACAGGCGCCGGAGCCGGGCGGCGGCGAAGCTCCAGGTGTAGTGCCGTGCGCGGTCGACCGCAGCGGCCGACATACGTGCGCTCAGCGCATCGTTGCTCATGATCTCGTCGACAGCAGACGCGTAGTCGTCGGGGTTGCGACCGGGGATCAATCGGCCCGTGCGCCCGTCGTCGACGAGGCTGAGCAGCCCGCCGACGGCGCTGGCGACCACCGGGATCCCGCAGGCTGCAGCCTCGAGCGCGACCAGACCGAAACTCTCGCTGCGACTGGGCGCGATCACCACGTCGGCGGCGCGGTAGTACGTCGACAAGATGTGATGTGGTTGCGGTTCGACGAAGACCACGCGATCGTGCAGACCGAGTTCGTCGACGAGCGCGTGGGCCCGCATCGTCTCGAGGTCGCCCTCGATGCCGCTCGCACCACCGACGATGACGAGCTGGGCACGCCGGTCTCGCAGCGACGCCAGGGCGCGGATTGCCACATCGGGACCCTTGAGCGGTTGGATGCGCCCGACGAACAACAGCAGTGGGCGGTCGATCTCGAACCCGAGAGCCCGTCGCGCTCCCGCCTGATCGCCGGGAGCGAAGAACGCATGCTCGACACCCGGTGCGATGATCTCGAGACGGCCCTGTGGGTCGCCGAAGTGCAACCGGAACTGATCCGCCTCCTCTTCGCAGCTGACGCAGATGGCGTCGGCACAGTTGACGATCTCGGCCTCGGCGCGATCGCGCCACAACGGTTCGGGATCGCCGTGGGCTGCCTTGACTCTGGCCAGCGTGTGAAAAGTCGAGACGAACGGCACGTCGAGCTCGTGCTTGAGCCGGTGTCCGACCACGCCGCTGAGCCAGTAGTTCCCGTGGATCACGTCGGGTCGATCGTTGCGGGCGATCCAGTCGAGCACGCCGTGCCGGAATTCGTCGGTGACCTCGGCCAAGGCCTCTTTGGGAAGATGGTGCGGCCCCGCAGGGATGTGGACCACACGGTGACCGGGTTCCACCACGACTTCGTCGGGCAGGTCGTCACGGTCGGTGCGGGTGAACGTGGTGGTTTCGACGCCCGCCTGCGCCAGCGCCGAACCCAGTTCGCGCACGTACACGTTCATGCCACCGCTGTCGCCGGACCCCGGCTGCAGCAGCGGCGAGGTGTGGAGGGAGATCACCGCAGCCCGTTGCACAACGTCGACGACGATAACAACGCGATCGCGGTTCCCCGTGCCCGGGGCACTGGGAACCACTCGGCAACGTCGACCGAGATCAGTCGGGAAGGCTGTCGACGTCGGCTTCGCCGTCGCGGTAGCGGCGGACCAGCTCGGCGCTCAGCGCATCGAGCTGGTCGAAACGCTCGCGTCGATCGGACGACACTCGCGCTTCGAACGCGGCGATGGCATCGGTGAGCGTGACGAGGTCGGCGTCATCGAGCGACTTCAGGCGACCCAACCCGTTGGTGGCGCACAGCTCGTCGAGTTCGACGGCCAGCGGATGATCGCTGAGGTCTTCGGTGGGTCGTGGCGGCCGGGCCGGACCGCCGGTGAGGTGGCTCGACAACACGGTGCGGAGTTCTTCGTCGACGACCGAATCGGAGTGGTCGCTGCGGTGGATCGCCTCCGCCTTCACCAGATCCAATCGAGCCTGGGCGACACGGCGCGCGTACGACACGGCGTCGTCTTCGAGTTGCAGCTGTTGGCGCAAGGTGCGCAACTCGTCGAGCGAGAGTTTCGCTGGGTCGGGGAGCTGGGTCGTGGTCACGTGGATCCTCCGGACACGGGTGGCAGGACCGCCACCTCGTCATGTTGGGCGACGGGGGCGTCGATCGAGATGGCCTCGCCGTTCACCCACACCCGGCAGGTGCCGAGCACCGCAGCAAAGCGGTCGCCATAGCGCTGTTCCGCAGCGGCGAGCACCTCGCGAACCGTGGCGCCGTCGACGACATCGGTTCCCGTCCCCGCGGCCTCGCGGGCCGAAGCAAACAGGCGGAGAGTGGGCACGGGCACCAATCTACAAGCGCAGTCTCCGCCCGACCGGGTTCGCGCCGATCGATGTTCGGCGACCGGGCCGACACCGTCGGTCATGCCGGCAGTCCGCCAGGAAGCACACCGGCGACGAAGCCGACCATCGAGACCGCCAGGGTCGTACCCATCGCCAGACGTCGAGTGGAGTTCTCCTCCAACCGGTGGGTGGCTCCATAGAAGCCGAGCGACGGCTGGATCAGCGTCCGGAGCGCAGCGAACCCGACGAAGACCAGCCACCAGGCGACGACCATTGCGACCACTCGTTCGTCGTGCGACATCGGCCCCAGACCGTGGGTCCACCGGTCGCTGACGCCCCGCAGCGCAACGGCGAGGTTCAGCACGATCATCGAGCCCATCGTGGCCGTCCAACGGATCGGCAATCCCGACCGCGACGACCCATCGCCCAGACCGGCACCGATCGACGCCATCGACCAACGCAGTCGGACGCCTGGGCGAAGCGTCCCGCCCGACAGCATCCAGTGACCCAACGCGAACAGCACTTGCGCGCCGATCAGCAGCACCAGCGTCGCGGTGGGCGGCATCTCGAATGGCGCCCGACCGGTCAGGAGAACCGCCACCAGCACCGCGACGAACGCCATGCGCCTGATCCCCTCGACCGCGACGAGGGCCCCGGCGGTGATCGGGACCGGTTGTCGGCGACGACGCGGGTCGAGCAGGTGCAGTCCTCGGCGCGCCCGCGCCACTTCCCCGGAGTCGTCAGCGCCGTGCATCGGCACCGCTCGGGGTTCGTCGAGGCCGAGCAGTTCGGCGAACACATCAGGCAGCATGAGCCCCGGCGACCTCGGCGTGCTCGGCCGCGGACGTGACCACAACGCGAGGCCGATCACGATCGAGACTGCGAATGCGGTCACCTCGAGCAGGCCGACCGCGATGCTCACGACACCGAACGGCGACGACGTCGCTCGCCAGGCGAACCAGATCGACCACGCGCCGACACCCGCGACGCACGACAGCGCTCCCGCCCATCGAGCCGTCGCGTCCCACGCGCCGCTCCGAGCGTCGCCTGTTGCCGGCCTCCTCCACATTTCAACAGCAACATCGGCTACTCCACAGCCCGACTTGAGGCGATCGAGGGTGCCAGTGCGGCACCGGCGAACGGCAGTAGCCTGCGGCCCCTGTGGGAACCGAGAAACGTGAACGCCAGAAAGCCAACCGGGCACTGAAGCATCAGCAAGAGGTGCAGTCCGCTGCCCGCCGCAAGACCTTTCGCAAGGTGGCGATCGGTGTCGGTGCCGTTGTCGCGATCATCTTGTTCGTCTGGATCGCCAGCACCGTCGTCGGCACCGACGACGGTGATGGCCCGACCACGCCGGTGACGCTGCCTGCCACCGTGCCGGACACCACACCCGACTCCGCCGACGGATGACCCACGCAACCCCTGTGCGTTTGGCTGCGGCGCTCGGCGCTGCGCTGCTGATCGTCGCCGGCTGCGGAAGCGACAGCGACGGATCCGTCGCCGACGACGCCGGCACCTCCATCAGCTCTGCGAGCGGCGACAACGGAAGTGAGAGCTCGAGCGGCGTCGACTGCCCGCCCGTCGAGGGCGCCAGCTCCCAGACCCGTCAGTTCGACTCCGCTCCGCCTGCGTGCCTCGAGCCCGGCGCGTCCTACGAGGCGGTCGTCACGACGAACGTGGGCGAGTTCACCATCGCCGTCGATCCTGAAACCGCGCCGGTTGCAGCGAACAACTTCGTGTTCCTCGCCCGCAACCAGTACTACGACGACACGGTGTGTCACCGGATCATCCCGAACTTCGTCGTGCAGTGCGGCGATCCGACCGCCACGGGTACCGGTGGCCCCGGCTACACGATCGTCGACGAGCCGCCCACCGTGCCCTACGAGATCGGCTCGGTCGCCATGGCCAAGACCGCCGCCCCCGACAGCGCCGGGAGCCAGTTCTTCGTCATCACGGGTTCCGACGGCGCGTCGCTCCCCCCCGAGTACGCACTGTTCGGCCGCGTCGTCGCGGGCTTCGACACCGCCGTGCAGGCAATGGCCGCCGCCGGCACACCGTCGGGCGAACCGAGCGAAGCGGTCGAGATCCAGTCGATCCGCATCGTCCAACGCTGACGCGGCGAGTTCACGACAGCTCACCCAGCTTCGCGCTGGTCGTCCAGGCCGCTTTGGCCGGGTTACCAGCCGGTAGCTAGCTTTCGCGTATGGGAACGATCAGCACCGTAGGAATCATCGGGTCGGGCATCATGGGCTCCGGCCTGGCAGAAGTGGCCGCACGTGCCGGCTTCGACGTGGTGGTTCGCTCGCGTACGCAGGCGGGCGCCGACGCGGTGCTGCACGGCATCGATGCGGGCCTCACCAAGCAGGTGTCGCGCGACAAGCTCACCGACGACGAGCGCCACGCCATCCTCGGGCGCATTTCGGTCACCGACGACCTGCACGGCCTGCGCGACTGCGATCTCGTGATCGAGAGCATCGTCGAGGACATGGCCGCCAAGCGCGAGTTGTTCGAGCATCTCGACCGCATCGTGAAGCCCGAGGCGATCATCGCCACCAACACCTCGACGCTCGCTGTCGTCGAGCTGGCGATGACCACCGAACGCCCCGACAAGGTCTGCGGCATCCACTTCTTCAACCCGGCGCCGATGATGAAGCTGGTCGAGGTCATCAAGCCGCTCACCGCGTCGGATGACACGATCACGACCGCGCTCGGCTTCGTCGAGGCATGCGGCAAGGACGCCGTGCAGGTCGAGGACCGAGCCGGCTTCATCGTCAATGCGTTGCTGTTCCCGTACCTGAACAACGCGATTCGCATGTGGGAGAACGGCACGGCATCGATGGACGACATCGACACCGCGATGATGGGCGGCTGCAACTTCCCGATGGGACCGTTCGCGCTGCTCGACCTGGTGGGTCTCGACACCTCGCTCGCCATCCTCGACGCGCTGTACGCGGAGTTCCGCGACCCGAACTTCGCCGCAGCGCCCGCGTTGCGTCGCATGGTCGCAGCCGGTCAGCTCGGCCGCAAGACCAAGCACGGCTTCCGCACCTACTGAAACCCACGGTGAGGGGTCTGCCCCATCACCCCCGGTTTGGATCAGACTCGCGGATGTGAACCCGTTCGTTCAAGCGCCGATCGAGCCGCCGCGCTCACGGTTCGTGATGCCCGACCCGCTCGACATCGAGCCGGGCGAGGACCTCGTCGCGGTCGGAGCGGACCTCGAGCCGGGCACGCTGCTGGCCGCCTACCGCTCCGGTCTGTTTCCGATGCCGGTCGATCCGCATCGGCGCCGATCGAAGATGGCGTGGTTCTCGCCGGACCCTCGAGGCATCATCCCGATCGACGGTCTCCACGTGAGTCGTTCACTCCGGCGGAGCATGCGCCGGTTCGACGTGAGGATGGACACCCGATTCCGCGAGGTCGTTGTCGCCTGCGGAGATCCGAGCCGACCGGGTCGCTGGATCACGAAACCGATCGTCGATGCCTACAGCGAGTTGTTCGATCTCGGTTGGGCACACTCGGTCGAGGTGTACGAACACGACGAACTGGTCGGTGGGCTCTACGGCTTGCGGATCGAAGGGTTCTTCGCGGGTGAGGCGATGTTCCACACCGCCACCGACGCGTCGAAGACCGCGCTCGTGGGACTCGTGGAGTGGCTGGCCGAGACGAGCGCCGAACTCCTCGACGTGCAGTGGGTGACCGATCACCTGGCCACCCTCGGCGCCGTGGCCGTTCCACGCCGCGAGTATCTGCGTCGCCTCGGCTCGGCGATCATGCCCTGAAAAAGTCGTCGGAGCGGGTGGTCCGCCACCACCCGCTCCGAGAGCTTCGCCGGCCGAATTCCGCCATCCGGCCGGCGGGGGTTCCCGCCAGAGGGGGAAACCTCAAAGGAACGGATCTCCGAAGGGGAGAGAGGAAATCCGGTCCGTTGTCATCCCGAGGGACGTTCAGTTCTTCGGGACGAATCGTTGTTGACTTGAGGAGTTCTTCGTCGACGCACAACACTGCATCCATGACCTCCAGCACGGCGTCGCCCGACGCCACCGTCGGCTCGCCCGCAACCCCACCAACGCGCACCAAGGATCGCCCCTGGATGATGCGGACCTATTCGGGCCATTCGAGCGCCGAAGCATCGAACGACCTGTACCGCACCAACCTCGCGAAGGGCCAGACCGGTCTGTCGATTGCGTTCGACCTGCCGACACAGACCGGCTACGACCCGGACTCGGCGATGTCGAGGGGAGAGGTCGGCAAGGTCGGCGTCCCCGTCGCACATCTCGGCCACATGAAGGCGCTGCTCGATCAGATCCCTCCGGATCAGATGAACACCTCGATGACGATCAACGCGACGGCGTCATGGCTGCTGGCGTTGTACGTGGCAAACGCCGAGAACCAGGGCGTCGACTCGTCGAAGCTGCGCGGCACCACACAGAACGACATCGTCAAGGAGTACCTGTCGCGCGGTACCTACATCTTCCCGCCCGTTCCGTCGCGCCGGCTGATCGTCGACATGGTCGCCTGGTGTGCCGAGCACGCACCGTTGTGGAATCCGATGAACGTGTGCTCGTACCACCTGCAGGAAGCCGGTGCGACCCCGACACAGGAGATCGCCTATTCGATGGCCACGGCGATCGGGGTGCTCGACGCCGTCCGCGACTCCGGCCAGGTGTCGCCTGAGCAGTTCACGCAGGTCTTCGGTTCGATCTCGTTCTTCGTCAATGCCGGCATCCGCTTCGTCGAGGAGGTCTGCAAGCTTCGGGCGATGACCGACATGTGGGAGCAGATCGGTCGCGACCGCTACGGCGTCACGGACACCAAGGCGTTGCGGTTCCGGTACGGCGTCCAGGTCAATTCGCTGGGCCTGACCGAGGCGCAACCCGAGAACAACGTGCAGCGCATCGTGTTGGAGATGCTCGCCGTGACGCTGTCGAAGCGGGCGCGCGCCCGATCGGTGCAGCTCCCGGCCTGGAACGAGGCGTTGGGGCTGCCTCGACCGTGGGACCAACAGTGGTCGCTGCGGATGCAGCAGGTGCTCGCCTTCGAGACCGACCTGCTGGAGTACGGCGACATCTTCGACGGCTCCACCGTGATCGAGGCCAAGACCGACGAGCTGCGCGCTGCCGCGCAGGCCGAACTCGACGACGTGCTCGAGATGGGCGGCGCCTTCGAAGCGGTCGAGACGCTGAAGTCCCGGCTCGTGACGTCGATGGCGGCACGCACCAGGCGAATCGAGAACGGCGAACAGATCGTCGTCGGCGTCAACGACTTCGTCGAGGCAGCCGAATCGCCCCTCGGCGGCGACGGTGCCATCTTGAAGGTCGATCCGGCGATCGAACGACGCCTCGCCGAGGACATCGTCGAGTGGCGCTCGGCGCGCGACCAGGCCGCCGTCGATGCCGCACTCGACGAGCTGCGACGAGCTGCTGAGGGCGGCGACAACATCATGCCGCCGTCGATCGCTCTGGCGAAGGTGGGCGGCACCACCGGCGAGTGGGGCGATGTGATGCGCTCGGCGTTCGGCGAGTACCGGGCACCCACCGGTGTGAGCGGCGCAACGGGCTCGGCACAGGGCCTGGGCGAGGTCGTCGAGTTCGTGAAGTCGATGGCCGGCGGACCGCCGAAGTTCCTCGTCGCGAAGCCGGGCCTCGACGGCCACTCGAACGGTGCCGAACAGATCGCCGTCGCCGCACGCGACAGCGGCATGGAGGTCGTGTACTCGGGTATCCGATCGACGCCGGAGCAGATCGCGGCGTCGGCACGTGACGAGGACCCCGACGTGATCGGGCTGTCGATTCTGTCGGGTTCGCACCTCGACCTCGTCCCCGACGTGCTCGCCCACCTCCGAGAGATGGGCGTCGACGCCCCTGTCGTGGTCGGGGGCATCATCCCCGAAGACGATCGACCACGCCTCGCGGAGATCGGTATCGCAGCGGTCTACACGCCGAAGGACTTCGAGCTCGCAAAGATCATGCGCGACGTCGCCGACCTCGCAGTGCTTCACCGCCGGCCCTGATCCCGTCCCCGTCCCCGTCCCCGTCCCCGTCCCCGTCCCCGACGATCCACGTCTGTGTGAGCGACAATGTCAACTTCGGGTGTTGACGCACACACAGCCCGACGGCGGGCTCTCTGTGTGAGCAACAACGCCGAGGCCGCACGTCGTCGCTCACACAGTTCTCACGACCATCGAGCGAGCGCGGCACGGGTCTGGTCGACGACCTCCTTCGGCGCATCGACGATCTGCTCGTAGGAGAACTGATACGGCCGCAGTCCGGCCGCAACCAGCGCGTTCATACGCTCGCTGTCGCGACGGAGTTGGGCGGGAGTGCGGTGATACCGGTAGCCGAGCACCTCGACGACCACGGGCGTGGATGGGAACCGGAAGTCGACCCGAACCGTTCGATCGCCGGCCCTCGTGAGCACCTGCTGTGCGAGCGGGGCGCGCAGACCCGCCGCCGCAACGAGGCGGAGGTACTCGCGTTCGAGCCAGCTGTGCGCACCACGGATGGCCTCGGTCCCCTGATCGATTCGCATCGATCAGCCGGGCAGCCCGAAGCGCCCGCGAGCGCAGCGCGATGACCCGCCGGTGCACCAACGACTCGTTGAACTTGCCATCGCGCAGACCGGAGTCGAACGCCACCGTGAGCTGCTCGACCGCTGCAGTCCGAGCCAGATCGATCAGGGTGCGCGGCACTCGAGGCAGCAATGCCACCGACCGAGCAGCGATCGATCAGGTCGAAGCTCGTCGTGGTGTGCACCCGATGCCCGATTCGCCGTACATTGCGGTCCCTGAGGATCGTGACATCGAAGGGAGCGCCCAGCCGGTAGCCGTCGAAGCCGTGCAGCGCGGCGGCGGTCGGTCCGCTCGCCCACACGTCGCCGCCGATGTCGAGCAGCAGCGCACGGAGTTCGGGCTCAGGGCCGGTCGGTGCGCCAGGAAGTCGGAACGTGTCGGTCCCGATCTGAAGGAGGGAACCGCTCGAGACTCGGTTCCGAAGCTGTGCGTTGGACAGCCCAACGCCGTTCGCCTGCCGTCGTGACAGCATGCCCAGCTGACCAGTCGCGACCGCCACGATGCGGCGGTAGGTGTTGGTCATGGCGACCACGCTGACAGCGGGCTGTCACACAGTTCTCGACTGCGCCCGGGACCGGGCGCTCTCGGGCCGGCGGCGTGTCGGAGGCGGGGTCAGATGGTGGCGGGCTGTTTCTGCTCGCGCTGGATCCACGAGTCGAGGGCATCGCCCGATTCGAAGCTCGTGATCAGGGCGTAGCGGGGAGCGTTTCCGTTGTGCACCACGACATGCCACAGGCGCTGGGTGTCGACCACGAATCGTGCGCCCTTGGACAGCGGTACACGCTGCTCGGTTGCAGGGTCGGGAAGCCCATCGGCGCCGTTGTCCATCAACAGCATGTAGCTGTCGGGGTTGTCGGTGAGCTCGATCCACGAACGCACGACCCACCCTTCGTCGTCGGGGTTGAAGCGATTGTTGTCGTCGCGGTGGAGCGAGCGCATCGCCTGCTCGCGGTCCTGCGGTTCGAGCTTGATGATCCGTACCCGACCGAAGTTCGCGCCGACCTCGTCGACGTAGTTGCGAATCGTCGGTGCGATCTCGGCGTTCGAGGTCCACAGGGCGTCCTTGTCGGTCTTGCCCTTGTCCCAGAAGCCACGGCAGTCGAGTTCACCGTCGGCGGATGCGATGGGTGCGAAGTTGGTGTCGCCACCGGACTTCCAGTCCATGTACTCCAAGTTGACGAATTCGGCGTCGGGGATCTCGTACGGCAGATCGCGCAGCGCAACGAATCCGGTGTCGGCGAGCGCATCGAGACGGCGATGCGGGGTGGCGAGCGGGATGTCCACGCTCCAGTGATCGGGGGTCGGCCAGAAACTCATGGCAGCAAGTCTACGAACCGCACGCGGCCCCACCAGGGCACTGTTACTCATGGTGTCTGACACCATGAGTAACGGGTCAGGGCTCGGTGGTCCTGCTGTCGTCGACGACGAGCAGGCCCTCGGGGATCTCGAGCGTTTGACCCGCCTGGATCGCATCTGCGCTCGGGAGGTTGTTCCGCTCGACGATTGCGACGATCGTGACACTGAACCGCTCGGCGATCTTGCCGAGGGTGTCACCCGACTGCACCACGTACAAGAAGTCGCCAGGGGCGACGGTGGTGGTGGTCGTGGTCGTGGTCGGCGTGGTGGTCATGATCGGCGGCAGCCGCTCCTGCGAGGCCGGATCGGTGGTGCCGCATGCCGCCCCGACGACGGCCACGACCGCCGCCACGGCAGCGAGTGCTGAACGATCCGGACGCTTCATGCCACACGATGCTATGCGAGCGGCGTCGGCGCCGGCACGCGCGGACGCCGGACCGTCCGAGCCGCCGACAACCTGAGATGGCGCCTCGGCGTGCCCGGCGACGTACCCTCGGAAGCCGTGACGAGTACCCCCGCCCCGAAACTGGCCGAGCGGACGTTCGGTGATCCGTCGACCGAGTACGACTACCCCGACGCCGAACACCCCGCACGCGAGTACCACCTGAACGCCAACGGGCTCACGATCGCCGTCCACGAGTGGGGCGACCCCGATGCGCCGCCGATGCTGCTCGTGCACGGTGGTTTCGACTTCGCTCGGACCTACGACGTCTTCGCGCCGAAGCTGGCCGCCGGTGGTTGGCGGGTCGTCAGTTGGGACCAGCGTGGCCATGGCGACAGCGAGCACCCCGAGCTGTACTCGTGGGACGCCGACATGCGCGACGCCCTGACCGTGTTCGACCACGTCAGCCCGGGCCGTCCGCTCCCCGTGGTCGGACACTCCAAGGGCGGGGCACTGATGACGCAGCTGGCCGACGCCCAACCGTTCAGGTTCACCCACCTGGTCAACATGGACGGCATCCCGTACAACCGGCGGATCCCGGATGTCGCCGAACACGAGCGAACCAAGATGGTCTCCGCCGAGATCGCGGGGTGGCTCGATCACCGCCGTTCGACCGCGACAGCGCAACGCAAGCCCGGCACGATCGACGAGCTGGCCAAGCGGCGCGGCCGGATGAACCCGCGGCTCGACGCCGACTGGCTCAAGCGTCTCGTGACCACGGGTGGCTTCGAGTCCGCAGACGGCTGGCGTTGGAAGATCGACCCGTCGATGCGCTTCGGTGGGTTCGGGCCGTGGCGACCGGAGTGGACGTTGATGCGTCTGCCCGGGCTGCCGATGCCGTTCCTCGGGATCCTCGGCCAGGAGATGGAGGAGATGGGCTGGGGCACCCCGCCGCAGAAGGTGTTGCCGTACATGCCACTCGATGGTCGTTGTGAGATCTTGGAGAACGTCGGGCACTTCGTGCATGTCGAGCAGCCGGACCTCGTGTCGTCGATGATCCTCGACTTCGTCGGTTCGCCGGACCCCTCGTCGATCACCTCGAGCGTCGGGAGCAACCAATGAGCCTCGACACCGTCACGATGCTCCGTCACGGCAAGGTCGAGCTCGCGTTGCACCATCTGCGCGATGCGACCGTCGCAGGCGGCCGACCGCTGCTGATCCTCCATGGTCTCGGCGAATCGTCGCCACGCATCTCCCCCCGCTGGGCAGACAGCTGGCCCGGTCCCGTGGCCGGGCTGGACTTCACCGGCCACGGCCTGTCGACCATGCCGCGCGGCGGCGGGTACACCGCCGAACTGCTGCTCGGCGACGCCGATGCTGCACTGAACTCGCTCACCGAGGGCGACCCGAGCCGATCGATCACGGTTGCCGGGCGCGGGCTCGGCGCCTACGTTGCACTCCAACTCGCCGGGGGCCGCGCAGCGCAGGTGCACGGAGCCGTGCTCGTCGACGGTCCGGGCCTCGCCGGTGGCCCGACCGGACCGACGTCACAGAGCTTCTTCTCGTTGCCGACCAGTGACGCCACCCCTGACCCGTATGCGCTGGTCGAGCTCGGTCGTGACCTGCGACCACCCGACTACGCCACGCTGTTCGTACGGCTCGCACTCGCCGGCTCCGAACTCGACGAGCCCATCGCCGTCGCGAGCGTGTTCCGTCCCGAGTGGTTGGACGCGGTGGCCCGCGAGCACGGCGTCATGCACGCCTCGTTGGCCGAAGCACTCGCCGCGTACGCAGGCTGACACTGCGACCTCCGAGTAGCATTCTCGTCGTGTCACCTCTGACCTTTGCGCTGATCGTCATCGGCGGATTCCTGTTGATGGAACCGCTGACCGCAGCGACGCACCGTTGGATCATGCACGGCGTCGGCGCATGGTTCCATCGCAGCCATCACCGTCCCGGAATGTCATCGGGCTGGGAGCGCAACGACTGGTTCCCCGTGGCATTCGCCACGTTGGTGATGTTCGGATTCTGGCTCGGATTCAACACCAGCCTGGTTGCGCTCGTGCCGCTGGGGATCGGGGTCACGTTGTACGGCATTGCGTACGCACTCGTGCACGACGGATACATCCACCGACGAATCGACCCGTTCGGGACACGCCGCATCGCTGCGCTCGATCGCCTCGCCGACGCACATCGCATCCACCATCTCTACAACGCCGCGCCGTACGGGATGCTCGCGCCGTTGGTGCCCGCCGAACTCCGGGATCGAGCGGCCCGCACCGATCGGGATCCGTTCGCCGAGATCGAACGACCGGTCTCGGCCACCGCCGGCTGAACGGTCTCACCCTGGTTCCGTCCCCGATTCGCGCAGGTCGACGCGCCGACCGGAGTCGCGTTTGCCGGCCGCTTGGAGGTCGCTTGGTGGATTGCCGAAGCACCGCTGCTAGATTCAGGTCGCTCTCAACGAGACAAGGCCATTGCCTACAGGCCCCCATCGTCTAGTGGCCTAGGACACCACCCTTTCAAGGTGGCGGCACGGGTTCGAATCCCGTTGGGGGTGCGGCGCGAAAGCGTTGGACATATCTGGTCCCGTGGTGAAGTCAGGAGTTCACGCCGGCCTGTCAAGCCGGAGGTCGCGGGTTCAAATCCCGTCGGGACCGCAACAGGGGCCGCTCGTCATCGCAAGATGGCGAGTGGCTCTTCTGTACGAACAACGAACACGAACACCGAACACGGTCGAGTAGCTCAGTTGGCAGAGCACACGCCTGAAAAGCGTGGGGTCACCGGATCGACGCCGGTCTCGACCACTTCGAAACGGCCTCGACCGAGGCGGAGCGCCCTCGGGGTGCAGGAACTCAGCCACCCCGTCGAGGCCGAGCTTCCCCAGACTGCATGCGCTCTCGGTCGCAGCGTCAGTGCGCTGGCTGCGGATCCTCAACTCGGAGTCACCCCCTGCTTCGCTCCCGGAGTTGTGGCACGCAGGTCGACTCTCACGCCCCCGGGGCTCGTCTCGCGATTCTTGACTAATCCAATCGGAGTAGTGGCTTAATGGCCGCCCGCCCGATCGGTCGCCGTCCTCGCATGCATGGACGCCTGCATCCACGTCTGCCGTGCCCTCGGGCTCGGCTTGGGTGAAGCTCACGTGATCCGAAATGCCGGAGGCGTCGTCACCGACGACGCGATCCGGTCACTCGTCTTCTCGCAACGTCTGCTCGGCACGACCGAGATCGTGCTGATCCACCACACCGACTGCGGCATGCTCACCTTCACCGACGACGCCGTGAAGCAGTCGATCCTCGACGACACCGGCCTGCGACCCGCGTTCGCGCTCGAGTCGTTCCCCGACGTCGACGCCGACGTCGCCCAGTCGATCGCCCGCGTCAGGGCCAACCCCTTCATTCCGCACCGCAAGGTTCGCGGCTTCGTCTACGACGTCGACACCGGCAGCCTGCGCGAGGTCGACGCCGACGGGTAGCCGAAGTCGACCCGAGGCCCGCTGCCCATCAGGGTCCGCGACCTCGCTGTCATGAGAAGATACGTTTCCTGCGACCGAACAACCCGAGAGGACGCACTCATGACCGCACCCACACCAGCACCAACCCGACGACCCGGGATCGTGTCGTTCATCGGCATCATCCTGTACGTCCAGGCCTTCCTCGCGGCCGTTGCGGCGATCTCGATGCTGATCTGGCGCAACGACATCCTCGACTTCCTCGAGCAACAGGGCTCACCGTTGTCCGACGGCGCCTTCACCGGCTCCATCATCGGCGAGGCGATCGCCGCCGTCCTGCTGTTCCTGGTGGGAAGCGGAATCATGCGCGGAAGCAGCGGAATGCGGCTGCTCGTTGCGATCGTCCAGTGCTTCTCGATGGGCGTCGCCATCTACGTGCTCGTTGCGCACCACACCGGTGGCCTGGTGTACCGCAGCGTGTTCACGCTGTTCATCGGAGTGTTCGTGCTGTGGGCGCTCTACGGCAACGACGAGTCCGATCGGTACTTCGAGACCAACGGCTGACGCGAGCAGAGGTCCTCGCCGAACCACGGGACTCACAGCCGGCCGCAAGATGACGAGTTGGTGGGTTTCGCACGGTCAAGTATTGTCCTGCCTCAATGAAACGCTCACTGCTTCTCTCTGGAGTCCTCGGCGCCACCGTCCTCATGGGTACGAGTGGTGTCGTTTCGGCGCAGGTCGTCGAGAACATCATCAGTATTCCGGTCGATAGCGTACTTCGGGCGCCGGCCGGTTCGGTGACCCTCGTTGCATCCGCTCCCGTACCTGGTGAGTTCCAGGGGGCGCGCTGCGTTGCCGAAGTCGAGGTCGACAACCAGGAGTCCGTGCACGACCAAAACGACCTGATCGTGGCCTCAGGGGCCACCTCCGGAGTGGTAGCGAACTTCGAGTCCGAGGCATTTGGCGTGCGCACCGTCGAGATCCCGCTCACCCTCGGAACAACAGTCGACATCAGCTTGCGCATGGGTCCGGACGAGGTCTCCAGCGGCGGCGTCTTCATCACCGTCGACTGCACGCCAACGACCCCACCGACCACCACCCCACCGACCACCACCCCACCGACCACCGGGCCGTCCACGACGACGACAACCACCCCACCGACCACCGGGCCGTCCACGACGACGACAACCACCCCACCGATCGTTGCCCCGCCGACCACCGGGCCGTCCACGACGACGACAACCGTCGTTGCCACGTTGCCGCCGGGGGGCGGCGCCCCGAATCCGCCTGCTGCTGTACAACCGCCGCCCAGTGGGCTGCCAGCCACCGGCCCGAGCGGAACGACCTGGGCGGCGATCGCGGCCATCGCCCTGATCGGTGCCGGACTCGGCCTGACCGGCCTTTCGCGTCAGAAGAGGTAGCTTTCGTCGGCCGCAGCACAGGTCGCCTGCGGCGCTGCGAAACCCCTCCAACGTCGGAGCTGATCCTCGCTCGTCGTGATCGCCCGAACGAAGCCCATGCCTGGGCAAATCGATCGACTGCGATCGCTCGTCGAGTACAGCACAGCACGCCGGCATCCGTCATCATCGGGTCTCCGTCGTCGCCCTTACCGTGGCCGACGCCGATCCGGGTGTGTCCGTGCTGTGCCCCAGGATCCGCCAGGCGAGTCGGCGACCTGTCGGGCGAGCGGGGGCGGCGCAGGCCGGCCAGTACACGAACACCGGTACGGCCACGGCGATGACGTCGATCTCGGTCACCGCGATCAGCGGCACCGATCCCTCCCACTACAACGGCGAGCTCGCCAACTTGCCGCCACAGCCGCCCGTGACGCTTTCACCGACGCCGACCGTCCCCCCGACGGCAATCTCCCGTGACAGGCTCCGACGGTCCGCAGACCTTCCTGACCATCGGACTGCTCGCCGCGGTCGCGGGGCTCGTGCTGCTGATGACGAGGCGCGCCGGGCGGAACCGACGCACGACCTGACCGCGAAGCCGATACCCCGGCCTGCTGTGGCGGACGACGAGTCGGACTAGCGACCGCCGCCAACGGGTGCAGCGGCGCGCTCGGACCCGCGGTCGATCTCCTTCAGGAGGTCGGCGACGTAGGTGTTGAAGTCGACCTGCATGCGATGACGGGGGCTGTCGTAGAAGTGCCCGAGGTGGACCTTCTCGTCCACGGCCGTGATCTCGTTCATCTCGCTTGCCGGCGGGAACGCGTACCGACCATCGATCGCCGCCGCCACCAGCTTCGACTGCTGCTCGGCGAAGTTGACCAGCGTCGGCAGTGGCTGGGCGAGGCCGAGGAAGAACAGGTTCTCGAACCCGGGCTTCACCATCCGCTTGAACAGCGGGAACGTGTTGTCCTGCGGTGTCAGCTCGGGCTGGCGGAAGAACGGGAACGTCACGTTGTATCCGGTGGCCCACACGATCACGTCGAACGGTTCACGAGAGCCGTCGGCGAACACGACACCGTCGCCGTCGAGTCGATCGATCGCCCCCTTCGGAGCGATGTCGCCGCACCCGACACGCGTGAGGAATTCGCCGGACACCGACGGGTGCGGATCGAGCGGACGATGATCGGGCTTCGGGAGGCCGTAGTCCTCCATCTTGCCGATCGACTTCTTGATCTTCGATCGGGCGAGCGCCCGGCCGACGCGGGCCGGCATCCACGGCGGGAGCGACGCCTTGTCGGCCGGTTTGCCGTCGAAGTACTTCGGCAGCACCCAGACGCCATGACGCATCGAGATGACGAGCCGCTCGGCGATCGGTCGTTGCGACAGCTCGGACGAGATGTCCATGGCCGAGTTGCCGGCTCCGACCACCAACACCCGCTTGCCTCGGAAGTCGTACGGCTCGAACGGGTCTCGGTAGTGATGCGAGTGCACCTGATGGCCGTCGAACACACCCGGATACGTCGGCGTTCGGGCGTCCCAGTGGTGGCCGTTGCCGACGACCAGGTTGTCGTACTCGCGTGACTCACCGGTCGACAGGGTCACCCTCCACCGGCCGTCGCCGAGCCGCTCGCAGTCGGTGACCGCGGTGTTGAACGTGATCGTCTCACGCAGGCCGAAGTGATCGACGTAGTCGTGGACAGTACCGGAGCAGCTGACTGTGGTGTGGAAAGTCCGGCCAGTCGTCCGGTACCGGATGGTCCTCGAATGCCAGACGCCACTTCGAGGTGTCGATGTGGAGGCTCTGATAGCACGACGACTTCCCGTTGGGATTCCCGAAGTACCAGTTGCCGCCGATGTCGTCCGACATCTCGAAGCAGTCGTAGGGCAGCCGGTGGTCCTTGAGCCGCTTGGCCATCGTCAAACCGGAACAACCGGCTCCGATGATGCACGTGGTCGGCGTGTCCGTCGATGTGGTCATGCGCGTCTCTCCCGGTCCAATCGTTCGAACCGGGAGAGTAGCGGTCAGGCCTCGGAGGCTTCGAAGGCGCTCTCGATGGCGCCGTCGGTGTCATGGACACCGTCGATGACGTGCTTGCTGGCGGCGTGCGTGAGCAGCGCGCCGACGTCGGTGCCCTGCGGGTTCACGGCAACGATGATGAGGCCGTAGTCGCCGGCCTGGAGCATGTCACCCAGCTTGCGGGCGTCGTCCTTCGGGACGTTCTTCCAGAAGTGCCCTGCGAGACCACCGGCGCCGGCATACACGGCGCTGTTGGCGATGAGCGGACCGAGGAACACGATGCCCAGCGGGGCGAACGCAACCGTGGCGGCCGCACCGAGAATGCCACCACCCCAGGCGAGGTGCTTGGCGGTGCTGTCGTGACGGTCGATCTTGAGGTCGCCATCTGCCTGCTTCTCCACGACAGCAATTGCGATGTGATCGAGATGGCCGGCCGACTTGACACCGCGAACGGCGTCGTAGTCGACGTCGGCGTCGGCCTTGTTGGAGTAGGTCGCCACCGCGACGGTTGAGGGCTTGTTCGACATGAGGACTCCTTGCGAGTGATTGATGTTGCCCGATCAACCCAACCAATGCGTCGCCGCAATCACATCACCCAGTTCGGACGATCCTCCCAAAACCCTCGACGGGCGTACTCGTCAGCCGCCTCGCAGCGCGGCGAGGATTGCGTCGACGTCCTCCTGAGCAATCCCGCAGTCGAGCGATGCCTGGATGACCGGCTCGGCTGCGGCATCGTCGCCGGCGAGTACTGCGCCGGTGTCGACGTTCTCGATGCCTCCCGGAACCGTCTCGATCGCACAGTTCGCCTGATTCGGTGGGATGCCCTGCGCGACGTAGGCGTCGAACAGGATCCCCTCGACCAGCCCGGCCGGACGATCGGTGCCGAAGTCGTCGGGATTGTTCACCGGACCGTCCGGGACCGTCTCGTCGGGCACCGTGTCGCCCGGCACCGTCGTCGGCGGGATCGTGGTCGTCGTCGTCGTGGTGGTGGTCGTGGTCGTCGGCAACGGCGTGGCTGCGTAGGAGATCTCGCTCGCCTCACCGGTACTGGTGTCGGCCGTGGCGTAGACGATGGCGCCCGAAGCTGCGAAGCCGACCACACCCACGGCCATCCCGATCGTCTGCGGTCCGGGCATCGCTGCGCCCAGCTTGACCGAATCGAGCGGGCCGTGGCCCGGCTGGGGGACATCGGCAGAAGCGGCCGCGCCGACGCTGGCGGTTCCGCCGACGGGCTGGGTCCCGAGCCAACCGCGCTCGTCGACCCACACCGACAGCGGCGGCATCACGACCAGGGCTGCGAGGAGGGCGATCGCCACGTTGAGCGTGACGATCAGACCGAAGTCACGCAGCAGCGGCAACGACGAACCGATCAGCACGGCGAAACCGCAGATCGTGGTGACCGCCGAGGTGAAGAACGCTCGACCGGTCCGGCTCGCTGCCTTGTCGGTGGCGTCGCGTGGGATGAGACCGCGTTGGCGTTCCTCGAGATATCGGCCGAGAATCAACACGGAGAACTCGGCACAACTCGCAATCACCAGCGGACCGCTGACCGTGGTCAATGGGCTCAGGGTGAAGCCGAGCAGCCCGACGACCAGCGACGAGACCCCGACGGCGAGCAACACCGGCACGAGCGCCAACAGCGCCCGCGTGAGGCTGCGGAACCGCAGGACCAACCACAGCCCGGCAAGCGACAGCGCCAGGTAGGTGAGATTGGCCCGGTTCGCCGACAGGTTCTCGAGCAGCCCGATGCCGACCGTGGCCAGCCCGGCGGGAGTCGCCCTCACCGGGTCCTGCCCATCGGGCAGATCGACCAGCAGAATGCTGTCGGCCGGCAGGTCGAGCGCATCGATCCGCGCCTGCAGGTCGGCTTCGAGTTCGGCGACGAGGTCAGCGCGATCGTCGAGGCTGGCGGGCGCCAGCCGGAGGTTCAGCTGTGTCGCCGTCGGGTCGTCGACGTCGCGCAGCAGCGCCCTGGCGACAGCCGGGGGCATCTGTTCGACCGACGCAGTGATGTCCTCGGTGGTCGGTGCGACCGGCGTGGCGCCGTCGATGAGGATGATCTTGCCCATCGTGTTGACCATGCTCGACGACGACACGACAGCCACGTCGTCACGCGACTCGGCATCGAGCGTGAACTCCCAGAGGAGGTCGACGACCTCTTGCTCGTAGATGTTGTTGGCCGCCACGAGGACGCCGAGCGTCGACGAGAACCCGGTCTCGTCTTCGAGCCGGCCGATGTCCTTGACGACCTGGCTGTCCTGGTCGATCCACTTGATCGGATCGGACTCGATCTGTGCACGGCCTTCCACGAGCACGCCGCCGATGAACAACACCGCGGCCAGCCCGATCAGGAACGGCCCGATCTTGGTGGGAAGCCCGCCGAGCTTGACCACCACGCGCTCGACCATCGACGGTGGCCGCTCCTCGGTGCGCTTGGTGTACTCACGGATGCCGAGTGCGGAGGCGGTGACCACGATGCCGATGACGACGAGCACCGAGATGCCGATGGCGAGCAGCACACCGAAGTCGCGGATCATCGGCACCTTCGAGATGCGCAACGCGACGAACGCAGCGACACCGGTGACGGTGGCGGCGATCAGCGGTGGCCCGAGGTTGGCGAGCGTCTCGGCAATGGGATGCGCTTCCTTGTCGAGCACCACCTCCTCCTCGACTCGGTTGTGGACCTGAATCGCGAAGTCGATGCCCACCCCGATCAGGATCGGCAGACCCGAGATCGTGACGAGCGACAAGTCGATGCCGATGATGCCGAGCAGCGAGAACGCCCACAGCACACCGATCAACACCGACAGCAACGGCAGCAGGCGCCAGCGAACCCGGAACATCAACGCCAGCACCACGGCCATCAGGCCGAGCGCAGCTGCGCCGAGACGGAGCATGCCGCCCTGGAGGTAGTCGTTGATCTCTGCGAGGTAGACCGGCGAGCCGGTGACGGTGAGTTCGAAACCGTCGAACGAGGCGTCGTCGAGAACTTCGAGCACCTCCTTGGTGGCGGCGGTCTGCTCGTCGAGGGTGGCGTTGCCTTCGAGAACGACACCACCGACTGCGGTGCCGTTGACCGGCCCGCCCTCGACGTTGGGGAACGTGCCCTGCAGCGACTTGCGAACGACGAGTTCTTCCTGCGATGGCGCCACGGGTGCGCCGTCGACCAACTCGAAACCGGTGTTGTCGAACAGCAACAGCTGGTTGTACTCGGGGTTGCCGATCACCTGTTCCTCGCCAGGGATGGCGTTGAGCCGGGCGAGCGAGACCTGCACGTCGGCGCTGCGCGGCTCTGCACCGGCCTCGTCGCGCGACGCGGCCGACAACAGCGCGTCGGTGCCCACCCCGTTCGCCAGCAGGTTCGAGCTGAACTCGAGCGACACCAGCGGGGTGACCACAGCGAACGCGCCCTCGACCTCTTCCAGTTCGGCGGTGATGCGCTCGAGTTCGGCGAGGTTGTCACCTTCGTAGAGCTCGCTGACGTCGGAGCCGTCGGTCGAACTGAACAGCAGGATCACCGTCTCGCCGCCGAAGTCGTCCTGGAACGCAACGTTGTCGATGGCGATCTGCGAGTCGGGGTTGAGGTAGCTGTCCTGCCCGGTGGCGAACTCGATGTTGCGCGCGCCGATGCCGAAGACGACCGTGATCAACGTGACGACCGCTGCGACGACCTTCCAATGCTTGCCGAGCGCGACTCCGAGCCACCGCCAGAACGATTCCATCCGCATGTTGCAACCCCCTCAGGTACTGAGGAGATCGTAGACCCACCGGGAGCGGCGCACCGCAATCTCACGGCCGTGCAACACTGCGAGCGTGGACCGAACCGCCGAGCTCGTGCGTTCACTCTCGTCGATCGTCGGCGACGACCACGTGCTCACCGACGCCGATCAGCGCGCGGGGTTCGAGACCGACTGGACCGGGCGATACGCAGGCACGTGTGCTGCGGTGGTCCGACCGGCCGACACCGCAGGCATCCAACAGGTGCTCGAGCTCTGCAGCGAGAACGCGATCGCCGTGGTGACCCAGGCGGGCAACACCAGCCTGGTCGGTGGCAGCGTTCCGCGCCCCGGCACCGCAAGACCGACGATCGTGTTGTCGACGCGGCGGCTCGTCGCGATCTCCGACCTCGACGCATCGTCGATGCAGGTCACCGCCGGGGCGGGCGCCACGATCGCCGACTGGCAGCGGGCGGCTCGGTCCGAGGGGCTCGACACCCCCATCGACTTCGCCGCTCGTGAGTCCGCCACTGTCGGCGGGGCAATCGCCACGAACGCAGGCGGTTCGCGAGTCGTTCGATTCGGGACGATGCGCCAGCAGGTCGTCGGCGTCGAGGCCGTGCTGGCCGACGGCACCGTTGTCGGATCGCTCTCAGGTCTCCCGAAAGAGACCGTCGGGCTCCATTGGCCGTCGGTGCTGGCCGGCTCCGAAGGCACCATGGCGGTGATCACTGCAGCCCGGTTGCGCCTGGTCCCGCAGTTCGGCCACGTCGCCACCGTGTTCGCAGCCCTCGACCACCTCGGTGCCGCCGTGGAGTTGCTGGCCACGATTCGCCGGCGCATGGGATCGCTCGACTCGATCGAGCTCATGTTCCCCGAGGCGATCGAACTCGTCGCTGCGCACCTCGGCACTGCGCCGCCCGTCGACACCCCCGCCGGCGGGGTGGCGTTGTCGATCGAGTGCGCCGACCATGTCGACCCCACCGCAGACCTGTACGACACGCTCGACGGCGTGGACGGCATCACCGGCACCGCTGTTGCGACGGGTGGGCCTCGACGCCAGCAGTTGCTGGCGTTCCGCGACCGGATGACCGAGGCGATCGCCGCGGCGTCAACGGCGACAGGCACACCTACCTTCAAGCTCGATGTCGCCGTGCCGCTCGCTGCCATCGAACCACTGCTCGACTCGGCCCGGTCGGCGGCAGGACGCCAAGGCGCTCGGCTGATCCCATTCGGACACCTCGCCGAAGGAAATCTGCACCTCAACTTCCTCGACGCCACCGCACCGGACGACATCGCCGAAGCGGTCCTGCCGACCGTTGCCGAGCTGGGCGGCACGATCTCGGCCGAGCACGGCGTCGGCATCGCCAAGAACCGGTGGCTGCATCTCGTACGCAGCGCGGGCGAGCTCGACGCGCAGCAAACGATCAGACGAGCCCTCGATCCGTGGAACATCTTGAATCCGGGCGTCCTCGACCGCGACGCCTCCGAGCGATGAGCGAAGTGGCCGTATCCGGTCCGCCCGCTCATCGCCTCCGAGGCAAGGGGCTCGCCGACCGGTCAGGTGCCGTAGTCGAAGCCCAGGTCGGGTGCGGTGAGCAGCGGGCGGTAGTCGATGCTGCGTTCGGCAGCCATCGCCGCACAGGTACCACCGCGGTCGACGATCACGGTCATCCACACGGGGACCGCTCCGAACGCCTCGATCTGCTCTGCGGCTTCCATCGGTGAGGTGCCACGGGTGGTGGTGTCCTCGGTGACCAGCACGCGATCGCCGGGCCGGAGCGCACCGGCGATCCGCCCCGTGATGCCGCCCTGCTTGGCCTCCTTGCGCACGCTGAAGCTGCGCATGTGATGACCGCGGGTGGCTGCAACCGCTGCCACCCCGTAGGCAACCGGGTCACCACCCATCGTCAGCCCGCCGATCGCGTCGATCTGGTCGAGGACGTCGCCGAACACTTCGAAGACCGCATCGGTCACCGCAACGATCCCGTCCGGCAGACATGCGGTCTGCTTGGTGTCGAGGAACCACGAGCTCGTCGCGCCGGACTTCAGCGTGAATTCGCCGTGCTTGACCGAGTGCTCCTGCACGTGCGCCCGAAGCGCCTCCAACCTCGGCGAGAGCGGAGCGGGACCAGCGGCGTCGTTCATCGCCAGCGACCGTAGCGCCCCGGCTCAGTCGCGGTCGCGGGCGTCGCGCACCAAGACCTCTTGGGCGACGGTGGCGACGTGCGTGCCGTCGGCTTCGAAGACGTGCCCGATCGACAGCCCACGGCCACCGACGTAGTGGTGGCACGAGAAGTCGTAGAGGTGCCAGCGGTCGGCTCGAAGCGACCGGTGGAACCAGATCGTGTGGTCGAGGCTGGCGCAGAAGAGGTTCTCTCTCGCCTCCGGGTCGTCGGCCACCGGATGTGCCCGGATGACCGAGTCGGTCGGCATGTCGTCGGAGAGGTACGCAAGCCAGCACCGGTGGAGCAGTTGGGCGGTCGCATCTTCGGGGTCACCGAGATCGTCGGTGACGCGCATCCAGGCCACGGCTCGACCGGTTCCGTCACGGCCACCACCGCTCACCCGGTCGGCCGGCACCATGGCGCGATCGAATGTGGTCATCCACGAATCGTGTTCGAGCGAGTCAGCGGTCGGGACATCGGGCATCGCAACCGACTGGAAAGCAGCCGCGCGTTCAGGCCGCTGAAACGAACTCTCCGCGTTGAGAATTGCACCAATTGCCTGGCGAGCGACGACACGTCGGGTAGCGAAACTCCGGCCGTTGCGAATCCGATCGACCTCGTAGCGCACCGGTTCGGTGTGATCACCCCGCCGAATGAAGTAGGCACGGATCGAATGGGGTTCGAGCTCGGGGTCGACCGAAAACGCCGCCGCTCGCAGCGCTTGGGCGACGATCTGGCCGCCGTACAGACCACCCCACGGATATCGGGGCCCCTCGCCGACGTGGACGTCGGTCCCATGTGATGACAATTCGAACACTGCAATTCAGGTTATTGCATTGCGTCGATTCCTCCATAAAATCCCAGTCATGGCAGGCAAAAGAGGTCCGAGAACTCCGATGAGCGACGAGCACAAGGCAGCACTTGCCAAAGGCCGTATGGAAGGGCGCGTCGTACGCGAGTACCTCGAGGGTTTGCGTGCGACAAAACCCAAGCGAGGCCGCAAACGCACCCAGGAAACGATCCGCACACGGCTCGAGGCGGTCGACGTCGAGCTCGCCAGTGCCAGCCCGCTCGACGAACTCCTCCTGGTGCAGGAGCGGCGCGACCTCGAGGCCGAGCTGGCTGCCAAGTCGAACTCCATCGACATGGACGCCCTCGAAGCAGCGTTCGTGGGCGTCGCCAAGAGCTACTCGGACAGCAAGTCGATCTCGTACGCGTCGTGGCGTGACGTCGGCGTCCCCGCCAGCACCCTCAAGCAGGCCGGCATCAGCCGATCCGACTGATGTGACGGTCGGTGTCCGACACCGATCGTCACAGGGCGAGTTCGTCGAGCCGATCGAACACGTGGCCGAGGTTGCGCAGCGAGCGACGCAGATCGAACGCGTCGTCGAGCACTGCGTCGTCGACGTCATCGTCGGCCTCGAGCAGCGACCGGAAGTCGATGCCGTCGTCCCAGGCCTGCATTGCGTTCCGCTGCACGATCCGGTAGGCGTCGTCACGGGTGGCCCCGGCCTGCACGAGCGCCAGCAGGACCGGCTGGCTGAACACCAGCCCGTAGCTGGCGTCGAGGTTGGACCGCATGCGCTCGGGAAACACCATCAACCCGTCGAGCAACCGGCGAAGACGACGCATCACGTAGAACGCCAGCTGTGACGAATCCGGCAGAATGACCCGCTCGACCGACGAGTGCGAGATGTCGCGTTCGTGCCACAGCGCCACGTCCTGCATGCCCGCCGACAGGTTGCCGCGCAGGACCCGCGCAAGACCGGAAATCGTCTCCGCCGAGATCGGGTTGCGCTTGTGCGGCATGGCGGACGAGCCCTTCTGGCCCGCCTTGAACCCTTCTTGCACCTCACGCACCTCCGTGCGCTGCAGGTGACGGAGTTCGACGGCCATCAGCTCGCAAGTCGCCCCGACGGAGGCGCACGCGTAGAGGAATTCGGCGTGACGGTCGCGGGCGATCACCTGCGTGGCCGGCACCGCCTCCAAGCCGAGCGCGTCGCCCACGTGTCGTTCGACGTCGGGCGGGATGTTCGAATACGTTCCGACGGCCCCGCTGAGTTTCATGACGGCGACGTTCTTGCGCGCAGCGCGCAGGCGGTTGCGGTCGCGGTCGATCTGGAGCGCCCAGAGGGCGACCTTGGCGCCGAAGGTGGTCGGCTCGGCGTGGATGCCGTGAGTGCGACCGATCATCACGGTGTCACGGTGTTCCCGGGCGAGGCGCACCAAGGTGGCCAGCAGCTCGGTGGACGCGTCGATCAGGAGATCGGCGGCGTCACGCAAGGCCCAGCAGAGGGCGGTGTCGACGACGTCGGACGAGGTGAGGCCGTAGTGGATCCACGACGACGCCGGTGCGCCGATCGCCGACTGGACGACGTCGACGAAGGCGGCGACGTCGTGATCGGTGACCGCTTCGCGATCGAGCACGGCCTGCACGAACTCGTCGTCGGTGACGGGCGCATTCGCACGGCAGGTGGCCGCAGCATCCGCGGGGACGATCCCGAGCGCCGCGTGGCCCTCGGTGGCGAGCAACTCGACTTCGAGCCAGCGACCGAATCGCTCGGTGTCGGCCCACACGGCGTCCATCTCCGGAGTGGAGTAGCGCGGGATCATGACGCCCACACGAGATAGTCGTCGCGCTCGGCACCGACGCCGACCACCTTCACCGGCACGCCGACCTGTGCTTCGACGATCTCGATGAACCGCTTCGCCTCGGGTGGGAGCTGGCCTGGTTCACGCTTGTCGCTGAGCACGCTCCCCCAGCCCGGAATCGTCTCGTAGACCGGCTCGACGTCGGCGATCAGCTCGGACCGGTCCGGGTAGTGCTCGAGCAGCCGGCCATCGAGGCGGTAGCCGGTGCAGATCCTGATCGTCTCGAACCCGTCGAGGATGTCGAGTTTGGTCAGCGCCAACTCGGTCAGGCTGTTCAGCCGAACCGCCTGGCGCAGCATCACGCAATCGAGCCAACCGGCGCGTCGACGACGACCCGTGACCGTGCCGAACTCCTTGCCGACGTCGACGAGCGTGTCGCCATCGGCGTCGAAGAGCTCGGTCGGGAAGGGCCCGGCACCGACGCGGGTCGTGTACGCCTTGGTGATCCCGACGACTCGATCGATGTCGCGGGGCCCGAGGCCGGTCCCGGCGCATGCGCCACCCGCCGTGGGATTCGACGACGTGACATAGGGATACGTGCCGTGGTCGAGGTCGAGGAACGTTGCCTGGGCCCCCTCGAGCAGCACGTGAGCACCCGATGCGAGCGCATCGTGGAGCAACCCGACCGTGTCGGCCACGTACGGCGCAACCCGCGGCGCCGAGCTGACCGAAGTGCTCGACGATCTCGTCGACGTCGAGCGGCTCGCCGCCGGCTTGCTCGATCAGCGTGTTCTCGGCGACCGCGCGCTCGCGCACCAGCCGGGCGAAGCGTTCGGCATCGAGAACATCACCGACGCGGATGCCGACGCGACGCGACTTGTCGGCATACGCCGGGCCGATGCCCTTGAGGGTGGTGCCGATCTTGTCGTCGCCTCGCATGGCCTCGGCGATCGCATCGTGGGCCTGATGCCAGGGAAAGATGAGATGCGCACGGCTCGACACCTTCAACTCGGCGCACGAGATCCCGCGCGACTCGAGCATGTCGACCTCGGAGAACAGCGTCGGCAGATCGACGACGACGCCGTTGGCGATCACCGGGATCACGTGGTCGTAGAGGATGCCCGACGGCACGAGCTGCAGGGCGTAGCGCTCACCACCGACGACGACGGTGTGGCCGGCGTTGTGGCCGCCCTGGTACCGCACCACGTAAGTGTGTTCTTTCGACAGCAGGTCGATGACCTTGGCTTTGCCCTCATCGCCCCACTGGGCTCCGACGACGACGGTGACGGGCATGCACGCTCCCTGGATGGTGGTTGGAACGTGTGCTGATGGTACTCCTTCCTCATGGTTCTCTCGTCGTCCGATTCGCTCCACTCGCTGGGCGTGACCGAACTGGCCCGTGTCGCCGCGCCGCTGGCGTCGGCGTGGACGCTGCCCCCGGCGGCCTACACCGACCCGTCGGTGTGGGAGACCGAGCTCGCCACGATCTTTCGGCGGGACTGGGTCTGCGTGGCGCGTTCGTCGCAGATCGCCGAACCCGGAGACTTCGTCGCCGTCGACCTCGTCGACCAGCCGGTGCTCGTGATTCGAGACGACGACGGCTCGATCCGGGCGATGTCGAATGTCTGCCTCCATCGATCGATGCCGCTGGCATCCGGCTCCGGTTCGGCCCGTTGGATCGTCTGCCCGTACCACCAGTGGTCGTACTCGCGTGACGGATCGCTGCACACGGCACCGATGATGGAGGGCGCCGACGGCTTCGACATCGAACAGTGCCGCCTTCCTCGGCTCGCCGTCGAGGAGTGGGAGGGGTTCGTGTTCGTCTCGATGGACGACGATCCGACGCCACTGACACCACAGCTCGAACCGCTCAGCACGACACTCGGGCAGTACGGGCTGGGCGACCTGGTGATCGCCGACACGATCGAGTTCGACTCGCCGTGGAACTGGAAGCTCCTGGTCGAGAACTTCATGGAGGCCTACCACCACATCGGCCCACACCGCGACACGTTCCAACAGAGCAATCCGGCGAAGCAGTCGTTCGTGATCGACAACCGCGGCGGGCCCTGGTCGCTCTTGCACATGCCCGGCGTGACCGATCTCGACGAGAGTTCCGACCTGCCGTTCCTGTCAGGGCTCGACCGCGAGCGACGAGCCGACCTGCTCGCCGTCTGTGTCCATCCGACGCTGCTCTTCGCCGTCAGCGGCACGCTCGGGGTCTGGTACGAGGTGGTCCCGCAGGCACACGACCGGATGACGCTGCGAATTCATCTGCTGCTCGAGCCAGAGGTTGCCGGCGACTCGGACGTGATCGCCGCACTGCCGGAGATCCGGGAAGGGTTGCGCTGGATCCACACCGAGGACATCCCCGTCAACGAGGGACCGTGGCGCGGCCTGCACGCACCGCTCGCAGCGCAGGGCCGACTGTCGCCGTACGAAGCAGCGATCTGGCAGTTCAACCAGTTCTGGCTGGAACGAGTCGGCCGCTGAGGAGGCCGACGGCACGAATCGCTCGTGTGCGGTCTCGGCGCCGCCGTTAGCGTCGACGGGGTGAGTGTGATGCGACGCCAGGTGTGGAACGACATGAACGTCGAGGCACGCGATGCCCTGATGCGCCGCGGCATCGACGACATCTTCGACCCGGACCTTCGTCGGTCGATCGGCGAACTGATCGACGACGTGCGCGAGCGGGGCGACGCCGCTGTCTGTGATGCGCTCGGCCGGTTCGATGGCATCGAGGTGTCGCCAGAGGGCTTGCGCGTCAGCAGAGACGAGTTCGAGCGCGCCGCCGTGTCGGACGATGTCGATGCCGCACTCGACGATGCGATCGCCCACCTTCGGGTCTTCAACGAAGCGCAGATGGAACGGGCTCGCAACTGGTCGATCGAAAGCGAGGCCGGCCTCACCGTCGGAGAGAAGATCACGCCGATCACCTCGGCAGGGCTGTTCACACCGTCCGGCAAGGCCAGCTACCCGAGCGTCGCCTACCAGCTGGCCGTGCCGGCCGTTGTCGCCGGGGTGCCATCGCTCACGCTGGTGGTACCACCGATCCCCGGCGGGTCCGGTGAGGTCGACCCCGCCGTGCTGGTGGTGTGTCGCAAGCTCGGGATCCTCGACGTGTTCCGTGTCAACGGTCCCGCCGGGGTGGCTGCGCTCGGATTCGGCACCGACACGATCCCGAGCGTCCGCAAGGTCGTCGGTCCTGGTTCGCCGGCGGTCACCATCGCGCAAGTCGAGATGCAACGACACGGGCTCGCCACGATGATGCTGCTCGGACCGACCGAGAGCCTCGTCATCGCCGACGACACGGCCGACCCGACGTTGCTGGCCGCAGACCTGTTGATCGAAGCCGAGCACGGCACGGACAGCACCGTCGTGTTGCTGACCGATTCGTCGACGTTCGCCGAAGCGGTCGATGCAGCGCTGGATGCACAGCTCGCCGAGCTGGATTCGGTGCGCGCCACCGCTGCTCGTTCGTCGCTCGGCCCGAACGGCGGGTGTGTGCTCGTCGACTCGATCGACGTGGCCGTGGCGATCGCCAACGAGTTCGCACCCGAACACCTCCAGGTCGTCGTTGCTGACGCAGTGGTCGACGCAGTCGTCGACGACTTGTTCAACGCCGGCGAGATCCTCGTCGGTCAGCACACGCCGTTCAGCGCAGCGAACTTCGTGATCGGCTGCCCCGCATCACTGCCGACGTCGGGCTTCGCTCACGTGTCGTCGGGCATCACCGCCGACACGTTCCTCAAGCGCACCGCGATCGCCCGTGCTGATGCCAACGCACTGGCCCGGATGACGCCGTCGGTGTTGGCTCTCGCCGATCACGAGGGGTTCCCCGCCCACGGCGACGCCCTCCGCCTGCGTCAACGCTGAGCAGCCTCAAGGTCTGCGCCAGGTGCGCCGATGACCAGGTGATGGAATCGACGCTTCGCGCAACAGGCGACACCGCGGTGCTCGCCACGAGCACTGCCGTGCTGCTCGTCGAGGACGACGAGCGGATCAGCGAGCCCTTGATTCGAGTGCTGCGCTCGGAGGGCTTCGACGTCCACCATGTCGACGCCGGCCAACCGGCGATCGACTCGGTGCGTGAGGCGCGCCCCGATCTCGTCCTGCTCGACCTGACCCTGCCGGACGTCGACGGGCTGGACGTGTGCCGCACGATTCGGGCCACGTACACCGACTTGCCGATCATCATGCTGACCGCACGTGCCGAGGAGATGGATGTCATCGTCGGGCTCAACGCCGGCGCCGACGACTACGTGGCCAAGCCGTTCCGCCTCGCCGAGCTCGTCGCTCGGATTCGCGCTCGGCTCCGCCTGGTGGAGCACTCGGTCGACGGCGCCGACTCCCGACGTCTCACCGGGGCGGGGATCGAGCTCGACACCGACGCCCGCAGGTGTTTCGTGACAGCGAGCGATGAGCCCCGCACCGAGATCGAACTGACCACCAAGGAGTTCGATCTCCTCGAACTGCTCATGCGCCAGCCGGGCGTGACACTCAAACGTGAAGACATCATGAGCCAGGTCTGGGACGAGAACTGGTGGGGGTCGACGCGCACGCTCGACACGCACACCTCGACGTTGCGGCGCAAGATCCACGACGACACCGACCCGCCGTCGAAGATCGTGACCGTGCGGGGTGTCGGATTCAGATTCGACCCCAACGGCGGTTCCACCGACGCCGCGTCGAAGGGCTGACCCGACGTGCGTCGGCGTCTCGTGCTGTCGACGATCGCCGTCGTCGTCGTCGTGATCGTCGTCCTCACCGTGCCGGTGCTGCTGATCGTCCGAGACGCCGAAGGTGGCGAACTGCGTGGCGACGTGGTCATGCGCATGTTGGTGATCGCTCTGGCGGCGATCGGGGCGGCTGCACTGTTGGCCGGCGTGCAGGCCCGCCAGTTGGCGCGACCCCTCGAACGCCTGGCGCGCAGCGCATCCCGGCTCGGCGACGGCGACTTCAGTGCCGCCGCTCCGCAACCGTCCGGGATCGACGAGATCGACGAAATCGCCCGTTCGCTCCGCTTGAGCGCCAACCGGGTCGACCGCATGCTCGAGTCAGAGCGCGGCTTCACCGGCGACGCCACCCATCAGCTCCGCACCGGACTGACGGGCATCGCCATGCGGTTGGAACTGCTCGAGCGGTCGGACGACGGCTGCGTCGCTGCTGAAGCCACCGCCGCACTCGCACAGACCCACGAGCTGAACACGACGTTGGACGAGTTGCTCGCAGTGGCGCGCACCGGTGCCACCAAGGAGCGAACCGAACTGGATCTGTCGACGCTGGTCGACCACCAGGTCGCCGATTGGCAGCAGCGGTTCGCTCAGCAGCGACGCCAGTTGGTCGTGACCACGGGTGTCACCCAGCACGTGATGGCAACGCCGGGCCTCGTCGGCCAGGTGCTCGCCGTGCTGCTCGAGAACTCGCTCCGCCACGGCCGTGGCACCGTGGCGATTCTCCTGCAGGACTCGAGCGTCACGGTGGAAGACGAAGGCCGTGGGGTCCCACAGGATCGGGTGGCAACGCTGTTCACCCGACCGACTGACCACGCCGCAGCACACGGCCGGGGATTGGCGCTCGCCCGCCGCCTTGCCGAGTCCGACGGTGGCCGCCTCGAACTGGTGCAGCCGACCCCGCCGGTGTTCCGCCTCACGCTCGTGCCGGTCCCGTCAGAGGTCGCCAGGTCGGCCGGCGCACAGACAGCCGGTTCAGCGCATCGTTGACGACACGGTCAGGCAGCGGTGACTGCGAGGCCCTCGTCGGCGGAACCGGCGCGAACCTCGATGGTCCCGCCGTCGGCGACGTCGCCACTCAGGATCAGCAGTGACGCCTTGTCACCGATCTCTCGCTGGATCACCCGCTTGAGTGGGCGGGCACCGAACGCCGGATCGAAGCCCTCTCGCGCGAGCTGCGCCATTGCGCCCTCGTCGATGTCGAGAGTGATCCGCCGGTCGGCGAGCCGCTTCACCAGCGTTGCGAGCTGCACCCGAACGATGCGCTCGAGGTCGGCTTCGGTGAGTGAACGGAAGCGAATGATGTCGTCGACGCGGTTGATGAATTCCGGCTTGAAGAACTCGCCCGGATCGCCAGGCAGGTTCGATGTCATGATCAGCACCACGTTGGTGAAGTCGACCGTGCGGCCCTGGCCGTCGGTGAGGCGGCCGTCGTCGAGCAGCTGCAGCAGCACGTTGAAGACGTCGGGATGGGCCTTCTCGATCTCGTCGAGCAGCACCACCGAGTAGGGCCGACGCCGGACCGCTTCGGTGAGCTGGCCGCCTTCGTCGTAGCCGACGTAGCCAGGAGGCGCTCCGATCAGGCGGGACACCGAGAACTTCTCCATGTACTCGCCCATGTCGATGCGCACCATCGACTTCTCGTCGTCGAACAGATAGTTCGCCAGCGCCCGGGCGAGTTCGGTCTTGCCGACGCCGGTGGGACCGAGGAACATGAACGATCCGATCGGCCGGTTCGGGTCGGACAACCCGGCACGGCTGCGTCGGATGGCGTTGGCGACCGCGACGACCGCGTCGTCCTGGCCGATCACTCGCTCGTGGAGCAGCTCTTCGAGGTGGACGAGCTTCGAGGTCTCCGACTCCATCAGCTTGTTGAGCGGGATGCCCGTCGCCTTCGCGACGACCTCGGCGATGTCCTCGGCGTCGACCTCCTCTTTGAGCATCGCGCCGTCGACCTGGACCGACGAGAGGTGTGCAGTGGCATCCTCGATGCGACGCTCCAACTCCGGAATGCGTCCGTACCGGATCTCGGCAGCAGCTGCGAGGTCGGTCTCGCGCTCGACCTGCGTACGCAGCTGCTCGAGCTCTTCCTTGAGTGAGCGGATGGCGTCGATCGCCTGCTTCTCACCCTCCCAGATCTGCTTCATCTGTCCGACCTGGACGTTGAGTGCGGCGAGCTCGCTGTGCAGCGCGTCGAGTCGCTCCTTCGACGCGGCGTCGGTCTCCTTCTCGAGCGCGACCTGTTCGATCTCGAGCTGCAGGATGCGGCGCTGGACGACGTCGATCTCGGTGGGGAGCGAGTCGATCTCGATACGCAGCTTGGAGGCGGCCTCGTCCATCAGATCGATTGCCTTGTCGGGCAGGAAGCGGCTCGTGATGTATCGGTCGGACAGCACCGCCGCACTCACGAGTGCCGAGTCCTGGATCCGAACACCGTGGTGCACCTCGTAGCGCTCCTTGAGGCCCCGGAGGATGCCGATGGTGTCCTCGACCGACGGTTCACCGACGTACACCTGCTGGAAGCGGCGTTCGAGGGCCGGGTCCTTCTCGACGTGCTTGCGGTACTCGTCGAGCGTGGTGGCACCGATCATGCGCAGCTCGCCTCGGGCGAGCATCGGCTTGATCATGTTGCCGGCGTCCATCGCACCCTCGGCGCCGCCGGCGCCGACGATGGTGTGCAGCTCGTCGACGAAGGTGATGATCTCGCCCTCGGCGTCGGTGATCTCCTTGAGGACGGCCTTCAGCCGCTCTTCGAACTCGCCGCGGTACTTGGCGCCCGCGAGCATCGAGGCGATGTCGAGCGCGATCAGCCGCTTGTTCTTGAGGCCTTCGGGCACGTCACCGTCGGCGATGCGCGAGGCGAGGCCCTCCACGATGGCCGTCTTGCCGACACCGGGCTCACCGATGAGCACCGGGTTGTTCTTGCTGCGGCGCGACAGCACCTGGATGCAGCGGCGGATCTCCTCGTCACGGCCGATGACCGGGTCGATCTTGCCGCTCTCCGCGAGCGCCGTGAGGTCCTGGCCGTACTTCTCGAGCGCGGCAAACTTCTCCTCGGGGTTCTGGTCGGTGACGCGGTGCGACCCGCGGACGTCCTTGAGCACCTGGAGCAGTTCCTCGGAGCCGACATCGAGGCGGCTGTTCATCGCCAGCAGCAGGTGCTCGACCGAGAGGAAATCGTCGCGGAAGTCCTTCTGGTACGTCTGAGCGTTGTCGACGACGTTGTTGAGCTCTTTGCTCATCCGCGGCTCTTCGCCCCCGTAGGCACTGGGGAGTTTCTCGACGGCCTCGTCGGCGCGGTTGCGCACCATCAACGGTGCCTGGCCGAGCTTGGCGAGAACCGCCGGAACGAGCGTGCCCTCCTGGCGCATCAGTGCGCCGAGGACGTGGTCGGGGGTGAGTTCGGGGTTGGATCGTGCCTTGGCGTCATCGATGGCAGCCGAGAACGCCTCCTGTGTCTTCAGCGTCCACTTCTTGGGATCGATGGCCATGGTGCTCCTTCAGGGGGTGAGAGGTGTTATCAACAATCCTGAGTGGAAGTGTATCAAGTAAGGGCGGTGTTCCCACGGAGGTGATCGATCAATGCCTCGGCGATCGGGGCGAGGCCCTTGTAGTCCTTCACGTCGGCCGGGAGGGCCGCCACCGCATCGGCCAGGCGAGCCGCGACGTCGCCGCCGTCGGACACGGCAGGAAACGGCGCCACGTAGGTGCGAACCGTGAACAGCACCACCCCGGTGCTCGGGAATCGCCGCATCGTCTCGCGTTCGATGCGGAAGTAGTGCCCGTCCGGTTCTGGCAGCGGGGGCCGCGGCGCCTCGGTACCGTCGACCGGCGTGTACCAGTCGGGTGTGTCGAGGATGTTCCACCCGAGCCTCCAGTAGCCACGATCCGGGGCGAGCCGGTCGAAGAACCCGTCGATCGGGGCCTCGAGCTGCTCGTTCAGTTTGGCGACCGGAGCGTGGACCTGTGCCATCGAGAGCCCGAGCTTCGAACGCAGGTCCCACCGGTTGGGGAAGCACACCGACCCGCCACCGAACACCAGGCCCTCCCCGCGTTCGACGAGCAGGATGAGGTCTTCGGGTACGAGGCGCGCCGCTGCGTCGAGCGGGTGGAGATCGGCATCGAGTTCGGTGTCTCCGTATCGGTCGGGCCACCGATGCCTGAGATGGTCGACGAGTGCTGCTGCGACCTCGCTCGACTCCGCTTCGACGTCGTCGAGCGCGGCGAACACCGTGTCCGGGTGTTCGGCCATCAGCCGGGGCTTGGCCGCGATCGCCGCATCGGCGTCGGGGCCGAGCTCGATCCAGTCCCGGAGGTCGAGCGGGCGTGCCCCCAGCCGCCACCGGAAATTCTCCTCGCCGCTCGGCGCCGGACCGTCCATGAACGGCAGGTACGGCGGCGTTGGCAGCACCGCGCCGACGGGCTCCATCCTGCAAACGCTAACCGACGCCCCAGCCGACAAGATGGAGCGATGAGCGATGAGCGATGAGCGATGAGCGACCACACCACATCAGCGGGGTTCGCTCATCGCTCGGGGTGCGCACACCGGGGTCGGGCGGGCATGCTGGACCGATGAGCGAAGCGATCCCTCTGTCGATCCTCGACCTCGCGATCATCGGACGCGGCGAGACGGCAACCGACGCGTTCGCCAACAGCGTCGCGCTCGCGCAACGAGCCGAGGCGCGCGGCTACGAACGGGTCTGGTACGCCGAACACCACAACATGGCCTCGATCGCGTCGTCGGCCACGAGCGTGCTGATCGCCCACGTCGCCGCGCACACCTCGACCATTCGCCTCGGAGCCGGCGGCGTGATGCTCCCCAACCATGCGCCGCTCACGATCGCCGAACAGTTCGGGACGCTCGCATCGCTGCATCCGGGACGCATCGACCTCGGGCTGGGCCGAGCGCCGGGAAGCGACCAGACCACGATGCGTGCGCTGCGGCGCGACGCTCGTTCGTCCGACCGATTCCCGGACGACGTGATCGAGCTGCAGGGGTTCCTGCGCGGCGACTCCAAGATCGCCGGCGTCACGGCCGTCCCGGGAGCGGGCACGAATGTCCCGCTGTACATCCTCGGCTCGTCGCTGTTCGGTGCCAAGCTCGCCGCCGTGCTCGGGCTCCCATACGCGTTCGCCTCGCACTTCGCGCCGGGTTCGCTCGTCGATGCGATGCAGATCTATCGACGCGAGTTCCGCCCGTCGGAGCAGCTCGCCGAGCCGTACGCGATCGCGGCGGTCAACGTGATCGCTGCGGACTCCGACGACGAAGCCCAGGAGCAGTGGACCGCCGTTCGTCGTCGCCGGATCGCGCGGTTCGTCGCACCAGGACGGGAACTGACCGACGACGAGGCGGACACGATCCTCGTGTCGCCACAGGGTCGGCAGGTCGCCCAGATGATGCACTACTCGGCGGTCGGTACGCCCGCTCACGTCGCGGCGTACCTCGCCGAGTTCGCGCAGCTCGCCGGCGCCGACGAGCTGATCACGGCGCACGCGTCACCGATGATCGACCAGCGCCTCCACTCGGTCGACCTCCTCGCCGACGAGTTCGCCCCCGTCCGCCTCTGACCCACCCCGTTTGCGTTGCACTCCCGGTGGGCCGGGTCGCCCGAACTGCAACGCGAACGTGGATGCGCAACGTTGCCATCCGTTTGCGCTGCAATTTGGGCGGGACGGGTCACACGAACCGTCACGAAAACGTCTGGGTGAGGGGTGCTCCGCGTCGGCGCCGGCGGTCGCCGGGCGCGACACTGTGCCGACGTTGCGCGCACCACGCCGGCGAGGGGATCGATCGAGGGGGACATGATGACCGAAGACAACACCACCGACGTCGACGTCGTGATCGTGGGGGCCGGGTTCGCCGGGATGTACCAGTTGGTCCGGATGCGCCGAGCCGGCCTGAGCGCCGTGGTGCTCGAGGCGGCCGACGACGTCGGCGGTACCTGGTACTGGAACCGCTACCCGGGCGCCCGATGCGACATCCTCACCGTCGACTACTCCTACAGCTGGGACCCCGAACTCCAGGAGGAGTGGACGTGGTCCGAGCGCTACGCCACCCAGCCCGAGATCCTCCGCTACGCCCAGTTCGTCGCCGACAAGCACGACCTGCGCCGCGACATCCGCTTCAACACCCGCGTCGAGTCGGCCGCCTGGAACGACGACACCAAGCACTGGTCGATCCACACCGACAACGGCGGCGACGTCACCGCCTCGTTCTACGTGATGGCCACCGGTTGCCTGTCGATGCCGAAGGTCCCCGACATCGAGGGCACCGACCGCTACAGCGGCGAGGTCTACTTCACCAACAGCTGGCCTCACGACGGCGTCGACTTCACCGGCAAACGCGTCGCTGTGATCGGTACCGGCTCGTCGGGTATCCAGTCGATCCCGATCATCGCCTCGCAAGCCGACGAGCTCGCCGTGTTCCAACGCACCCCCAACTTCTCGATCCCGGCCCACAACGGCCCCATCGCCGACGACCGACTGGTCGAGTACCGCAAGGACCCGGCCGCCTACCGCGAGGAGGCCCGGCACTCGGGCATCGGCGTCCCCCGCACACCACCGGAGATCGGCGCCCTCGACGTCTCCGAGGAGGAACGCCTCGCCGCCTTCGAGGAGGTGTGGCAACGCGGTGAGTTGGCGCACCTCCAGCCGTACAACGACATGGGCACCAACGCCGAGTCGAACGACACGATGCGTCGCTTCATCCACGGCAAGATCCGCGAGATCGTCGACGACCCCGACGTCGCCGAGGCGCTGTGCCCGACCAACCACTACTTCGCCACCAAACGACCGTGCCTCGACTCGGGCTACTACGCCACCTACAACCTTCCGCACGTCCGCCTCGTCGACCTGCAGAAACAACCGATCGCGACGATCACCGAGACAGGCATCGAGCTGTCGGGCGAGAGCGACGACGAGTCGATGGAGTTCGATGCGATCGTCTTCGCGACCGGGTTCGACGCGATGACCGGCGCGATCGTCGGCGTCGACATCACCGGTCGCGACGGCGAATCGCTGCGCGATGCGTGGGCGCACGGCCCGCAGACCTACCTCGGGCTGATGACGGTCGGCTTCCCCAACCTGTTCATGATCACCGGACCCGGCAGCCCGTCGGTGCTGTCGAACATGATGGTGTCGATCGAACAACACGTCGATCTGATCACCGACACGATCCAGGACCTCCGCAACGACGGCTTCGACACGATCGAGCCGACCGAACTCGCCCAGACCAGATGGGTGCAGCACAGCAACGAGATCGCCGACCTCACCCTGCTGCCCACCGCGAACTCGTGGTACATGGGCGCCAACGTGCCGGGGAAGCCCCAGGTGTTCCTCCCCTATCCCGGCGGTGTCGGCGCCTACCGCGAGATCTGCGACGAGGTCGTCGCCGGCGGCTACCTCGGTTTCACGCTTCAGGGCGACGGCAAGGCCCAGACCAACGACGGTGTGATCCGACCGTTGAAGCCCGACGTGCAGGCCATGTTGACGATGATGGCCGAACTCGATCTCCCACCGCTGGAGACGATGGGCGTCGAGGGTGCCCGCGCGTTCATGGAGGCCTCCGGTGCCGGGATGCCCCCCGGCCCGGACGTCGGCGAGATCGTCGACGGGACACTCCCCGGCGCCGGCGGCGCCACGCTCGAGTACCGCCTGTACCGACCGGCCACCGATGGGCCCCACCCGATCGCTGTCTACTACCACGGTGGCGGCTGGGTGCTCGGCAGCGCGACATCCGACGACCCACTGTGTCGGTACCTGTGCGTCAACTCGAACTCGATCATCGTGTCGGTCGACTACCGACACGCACCGGAGGCCCGCTTTCCCGCGGCCGCCGACGACGGCCTGGCAGCAGCGACCTGGATCGCCGACCATGCCGAGGAACTCGGCGGCGTGCCGGGCCAGCTGGTCGTCGCCGGATGGAGCGCCGGAGCAAACGTCGCGGCCGTGACCGCCCAGCAGGCACAGCTCGCCGGCGGTCCGACGATCACCGGCCAGGTGCTGCTGTGCCCGGTCACCGATGGCACCACCGACCGCCCGTCGCACACCGAGAACGCCGACGGCTACGGCCTGACCATGCCGGTGATGAACTGGTTCTGGGACCACTACTGCGACCCGGAGGATCGATCTGATCCACGGGCCTCACCACTGCTCGCCGACGACTTGTCCGACCTGCCTCAAGCGCTCGTGATCACCTGCGAGTTCGACCCGCTGCGCGACGAGGGCGACGCCTACGCCGACGCGCTCGCTGCAGCGGGAGTTCCGGTCCAGCACCTGCAGTGCGAGGGTCAGACCCACACGGCGATCCCCGCTGTCGACGCGATGGTCACCTCCGAGTACGCCCGCCAAGCGATGGCCCACGCCGTGGGAAGTTTTCACGGCGCCAGCATGTCCGCCTGACGAAGTGTTCGTCCGCCGTCGACCAGCAAGCGGTGACGGATTGCCTGCTCGGCATGCAACCGAATGCCGGGCACGACAACGCCGCGAACGAGCCCGTCGACTTCCACAGATCCCCCATTCCGAAAATGCGCGCCCGACCGTCGCCGGCGGGCTGATCCGCGCACGTTTCCGAGCGGATCGACTCCCCATCCCGAAATGTGCGCAGAATCGCCCGCTCGTGACGCACCGGTGCGCATTTTTCGGAATGGGGGATCTGTGGCGAGGAGGGCACCGACGCCGACGGTGACACCCTCTCGGTAGCGTCGCGGGGATGGCCACGATGTCGCGTCACCGGCCGCCACACGTGGCGCAGGGGACCTGGCGGAGCGGCGCGCTGCACGTGTGGGGCTGGAACGGCATCGACACTGCGCCGATGGCGTGGCTCTACGGCGGCTTCCGCCACCTCGACGCCAACGGTCAACGCACCGGCTGGCACGACACCCCGGTCTCCTACGGTGCGATCGGCCGACTGAGTCTCGACCTCGACGGGCGACCGTCGCTCCACGCCTCGTCGGTGCAACTCGATGCGATGGGTACCGCTGTCTGGCTGTCCGAGCTGCCCGAGGCAGAATTCCTGTCCGACTCGCTCGCCTGGTTCGCTCGTGTCGCCGAACTGGCCCGGCGAACCGTGTCGGCGGGGCGCATCACCCCGGTGATCGTCGACGAGGGCCCCTTCACGGTTGCGAGGTGGAAGCCGGTCACCACCGAGTCGATCGAAGCGACGATCGCAGCACTCGCCGGGTCGATGCCGCCGATCTGCACGGCGGGCTCCGGGGTCGACACCGGCACGATCTACGCCCAGCTCGTCGACGGGATCGCCCGCTCGTTCCTGTTCCAGTACGGATGGAAGGCCGATCTCGGCCGACAGCGCAAGCCCGAGGTGCAGGCACTGCGTGCAGCGTTCGGCGCACTCGCCAAGCCCGACCACGTCGTGCGGGGAGGCACCGACGAATTCGACAACGCACTCCGTCAACTCCGCGACGAACTCGATCGTCACCAGCGCCGCCTCGCGGGCGAGCCGGTGGTGCTCCCTCGCATCCGGCTGGTGATCTCCGACGATCCGGGTGACCCGTGGATCGTTCGACTCGAACTGGTCGACGACCGAGACAGCGCCCGCTGGTGCACCGCCAACGACGTGTGGGACGCCAACGACACCGCCATCGAGGTCGCCAAGGGCGCGCAGCACCTCGATCGCCTGCGCGAGCTGATCGGCGCAACGGTCGAACAGGTCAAGGTGATCCCCGGGCTCGCCGACCTGGCCCTCGAACACGAACCCACCCAGCTCGAACTCGAACTCGACGTCGCCGAGGACTTCCTCGACATTGCGCCCGTCGAGCTGCAACGGATGGGGATCGAGCTGATCGGCCCCGAACGGCTGATCCGCACCCGGGTGAGCATCAACGGCGAAGCCACGCCCTCGCCGGCCGACGACCGCAAGAAGCAGTTCGGCAAGGAAGCGCTGGTCGAGTGGAAGATGGTGATCGGCAACGAGGAGATCTCCGAATCCGAGATCGCGAGAGCCGAGGAGGTCGGCGCCACGCTGCTCCACACCGGCCACCGCTGGGTTCGCATCGACGCCGACGAGCTGCGCCGCAAGCGCGCCAAGCTCAGCGAACTCCAGACCAGCAAAGCAGCCGTCACCCCGATCGAACTCCTCCGCCTCGCGAACGACGAGACCCTCGGCGACGACCTCGCAGGCGACGACCCTGACGGCGAACGGTCCCCGCTGATCACCGTGCACGGCGAGTTCGACGACAGCTCGGCTGCCGACAGCGACTGGGTCCGCAACCTGCTCGCCGGCCTGCCCGACGAACGCCTCGACGAGGTGCACGAGGCGCCGGAGTTCGTCGGCGAGCTCCGGCACTACCAACGACGAGGTCTGTCGTGGTTGCAGTTCCTGGCCAAACTCGGCCTCGGTGGGTGCCTTGCTGACGACATGGGCCTCGGCAAGACCGCCACCACGCTCGCCCATCTCCTCGAACGCCCCGGCCCGCACCTGGTGGTGTGCCCGCTGAGCGTCGTGCGCAACTGGAGCCAGGAGGCCGCCCGCTTCACACCGAAGCTCGACGTCACGATTCATCACGGCGCCAACCGCAAGCAGACCACCGACGACGACGCTCTCTTCACCACCGACCCCGAACGCCAGCTCGTGATCACCACCTACGGGCTGCTGCCGCGCGATCTCGAGCACCTGGGCGACGTCGACTGGTCGACGGTGGTGCTCGACGAGGCCCAGATGGTGAAGAACCCCAACACGAAGGCGGCGCGAGCGGTGCGCCAACTGCGCGCCGGGCAGAAGCTCGCGCTCACCGGCACACCCGTCGAGAACCGGTTGAGCGAACTGTGGTCGATCCTCGACGCCGTCAACCCCGGCCTGCTCGGCAGCCTGCAGAAATTCCGCGAGCGATTCGGAACGCCCATCGAGCGCCACGGCGACGCCGACGCAGCGGCCCGGCTCCGCCACATCACCCAGCCCTTCATCCTGCGGCGCACCAAGGCCGACAAGCGTTTGCTGCCCGACCTCCCCGACAAGATCGAACAGATCGCGTACGCCAAGCTGACCCGCGAACAGGCGACGCTGTATCAGCAGGTCGTCGACCAACTGCTCGCCGACGCCGAGCAGGCCAAGGGAATGCGCCGTCGTGGGCTCGTGCTCGCCGCGCTGATGCGCCTCAAACAGATCTGCAACCACCCGGCCCACGCACTCGGCGACGGTTCACGTCTCGCCGGCCGGTCCGGCAAGCTCACGCGTTTCGACGAGTTGGTCACCGAACTCCTCGACGCCGACGAGAGGGCGCTGGTGTTCACCCAGTTCCGCGAGATGGGCGAACTGCTGCGCACCCACGTCGGCGATCAGTTCCACTTCGATGCGCCGTTCCTGCACGGCGGCGTCTCGAGGACCGGTCGCGACCGAATGGTCGACTCGTTCCAGGACGGCACCGGACCACCGCTGCTGCTCGTGTCGCTCAAGGCCGGCGGCACCGGGCTCAACCTCACCGCCGCCAGCCAGGTGATCCACTACGACCGGTGGTGGAACCCGGCCGTCGAGGATCAGGCCACCGACCGAGCGTGGCGCATCGGTCAGAACCGCACGGTGAACGTGCACAAACTGGTGTGTGAGGGCACGGTCGAGGAACGCATCGGTGTGGTGATCGACGACAAACGCAAGCTCGCCGAGTCGGTGGTCGGCACCGGCGAAGCCTGGTTGTCGGAGCTCTCAACCGACGAACTGCGCGACCTCGTCGTCTTGGAGATGGACTCGTGAGCCGACCGCGGAAGCCCTTCGGCGCCAATCACCCGGGCCGTCTGCCGGCAACGATGGTCAAGGTGCTCGCTGCCGAGATGAGCGACCCGTCACGTCTGCGGCGGGGCAAGCAGTACGCGAAGGACGGCTCGGTGCTCGACATCGTGATCGATCCGGGCAGCGTCACCTGCGAGATCCAAGGGTCGCGCTCGATGCCCTACATCGCAACGGTCGCGGTCAAGCCCGGCGACGGGATGCCACTGCGACGCGATGTGCAGTTCAGCTGCACGTGTCCTGATGACGACAACTGGGACGACTACGCCTGCAAGCACGTCGTCGCCACCCTGTTCACTCTCAGCGACGAATTCCTCGTCGAACCCGAGTTGCTCGATCTCTGGCGCGGACGAACCGCCCACGACGATCTCGACGACGATCTCGACGACGACCGCAACGATCTCGACGACGATCTCGACGATCTCGCTGGACGTCGAGCCGGCGAGGATGCCGGGGATCGACGGCGAGGGCACCTGCGGCTCGTCGGCAACGACGAACGGCCCCGGCGCACACCGCCGAGGGCCGATCCACTCGTCGACCTGCTCCGCCGACCCGAGCACACCGAGCTGCCCGACGTCGGCGACATCGAACGCATCGAACCGGTGCTGCCGCGCTCTCGCGAGCTGTCGAACGTGCTGCGCGACGCGCTCGGCAACCTCCGCATCGAATGGGAGTGAGTGCCTCCCCGGAGGAACACCGAGGCGATGAGCGAACGAGCCACATCGGACGACTCTGCTCATCGCTCTCCATGGTCGACCTGTCTGGGCGGTCGCACGTACACTCAGCGTGATGGTGTCCAACGCAGCTCAGGTGGCCGACGCGCTGTTGTCGAACGTCGATCGGATCGTTCGCGGCAAGCGCGACGAAATCCGGCTCGCGCTCTGTTGCCTGCTCACCGAAGGCCACTTGCTCCTCGACGACGTCCCCGGAACCGGTAAGACCAGCCTGGCCAAGGCGATCGCCAACTCGATCGCGGGCACCTGGACGCGCGTGCAGTTCACGCCCGACCTGTTGCCCACCGACATCACCGGCGTGATGGTGTACGACCAGCGCAGCAGCACGTTCGACTTCCGCGAGGGGCCCGTGTTCACCAACGTGCTCATCGGCGACGAGATCAACCGAGGGAGCCCCAAGACCCAATCGGCACTCCTCGAGGTGATGGAGGAGCGTCAGGTGACCGCCGACGGTGTCAGCCGGCCGGTACCGCGCCCCTTCTTCGTGATCGCCACCCAGAACCCTCGCGACTTCCAAGGCACGTTTCCACTTCCCGACGTCCAACTCGATCGATTCGCCATGCGGCTCACGCTGGGGTACGCCGATGCCGTCACCGAGGCGTCGATCCTCGAAGGTTTCCACCGCCATCGCGCCGAGGACGATCTCGCTCCGGTCACCGATCCAGCTGAGCTCGACCGAGCGATCACCGAGATCGACGGCGTCGACGTGGTCAGCTCGATCAACGAGTACATCGTGCGGATCGCGAACGCGACCCGTGTCCATCCTGACCTTCGTCTCGGCGTGTCGACCCGAGGCACGCTCACGATGCTGCGCGTCTCCCGAGCCTTTGCCGCCACCGACGGCCGAAACTTCGTGACACCCGACGACGTCAAGTCGATCGCCGGCCCGGTGGTGGGGCACCGCATGGCGCTGACCGCCGAAGCCGAACTCCGAGGCGCACGGATCGAGTCGGTGCTGGCCGACATCATCGACGACGTCCCGGTGCCTCGTACACGAGAGGGCTGAGTTGCTCACACGATCGGGCCTCGGTGCGGTCCTGACCGCCGTGGTGCTCGGTGTCGTCGGTTGGTGGTGGAACTACGAAGAGGTCGTCGCCGCAGCCTTCTCGATCGTCGCAGTACTGATGATCGCGATCTGGGTGTCGCAGCGACCGTTGCGCGCAGCGGTGACTCGACGGCTCGTCGCCGTTCGCGTTCCCCGTGGCGACCCGATCGTCGTCGACTACCGAGTCCGCAACTCGACGCGGTTCCGGTCGGGTCGCGCCACGATCATCGACCGGTGCGACGAGGTCGAGGTCCGCGTCCCGGTCGAACCGGTCGCCGCCAACGCCGAGTCGACCGCCATCGGGTCGATCCCCACTCGACGACGTGGGGTCTTCGATGTCGGACCGTTCGAGATCGAACGCATCGATCCGTTCTGGCTCACGGTCGGCCGACGGCGTGACGCCGAGCGCAGCTCGGTCATCGTCCACCCGAAGATCTACGACCTCGTCGGGCCGCACGGAGCCGTGCGCGTCGTCGAGAACGAATCGGTGCTGCGCCGTGCGGCCGCAGATCCGATGTCGGGGTTCGTGTCGATGCGCGAGTACGTGGCCGGCGACGACCCGCGCATGATCCACTGGCCGACGACGGCACGCACCGGCACCCTGATGGTGCGCGAACACGTCGAAGTACGGCGACCAGAGTTCACCGTCGTCCTCGACACCGCTCCGACGGCAGGCACGCCGGACGACTTCGAGGAGGCCGTCGACGTCGCTGCCACGCTGAGCGTCCACGCCGTCCGAACCGGGCTCGATGTGGTGGTGCGAACCACCGACCGCGACCACTCGGGCCGGCCGACCCCACTCGTGTCCGACTCGGCGATTCTCGATCTGCTGACCCCGGTGCCGCAATCGAGCGACCAGTCGCTGCTTCCGGTGGCTGCGCTGTTCACCGGTGGATTCGATCAATCCTCGGTGGTGTTCGTCACCGGGCCATCAGGGCCGTCGAGCCGGTTTGCCACCTCGGAGCGGATGTCGGTGGTCCGCGTCGGCGAGGGAGCAACCTCGGGACCGGGCATCGTGCTTGGCGGCACAGGACGCGCGCGAGTTCGTGAGGCGGTGGCGGTCATGGACGTGACCGACGAGACGCGCCCGGAGCCGAGTGGCTTCGATCTCGCCCGGCTTCGCATCGTCGTGATCGCCGTCGGATTCGCCATCGTCGGCGCGGCGGCCGGCGGCATCTTCGATCGGACCCACTGGACGCTCGTCGTGGCACCGATCGTGCCGGCGATGGTCGCCGTCGGCCTCGTCGGCGCTCGGCCGCTACTGCGTCTTCTCGGTGCAGCCACCGCCGTGGTGGCTGCGGTGATCCTGGCTGTGAATGTCGCCGGCGGCTCTCCGGATGACGTGATCGGAGCGTTCAGCTCGGGGGTCCAGGGGCTGCTGTCGACCGACTGGCCGAGCCCGTCGCAGCCGGACCTGATCGCCACGATCGCCGCTGGTCTGGCCACCTCGTGCGCCGTCGGTGCCGAGCTGGCCGCCAGGCGACGGTTCCACCTGGCTGCACTGGTTCCACTTCTGCTGGCCGCGCTCGCCGTCGTCGCCCTCAGCGCCCCGCTGGGTGTCCGGTGGTGGTGGATCGTCGGCCTCATCGCTGTCTCGGCGATCTTCGCGCTGCTCCGCAACGACGGTTCGCTGCGCGATCGAACGGTGCTGCTGCGGGGCGAGCGCCGCCTGATTCTGCTGCTGGCCACCGCATCCGTGCTGGTGGTCGTGGCCATGCTCCCGGTCGGACTCGGCGCCCGTGCCGATCCCCGTCGCAACGACCCCGCCGAGCAGACGGCACCCCTGCTCGACCCGATCGAGGCAACGCTTGCGCTTCAGGCGCTCGACCCGTCGAGAGACCTCCACGTCGTCGTGGCGGACGATGCAACGGAGGCGGTGTTGCGCTGGCGCACCGCCGCGCTGTCGAGCTACGACGGTCGACGCTGGTCGCCTGATCTGACACTCCGGCCGATCGGGTCGACGCTCGGGGTGGCAACGGGGCCGACGATCGGTGCCGACATCACGTTCCTCGATGACAACCTCACGCTGGTGCCCTTGCCGGGCAGCCCCATCGAGGTGGGCGCAGCGGTCGAGACCGATGCCGCCCGCACCGTGGTGCGATTGGCCGAACGTGCGACGCAGGGCGACGTGATCCGCATCGTCGCCAACACGCCACCATCGGCGGCCGAGGCCGGCGGCGTCAGCCCTCGCCTGGTCGACGAGTCGGTGTCGGGACTCACTCCACTGGCCGAGGCACTCGCCGGCGACGCCAGTCCCCTCGAGCAGCTCCGCCAACTCGAGACGACGATGCGCACCGACTTCGTCCTCGACAGCGAGGTCCAGGGCGGTGGCCTCGAGCAAGCGCTGATCGACCGCTTCCTGCGAGACACACAGCGTGGCACCGCCGAGCAGTTCGCCACCTCGTTCGTGTTGCTCGCTCGATCGTTGGGGATCGAGGCGCGCGTCGCCACCGGCTTCGTCGCCGAGGCCGGCGCCGATGCCGCGCCCGGCGGGGCGCTGACCCTCGCGTCATCCGGCGCCGAGGTGTGGCCGGAGATCGAGCTCGCGGACGGAACCTGGCTCGCCTACGACCCGGTTCCCCCCGAGGAGGCAACGGATGGGGCACCGCCACCGCCCGAGCCCCAGGTGCAGTCACCGGCAGCGCCGCAGCCACCGATCGCTCCGCCACCGGAGTCGGACAACGAGACCTCGACCACCGACGACGACACCGATGCGACCACCGATGACGCACTGTCGACTGCGATCATCTGGGTGCTGCGTGGGGGAGTCGGAGCTTACTGCGATCCTGCTGCCATTCGCGATTACAGCGGCGCTGATCCTCGGAGCGAAGCATCGACGTCGGCGAAGACGACTCGGTGCACCAGATGCCGCCGACCGGATCCGCGGGGCGTGGGCGTCTGCCACCGACGCCCTGGTGGATGCCGGGCTCCACATCGGCGTTGCGGACACCGATGCGGAGATCGCTCGCCGCGAGCACGGCGCTCGCTCCCGAGGCCTCGATCGAACTCCGCCGTCTCGCGACGATGTCGAGTGCAGCGACGTTCGGAGCGCCTCGCCATGCCGACGTGCTTGCTCAGGATGCAGCGTCGTGCCTCGACGTGACCGAGCAGGGGCTCACCACTGGGCGCACCCGGTGGCAGCGTTGGCGTTGGCGGTTGAGCCTCCGGTCACTGCGTGCAACCACCCGATCGCCCGTCGCCGGCTGAGTGCGCCGTCACTGCCCCGTGGTCGTTGGTGCGACCGGGCTTGGTGCGACCGTGGTCGTTGGTGCGACCGTGGTCGTTGGTGCGACCGTGGTCGTCGTGGGTGCCGAAGCGACGATGGTCACGGTGGCGATCGACGAGGTCGCTTCGCCATCGGTTACCTGGTAGCTGACCGCGAACGTTCCTGGCGTGGTGGCCAGGATCGACAAGGACAGGCCGCTGCGACCGGTGACGACGTCGTTCGGGTCGCTGAAGGTGGCTTCGACGATCGTCGGCGGCAGACCATCAGGATCGGCGGCAAGCAGATCGACGACCACAGTCGTGCCGACGGTGACCGAGACCGACTGGTCGTCGCTGTGGGCGCCTGGTTCAGCCTCGGTGCGTTCACCGTGACGGTCGATGAGGCAGAGACGCCACCGTCGGCATCGCGCACGCGGTACGAGAACGTCGTGCTTCCCCGACCCTCGCCCGGCTCGACACGGACGCTGCGGTTGTTCGACTGCACGACCACAGTACCGACTTCACCGTTGGGGAACGTGATCGAGAACGATGGTGTTGCCGGGAGCTCACTGATCGTCGAGCGCGTCAGACGAGTCGGGATCACTGTCGTTTGCGGCGAGGTCGAGCGTTGAGGGCTCACCATCGGAGACGTCGATGGTGTCGGCGACCGCGACCGGGCTCGATTGCCGATCGTGATGGTCACGCTGGCCTCGGTCGAGAGCCCCCCGGGATCGGCGACGATCGCAGTGAACGGATCGACCCTGGCGTGGTTCCGATCGGAGCCTGCACCACCAAACGATTCGACTCGTTCACCACCCATGACGGCGCACCGGTGATCGAGGTGATGGTCAGCATTTCGGCATCGGTGGCCAGGTCGGTGACCGGAATGATCACCTGGACGCCCCGCGTCGCCTCGAACGATCGAGGCGACGCTGACCGGCTCCTGGTTGACGTCGATGGTGACCTGGCCGCTCGCACGAAGGCGGCACGAGTTGACGACTGCGTAGCGGATGACCACGTTGCCGTTCTCACCCTCCGGCGGTGTGTACACGCCGCCCACGTATCCGGGTGGTCCGACGACGTCGACGATCGCGCCGTTGGAGCCGAACGCAGCCAGATCCACGGCGATCGGTTGGCGGTACCCGGTCTGGAGGAATCCGTCGTCTGGCGACCGGCGTCGACTCGGTGCAGGGCCTGACCTCGATCCGGACCGTTGCGGTGTCCGTCAACTCACCGTCGCTGACCTGATAGGTGAGCAACGCAGTGCCGGATCGCGCCGGGTGTCGCGGTGAAGCTGAGCGATGCGGGTGGCGGTGAGATTCGCTGATCCGAGCGCCGGGTCGACACCCGACAGGATCGACACGGTGAGCGGGTCCCCGTCGGGGTCGGTGTCGTTCAGGAGCAGTGGAACGGTCGTCGAGCCACCGTTGACGACCTCGGCGACGTCGTCGCGGGCGTCGGGCGGACGGTTGAGAGGCTCCTCGACGGTCAGCAGAATGCTCGACGTCGCCGTGAGTCCTTCACCGTCGCGAATCGTGTACGTGGCCACGATCTGGCCGACGAAGTCCGGGTTCGGCGACACGGTGACGATCGATCCGGACACGGTCACGGTCGCATCGCCGGAGACGCGAGCAGCGGACACCAGCGACAGGCCGCCGGGCGTCTCGTCCGGGTCGCTGTCGTTCGCGAGCACATCGAACTGCTGCGGCGTGCCCGGTCCGAAGATCGTGGCGGTGTCTGCGACGGCGATCGGGAACTCGTTCACCGGCTCGGTCACCGTCACCCGCAAGCGCCCGAGGGAGACTGCCCCTTCGGGGTCGGCCACCTGGTAGTTGATGGTCGCCGTGCCCACCTGGTCGCCGGCGACGAAGGTGATGACCCGCCCGCGGCGTGTTGCCGAGCCGATCACCGGTGCGGTCGACGACACGAGCCGGAGATCGGCGTTGCTGCTGCCGTCGGGGTCGATGTCGTTGGCGATCACGTCGATCGCGCCGGTTTCACCGGTCTCCACCGTCAACGAGTCGAGGACTGCCTGGGGTGGACGGTTCGTGATCTCGGGTTCGCGCACCGACACGAGGATCGAAGCCGATGCGGTCAACCCGCGAGCGTTCGTCACTTCGTAGGTGCATCGGAACGCGCCCGAACGGCCTCGCGGTGGGTCGTATCGGACCTGACCGTCGGCGGTCACGGTCGCCTGGCCACCCGACGGGCATCCGGGTCGACCGACCAGGGTCGGGCGACCACCAGACGGGTCGCCGTCGTTGCGCAACACGTCGACGGTCACCGGCACGTCGACGAAGGTGAAGGTCGAGTCGTCACGGGCGAACGGAGGCTCGGCCAACGGCTCGGGCAGCACGGTGATCGTCACCTCGCCGACCACTTCGTGCCCGTTGCCGTCGGTCACGGTGTAGGTGAACCTGGCGGTCGCCTGGCCCTCCTCGTCGACGAGTGCGGCCGGCGTGAACTGGATCTCATTGCGGCTGAAGATGATCGCCTGACCATTGTCGTCGGCCGGCTGCCCGACGTCGATCACGGTCAATGGGTCGCCATCGGGGTCGACGTCGTTCGCCGTGACCTCGAGGATCACCGACTCTCCGGCGACGACCTTCTCGGAGTCGGCGGTGACCACGGGCGGCCGATTCGGTTCGACATCGTCGATCACACCGACGAGCACCGAACCCCGAACGACATGGCCGTTGCCGTCGTCGACGGAGTAGGAGAACGGCGCGAGCGCCGGCGCTCCCGCCCGAGCCGTGACCACGAGCTCGGCACCCTCGACCTCGACCTCGAGCGCTGCTGGGAGTGGCTCGATCACCGACAGCGTCAGTGCGTCGCCGTCGGGGTCGGTGTCGTTGACCAGTACCGGCACCTGGGTCGTGACGTCACGGCGCAATCGCACCGCATCAGGGCGCACCAGCGGCGGGCGGTTGGGGTCGCCGAACCGGGCCACCTCCACCCGGACCTCGACGTCGTCGCCGACCGCCTCGAGCGCGTCCACCGGCCGGTACGTGAAGATCGCCGTGCCCTCGAAGCCATCGGTTGGAGCGAACCGCAACGCCGGCAGCCCGGAAGGACCGACCGTCTCGGTGACCTCGCCCAGCGCTGCCTGACCGACGCTCTGAGGTGGCGAGAAACCACCGAGGCGGAGCGGGTCTCGTTCGGGGTCGACGTCATTGAGCAGCACATCGACGATCACCGGCACGCCCGGGCCTGTCTGTGCTGCGTCGACCACCCCGAGCGGCGCCTTGTTGGCCGCACCCGGCGCCAGCAGTTCGATGATCACCGAGGCGGACGCTTCGGTGCCGTTGCCATCGACGATCGTGTAGTCGAACTCGTCGACTCCCACGTACCCCGGCTCCGGGGTGTACACCACGGTCGTCGCCGTGCCGATGTCGACAGAGCCGTGACCGGGCACGCCCACCGACGACACTGCGATCGCCTCACCGTCGGGGTCGAAGTCGTTGGCGGTCACCTGCACCGGTACCGAGGCGCCGGAACGGGCGGTGACCGGGTCGTCGACCGCCACCGGCGGATCGTCGATGCCGTTGTCGTCGGGATCGCGCACGTCGGGTTCTCGTGCAGCACCGTCGCCGGTTCCCGGCGCACCCTCACCCGGGTCGCCGTCCTCGATCACATCGCCGTCGTCGCCGAGCACCAAGATGCCCTGCGCGTCCTTGTCGATTGCCTGCACACTCCACGGGTTGACTCCCCACAGGAAGTCCCCGGCGACGTCGTTGACCCACACGAGATCGACCGTCGCCGTGACCGCCAGGTTGGCGTCGCCCGACACCGACGCCGCACGATCCTCGAGGATGTCACCGGCACGCCAGTCGAAGCGCACGATCGAGCTCGGGCCTCGGCGCACGACTGCAGCCGCTTCGCCGGCGATCGCCAGGAAGTCGCCGCCATCGATGTCGAGGCCCGCCACGGTCGCTGTCTCCTCGAGGCCGTCCTCGGAGACACACCAGAGGTCGTCGTCGGCGCCGACCCACCCACAGCGAGCGGGAGGACCAGGCACCTGAGCGAGCATCTCGCTGGCATCGGCATCGGTGGGGAGTGACTGCCACGCTCCGTCGCCGAATCGGGCACGCCCGCCCGACACATCAACGACCAGAGGCTGGTTGCCGGCCAGCGACAGCAACGCAGCACCGTCGACACCGAGGCGATCGACCTGCGTCGCCGACGAGGAGGTGCGGACGAGATCCCCGCCCACCAGCGACCAGATCGAACCGTCGGGCGCCACCTGCGTCACCGTGCCGGCATCGACGGGGAACGAGACCGGCTCTCCCTCCGCCGCCACGACGTTCGCGTTGCCGCCATCGGGATTCACCACGACGAGACCGGCCTGACCGACTCCCGACAGCGCTCGCCCGCCGCCCAGCGCCGACAGTCCGAACGGCGTCCCGAGGCGAAGTTCGACCGAGTCGATCGCCCGCGCCTCGGCGGTCGTGTCGTTCAGCAAGAACGCCCCGGGGCCGCCTTCCGCCACCGAGAGCTGCTCGCCAGGCGTCGCCGCATCGAGGCTGGCGAGCGCGCGCCCGCCGTAACCGTCGACGAGCACGACCCGCCCGGTGGGCTGATGCACGAACCAAGCGGTCGCTCGCGACGATGCCGCGTCCACCGCTGGTAGCCCGTCCGAACGCACGACCACGATCACTGCGAACAGCGTCAGCAGCGTCGCTGCGATGGCAGCAACGGCTTGGCGCCAGGTGACGGTCGACAGTGTCACAGGTACCTCAACGAAGAAAGCGAGTGGCGGAAACTCACTCTGAGTCATCGGCACGTCCGGGCCACACCTGAAGTGTTTGTCACGAGTTCGTGCGGCATTTCGCGAGACGTCGCCTTCGACTGGCTCGGTTCCGTAGTGTTCACGCTGATGGACATCGTCGTGCGCACACCCCATGGTGATGCCGACGTGTCGATCGTCGCCCACACATCGGCCACCACGCTGGGTGACGTCCTCGCGATGGTCACCGGTCAGGCGGTCCCGAGGCTTGCGCTGATCGACGGCCACACGATCGATGCGACAACACCGCTGGACGACGCTGGATTGGTGGCCGGTGCGGTCGTCGACGCCGAACCAGGGCGTCCGACGCTCACCTCCGACGACGACATCGAGGTGGCTCAGGTCGCCGGCCCGGGAGCCGGCCGGCTCACACGACTCGCCCCAGGCCGGTACCGCTTCGGGCCGGGGCGCCGATCGAGCGCGGACGAACTCGACCTCGCGCCCGTCGAGCAGGCGATGTTCGAGATCGTCGTCACCGCGTCCACTGCCGGCTCCTCCGAGGTCACGGTCGTGGCCGAGGGGACCGACGTGGCACTCGACGGAACACCGGTGACCTCACCGATGCCGTGGCGGGATCGCACACTGACTGCCGGATCCCGCGCCTTTCAGCTCAGCACGCCGGAACACGCTGCGTCGCCACGAACGTTGCCGGTTCCGGACCATGACGGAGTCGTCGCATTCAGCCGCCCACCGCGCCGCCGCTCGGCGCCGGACCGCCGGCCCGTCGTCGATGCGCTTCGCGACGCGACACATGCAGCGCCGACCCTGTGGGAGCGTCGACCCGATCACCCAGATGCGTTTGCACTGCCGTTCGGTCTGTGCATCGGCCCCGCCGGCCCGACGATCATCAGCGCCGATCTCGATCGCAATCGGGCCGTGGGGATCGCAGGGGCGGATCGCGTGCGTTCGGCGCTGGCACGCACGCTCATCGTCGAAGCCACCACGTTGCACGGCCCCGCCGATCTCGGCCTCGTCATCTTGACCAGCCCGGATCGAGCTGCCACGTGGGACTGGACGAAATGGCTGCCGCACCTTCGTCTCGGGGGCTCACCCGCCGTCTGGAGTTCGGTGGACGACGTCAGGCGATGGGTGGACGTTGCCGGCAGGCATGCGGTGCCGGACACGATGCCCTCGCCTGCTTCCCACCTCACGATGGTCGTCGTCGACGATCCGACCCTCTGGAACCGTCGAGATGCTCTGCTGCGCCCGGTCCTGGCGAACCCCCCCGACGACCTGCGATTGATCGCGCTCTGCGACGACGCCATTCACGCACCCTCGATCTGCACGACGCTGATCACGGACACGGGCGATGATCTCGTACGACTCCACTCGTTGAGCGGATCGAGCGACATCGAGGGCATCCGACCCGCGCTCACCGAGATCGCGATCGCCGTCCGTGTCGCTCGGGCACTGGCACCGCTTGCCGACGTCGAGCTTGCGTTGCCCGAACCAGCGGCGCCGACGCTCACCGAGCGCGTCGAACTGTCCGAGCTGATCGACCTCGTCGGACCCGAGGAGGTCCTCGCCCGTTGGAGCAGTGCCGTCATCCGAACGACAGCGCCGGTCGGGCGGGCCGACGACCAGACGGTCGACGTCTCGCTCGGCGACGACGTCACCGCCATCTTCGGGTCTTCGATGGGTGACGCATTCGACGTGGCTGCGACGCTCCTGCTCGCCCAGTGCAGCGATCGATCACCGAGTGATCTGTGGGTGGTGCCGCTCGGGTCCGCTTCGAGCCCACGGGCGGATCTGCTGTCGAAGCTCCCCCACGCCACGGAACGACCCGATACGGTCGTCGGCATCGAGCCGCCGCGGCTCCTGACCCGCCTGCGGTCGGTACTCGCCCAGCCGGACGGACCCGCTCGAGTCGTCCTGGTCGTCGACGTCGAACATGACGTCACCACACCGTCACCGCACGACCCGTCGATGCTCGCAGCGCTCGCCGACGGGGTTCGAGCCGTCGAGGGCCTGAGCATGATCGTGGTCGGCAACCAGCCGGTGCTGGCTGTTCCCGAAGCCGACACGCTGATCAGCGTCGAACGTCGAGACACAGCCGGCAGCCGAACTGCGCACCGGGTCGCCACCATCACGACCCTCGGCGACGGCGGGGGTCGGCCATTCACGCCGCTGCAGCCGGCAGCGGCTCGAGAGGCTGCGCTCGAACTCCGGCCCGCTGTCATCGGGCGAGCCCTGACACCGCTCGAACGCCGCCTCGAACAACGGCGAATCCACGCGGTGAACGTTCCGAATCCCGACGTGGCGGCAGCGGTCGAGGTGCTACGCGTTGCGGCATCGCAACTCGCCGGCGACGTCGATGCACCGAGGCGGGTGGCGCTGCCGCCGCCGTTGCCGACCCATCTCGACCTCGACCTCCTCCTCGCCTCGACCCCCGGCGATGGTGTCCCACTCGGCGTCGCCGACGACCCGAGCCAGGCTGGAGCCCGTACCCACTGGTGGGAGCCGGGAACCGGCTCGTTGCTGCTGTACGGGTCGCGCCGCTCCGGGATCGAGCAGGTGTTGACGACCGTGCTGCTCGGCATCACCGATCGTTTCGTGAGCGAGGACGTCCGGCTCGTCGTCATCGAGCCGTCGTCGACGAAGCGCCGAGCAGTGGAGCACCTCGGCCGCGACGTGACCGTCGTCGCCCCCGATCAGGCCGACGCGGTCCTCGAAGCGCTCGATGCCATCGCCACCCACATCGGATTCCGAGAGTCGGCCACCGACAGCGCAACCGACGGCCCTCGACCGGTGCTGCTCATCGCCGACCTCGTCCAACTCCGACGGCTGCACGCCGATCGGGACCTCGGCGACCAGATCGACGACGTTCTCGTCGCTGCCACTGCACCCGATTCCGGCGTCGACGTGATCGCCTACGCCAGCGAACTCGACGGGGCCGGCCCCTTCGCAGCAGCCGCAACGAGTCGGCTGATCGGCGCCTCGTCGAACCGGGAGGAGCTGGCGACGCTCGGCGTCGATCGGGCCGACGAGCTCGACGGTGTCGCCGGACGGTGCCGGTCGTTCCCAGGCAATGACCTGGTGCAGCTCGCGATGGCCGACACCACCGCCGAAGCACTGCTCGAACGCCGCGGTGGCAGCGAATGAGCGCCATCGGGCCAGCGCGTGGCGACGGGATCGGGATCGAGATCACACACGATGTCGTCCGCGGAGTGCGGTTGAGTGCGGACGAGCCGGGGCGCGTCGTCGCAGCAGCCGAAGTACCGGTCGGGTCGCCGTCCGACGATCGCGCCATCGTCGATGCGTTCGTGCGACTCCGGGCCGAGCTCGGCGACGCGCTCGTGCCGACCCGTGTCGCCGTGTTCCCACCCGGAAGCACACTGAGCCGTGTTGACGCCACCGGGCTGTCGGGCAACGATCTCAACGCCGTGCGGGCCGACCTGGCATCGTCGAGGCGCGCCTCGTCGAGCATTCTGGTCGACGAGGGTCCTCGACGGTGGCTGATCGGTGTTGCCTGGAACGACACCGACATCCGGCGACTCGAGGAACTGACCGAACGCGCCGGTTTCGTCGATGTTGCGACCGACCCCAGCCCACTCGCGCTCGTTCGGGTGCTCGACGCGTCCATCACTCACCTCCGGCGCGATGCAGCCGCCGACGAGAGCGTCGCCGCGATCGTGTCGGGCGGCACGGTCGTGGCGGCGGCGGCAATCGATTCCGTCGGACGCATGGCCCCGGCGTTGAACTGCAGTGACACCGCAGTCTCCGTCGGTTGGTTCGACGGCGTGGACGAGCCTGCAGAACTCGTGGTGGAGATCCGACGGCTCATCGACGATGCTCCCCCCGTCGACCGCGCCATCTGGTTGGCGGGACACCTGTACCCGGAGTTCCCGCCCCAGGACGTGCGGGCGCCCGAGCGCCAGTGTGTGGCAATCGGTGCGGCAATCGGTGCCGCTGGGCTGGCCGGTCGGCTTCGACCCGTCGACATGCTGATGCCGGTTGCGACCACGTCGAGTGAACTCGAACGACCGTGGGCGATCGAACGCCTCTCCGACCTGCCGACGCCTCGATCGCCGGCGACGATCGGGCGAACGAAACGACTGCTCGCTCGGATTCTTCCCCGACGGCGCTGACACGGTGCGAACACCGTGCCTCCTCAGTCGTCGTCGAAGATCGACGGGCGTTGCCCGAACACGGCAACCGCCTGACGGAGCGGCACCAGGTCGCCGCCGCTGCGGTTCTCCTCGGCAGCAGCGATCGCGTGCCGGGCGATCTCTCGTGCCTGCTCGACTTCTGCCCGCAGCCGGGCGTTCTCGATCTCGAGGTGCATCACGCGACGAATTCCTTCGAGGTTCATGCCTTCGTCGGTGAGTTCGGAGATCCGTTTCAAGATGGCGATGTCGGCGTCGCTGTATCGACGGTTGCCGCCGTCGGTGCGCGCCGGGGTCACCAAGCCTCGACGCTCGTAGATGCGAAGGGTCTGCGGGTGCATCCCGGCGAGCTCGGCCGCCACGGAGATCACATACACCGCTCGGGTGCGGGACCGTTCGTTCTCGTGTGTGGTCATGGCAGTGAACTCCTCGGATTCACCGTAGTCGCCGCCGCGAGTTGCTCGATCGCCTCGCGCTGTGGATCGGTCAGATCGGTCGGGACGTGGACGTTCACGGTGACGATCAGGTCGCCGGTGTGCTTGGCCGTCTCGATGCCCTTGGCTGCGAACACGGTGACGGCTGCCCGTCTGTGTGCCCGGTTTGAGGCGCAGTGTGACCCTGGCGCCGTCGAGAGTCGGCACGTCGATGTCACCGCCGAGGGCTGCTTCGGCGATCGTGACCGGCACCGACACCGTGAGGTTGTCACCGCTGCGACCGAAGAGCGGGTGCGGCATCACCTTGAGCTCGACGAGCAGGTCACCTGCGGGGCCACCGTTGCGGCCGGGGCCACCTCGGCCCTTCAACCGGATGGTCTGGCCATCCTTGACACCGGCGGGGATGCGCGTCTTGACTTCGCGTTGGCGTTGCTCGATGCCGGACCCACGGCACGTCGGACACGGATCCTCGATTCGACTGCCTTGACCGCCACAGACTCGACACGGCGCCGAGAACGAGAAACCGCCCTGGTTGTCGTCGACAGCACCCCGACCACCGCACGCCGAGCACATCACCGGGGACGTGCCGGGTCTGGCACCCGAACCGTTGCAGGTCGAGCACTGGGCGTCGGTGGTGAGATACAGCGTGGTCGTGAGTCCGTGAACGGCGTCCTTGAAGTCGACGGTCAGCTGTGCGGTGATGTCGGCACCACGTCGGGGACCCACCCCGGAGGCTGCGCCGCCGCGACCGCGTCCGCCACCTGGCGCGCCGCGTCCGAACATGTTGCCGAACAGGTCGCCGAGGCCACCGGCGCCGCCCATGTCCTCGACGTTGAACGTGAACCCTCCCGGGCCGGGCCCGCGACCGCCCATGGGACCCATCGGGCCCATCGAGCGGACCTCGTCGTACTCCTTGCGCTTGGCCTCGTCACCGAGCACGTCGTAGGCAGCGGCGACGTCTTGAACTTCTCCTCGGCGACCGTGTCGCCGGGGTTCTTGTCGGGATGAAGGTCGCGGGCGAGCTTGCGGTACGCCTTGGTGATCTCCTTGCGCGGTGGCGTTCTTCTCGACGCCGAGTGCCTGGTAGTAGTCCTTCTCGAACCAATCACGTTGTGCACTCATCCAGAGATCACCTCCTCGTCCTCAGCAACATCAATCCTTCGTGCGCACCATGGCGGGTCGCAACACCTTGTCCTTCCAGGTGTAGCCGCTGCGCAACACCTCGGCGACGATCGGTTCGCCACCGTCGCCCGGCTCGTGAGCGACCGCCTCGGCGACCTCGGGATCGAACGGTTCGTTCTCGAGCGCCAAGATCTCGAGGCCGTGCCGCTTCAGCTCGACCAGCATCTGGTTGAGCAGTGGTCCGACCTCGTCGGGATGCCGAACGAACGCCGCCTCGGCCGCATCGAGCACCGGGAGCAGCGCCTCGGCGAGACGGCCGGAGGCCCGATCGGCCTCGGCCAGCGATTGCGTTGCGGCTCGCTTGCGGAAGTTGTCGAAATCCGCCTGGATGCGCTGCGCCATCTCCTTGTACTGCTCGCGCTCGGCGAGCAACGCAGGCACGTCGACGTCGGAGTAGTCGATGTCGCCGACGATCGCATCGAAGTCGTCGTCGGCTGCATCGGGACGCCGCATCGAGTCGGTGAGATCGTCGATCTCACTGGCTCGTTCGACGTCATCGTCTCCGACCGGCCCGCCCGACGGCACCGCAGCGCCGTCGGGGAGTTCGGTGTCGTCCTCGTGCTTCTCGGGAGGGTCGACCATGTCGCCGTCCATTGCCGGGTCAGGCCTTCTCGTCGGCGTCGTCGACGACTTCCGCGTCGACGATGTCGTCGTCGTCAACTGCGCCGGCGCCGGTGTCGCCGGACTGCCCCGACGCCGAGGTGCCATCGGCTCCGGAGTCTCGGGCAGCGGCTTCGTAGAGCTTCTGGCTGAAGGCCTGGCTGGCCGACATCAGGGTGTCGGTCGCTGCCTTGATGGCGTCGGTGTCGTTGCCCTCCATCGCCTTCTTGAGGTCGGACAGCGGCTGTTCGACGGCGTCCTTCTCCTCGGCAGTGACGTTGTCGCCCTGCTCACGCAGCACTTTCTCGGTCTGGTAGACGATCGAGTCGGCGTTGTTGCGAACCTCGGCCTCGTCACGACGCTGCCGGTCCTCCTCGGCGTGGGCTTCGGCGTCCTTGACCATCTGGTCGATGTCGTTCTTGTCGAGCGTCGACTGCCCGGTGATCGTCATCGACTGCTCTTTGTTGGTCGCCCGGTCCTTTGCCGACACATGCACGATGCCGTTGGCGTCGATGTCGAAGGTGACCTCGATCTGCGGCACGCCGCGAGGCGCCGGCGGCAGATCGACGAGTTGGAACTTGCCGAGCGTCTTGTTGTAGCTCGCCATCTCGCGCTCGCCTTGGATCACGTGGATCTCGACCGAGGGCTGGCTGTCCTCGGCGGTGGTGAACACCTCGGTGCGCTTGGTGGGGATCGTCGTGTTGCGCTCGATGAGCCGGGTCATGACGCCACCCTTGGTCTCGATGCCGAGGCTCAGAGGTGTGACGTCGAGCAGCAGGACGTCCTTGACGTCACCGCGCAACACACCGGCCTGCACGGCGGCGCCGATGGCGACCACCTCGTCGGGGTTGACGGTCTTGTTCGGCTCCTTGCCGGTGAGGCTCTGGACCAGTTCGGTGACCGCCGGCATGCGGGTGGAGCCACCGACGAGGATCACGTGATGCAGGTCACCCTTCGACACGCCGGCGTCCTTGAGCGCCTGCTCGAACGGGACCCGGCAGCGCTCGATGAGGTCGGAAGTCATCTCCTGGAACTTGGCCCGGCTGAGCGACTCGTCGAGGTGCAGCGGGCCGTCTGCGGTTGCGGTGATGAACGGCAGGTTGATCTGGGTCTGCTGGGTCTGGCTGAGCTCGATCTTGGCCTTCTCGGCGGCTTCCTGCAGACGCTGCGCGGCCATGCGGTCGGCGCTCAGATCGACGCCGTGCGCCGCCTTGAACTGCTGGACGAGCCAGTCGACGATGCGCTGGTCCCAGTCGTCGCCGCCGAGATCGGTGTCGCCGTGGGTGGACTTCACCTCGAACACGCCGTCGCCGATCTCGAGCACCGACACGTCGAACGTTCCGCCGCCGAGGTCGAACACGAGGATCGTCTCGTCCTCGGAGCCCTTGTCGAGGCCGTATGCGAGCGCCGCCGAGGTGGGCTCGTTGATGATGCGCAGCACTTCGAGCCCGGCGATCGTGCCGGCTTCCTTGGTAGCGGTGCGTTGGGCGTCGTCGAAGTACGCCGGCACCGTGATGACGGCCTGGTTGACGGTGTCGCCGAGGAACGACTCGGCGTCGCGCTTGAGCTTCATCAGGATCCGCGCCGAGATCTCCTGCGGGGTGTAGGTCTTGCCGTCGATGTCGTCGGACTTCCAGCCCTCGCCCATGTGGCGCTTGATCGAGCGGAAGGTGCGATCGGGGTTGGTGATCGCCTGACGTTTGGCGACCTCACCGACGAGAACTTCGCCGGACTTGGAGAACGCCACGACCGACGGGGTCGTGCGGGCGCCCTCGGAGTTGGGGATGACGACGGGTTCGCCGCCCTCGAGGACCGAGACCACCGAGTTGGTGGTTCCGAGGTCGATGCCGACTGCCTTGGCCATGGGTGTTGCTCCTCTGGTGAAGTGTTCGTGTGGGGGGTGTCTGCGATTCGAGGACTCACGATACGACCAGTGCGATCACATCGCAACGTCGAAGTGAGATTACTTGAGTCACTATGACTCAAGTTTGATGCAGTGGCGCTGGGCGCCCCTCCTCACTCGGTGTCCAAGAACTCCGGGCCGAACGAGTGTGGGAGCAGTTCGGCGACCGTCGTCGACCAGGTCGCCCCCGATGCTGCAACGGAATGCACGATCACGTCGGGACCGGCGAATTCGCGGATCCGCTGCCGACATCCACCGCACGGCGTGCCCGGCTCGTCGCCGTCGGTCGCCACGACGATCTCGGCGATCGCGCGATCACCGCCGAGGACCATCGCCGCGATCGCTCCCGCCTCGGCGCACGAGCCGAGCGGATAGGCAGCATTCTCGACGTTGCAGCCTGCGACGACCGAGCCGGACGTCGTGCGGATCGCCGCCCCCACCCGATAGTGCGAGTACGGGCAGTACGCCTGCAGATGAGCGTCCTGTGCCGCAGCCAACAGCTCGGGGTCCGGCACGTTCACGAGCCGAACCCGTCCGGGTGCGCGCGTTGCCATTCCCAGTGGTCGACGCACATGTTGTCGACGGTTCGCTCGGCACGCCAGCCGAGCTCGCGCTCGGCCTTGGTCACGTCGGCATACGACACCGGTTGGTCACCGGGCCGACGTGCGACGATCCGTCGGGGGATGGGCTGTCCGACGGCACGCTCGGCGGCCTCGATCATCTCGAGCACCGACGTACCCCGACCCGTGCCGAGGTTCCAGGTGTGCACCCCCGTCGTCTCGGCGAGCCGCCGAAGCGCGGCGACATGACCACGCGCCAGGTCGACGACGTGGATGTAGTCACGGATGCACGTTCCGTCGGGTGTGTCGTAGTCGTCGCCGAACACCGACAGCTCTGGCAGCTTGCCGACCGCGACCTGCATGACGAAGGGCATCAGGTTGTTCGGAATGCCCGCCGGGTCCTCCCCGATGCGACCGCTCTCGTGGGCACCCACCGGGTTGAAGTAGCGAAGCAGCGCCACCGCGAGTTCTGGGTCGGCGGCGCCGACTGCGGTGAGTATCCGCTCGATCATGGCCTTGGTCTCGCCGTACGGGTTGGTGGGCCCGGTGACGGCATCTTCGTGCAACGGCACCGCCGCGGCGGGGCTGTACACCGTGGCCGACGACGAGAAGACCAGGCGCTTCACCCCGTGGGTGGCCATGGTCTCGGCCAACGTCAACGTCGTCCCGAGATTGACCCGGAAGTAACGCAACGGTTCCGCCACCGACTCCCCGACGGCCTTGAGCCCTGCGAAGTGGATCACGCCGTCGACGTGGTGCGCATCGAAGACGGCGTCGAGTGCGTCGGCGTCGCCGACGTCGATCCGGTGGAACTGGATCGAACGTCCGGTGATCGCAGCCGCCTCGGCGACCGCTCGCTCCGAGCCGTTCGAGAGGTCGTCGACGACGACGACGTCGTAGCCCGACTCGAGCAACGCAATGCAGGTGTGACTGCCGATGTAGCCGGCGCCGCCGGTGACCAGAATCGTCTCCATCTGCGCCATTGGAGCACACCCGGCACCCGGGCGATGAGCGAACGTCAGAGACCGAGGACGAGAGGGACGACGATCGGGGTCATGATCAACGTGACGAGGCTGAGCGGCGCGCCGACGATGGTGAAGTCGCGAAACTTGTAGCCGCCGAGGCCGTACACCATCAGGTTGGTCTGATAGCCGATCGGCGACAGGAACGAACACGATGCTCCGATCAGCACCACGATCGCGAACGATCGAGGGTCGAGCCCGGCGTCGACGGCTGTCGCCAGCGCCACCGGGAGCATCAGCGCCGCTGCGGCGTTGTTCGACAGCAGTTCGGTGAGAACCATCGTCGCGAGGAGGACCGCGACCAGACGTCCGGAGTCTCCGAACGGATCGCCGGCGCTTCCGAGCACCGATGCCATCTCGGCGGCCAATCCACTGACCGCGACCGCGGTGCCGAGGCTGATCGACATCGCGATCGTGAGCACCACGTTGAGGTTCACCGCCCGACGGGCCTCGGTGACGCTGATGATCCTCGTGGCGACCAACACCGCCGCCGCGAGCAGCGAGGCCTCCATCAGGTCGAGCACGTTGGAGACGACGGCGGCGATCATGACCACGATCGCTGCGATCACCACGCCCGCGCGATCACGCCGTACCGGCGGCGGAGCGTCGAGCGAGGCGATCACGCTGAAGTCGCCGTGTCCCCGCCACTGCCGTCCGAACTCGGGCGTGGCCAACACCAGCAGCACGTCGCCGGGGCGCAGCACGACCGACCCGAGCTTGCCGGGCAGGTCGTCGTCGTGGCGACGGATCGCCAGCACCGCTGCGTCGTAGCGAGCGCGGAACCCGGCGTCGCGCAACGTTTCGCCGGCGAGTTCGGAACGCTCCGACACGACCGCTTCGAACAGCCCGGAGTCGGGGCGATCACCTGCACCGACGAGATGGTTGTCCTCGGCGCTCGACAGGCCACGGACCTCGAGGAGGTCGACCACGTCGATGACGTCGCCGGCGAAGTAGCAGACGTCGCCACCGCTCAACACCGTGCCGGGGCGGGCGGTGACCACGGAGCCCGCCCGCTCGACACCGGCGAGAAAGACGCCTTGGAGGTGGCGGAGGCCGGCGGCGTCGACCGTCTGGCCGACCAGCGGGCCGTCTTCATCGACCCGGAGCGCAATCGTGTACGACTGGGCTGCGACTGCATCATCCGGCCCGGCGCTCCTGCGGTTGCGCAGGAGTCTCGGGGCGGTGAGCACCAGCACCATGATCCCGACTGCCGCGACGGGAAGGCCCACCCCGGTGATCTCGAAGACGCCGAGCGGGTCGCCGCCCTGTGCGACCAGCAGATCGGAGACGACCAGGTTGGTCGACGTACCGATCACGGTGATCACACCACCGAACACGGCGGCATACGACAGCGGGATCAGATACGGCGAGGCGGAGACGCCCGACCGTCGACACCAGGTGACGACGCGTGGCGCGGCGAGTGCCACCAACGGCGTGTTCGGCAGGATCCCCGACAACGCTCCACTGGCAACGGCGAGCCGACCCAGGCGTGCACGGCTGGCACGCGCCGGATCAGCAGCGGCCCGCTTCGGCGAGCCGTCGAGCACCCGGTCGATCAGCGGTGACAGCGCACCGGTCACGGTGGCTGCACCGGCCAGGACGTACAGCGCGGCAATGGTGATCGGCGCCGTCGACGACAGCCCCGACAGGGCCTCACCCTGGTCGACGACGTTGGTGAGCAGGAGGACACCGACGGCGGCGCCCATCGCCGCAGCGGTCGGCAGCCGATCGAACGCGAGCAGGCCGAACGTGGCGATCAGCACGACCAGCGTGATCCAGGAGTCGGTCGTCACGAGACCTCGCCGGCGGTCGACGGTCGACTCGGCGGTTCGAGCGACGATGATCGAGCACGAGGTCGACCGAGTCGCTCCCCGCTCGCTGATGCTGCACGGTCACCCGGATAGCGGTGCCGGCGGCAGCTCGAACGAGCCACGAGCAGCTGACGCGGTCCGGGGTGCCCGCCGTGCTGCCGGTGAACCGGGTGGCCGACGAGCCGGCGAGTTGGCCGAGCGTGCGCCGTGACGCACCGTCGAGCACATCGTCGACTCCGTCGAGCTCGGCCAGGATCGGACGAACCAGGTCGTCCCGGCGTGCCCGTTCGGTGACGGTGGTCGACAGCCAGCCGATGTTGGCGATGCCGATCGACACCTGCCAGGTGTCGTCACCGACGCGCTCGAACTTCGCATTTCGGATCTCGATGCACGGCGCCGCGAGCGCCTGGGCGACGGCGAAGTCGGCGTGGCGATCGACCTCGGCGAGCAGCCGGTCGGGCGGTGGGTTCGTCCACGAGTACAACCCGTTCCAGCCGCCGAGTTCGACGTGTCCGAGCTGCGGATGGTCGAAGGGGTACCACTCGACGAAACCGCGCGTGGCCTCGTCGGTGGAGTGTTCGTCGAGCCAGCGCAGCACGGCCAGCCGTTCGTCGTCCGTCGGACCCGTGTACCAGAAGTGCGTGGACTGCTTCTCGCCCGTGGCAGCGTGGACGACGTCCCAGAACTCGGTGGTCCAGCCGTACACACCGAGGTGCTCGTAGGCCCAGTCGTCGGATGCGCCGCTGAGCGTCTCGGTCGGATCCCAGGTGAAGTCCTCGTACACCGAGTGCGACGGGTAGCCGGTGAGTTCGGTGCCGATCGCCGCGAGCTGCTTCCAGGCCCACACGTCCGCCGGCGGCAGCTTCGAATCGGGCACGGTCGACGACGGCCGGAGCAACACACCGCCGCTGGTGTGGAACGCATTGAACCCGCACACGTTCGGTCGGGACACGATCGCCCTGACGAGCGCGTCGATCTCGGGTTCGGAGAGCGGATGATCGCCTGACCCAGTCACCTTGGATCCCCACCCGGCGGGGTAGTTCCGGTTGAGGTCGAGCCCTTCTGGCGTCGGCGGCGCCGCAACGTGGAACCCGTCGTAGTCCTCGATCGTTCCCTCGTCGAGCACCCTGTACCGCGCCACGTCGGGGCCCACTCCGGTGGCCGGAACGGGTACGAGCAGGCGGGCGTCCTCGGGATGGGCCACCCAGGGTCCGTCGGGGTCGGGCATGCGCATCTGCAAGATGCGCCCGTCGCCGTCGACGTCCTCTTCGTGCAGACCGGGCCAGCGGTGCGCGTCGGCGAGCGGCCAAGGACGCACGCTGGAGCGCCTGAAACGAGGGTCGGTCGGCGAGCACCCATTCGGCACCATCCGGGTTCACCCGCGGGACGACGTAGAAGGTGCGGGTACGAAGCGCACGAGTGATCGTGGCGTCGCCGGCGACGTGCCCGTCGACGAGGCGCTGAAGCAGTCGGCAGGCCGCCACCGTGGCGGTGAGTTCGACGGCGTGGATGCTCGCGTCGACCCAGTGCGCCGGCTTGGTGTCGTGCGATCCGGTCGCTGCGTCGGTGACCGTGACCAACAGGAGGTCGCGACCCTCGTAGGAGCGGCCGTAGGTCTCCACCGTCACCAGGTCGGGATGTGCGGCGGCGAGCTGCTCGACCCATTCGACCAACTCCTCATGGCGCAGGAACCGGTCGAAGGAGTACTCGTCGAACAGCGCGGCCACCGCCGAAGACTACGTTCGAGGGCCATGATCAGCGACGACACACTGACATTGCCCGACGGCCGAAGCATGTCGTACACGTCGATCGGTCGTCCCGGCGGCGCTGTGGTGGTGTACCACCACGGAGCGCCAGGTGGCCGCCTCGAACTCGCCATGCTCGACGCAGCCGCCGTTTCCGGGGGCCTTCGCATCGTGACACCTGACCGGCCTGGGTACGGCCGGTCGACGCCGCTGGCCGGTCGAACGACGGCGGGGTTCGTCGACGACGTCGTCGCACTCGCCGATCACCTCGGGGTGGACCGGTTCGGGGTGATGGGCCTCTCGTCAGGCGGCCCGTACACCGTGGCGTGCGCATCGTTGCTCGGCGATCGAGTGGCCGGCGCAATCGTTGCGGCCGGCAACACCGACATGAGCTGGCCGGGCGCCGCTGATGGCTACCTGCAGTCGGAACTCGACCTGATGGCGCTCGCCGACGCCGACGACGCCGCTGCTGCTTGCATCGAACGGTACGGAGCTGACGGGTCGCGATTCTTCGAGGGCGACATGGACCTCGGGACGACGGACAACGCGTGGTTTGCCGACGAAGTAAACGCCACCGGTCTGTTCACTTCGATGGGCGAAGCGTTCGCCCAGGGCGTCGTCGGCTATGCCCACGACATCTGGGTGCAAGGTCGGCCGTGGTCGTTCGACACCTCGGCGATCACGTGTCCGGTCATCGTCGTGCACGGCGACGACGATCAGCTGGTGCCGATCGCCCACAGCCGACACACCGCCGAGCTGATCCCGAGTGCCGAGCTGCGAATCCTCCCCGGGGTCGGCCACCTCAGCCTCGCCGACCAGATCCCGGGCGTGGCTGCCGAGCTGCTCCGCTCGGCCGAATGAACGACAGTCCCGCCGACGGATCCGCCGTCGGTTGTCGGCTACTCCGTCAGGTCGGTGCCGGTCGATGACGAGGTGAGCTCACCCGCAGACGTCAGGGTCGCGACTTGGACGGCGGTGATCGATCTGGCGGCGTAGTTCCCGGCGGTGGCGGTCGCCCGGCAGACCAACTGCGCCGTGGCCGGCGCAGCGAGCGTGCCTGCCCCGGAGAACGCCAGGCTCACTCGGGACCCACCCTGTGCGTTGGGGCCGAGCGGGAAGGCCTGCGTGCTCTACAGGCTGTCGATGATGACCCCACCGAGCTCCAGCTCGCAGCCGACACTGCGCACGGCGTTGTCGTTGTTGTTGACCATGACGGACGCGTTGACGACGTACTTGCCGGCCGGGAGATCGAGGGTCGCGACGGTCTGTTCGGATCCGCTGAACTGCAAGACGCTCCCGGCCTGCGAAACTGCACCGGAGCTGGTGACGTACCCGGCGCCGAGCTGGTCCTTGGTGTAGAGGTCGGCAACGAGTTCCTGCAGTCCGGTGTTGGTCGTGTAGCCGACCACGTCGATCAGAATGTCCGTGGTCGGCCCAGCAACACCGAAGGCGTCCCAGGTGATGTCGATCCGACCGGCGTTGGCGCCGGCGGTCGGCATCGACACCTGCACCGAGTTCGGGACGATGACCCCGGCGGTGACATTCAGCGATGATGTCGAGGGCGAGCCCGTTGCATCACCTGGTCGAATCGAGATGAATCCACTCGCCGTCGACCCCACCGACGTCACGTTCAGCAGCACCCCGGTCGCTCCGGCGGGAATCGCAACTGGCGGCTCAACGAACGCCACTACGGCGCGCTCCAGGGCCTCGACAAGAAGCAGACCACCGAACGTCACGGTGCCGAGCAGGTGAACGCCTGGCGGCGCAGCTACGACACGCCGCCGCCACCGGTCGACCTCGACAGTCCCGAGCATCCGGCCAACGACCCTCGCCATGCACACCTGCCGCCCGACGTGCACCCCGCCAGTACCGCTTCGACGACCGTCTCCAGGTGGTGTCCGCCGACCACCTCGGCGACCCCGACGCCGTTGCGGCCGCTGCCGCCGCAGTGGCCGCCCAAGCCGGAACCCACTGACGTCGCGGACCACGGGGACCGAGACCTGGTCGCGCCCCCGACGTCCGCTGCACACCGACTGCCATCAACGCGCCTAGTGTTCGGCGCATGGCGAGCAAGAAACAACATCTGGAAACGCTCCGGGGCGTTGCACTCTTCAGTGGCTGCAACAACAAAGAGCTCGAGAAGGTCGCGAAGGCGAGTGACGAGATTCGCATGACCGAAGGAACCTTGATCGTCGATCAAGGACAGACCGGACGCGAAGCCTTCGTGGTCATCGAAGGCGACATCGACATCAAGCGCAACGGGCGCAAGGTCGCCACGCTCGGGCCGGGCTCGGTTGTCGGTGAACTGTCACTGCTCGACCACGGCCCGCGGACAGCGACCGCCATCTGTGCCACCGACTGCACGCTGCTCGTGATCGACTCACGCCGCTTCCTCGGCGTGATCGACTCGGTGCCGGCGATCTCGCACAAGCTCCTCTCCAGCCTGGCGGCGCGCATCCGCGAACTCGATCGCCAGTACTTCGGCTGATCTCGCTGCGCCGTTGCGCGCAGCGGACATGACCGCTCCCGGCATCAACGACTAGCGTTGCGGCCGTCATGAGCACCACTGTCGAAACCGACGAGACCACCACATCCGGCCAGCCGAAGCCACCGGTACGCGTCAAGCCGCATCACCTTGCGCTGGTGCTCGGTATCGGCATGGGCATCTTCATCATGGTGTCGGGCATCCTGCCGCAGATCACCGGCTGGAAGAACGACAACCCGGTTCATCGCACCGTCTTCGTCAACATCCCCGGCCCGATCCAGATCGCCTTCTACACCGTGATTCCGGTGATGGTGATCTGGGGGGCGTTCATGTTCGCCAACCGGATGAAGAACTGGGAGCGCGGCGCCCCCTCCCAGCGTCACACCACCAAGAAGAACGCTGCCCAGCGACTCAAGGACTTCCGCGCCGGTGCCTACATGCAGACCCTGCTGCGCGATGCCGGCGCCGGGCTCATGCACTCGATGATCTACTTCGGGTTCCTCGTGTTGCTCGGTGTCACCACGGTGCTCGAGATCGATCACCAGTTGCCCGAGCAGCTCAAGTTCCTCCACGGCACCACCTACAAGGCCTACTCGTTCGTCGGCGACGCGGCCGGGCTCGTGTTCATGATCGGCATCGTGTGGGCGATCGTCCGCCGCTACGTGCAGCGCCCGTACCGCATTCGCATCAAGTCGAAGCCCGAACACGCAGCGATCCTGGGCACGTTCTTCGCGGTGGGCCTCACCGGGTTCGGCGCGGAGATGTTCCGGATCGCCCAGGAGGGCATGCCGAGCTACGAGCAGTGGGCGTTCATCGGCTACCCGCTGGCGTTGCTGGTCGACGGATGGTCGCAGGGCACTCTCGACACGTGGCATCAGTGGTGGTGGATCCTCCACGTCGCCAGCTTCATCGCCTTCCTGGCGCTGCTGCCGCTCACGATGCTGCGACACATCTTCACCTCGCCGCTCAACATGTACCTGAAGGACAAGGACCGCCCGAAGGGTGCGATGCGTCCGATGCCGAACCTGATGGAGACCGAGCTCGAGAGCTTCGGCGCCTCGACCGTCGAGGACTTCACCTGGAAGCAACTGCTCGACCTCGACGCCTGCACGATGTGCGGTCGCTGCACCAGCGTGTGCCCCGCCCACGCAACCGGCAAGTCGCTCGACCCTCGCGAGATCGTGCTGAAGTCGGGTGAGGTGATGGCCGCCACCGGCACACCGGTCGTGTCGCCACCGCTCGGCACCGACGCCGAGATCACCGTCAGCGCCGACTCGCTGTTCGAGCGGATCACCGCCGAGGAGATCTGGGCGTGCACCACCTGCAAGGCGTGCGACGAGATCTGCCCGGTCAACATCGAGATCACCGACAAGATCTTCGACATGCGCCGCTACCTGTCGCTGATGGAGTCGAACTTCCCCGCGGAGCTGGGCAACGCCTACCGGGCGATGGAGAACCAGATGAACCCCTGGGGAATGAACCAGGGCGAGCGAGGCGATTGGGCCGAGGGCATCGACGGCGTCACCATCGTCGACCCCGGCGAAGCGCTCACCTCCGAATACCTCTACTGGGTCGGCTGTGCCGGTTCGTTCGACGACAAGAACAAGAAGGTCACCCAGGCCATGGCCGGGCTGTTGCGCCGTGCGGGCATCGACGTGTCGATCCTGGGCCCGTCGGAGATGTGTACCGGCGATTCCGCTCGCCGCTCGGGCAACGAGTACCTGTTCCAGATGCTCGCCCAGCCCAACGTCGAGATGCTCAACGGCATGGGTGTGAAGAAGATCATCACGCAGTGCCCGCACTGCTTCAACACG